>CBIHPK010000230.1:0-10493 GCA_966211675.1 uncultured Myxococcaceae bacterium
GTTGCAGGCGAGCACCACGCCGACGATGTTCTTGCCGATGTCGTGGACGTCGCCCTTCACCGTGGCGAGCACGATCTTGCCCTGCGTGCGCACGACCTGGCCCGCCGCCGCCATCGCGGCCTTCTCCTCCTCCATGAAGGGCGTCAGGTACGCCACGGCCTTCTTCATCACCCGCGCGGACTTCACCACCTGCGGCAGGAACATCTTCCCCGCCCCGAACAGGTCGCCCACCACGCCCATGCCGTCCATGAGCGGCCCCTCGATGACCGCGAGCGGGCGTCCGAGCTTCGCGCGCGCCTCCTCGGTGTCCGCGTCGATGTACGTGTCGATGCCCTTCACCAGCGCGTGCGAGAGCCGCTCCTCCACGCTGGCGCGGCGCCACTGCTCCTCCTCCTTCTTGTCCGACGCGGTCGTGCCCGCGCTCGCGGCCTTCAGGCGCTCGCCGAAATCCACCAGCCGCTCGGTGGCGTCCGGGCGGCGGTTGAGCAGCACGTCCTCGACGAG
The DNA here is from genome assembly GCA_966211675.1 of uncultured Myxococcaceae bacterium. Classification (GTDB taxonomy): domain Bacteria; phylum Myxococcota_A; class Polyangia; order Polyangiales; genus SCUS01. The sequence continues at coordinate 505 of CBIHPK010000230.1, forward strand.
CTCGCGCAGCCCCGGGTCGATCTCCTCGTAGACCTCGAGCATCCCCGCGTTGACGATGCCCATGTCCAGCCCCGCCTGGATGGCGTGGTAGAGGAAGGCCGAGTGCATCGCCTCGCGGACGTGGTTGTTGCCGCGGAAGCTGAAGGAGATGTTCGAGATGCCGCCGCTCACCTTGGCGTGGGGGAGGTTGGACTTGATCCAGCGCGTGGCGTTGATGAAGTCGACCGCGTAGTTGTTGTGCTCCTCGATGCCCGTCGCGACGGTGAGCACGTTGGGGTCGAAGATGATGTCCTCGGGGGGGAGGCCCACCTCGTCGACGAGGATGCGGTACGCCCGCTCGCAGATGCGGATCTTCTCGTCGTAGGTGGCCGCCTGGCCGTTCTCGTCGAAGGCCATCACCACGACCGCGGCGCCGTACTTCAGCACCGTCCTCGCGCACTGGCGAAACTTCTCCTCGCCCTCCTTGAGCGAGATGGAGTTCACGATCCCCTTGCCCTGGAGGCACTTGAGCCCCGCCTCGATGACCTCCCACTTGGAGGAGTCGACCATGAAGGGGACCTTCGCCACCTCGGGCTCGCTCCCGAGCAGCAGCAGGAAGCGGTTCATCGCGGCGACGCCGTCGATCATCCCCTCGTCCATGCAGATGTCGATGACGTTGGCGCCGCTCTCGACCTGCTGTCGCGCGACGCTGACCGCCTCCTCGTACTTGCCCTCCTTGATGAGCTTCGCGAAGCGGGGCGAGCCGGCGACGTTGGTGCGCTCGCCGATCATGATGAAGACCCCGGGCTGCTGGGTGAAGGGCTGCGAGCCCGACAGCCGCAGCGGCCGGGGCGACTCGTCCACCGCGGGGACGCTGATGAAGCGCTCGCCCGACCGGGCGACGAGGTCGCGCGGGTGCCGCCCGTCCAGGGCTTTCGCGATGGCCGCGATGTGCTCCGGGGTGTTGCCGCAGCAGCCGCCCGCGATGTTGAGCAGGCCATCCTTGGCGAAGCTGCCGAGGAAGCGCCCCATGTCCTCGGGCTGCAGGTCGAAGCCGGTGGGGGAGAGGGGGTTGGGCAGGCCCGCGTTGGGGTAGCAGGAGATGGCCGCGGAGGACTTCTCCGAGAGCTCGGAGAGGAAGGGGTACATGAGGTCCGGACCGAGCGAGCAGTTGAGCCCCACGGAGAGCGGGTTCACGTGCTTCACGGCGTTCCAGAAGGCCTCGATGGTCTGCGCGGAGATCATGGTCTCGCCGCCGCGGCCCACCGCCGCGGAGATCATCACCGGCAGGCTCTTGCGGTCCTGATCGAAGACCTCTCGGATGGCCACGAGCGCGGCCTTGGCGTTGAGCGAATCGAAGATGGTCTCCACCAGCAGCAGGTCGACGCCGCCCGCGATGAGCGCGCGAACCTGCTCGGCGTAGGCGGTCTTCACCTGGTCGAAGGTCACCACGCGGAAGCCGGCGTCATCGGCGTCCGGTGAGTTGGAGAGCGAGACCGTGAGCGGCCCGACGGCGCCCGCCACGAAGCGCCGACGGCCGTCCGCGCTGCCCACGCGGTCGGCCCACTCGCGGCACTGCTTCGCGGACTCCTCGTTGATCTCCCAGGCCAGGGCCTTCAGGAAGGGGTCGTCGATGATGGCCTGATAGAAGGCCGCGTCCTTGCGCCCGCCGTGCTCTCTCGGGTCGTCGACGAAGAACTCGCTCTGCGTGATGGTCGTCGCGCCGAAGGTGTTGGTCTCGATGATGTCCGCCCCGGCCTCCAGGAAGCGCCGGTGGATGTCGCCGATCATCTTCGGCTGCGTCAGCGAGAAGAGGTCGCCGTTGTTGAGCAGGTCCTTCTTCGACTGGGCGAAGCGCTGGGCCCGGATGTCCGCCTCGGTCATGCCGTAGGTGCGGATGGTCGTACCCATCGCCCCGTCGATGATGAGGATGCGTTCCTGGAGGAGCTTTTCGATCGGGTGGTGCATAGGGGGGAGTGACTCTTCCTTCGGATGGAAGGCCGCGATCAACCGGCGTCGACGCGACCGTGGATGTCGGACATGGGCTTGTCAGCGATGGCGAGCACGACCTGGAAGTGGGGCTTCCTGGGCTCCCGGCAGGCGACCTCGGAGGAGACGACGCGGAGCCCCGCGCGGGTGAGCAGCGCGCCCAGCGTCGAGGGTGAGAAGCCCGCGTGGCGCTCGCCATAGGGAGCCGTCACCTCGCGCTGACGGTGCTCGTCGAGCGACAGCAGGACGATCCTCCCGCCGGGGCGCAGCACGCGAGCGCACTCCATCAGCACGGCGCCCGGGTGCTCCGCGTAGGTCAGCGTGTGGAAGACCATCACCGTGTCGAAGCACTCCCCCGCGAAGGGCAGCGCGTGCGCGTCGGCCCCCAGCGCCCGGACGTGCGGGTGCGCGGCGAGCCGCTGCTTCGCGGCCTCGACCATCCGGGGGCTCGCGTCGACGCAGGTCAGCGAACGGCAGCGAGGGGCGAGCCAGCTCACCGCCGCGCCGTCCCCCGATCCGAGGTCGAGCACGTCGCCGAGGCGCACCAGCGCCGCGAAGCCGGCCGCGAGCGACTGCCACGTGCGGCCCGGCGAGTAGTGCCGCTCCATCTCCCCGGCGAAGGCGTCGGGCAGGGCCCCCCGGCGCTCGGCCTCCAGCTCTCGCAGCCGCTGCTGATCGCCCTCCAGCGTCGGGTCGGCGGCGCCGAGGGCCTCATCCAGGATCACCCTCGCGGTGCCCGGCAGCGTGTCCACCGCCAGGGCGTAGAAGGCGTGCTGCCCGTCGCGGCGATCTCGCACGAAGCCGCCCTCGCGCAGCCTCGCCAGGTGCGTCGAGACCCGCGACTGAGAGAGCCCGGTCACCCGCACCAGGTCGGTCACGCTGAGCTCCCGCTCGCGCAGGAGCGCGCACAGCCGAAGGCGGCTCTCGTCGCCGAGGAGGTTCAGCGCGCCGACGTACTGGGAGAGGTCCATGAATCTGCCTATCTGGATGAACGGATGCACGCTATCTCCAAGGCTCGGCAGAGTCAATCGCTCGCCTCGCGGGCCGTGCGAAGATGGGCGACGGCCCGACCGAGAGACCTGCCCGCTGGAGTAGAGCGCCCATGACCAGTACCGCCGCTGCGACGTTGCTCCGCTACTGTCGGCGCTGCGAGGCCGACCACCCGACGAGCGAGTGCCGGGCGGTCCCCGCGGGGAGCGGCACGCTGCTGGTGTGCCCCACCTGCGGGATGGTCACCGGCGAGGTCGTGCGGCGCGAGCAGCGTCCGCTCTCGGCGGAGCTCGTGGACGCCCTCTCGTGGCCCGCGAAGGGGGACAACGTCGCGACGTGGCTGGCGCTCGGCCTCGGCGTGGCGCTGTTCAGCAAGGTCCCTCTGGTCGGCGGACTGCTCTCGCTGGGCTCCCTCTGGAGCTATCTCTTCGTGGTGATCCGGCACGGCGCTCGGGGCGAGGAGGACGCTCCCGCGGCGGCGGACTTCCAGACCTGGTGGGACCTCGCTCTGCCGCTGATGCAGGGGCTCGCGGCGATGGCGATCCCGGCGCTTCCGCTCGTCGCCGCGCTCTTCACGGCCGGCCCGGCGCAGGTCGCGCTCACGGTCTTCGGGGCGCTGTGGGCCATCGCGCTGCTCCCGGCCGCGCTCGCGTCCACGGCCTACGGGGGCTCCTTCGCGCGGGCGCTCAACCCGCTGCCGATGATCGCGCTCGTGAGCCGCATCCCGCGCGACTACGCGCTCACGGTGGCGATGCTCGGGGCGCTGGCGCTTGCTTGGGCCTGCGCGAAGGCCGTGGGCTTCGGCCTCGTGGGCGTGCTGCGAGGGCCGCTGCCGGTGCTGGCGTTTCCGCTGGGCTTCGCGCTCGACGCGGCGATGGTCTACTTCCCGCTCGCGATGGCGAGGGTGGTGGCGGTGCTGCTGCGCGAGCGCTCCGAGGAGCTCGGCATCGAGCGCTTTCCGACGATCTCAGCGCGCTGAGCGGGGTCGCGCCCGCCGCGGCGCCTCCTCGGGCTTGCGCGCCAGGAAGAGGTAGTTGAAGCCGCGAAGGAAGAAGTTGTCCCGCTCCGCCGCCTGGTGGAAGTTGCCCTTGAGCAGGCTCTTGTTGCGCCGCACCACGCTCACGATGTCGATGGGGATGAAGCGCACGGTGAAGATCGAGAAGAGCCCGAAGCCCACCGGGGCGAGGCCCTTCTTCGTCTCGAAGTAGTCGCAGACGTAGACCGCGAGCACGCCGCCGGGCTTGAGCACGCGGAAGGCCTCGTCGAAGGCCCCGCGCATGGCCTGGTAGTACTTCGGGTCGTAGGCGGAGAGCTTGCCGATGCAGCGCGGGTCGTCGGAGTAGTCGATGTGGTCGCCGTAGGGCGGGTCCATGAAGACCACCTGCGCGGAGGCGTCGTCGAGGGGGAGGTCGCGCGCGTCGGCGCGGACGATCTCGGGCCGGGTGGGGTTGAGGTCGAAGCCGCGGCCCTCGCGCTTGAGCTCGCGGGCGACGTCGAGCGTGGTGCCGCTCCCGCAGAAGGGGTCGACCACCACGTCGCCCTCGCGAGAGTAGCGGTGGAGGACGTTCCAGATGACGTGCGAGGGCGTGGCGCCGACGTAGGCCTTGTCGCCCTGGTCGCCGTCGCCGTGCTGCTGCGAGGGATAGTCCCAAAGCGTGGTGGTGTGGACGCGCATCGGCGGGCGCTCGAAGTGCTGGCGCCTCGCGGGCGGACGGACGGGTGGGCGTTGCATCGTTGGGGAGCGACGCTCATCACGGCGGGCGAGTGATCGTCAAGCCGAGGCGCGAAGGAAAGGGTTGCAATCGGGTGGCGATCGAGTAGGTTGCGCGCCGCTCTGTCCCCATCGTCTAGAGGCCCAGGACAGCGGCTTTTCACGTCGCGAACGGGGGTTCGACTCCCCCTGGGGACACCTGAATATCCCCCGGTCGGCGCATCCCTTCGACCCACGAAGGCGCGCTGACCGGGGGAGGGCGCTTGCCCTCAGTTGCCCTGATAGGGCTGCGCCTCGATGCGAGCCTGCAGCTCTCGCGAGAGCAGGTTGAGCAGGTCGTACCCGGTGCGCGCCTCGAGCGCGTCGACGGTGACGACGTAGCGCCGCCAGTCGTTGCCCGAGCCCGCCTCGTTGGGCATCTCCACGGCCACCACCGGGGTCGACGGCCCCACCGCGTCGAGCCCTCTGCCCTGCGGAACCATCACGATCACCTTCCAGGTCGCCACCGGGATTGCCACGCGCTTCGCCGGGTCGGGGCTGCGTCCGAGCGTGGGGCACGCCTCCGAGGGGACGTTGCCCGCTGGGGTGAGGTCCGTCGCGCAGGCCCGGTCCCACAGGCCGCCGGCGACGACGAAGAGGTCCCAGCCCTCGCGCGCCCGCTCGACGGACCACTGCTCCAGCGACTCCCAGGCGCCCGCGTTGATGGCGTGTCGCTGGGGCACGATGTTGGTCGTGAGGAAGGTCGCCGCGTTGTCCTCGAAGGTCGCGGTGCGCTGCGCCGAGGGGCAGAGGTGACCGTGGTCGTATCCGCCGCCCGCGTAGTCGCGGTGGTAGACGCGGTACACCCCGTCGGGCAGCTGCGGGTCGGGGGAGAAGGTCCGCTGCGTGCGCCCGACGCTGCCGAGGTCGCTCGCGGTCAGCCGCCACGCGACCCAGTTGGGGTCGTTGCGAAAGCGGTTATACGAGACCACGTATTGGGGCTTCACCAGCAGCAGATCGTCCTGCGGCGACGCGTCTGTCGGGACGCCGAGCGCGAGGTGCACGCTCCTCCCCGGCGGAACGATCGGTCCCGGCGAGGGCGTGGGCATCGGCGAGGGCATCGGCACCATCGACGGCCGCGTCGGGCGCGACGGTCGCCGGGACGGCAGCTCCGGGAGCGCGGGCAGCTGGGGCAGCTCGATCAGGTCGAGGTCGCAGCCCGCCGCGAGGGCGAGCACCGGCGCCGCCCACCACCGGGCACGACAGTGCCTCATCGGCGGGAGCGCTCCTCGGCCTTGGCGCGCTGCCAGTAGGCCTCCAGCTCCTCCTCGCCGTGCGCGTCGAGGGGGCGACCGTCCTCCTTCGCGAGCGCCTCGACGTGGGCGAAGCGCGACGCGAAGCGACGGTTGGTGCGGGCGAGGGCATCCTCCGGGTCGAGCCCGTGCTTGCGCGCCGTGTTCACCACGGAGAAGAGCACGTCGCCGAGCTCGTCGGTCATCGCCTCTCGGTCACCGGACTTCACCGCGGCGTCGAACTCCGCGAGCTCCTCGTCGATGCGGGCGCGGGGCCCGGCGGCGTCGGGCCAGTCGAAGCCCACGCGCGACGCCTTGTCGCCCATACGCAGCGCGTAGAGCAGCGCGGGCATCCCCTTCGGGATGCCTTCGAGGGTGCCGCGGCCCTGCTTCTCGGCCAGCTTCAGCTTCTCCCAGTTGGCGATGACCTCGGACGATCCGCCGACCTGCTCGCCGGCGAAGACGTGCGGGTGTCGGCGCTCCAGCTTCTCGCAGATGTCGTGCACCACGTGGCCGATGTCGAACCAGCCGAAGGCCCGCGCCAGCTCGCTCTGGAACACCACCTGGAGCAGCAGGTCGCCGAGCTCCTCTCGGTGGTGGGCGACCGCGGGGTCGTCGGCGCCGCGGGTGACTTCACCTGACCCGGTAATCGCCCGCTTCGCGTCGTCGCCGAGGCCGTCGATGGCGTCGCAGACCTCGAAGGCCTCCTCGACGGTGTAGCGCTTGAGCGAGGCGAGGGTCTGCTCGCGGTCCCACGGACAGCCGTCCGTCGCGAGCAATCGCTGCATCACGGAGACGATGCGGGCGAACTCCGAGGTCGATGGGGGCTTTACGCTCATGGCCCAAGGCTGCTAGCACGGTCGCGCGAGGGCGCACCAGCCGCGACCGGCGCCCCCGATGGAGCAACACCGCAATGGCCCTGCTTCGAGCCGGGATCGAGATTGACGCGTATTGCACGCGCTGCCGTATGGACCTCACCCACCGCATCATCGCGGTGGTGAACAACAAGCCCGTGAAGGTCGAGTGCCGCACCTGCTACGGCACGCACAACTACCGGGCGCCGAAGTCGAGCCCGGTGCCCGTGGAGAAGACCTCCGGGGGGGTGAGCGCCCCGCGCCCGAAGGCCGCCCCGCGCCGGAGCGCCGCGCCCGAGGAGCACATCAGCGTGGCCCCTCCGCCCGGCGCCCGCATCCACGGGTATCGGATGACGGAGAAGTTCTCCAAGGACCAGTGGGTCTCGCACAAGGTCTTCGGCACCGGCGTGGTGACGCAGGTGCTCGGCGACGACAAGATCGAGGTGCACTTCGACGGCAACTCGAAGGTGCTGGTGCACAACCGCCCCGAAGAGTGAAGGGTCTTGCCGTCGGGGTGAGCGCGGGCTTACCACTCCGTCCCAGCCGCAATGAACCGGGTGGTTCGCGGTGGAGGAACAAACCCCAATGGCCAAGCTGCAGAACACGAAGACCCACGACAACCTCAAGCACGCCTTCGCGGGCGAGTCGCAGGCCAACCGGCGCTACGAGTACTTCGCCAAGGCCGCGGACGTGGAGGGCTATCCCGACATCGCCGGGCTCTTTCGCGACACCGCGTCGGGCGAGACCGGCCACGCTCACGGCCACCTCGACTACCTGAAGCAGGTGGGCGACCCCGCCACCGGGCTCGCCATCGGCTCGACCGCCAAGAACCTCGCGGCCGCCGTCCACGGCGAGACCGAGGAGTACCAGACCATGTACCCGGGCTTCGCGAAGACCGCGCGCGAAGAGGGCTTCGAGGACATCGCCGAGTGGTTCGAGACCCTCGCCAAGGCCGAGAAGTCCCACGCGGGACGCTTCTCCAAGGCCCTCGAGAGCATCAAGGGCCAGTAGGGCCTCCCGCGATCCTCGCGGCGCTGCGGGCCTTCCGTGGCGCCGTGAGGAGCGCCCCGTTCCCTTCGCCTCTCCCATCCTTCCTGCCATTGACGGAGCGCCGAACCAGCCGTGGAGATCAAGCCCACCCCCGAGCGACCGCCCGCGTTCAACCCCGACGACCCGCGCTTCTGGGACCCGGCGGACCTCGAGGGCGAGCTGCGCCGCGTGGCGGAGATCTGCCACGGTTGTCGGATGTGCGTCGGGTACTGCCCGAGCTTCCCCTTCCTCTTCGATCGCATCGACGAGAACCACGAGCTGCACGGCCAGGCGCACTCCGCCGTCACGCTCAAGGCCGAGGACTTCGTACAGGTCACGGACCTCTGCTTCCAATGCAAGCTCTGTTATGTGAAGTGTCCCTATACGCCGGATGATCCCAGCAGCGACTGGCTGGTGGATTTCCCGCGGCTGCTCTGGCGGGAGAAGGTGGTGCGCACCCGTCGCGTGGGCGGCACCACGCTGCAGGAGAAGGCCCTGGGCGAGCCCGGCGTGCTCGGAGCCCTGAGCGCCGGGGCGATGGCCCCGATCGCGAACTTCGTGACGGCCCAGTCGCTGGTGCGCAAGGCAATGGACAAGGTCGCGGGCATCGCGCCGGAGTTTCCTCTTCCGACCTATGCGGTGACGACCTTCCCGACCTGGTTCAAGCGACACGAGCGCGCCGCCCGCCGCGCGGACGAGCCGAAGGGCGAGGTGGCGATCTTCTCCACCTGCCTCGTGGACTTCAATCGTCCCCGCACCGGAGAGCTGGCGGTCGCAGTGCTCGAACACGCGGGCTACCGGGTGACGCTCCCCCGGCAGACCTGCTGCGGGATGCCCAACATGGACACCGGCGACCTCGACCGGGTGCGAGAGAAGGCGCGATACAACGTTGGCCACCTGGCCGCGGAGGTGCGCGCCGGGAGGGACATCGTCGCGCCCGGCCCGTCGTGCTCGATGACGCTGAAGAAGGAGTACCCCGAGCTGCTCGGAACGGCCGACGCGGCGCTGGTCGCGGAGCACACCTTCGACCTGATGGAGTACCTCTGGCGGCTCTGGCGCGAGGGGAAGCTCCCGAAGACCTTCGCGCACGAGCTGGGGACCGTGGCCTATCACGCGCCCTGCCACCTTCGCGCTCAGAAGATCGCGCACCCCTCGCGGTCGCTGCTGGAGAAGATCCCCGGCACGGAGGTGACGGTGATCGAGCAGTGCTCGGCTGTCGACGGGACCTGGGGGATGATGTCGCAGCACTACGAGCTCGGGGTGAAGTATTCACGCAAGCTGGTGCGGGCGATCGACAACGCCGAGGCGCAGCACGTGGCGAGCGACTGCCCGCTGGCGTCGCAGCGCATCACCAAGGAGAACCGCGTCGTGGTGCGGCACCCGGTGGAGCTGCTGGCCTACGCGTACGGGTTGACGGCGCTCGACGGCGGGATCTAAGGCCGATCACAGGAGACAGACGTCATGCGCAAGGTCCGCCTCGACGACCTGATGGGACTCAAGGAGTACGAAGAGGTCCGGCCGCGGTTTCGCGAGCGGATCATCGCCCACAAGCGCGCCCGCCGCGTGCACCTCGGGCCCGAGATGACGCTGCTGTTCGAGGACCACGACACGGTGCTCGGCCAGGTGCAGGAGATGCTGCGCGCCGAGCGCATCACGCTGCCGTCGGCGGTGGCCGAGGAGCTCGCGGCCTACAACGACCTGGTCCCGGCGGACGGCGGCCTGACCGCCACGCTGATGATCGAGATCGTCGACCCGGAGGAGCGAGAGCGCCGTCGTCGTGAGCTGGTCGGTCTCGACGAGGCGCTGACCCTGGAGCTGGGCAACGTGAGCGTTCGCGGTTCCTTCGACGCGGCGGGGCGCTTCGAGGACCGGGTCGCGGCGGTGCGCTTCGTGAGCTTCGCGCTGCCGCCCGATGGACGCGAGCGGCTGCTCGATCCGGCGACGCGCGTGAGCCTGAAGGTGAGCCACCCGACCTACCAGGCCACGGCGACGCTCTCCGACGAGGCGCGGCGCTCGCTCGCGGTGGACCTCGACCCGGTCAACGCCGAGGCTTCGCGCAAGGGCTGAAGATTTATCGTTGACAGGTCGCAGGGGCCGGAGGTATCCCCTCTGTCCCGCTGCGGGCATAACTCAGCGGTAGAGTGCGACCTTCACACGGTCGAAGTC
>CBIHPK010000231.1:0-10486 GCA_966211675.1 uncultured Myxococcaceae bacterium
TGATGCCCGCGTCGCGGGTCCCCGGCGCGTCGACGCCCGCGTCGATGAACACGCCGGCGTCCTGCGCGCTGATGCCCGCGTCGACGAAGATGCCCGGCTGCGACTCGTCGGCGGCGAGGCCCGCGTCGACGACCGGCGGAGCCGTCGTCTCCGCGCATGCGGGCACCGTCGCGCCCAGCGGCAGCGCCGCCCCCGACACCAGCGCGATCGCCCGCGCGAACCTCAAGAACCTCTGGTCGCGATCTTCGTTGGCCATGAGCAACCCTATGATCCCCTCGGAAGTGAGCTTCGCAGTGGAGCCCGGCGCCGTGCGTCGGGTCAAGCGTCTCGGGCGTCACGGGCGCGCTCGTCTACCTCAACGGCGGCGGCTACTGCTTCGACTACGTGTTGTTGCGTCACGCTCAACACCTCCGCGAGCTTCGACATGGTGGTGGTCCCGTACTGCACCCGCGACCTGCACGCGGGCGACGGCGCCACCACCCGTGGGAAGGGGGCGAGCGCCCGAACGCTGCAGCACGTCGGCCAGGGCAACCTCCGCGCGGCGAGGCCGGCGCGAAGCCCGTGTGCCCGGAGTGCGGCGCCGCGCTGGCGATCCACCAGGCGGGCCACCGCGAGCTCTGCAAGGCGAAGGTCACGAGCGGCGAGTTCGACTCGGGTGCTCGGCCGCATCGAGCAGGAGACTCCTACGTCGGCTGAGCCGCTCGCGACCAGCGCGACGCGCCAGCCGAGCGGCCGTGCCCTCGCGCGATCGTAGTGCAGAGCGACGGACTCGTCCGACGCTCCCGCACGAGCTCAGGGGATAGACAGCAAGGGCGGGAACCTCGTGCTCCGGGCGCTCTGTCGCCTGTCGCCGCCTTCGCGAAATCGACGCCACATCATCGGTAGGTGTAGCGTGCGCGGATGCGGTGGCTCCTCGTGCTGGGTGTCGGGTTCGTCGCCTGCTCGGACGGCGGCAGTGTCGGTCCTGCGTTGGTGTGCCCCGACGACGCCGGGGGGCGCATGAGCTGCGTCGACGCCGGGCCCGCCGACGTCCCCGCGGACAGCGCGACCCAGGACCGGCCGACGCTCGCGGACGCCCCCGCGGCGATGCCCGCGGACGCCGCCCCGTCGACCCCCGCGTGCGTCCAGGCGCTCATCACGGCCGCCGCGAGTCGGCCGGTGGGAAACCCGCCGCGCTCGATCTACCAGTGCACGTACCGCGGCGCGACGGTCTACTACCTGCCGCCGCAGTGCTGCGATCAGTTCAGCGCGCTGATCGCGTCGGACTGCACTCCGATCTGCGCGCCGGACGGCGGCTTCACCGGCGGCGGCGACGGGCGGTGCCCCGACTTCACCCGGACGAGCTGCACCCTGCTCTGGCAGGACGACCGCAAGCGCTGAGTCGGCGCCGACGTGGCGGTGATCGCCACCCGGTCGAGGCCGTCGCTCCACGCGAGGCCCTGATTGAGCGACGCCGCGAGCGCATCCAGTCCCGTCTCCAACCGGGCCAGCGCGCGCGTACGTTCGGTCGCCTCCTGCTGCGCGCGGCGCGGGTCGAAGATCACCAGGTGGGTCCCCGCGTCGGTCACGCCGTTCACCGCGAAGCGACTCGCGACGCAGGCGAGGTAGCGCCCTGGCCCCTTCCTGCCAAAGGAGCGGCACCGTGACTTCGATCGTGGGCTCGGCCGCACAGACCCACTCCGCGACCTTGGGGCCCATCGCGATCGGCCCCAGGAAGATGCCCTCGGCGGGCGCGACGGCGTCCATGTTGGCGCGCGACCACATCACGCTGTCGCCACTGATCGCCGAGCGCGTCGAGGGTGCGGCCGATGCGGTCGTCATTGAGCTTCGCGGCGTCGAGACCGAGCAGCACGTTCACGCCCGCGGCGCGCATCCAGTCCTCGATTCGCGAGAGCGGGTGAGGATCGAGCAGGCGACTGAGCATCAGCACCTCGATCACGGCGCCGTGCGAGCTCTCCGACTCCGTGGGGAGCAGCGATCACCGCGCACACGCCCATGCGGCGGATCAGGCCGAGCCACAGCGCGGCGCGGCCGCACGGCACCCCGTCGAGCGCCTCGACCGGGACGTCAGGCGCGGAGGAACGTGGTCGAAAACTGGACCTCGATCTCACGCCTGTGGCAGGGCCACACTTGATCGGTGGGTCGCAAATTTTCTGCGGGACCGGGTCGGACGTTCAGGGTGCGGAAGACGGGCTCAGATGTGCGGCGCGGCGCGAGGCGATCGGCGTCACCGTCGGGGACGCGACGAGGCCTTGCTGCAGTCGCGGCATCACGAAGAGCTCCATCGCCCCCGCTCGACACGTTGGACAGGAACTTGCCAAGTTTTCCGCAACGTCCGCCGCTACCCGACGCTGCATGGTAGTACCCCGTCACCTCGACGAGGGACCTGATGGGGCAGCGCAAGCGGAAGAGACGGAGTGGGAAGCCTCGACGCGACCACTCGACGCCCCCAGCATCCCGTGCGCCCCCGGAGCTTTCGGAGTCTTCGGCGCCCCCGGTGCTGGCGCCACTCCGGGCGGACCTGGACGACGGCGCGCTGCGGTGGGCGCTGGTCCCCCTTCACCTGCTCCTGACCCTCTCGCTCGCCATGTTCGCCATGTTCATCGCGGTGCTGCTCGACCTGAAGACCGTGCCGCGCAGCGACATCGCGGGGATGTTGTGGGCCTTCGCCGCGGTGTGCACCCTGGTCGTGGTCTTCACCCGATGGGGGCCGTCGGGCGACGAACTCTTGGTCGACGCGAGCGGGGTCACCGAGCGGCACTGGGGGTCGACGTGGCGGACCACTCCCTTCGACGACATCGCGGCGCTGCGGCTGGACGGCGGGTGCCTGTCGATCCAGCGCCGCAACGGGGAGTGGCGCAGCCGCCAACTGGCGGGAAGGGAGATCCTGCGCGCCGAGGAGATTCGTGCCCGCATCCAGGCGGCGCTCGTCCAGCCCGAGCGCCCGGTCGCGCGGGTTCTCCCCGCTCCCCGGAAGGTCGCGGCGGCGCGGCCCTCCGTGGCGCCCGCGCCGCCCGCCGGGGAGGCCGCTCCGACGCTGCTCGACCGCGGCGGGCGGTCGCTCGGCGAGTGGAAGCGACGGCTCGCGGAGCTCGCCCGGCAGGCCCCCGACTACCGGAGCGTCGGGCTGTCGCGCGACGAGCTCGCGGCGGTGCTCGCGAGCGCCCGGGCCTCAACCGAACAGCGGATCGGCGCGGCGCTGGCGCTGCTCGCGACGGGCGATCGCGGCGCGCGCGAGCGCGTCAGGGTGGTGGCCGAGACCCACGAGGACGACGCCGTGCGCGACGCGCTGACGCTCGCCCTGCGCGACGACCTCGACGAGGAGGCGCTGGTGCGCGCGACCCGCGACCGGATGGCTCGCTAGAAGTCCGCGAAGGTGGCGGCCGTGCGCACGCTCTCTCATGCCGCGCTGCGGTGGCGCCTTCCCAGCACGCCTCACCGAGGCACCCGAGCTGGGGCGCTCCCGCTCGGTCACCAGGCGTGACGAAGCAGATCGCGCACGCGCCCAGCCGTGAGTCGCCACAGCTCCTCCGCTCCCTCGCGAAGCGAGACCACGACGAGGTCATCCATCGACCCGCCGCCGGGCGCGGAGAACTCACAGCGCACGCGCAGCACCAGGGGCTCGCGAAGGCGCACCCCGAGGCCGGGTACATCGAGTTCGAATGCGCGCACCTGCGCACCAAGAAGGGAACGACTGATCCAGCGGCGGTGCAGCGGAGGAACCAACAGCACGAGCCACTCGGTCCAGGCGGCAGCCGGACGCTCCGCCGGGCTGGACTCCACGCGGAGACGATCGCCCGCGACGCGCACGATCGGCCGCGCGCCGGCGAGCCCCGGCAGTTCGCCACGCGAGGCCGGGAGGCTCACCGCAGTGCCTGTCCAGCCGATCGAGGAATCCCGGTAGGGAGCCTCCCTCGGACGCGCGGGGACGAGCGTCACCTCGTAGTCGAACCACTGACTGAAAGCGCTGGCCATGACCTTCGGCTACCACGGGTGACGCGTGCATCGCGTATGGCTGCGTGAGCGTCGTCCCGTCGCTCCGCGATGTTGAGGTGTGCCAGAGCTGTCCCGAACCTGCCCATACGCCCGCGAGGCGCCTGCTGCGAGAGCGGATCGGGCAGCCAACGCCCCGGTGGGCTCGAGGAGCACCGCGCCGGTCGGCCTGACCAGACATCGTCGCGGTGCGATGAGAGTCTCACCGCGTGCGTTCTGTCTCCCCGGGCGGACCCCGCCGCCCGCATCGGCCGACCGCCCCCCGCCAGGGCCCCGCGGTTGTGTCCGCGGGGTCCGTTGACTATGGTCCGCCCGCCATGGCCGAGCCCAGTCTGTCGCCCGATGCTCTCCGCGCCGCCGCCGAGGAGCTCTCGCACACCCCCGACGACGATCGCATCGACCGCGTCGCGGAGGTGGTCACCGACGCCCTCATCGACCAGGCCCAGCACCGCGCCCTCGCGGCCTCGGCCTCCCTCGTCGACGCCCGCATCGCCGCGCTGAAGCTCAAGCCCGACGACGGCGCCACCAAGACCGGCCGCCCCCTGGAGATCGTGCGCGGAGGCGCCCGCAACGCCGCCGAGCGCGCGCTGCTCGCCGCCCTGGTCGCCTGGCACCTGGAGACCCTCCTCGGCCGGCGCGACGGCGTCCACGCGGTGCGCGCGCTGGTGCCCGCCCTCGACTGGCTGGAGTTCGTCGGCCACGCCCCGCCCTACACCGCCGCCCGGGAGACCCTCGACGCCGACGTGGTCGCCCGCCTCGACGCCGTGCTCGACGGCGCCCCGGTCGAGGCCGCCACGCCCGCCGCCGCGGCCGCCGTTCGGGCGCTGCGGGGCCGTGGGCCCACGGAGGCCATCGCGTCGCCCTCGCGGGAGGTCGCGCGCACGGACTCCGTGTCCATCGCGGGCGAGCTGGAGGGCGACGAGCGCCGCGGCTGGCGACGGCTGCTCTGGGCCGTGCTCTGGATGCGACCGGTGCGCGCGGTGCTGCACGCCGTGTTCTCCCTGCGCTCGCCGGTGACCGTGTCGCTCGACGGCGACACGCTGCGGGTGCACGGGCACACCGAGCTGCTCGGCCGCACGCTGCGCACCTGGGACGAGCGCTTCCCCCTCGCGGGCATGGCGATGCTGCGGCGCGAGGCGAGGTTCCCGATGCTGCCGGTGGCGGCGTCGGTCTTCGCGCTGGCGCTCGGCTCGGTCTTCGGAGCGCGCTCGGCCATCGAGGGCGCGAGGGCGGCGTACTTCCCGCTGGTGGCCCTCGGCTTCGCGCTGCTCCTCGGGGGCGTGCTCTTCGACGGCCTCATGCGGGCGATCTTCCCGGGCGTCGCCGGGCGCACCCGGCTTACCGTGCGCGGTAAAGACGGTCGCGGGGCGGTGCTGACCGCGCTGCCCGTGGGCGAGCTCGACGCGCTGATGGACGCGGTCGACAGCCGGCTCCGTGGCGCCCCGTCGCCGCTCTCGGCCGAGACGGTGCGCGACGAGGTCCCCGCGCCGGCTCGACACCGCGCGCGCTGAGCGCCCTCCGTGGGTCGCTCGAAGCTCGGCGTCGCGGCGCTCCTGGGCACGGTGCTGACGGCGCCGGTGCTGGCGCTGGCGCAGGACGCGGGGCGCTTCCGCTTCGCGTGGGTGCGCGACGAGAGCGCCGAGCACTGCCCTGACGGACCCGCCATCGCTCGCGAGGTCACTCGTCGCCTCGGGCGCGACCCCTTCGCGGCGTCCGACGCGCCCTCCATCGAGGCCTCGGTGCGCCGAGACGGCCCACGATGGACCGCCCGCCTGGTGGTGCGCGACGCGGACGACGCCTCGCTCGGCGTGCGGGAGTTCACCAGCGACGCGCCCGACTGCGCCCCCATCGCCGCCGCGATCACCCTGGGCGTCGCGCTCTCCATCGACCCCGCCGCCGCCCTGCGCCCTCCCCCTCCCCCGACGCCGCCCGCGCCCGCTCCCGCGCCGCCGCCGCCGCCCGCTCCGCGGGTGCTCCGCCCCCCGGAGACGCCCTGGTCGCGCCGGGCGGGCGTCTCGCTGCGGGCGCTCGGGGCCGTCGGGCTTCTGCCCTCCGTCGCTCCGGGCGTGGCCCTCGCGGCGGAAGGACCGATCGTGGGGCGGCTGCGCTGGAGCGTCGGTCTTCTCTACCTGCCGGACTCCGGGCTCGTCACGGCGCGGGGTTCCTTCGCATTCGGGCTCGTCGCGGCGCAGGCGGCTCCCTGCCTCGACCTCTGGCGCGTCCCCCGCGCTTCGCTCACCGGGTGCGTCGGCGTCGAGCTCGGGGCGCTGCGCTCGGCGGTGCTGCGGGGCGATCCCTCCACGGTCGGCGAGCGGCCCTGGGCGGCGGCCTTCGCGGGGCTGCGGCTGCGCGCCCGGCTGCTCGGACCGCTCGCCGGAGAGCTCGGCGTCGAGGCGGTGGTTCCGCTGGTGCGCGACCGCTTCTTCGAGGGAGGACCGGCCCGCGACACGGCCTTTCAGCAGGCATCGCTGGCGGGAGTGGCCTTCGCCGGGCTCGGGATCCAGTTTCCTTGAAGATGCCCCCTGCCTCCCCCCATTCAGTGAGCGGATGCACGCCGCGATCACATCGATCCTGACCCCGGCGATGCCGACGCTCGATGCGACGCGGGTGTACTCGGCTCACGGCGACTTCGTGTGGGCCTCGCTGCAGCGCCTGGGCGTGCGCCCGCACGACCTGGACGACGTGCTCCAGGAGGTCTTCGTGGTCGTCCACCAGCGGCTCCACACCTTCGATCACTCCTCGAAGCTGACCACCTGGCTCTTCGGCATCTGCCTCCGCGCGGCGTCGGACTACCGCCGTCGCGCCTGGCGTCGCCGGGAGCAGGTGGGCGACCTGCCCGTCGAGGAGCCTCCGCAGACCGACGCCGTCACGCCCGAGGACGCCGCGGTGCGACAGCAGTCGAGGGCGAGGCTCGACAAGGTGCTCGACGAGCTCGACCTGGAGAAGCGGGTGGTCTTCGTGATGTTCGAGATCGAGGAACTCTCCTGCGACGAGATCGCCGCCGTGGTGGGCGTCCCGGTGGGCACCGTGCACTCGCGCCTTCACGCCGCGCGCAAGCAGTTCGAGAAGGCCATCGGGCGCCAGATGGCGCGCGACGCCCATGGAGCAAAGCGATGAGTGACCCGATCCGATGGCGCGCGTCCGATGGCAGCGCTCCGGCCGGGGCGCGCGAGCTGCTCCGCCACGCCTCGCCCCCGAGGGCGCTCGACGCGGCGGCCCGCGCCCGCCACGCCGCGGCCATCGCCAAGATCACCGCCGGCGCGGCCCCCGCCGCCGTCGCGGGCTCGAAGCTGGCGCTCGGGGTGAAACTTCTCGCGGGCCTCGGGCTCGCCGCCGCGGTGGCCGTGAGCGCTTCGCCCGCCGTGCGCGCCCGCCTCGCTCCCCAGCGCCCCGCCGCCGTCGCCCCGGCGCAGCGCGCAGCCTCCGCGCCCGTCGCTCCGCCCGAGGCCGCCCCGCTCCCCGCCGCGGTGGAGCAGGCTCCCATCGCCCCAGCCCCGCCAGCGGTGACACCCTCGCCGACGCCACCAGCGGCGGCCGTCGTCGCCCCGACCACCCCTCGGCCCTCCGCTCCTCCGACGCCCCGTGTGGTGACCGCGACCGCTCCCAGCGCGCCGGTCGTCGCGCCGTCCGAGCCCTCCGTGGTGACCGCTCCCCCGGGCTCGCTCGGAGTCGTCGGCGCGCCCAGCACCGCGGGCGCTTCCGCCGTCGCACCGACCGAAGATCCGCTGCTGCGGGAAGACCGGCTGTTGCAGTCCGCGGGCGCCTCGGTCGACGCGGACCCGCAGTCGGCGCTCGCGGGCCTCGACCAGCACGAGCGGGAGTTTCCTCGCGGTCAGCTCGCGGCCGAGCGGGAGCTGCTGGCGGTCCAGGCGCTGCGCAACCTCGGGCGCAACGACGAGGCGCGCGCCCGGGGCGAGGCGCTCATCGCGCGCTTTCCACGCACCCCCTACGCGTCCCGCACCCGGCACCTGCTCGATTCGCTGCCATGAGACCCGCGGCCCGGGTCGCGCTCGGGGTCGTCGCCGCCGCGGGCCTCGGGCTCGGCGCGCCCTCCTGCGTGACCGACGTCGAGCTCGTGCACGCGCCCGGCGCCCAGAGCACCACCGTGGCCCGCTGGACGATCGTCCCCAGCGGCACCACCAGCGACCTGCGACGCGTGTGGGGCAGCGCGCCCGACGACGTGTGGGCGGTGGGCGAAGGCGGGACGGCGATCCACTGGGACGGCTCCGCGTGGCGAGCGGTGCCGACCGGGACCACGGCGACGCTGTCGGGCGTATGGGTCGCTCGCGCCAACGAGGCGTGGGCCGTGGGATCGAGCCCGGCGGGCCCGGTCGTCCTGCGCTGGGACGGCGAGCGATGGCGCGACGTCGCCCTCGGTCCGCGCGATCGGCTGCGCCTGCGCTCGGTGTGGGGCAGCGGCCCGACGGACGTCTGGGCCGCGGGCTCGTCCTCCGACTCCCCCGATGGATCTCTCTGGCACTGGAACGGCAGCCAATGGCGCCCGGAGTCCCCGCCGCGCTCGCCCGAGCTGTCCTCCCTCGGCGGCCGAGGGCCCGAGGACCTCTGGGCCGTCGGCATGGCGCCGGTGCTCCTGCATCGGGTGGGAGGCGCGTGGGCGACGCCGGTCCTCCCGCCGCGCGGCGTGCAGTTCGGCGGCGAGCTGTGCGTGGCGGGCGACGGCGCGGTGTGGGTGACGGCGCCCGGCAGCGCCATCCATCGCTACCGCGCGCCCGCCTGGACGACGCTTCCGCTCGAGCCGGGCACCGCGCTGCGCGGGCTCTGGTGCGGCAGCGGCGACGACGTCTGGGGGGTGGGCCAGGGCGGGCGCGTCGTCCACTGGGACGGCGCCTCGTGGGCCTCCGAGAGCGCCGGGGGCGCCGACCTCTGGTCGGTGTGGGACAGCGACGCGGGCGAGCGATGGGCCGTCGGCGCGCAGGGCACCGTGCTCCGTCGCGGGCCGTGACCCCTCCCTCAGCGGGCGCGTTCCCTCGCGGGCGCCTCGCCGGCGGAGGCCTCGCGCTCGTCCGTCTGCAGCGCCTCGTCCGCGAGCTCGACGCGCACCCCGGTGGCTCCGACGCGCAGCGCCTCGATGCGCTCCCT
Organism: uncultured Myxococcaceae bacterium; assembly: GCA_966211675.1. Lineage (GTDB taxonomy): Bacteria > Myxococcota_A > Polyangia > Polyangiales > SCUS01. The sequence goes on from CBIHPK010000231.1 coordinate 9,094, forward strand.
CAGCGCCTCGGCCTCGTCCAGGTAGACCCAGACTCGGCGAGAGCGGCCCTTCTCGTCGAGCCACTCCACGCGCACCGACTCCCTCGTGCGGAAGCTCTGGTAGACGGTGTCCCGGCGCGACAATCCCCGAAAGGCCGGCAGCGCGGGAAACCACCGGCTCGTCCGCTCGACCGCGACGGAGGTGACGGCCGCGAGCGGGACGTCCGTCATGGTGAGGCCGCGGTGCACCCGCAGGTGCGTCGGCGTGAGCACCACGCGGGTGACGGCGCCGAGGAGTTCCGCGACCGGCAGCCACAGCAGCGACAGCGCCAGGAACGCGTACGACGCGAAGACCACGCCCACGAAGAGCGGGGCCTCGTGGCGCAGCGCCCAGAGCCACGGAGCGATCACGACGAGCCCCTGGAGGTTGAACACCACCACCGAGAGCACGAAGGCCATCAGCGCCAGTCGGAGCTCGAGCCGCTGCCTCACCCGAGCGATCGCCACCGCCCGGTCGGCGTCCATGTAGCGCCGCTCGTACTCATCGGGCGCGCGGGCGATCGACGGCTCGTCCACGCTCCAACCATTGCACAAGATGGTTGGCAGCGAGGCGACTCCCGATGGAACATCCGCGCCCCAACATGGCACTCCCCTCTGCGTCTCACTGGTCCTGCGCCCTCGTCCTGGTCGCGCTCGGCTGCTCGGGCAGCTCGCACACCGCCACGCCCGCGCCCGTCACGCCGGTCTCCACCGCCCCCGAGGTGGTCGACGCCGGCGCCCCGGCGCCCGAAGACGTCCCCGCCGAGCCCGCGGTCGTGGACGCCGGCGCCCCCGTCGCCGAGGCCCCGCTGCCTCCGATGCCGACGGGGCTCCACGGCCCCGCGCGCCCGTGGGCCCGCATGACCGATCGCGAGAAGGGCGCGTACATGCACGACACCGTGCTGCCCACGATGACCTCGCTGCTCCAGGCCTACGACCCCGCCCACTTCACCGAGGTCACCTGCGCCACCTGCCACGGCGCCAACGCCCGCGCGGTGCACTTCCACATGCCCAACGGCATCGCGCCGCTGCCCGCCTTCGGCACGCCCGCCGCGCAGGAGCGCATGGCCCGCCAGCACCGGGCGTACGAGTTCATGGGCACCCGGGTGGTGCCGGTGATGGCGCAGCTTCTCGGGCAGCAGCCCTACAACCCGCAGACCCACCAGGGCTTCGGCTGCTTCAACTGCCACGGCCACGAGGCCGCGGGCGACGCGGGCGCCGCCGCCGCGACGGCCCACTGACGGGGACGCCCGGCTCCCGACGTCCGGAGCTGCAGCTCCCGACGTCCGGAGTTGGAGGGGGGTCAGGAGGGAGAGGGCTTACTTCAGGTCGCCGCGAGCGAAGATCGAGCTCACGTACTCGAGCACGTTCTGCG
>CBIHPK010000232.1:0-10458 GCA_966211675.1 uncultured Myxococcaceae bacterium
CGTTGTCGCACGCTGGTTTTCTCGCCGTTCGCGGCCCGATTCGTGCTCCGACGCACGGCGCCGCTCGTCGCTCTCCGAGCTTCCTAACGGCTGGCCGATGTGCCGCCGCAGCGGGCACGGCGGGTTGAAGGTGGGTGCAGTGGGAGCGGCCGGCACCATCGGCTTGTTGGACGGCGTCGTCAACCTCAGGGTCGAGATCGTCTTTCCACTACGAATCACACATCGACACGCTCTGGGGTTACTCCGCAAGAACGCGCTCAAGAAACCGGTCCCACTTGTAGCATATGAATTCTCCCGTCTCCTTGTCAGGGACCTCCAAATTGCCCTCCGTGTGCTTGAGCCACGCAGGGTCGACGCTGAAGTCATTCTCCGGCGCCCGGGTGATGACCCAGGTCTGCCCCAGCACCGACGACGACCAGATCGTCTCGGCCTTCCGAGCGCCCGCTTTCGGCCGCAGTTCCCAGGAATGACTCCCCATGATGCAGTCGAGGCAAACGCGCGCGTCAGTCGCCTCCAGCGTTGACAGGAGTTGGCCAAACTTCCAGAGCCATTCACTCCATACCTCCTCCACCTGTTTGTACGAGCCGGCGAATCCCACCACGGGATGAGAGTACTGAGCGGGCGACTCACAGTAGAAAATGTTGCTGAATGGCCACACGTCATCAAACTCGAATGCATTGATGGCCTCCCGCGTCCGCTCCAGGCTTCCGCGCGGGCTGATCGAGATGAATCCGCTGACAATCGACACATGTCCCATCCGAGCCTCCGATCAAACGGTCGCTGGCACCCGGAGTCCGCCCAACGGCCTGCCCATGTGCCGCCGCACTGGGTCAATCGGGTTGCCAGCGGGCCAGGTGTGGGCGGTCGGCACCATGGGCTTGTTAGAAATGCTCAATGCGGACGGGATCTCCACCGTGGCAGTGCCGGACGCGGGGCGCTCGCTCATTGCAGACACTTCCATCGTCGCTGCGCCGCTCGCCGTCACGTTGCCCAGCTCCTCGCCACGTTGCTCGTCGCCCGTCGGTCGCTGCTCGCCGCCCATTAGCCGAGGCCCGTTGTCCGTTGTGGGACGCTCGTTTCCTCGTCGATCGCGGCCCGATTCCTGCTCTTCGTAGGGCGCCGCCCGCTGCTCTCCAAGCTTTCTAACGGCTGGCCGATGTGCCGCCGCAGCGGGCACGGCGGGTTTACGAAGGGTGTCGTGGGGGCGGTCGGCACCATCGGCTTGTTGGGCACGCCGCCCGCCGCCATGAGCTCGCACACCGCCACGTCGAACGCACCCGACGTCATCCTTCGGACGTCGCTCGTCACAGCTTTCGTGCGCCTGCTCGTCGTCACACCGTTGTCCCCCGCTGCTCCGCACCTGGAGCTCGCCACTCGTTGTCTGTTGGTCCGTTTTGACGTCAGAGCTGGCCGAGTTCCTTGTTGATCGCGGTCATCTGCTCTTGATTGCTCGCGCCCGTTGTTCGCGTCAATTCGACCAGCGCACCGGTGAGGACAGCACGATGCAGGAAGACCGGCACCACATGCCAGATCGGGTGCCCTCCCTGGCTCGGAAAACCAGGCTCGTCTCCCTTCCCGTTCCACCGCTCACCGATCGCTGGGTTGGTTTCGTAGTCGCCTGCGATGATGGAGTACCACCCATTGTCAAAGAGGACGCGAATGTTGGACCACTTGCCCGGACTTACCTCAGTTGCTGACGGCATATTTGATCCTTAGAACTCGAGTCCCTGCGCTCCACCCTGACACTGAGGGCACTTGCGCTGGAAGATGTCGGAGCCGTTCGATCCATACTCGTTTCGGCACTTGCCGCACTGCAGGACATAGACGTATTGCAGATGGTCATTCCCTGGCAGTTGAGTTGATCGCAGTACGGTCTGATCGTTGCGATTGACATACCCAGGACGGGTCGTTTGCTCCATCTCGTTCACCTCCGTGTATTTCTATCTCGCGGCGGTCACTTCACGCTGGCCCGCGTCGTGCTCTTCGAAGCTCGTTGCCCGCCGCTCGTCGCGGCTGCCCAACGACTGGCCGATGTGCCGCCGCAGTGGGTACAGCGGGCTGGCGGCGGGTGGATTGGGAGCGGTCGGCACCATCGGCTTGTTAGAAATGCTCAAGGCGGACGGGATCGCCACCGTGGCAGTGCCGGACGCGGGGCGCTCGCTCATTGCAGACACTTCCGTCGTCGCTGCGCCGCTCGCCGTCACGTTGCCCAACTCCTCGCCACGTTGCTCGTCGCCCGTCGGTCGATGCTCGCCGCCCATGGGCCGAGGCCCGTTGTCCGTTGTGGGACGCTCGTTTCCTCGTCGATCGCGGCCCGATTCCTGCTCTTCGTAGGGCGCCGCCCGCCGCTCTCCAAGCTTTCTAACATCTCATTCTCCCGCCCCCACTGCCGAACCCCGCCCTGGGGCCCATTCGCCAGCCGCTGCCCAATTCCATAACCCCACCTCGGCGCCATTCGCCAGCCGCTGCCCAATTCCATAACCCCATCTCGGCGCCGTTCGCCAGCATCTTTCCCCACGGCGCAGTCCCCTCCCATCCGGCCGACCGGCCCGCTGGCTCATGGCCGCTCGCCGCGGGGGATTCAGTCCCCGTGAACGGGCGCCGCGCCGCCGTCGCGGAACACCTCTCCGTCCGCGATGGGCTCCGAGCACTCGCGGCAATACGGCTGACCGCGGGCCGAGCGGTCGCGGGCGTAGGGCCCCTGCGTGCGGCGATGCGGGGCCTCGGGCTCGCGATCGACGCGGTGTCGATGGGGTGATGGATCGTCGACCTGCAGGCCGTGCTCGCGGATGAGCCGGCAGGCCATGGCGGCCGCGCTACGGCTCTCGTGTTCGTTGGGGGAGCCCGCGAGGGCGATGAGCTTGCGGACACGGTCGACGATCGGACTCATTCTCTGCGCCGCTCACTAGCACACGGGGATTCCCGAGGGCGGTGGGGCGCCGCGATCGCGACGGCCTCAGCCGCCCTTCTTCCAGCCCGGACCCTGGTCCTTGTTGCTGCCGTCCTGCGAGGGGTCGAAGGAGCCCTTGGAGTACCCCCCCTTGCCGCCGTCCGGCGGACTCTCCTCGTAGGACTCCTTCCCCCCGCCGTCGCCCTTCGACATCTTCTGCTGCGAGGGATCGAAGTTGTTCGGCGCGAAGGGGTCGAACTTGCCCTGAGCGCCGGGGCCCTTCTGCGTCGGAGGCGCCCACTGCGGGCCGCCCATCGGCTGCATCGACGCGGCAGCCCCCTGGTTCTGCCCCATGAACGGCGCCGCGCCCGGCGCGGGCGCGCCCGGACCCGATCCAGGCTGCGTGCCCATTCGGGCCTGGATGAAGTTCACGAGGTGGGGCGCGATGCCCGCCGCGATCATCGAGGCCATCTGCGGGTTCATCCCCATGCGGGCCGCGAGCATCTCGCCGACCTTGCCCGCGACCATCCCGCTCAATCCCCCTTCGAGAGCGCCGCCGAGGCCGCCGCCGTTGAGCATGCCCGAGAGAGCGCCGGTGATGGCGTTGGTCGTGAGCCCGCCGCCGAGCAGCCCCGCGGCGTTGCCGGGCGCACTCCCGTTGGCCTGGTGTAGCGCCTGCGCGGCGCCCTCACCCGCGACCCCGAGGGTCTGCTGGGCCATGGCGGGGTTCATCCCGTGCTGTTGTTGAAGCGTCTGCATGGCCGCCTGGCCCTGCGACGAACCCAGAAACTGTTGGAGGATCTGTTCAAACATCCCCCCCGCATAGGACCGCTCCCCCCGACCGCAACCCTGAGCCGCCCTGCTCAGAACACGCCGCCGCAGCTCACTCCCACCTGGCCCGGTCCTCCGCCGCAGCGCACCGACGCGAGGCCTCGCGGCGACTCGCCGGTCGAAGGCAGCGTCGCGAACAGCACCACCGACGCGAGCGCCAGCGCGCCGCCTCCCACGAAGCCCCCGATGGCCAGCGCCTGCATCGCCGCGATGTCATCGAGGTTGCTCGCGCAGACCGTCGGCTGCGTGGGCGAGGAGGTGCCCGGACACACCGGGTCGCGTCGCTGGTCGTACTGCGAGACCAGCCCGTCGCGGCGCATCAGGGCGAAGACCCCGAGGCCGACGCCCGCCGCGCCGGTGGCCAGCGAGGCCCACGCGAAGGCCCGCTGCGCGCCGCCTCCCCGCGCGACGTCCGGCTCACCCGAGGGCGACGCCACCGGCGTGAGCCGAAGCGAGGCCACGGGCGCCACCGACGGCGCCTCGCGCACGAAGGCGAAGGTCTCCCGTGACTCCTGCCCTGGCTCCACCTGCACCCGGCGGGTCATGGTCACGTAGCCCGGAGCGCGCACCTCGATGACGTTGGTGCCCGCCACCACCCGAGCGGGCTCGGTCATCGGCAGCGTCGCGACGCGCTCGTCGTTGGCGAACACCTCCGCGCCCTCCACCGCGCCCGCGACGCGCAGGCGACCGAGGTGAGCGCCCAGCTGCTCCTCGGCCTGGTGAAGCGACGTGCGGTTGCGGGCGATCCACGGGTCGGCGCCGGAGCGCAGCGCCGCGCGCAGGTGACGGTCGGCGTCGAGCCAGCGACCCATCGCCTGCTCGGCGAGCGCGAGCTGCGCCAGCACCCTCGGCTCCTCCGAGCGCGAGTGCGCCCGCTCCAACTCCGCCAGCGCCCCCGCGTCGTCACCGCGCTGACGCAGCTCGACCCCGTGGCGCACCAGCGCGTCGACCTCGCCCGCGCCCTCCCCCACGGCCTGCGCGCCCGCCGCCCGACCCGCCATCCCCAGCGCCGCCGCCAGCACGGCGGACCTCATCCATCGAGCCATCTGATCCCTCCTCCGCATCCGTCGCTCACACACCCGCTGTCCGCTCGCGCTACGGCGGAAGGATCAGCGCCCCGTTGGCCGACCGCGGCGCCGGCGCCGGCGGCACCGTCGCGGCCACCACCGACCGCGGCGCCGTGCGCGGGGCCGTCACCGACCGGGGCCGGGCGATCGCTCTCGGACGCGCCGCGACGACCGGCACCTCGACCACCTCGACCACCGCGGGAGCGATCCTCGCGACCGGCGCCATCGTGGGTCGGGCGGTGGGCGCGGGCGCGGAGTGCACGGCCGATCCGCGCGACGCGAGGCCCAGCAGCAGCGCGCACGCGACCCCGAGGCCCACCGCCAGCGGGCGAGCGACGCGCGAGGACGGCACCCGCGAGGACGGCACCCGCGAGGACGGCATCCGCGGGGACGGCGCCGGGGGGGCGTCGTCGAGCGAGCACCGCTGCAGGGCGTCGAGGAAGGCCTCCATCGAGGGCAGGCGCGCGTCGAGCTTCGCCGTGAGCGCGCGGTGGACCAGCGCGGCGAGCGAGGCCGGGACGCCGGGGGCGCGGTCACCTAGCGGGTCGGGGGCGCTCGTGACGATCTTCACGATCAGGCTGTTGTAGTTGGGCGCGTCGAAGGCGAGCTCGCCGGAGAGCATTTCGTAGAGCACGGCCCCGACGCCCCAGACGTCGCTGCGCCCGTCGAGGAGGGCGTCGCCGCGGCACTGCTCGGGGGACATGTAATACGGCGTCCCGAGCGTGGTGCCGGGCATGGTGCGGCTCAGGAGGTCGGGCGCCTGGTCGACCATCTTGGAGACGCCGAAGTCGATGAGCTTCGGAGTGACCGAGCCGTCGGGGCCGAGGGAGACGAAGATGTTCTCGGGCTTGATGTCGCGGTGCACGACGCCGTGGGCGTGCGCGGCGGCGAGGGCGGCCATCACCGGCGCCATGATCTCCACCGCGCGGCGCGGAGACATCGCGCCGGCCTCGTCCATCACCGCCCGCAGGTCGCGGCCGTCGAGGAACTCCTGCACGATGTAGAAGGCCCCGTCGGCCGGGTCCTGACCGAGGTCGAGCACCTCCACGATGTTGGGGTGGGCGATGCGCGTCGCGGCCTGCGCCTCGCGGAAGAAGCGGGCGAGCACCTCCTGCTTCCGGGCGAACTCCGGGTGCAGCACCTTGATGGCGACGCGCCGCCCGGTCCATGAGTTGCGCGACTCGTAGACGGCCCCCATGCCCCCAGCGCCCACCAGGCGCAGGAGCTCGTACTTGCCGCCGAGGAGCGTTCCGACGCGGTGCTGGGCGATCGTGCTCTGGGGTTCCATCGATAGGCTCCGAAGGGGCAATGGCGAATCACGCGGCGCAGACGACGCCCGATGGCCCGTCCTCTCCCGAGATCCCGGCGGTCTGTTGCGACCTCCCGCGGGGTGTTTCACGCGCCGCGGACGAATCCTTCGAACAGGCCTCGTGCGGGGTGCTGCTCCATCGACGCCGCTGGCTGGACGCGCTCGGGAGCGCCAAGATCCAGCGCAGGAGGTCCGATGGCCATCCTGTCCGCTTCTGCCGATCCGCGATACCAGCTCCGTGACCTGCTCCACGTGCCGGGGATGCTCAGCCTCGCGCGGGTCCCGCTGACGGGGCTCTTCGCCCTCGTCGCCTGGGACCGATGGTGGTCCCTCGGGGTCCTCGGGCTCGCGGGCCTCTCCGACGTGCTCGACGGCTGGTGGGCCCGGCGCTTCCGTCAGACCACCCCCATCGGCGCCGTCGTCGATGGGGCCACCGACAAGTTCTTCGTCCTCGGCGTGGTGATCACCCTCGTGGCGACGCACCGCCTCTCCCCCTGGCAGGCCGTCCTCCTCGGCGCGCGAGAGCTCGGCGAGGCCCTCCTCGCCGGGGTGGTGCTGCTGCGCCGCGACGCCCCCGCCCGTCACCAGGAGCAGCGCGCCGACGTCTTCGGCAAGGCCACCACCATGATGCAGTTCGCCACCCTGGTGCTCGCCATCTGGCGCTCTCCGGCGACCCCCTGGGCCGTCGTCCTCACCGGCGCCCTCGGGGCGCTCACCGCCGCGCACTACGCCCGCCGCTCGCTGTAGCGCCCGCTCTCCCTCAGTGCGCCTCGCGCTCCCGCACGCAGTCGCCCGGCCGCAAGCCCCCGGTCACCTCGATGCGCACTCCGTCGGAGACCCCGACGGTCACCTCGCGCTCGGGACCTCCGCCGCAGGGCTGCGCGTAGGCCCGGCCCTCCGCGAAGCGCAGCGCGCTCTCCTCGATGATCGGCACCCTCGTCGCCCGGGCCAGCTCCACCTCCGCCGAGGCGCTGTAGCCCGCCCGCACGGCGCCCGGCGGGTGCGCCACCGCGGCCCACAGCTCGAAGCGCGTCACGCCCGCGCTCGACGCCGTCAGCGCCTGCACCCCGGACCCCGCGGCGCCGCCCACCTGCTCGATGGTGGCGCGAGGCGAGATCCACTGGAGCGTGCCCCGCAGGCTCTCCGAGGGCAGCGCCCCCACGCGGATCGCCACCGGCATCCCGAGCTGCAGCTGCCCCACGTAGGCCTCCTCGATCTGCCCCTTGAAGAGCAGGTCGGTCATGTCGGCCACCACCGCCACCGTCGTCCCGTCGCGGAAGCCGCTGGTCTCGCTCACGTAGTCGCCGACGTTCACCGGCACCGCGAGCACCGTCCCGTCGACGGGCGCGAGCACCCGGTTGGAGCGCAGCGCCGAGCCCGCGGCGCTCCCCCGGGCGATGAGCTGCGCCCGACCGAGCGCGGCGGCGAGCTCGGCCTGCGCCAGCGCCTCGTCGCTCTCGGCCTGCTCCAGCGACTGCGCCGCGATCAGGTCGCGCGCCGACTGCGCCCTCGCCCTCGCGAGCTCCCTCGCCGCCCGCTCGTGTCGCACCCTCGCCAGGCCCGCCTGCGCCCTCGCGTCGCCCAGCGCCACCGGATCGGCCAGGATGCGCACCGTCGCCAGCAGGTCGCCCCGATGCACGAGAGCGCCGGGCCGCGCGGTGAGCTCCACGAGCATCCCCGACACCAGCGGCCGCACGAACACCTCCTGCCTCGGCACGATGCGCCCGGTGGCCTGGGCCTTCATCACCACGTCGCCCAGCCGCACCCGCAGCCCCGTCGGGGGCGCCGAGGCGTGGGCCCGCCGCCACGACCGCGCCCCGACCACGCCCACCGCCCCGAGCGCCGCCAGCGCCACGAGCCTCGGCAGCCAGCGCCGCAGCGCGCCTCGCTCCGGAGCGAGCTCCACCGAGGCCTCGAGGGCGTCGTCGGCCTCCCCTTCGTCGTGCGTCGTCATCGTAGGGCTCAGGTGCTCCGCAAGGCTTCGTTGGGGTTGAGGCGAGCGGCCTCGCGGGCCGGGAAATACCCCGCGACGACGGCGGTCGCCACGAGCACCCCGAGGGCCGTGAGGGCGGTGCGCAGGTCGATGCTGGGGTCGCGGAAGTAGTCCGATCGGAGGTTCGCCCGGCGCGCCGCCTCGACGAGGCCGACCCCCACCAGCAGCCCGAGGCCGCCCGCTCCGAAGGCCAGCGCCACCGCCTCGGAGAGCACCATCGCCATCACCGTCGAGGGCGTCGCCCCGAGCGCGCGCCGCAGGCCGAACTCCGCCGTCCGCTCGCGCACCGACACGAACATGATGTTGCTGATCCCGACCATGCCGGAGACCAGCGTGCCGAGGCCGACCACGATGACCGCGAGGTCGATGCCTCGCATCAGCGTCACGAACTTCCGGTACTCCTGCTCGGCGAACCACACGTCCACCGCGCCGCGGTCGTTGGGGTCGAAGCGCTTGCGTCGCGCGAGCAGCCGTCGGATGTGCGCCGTCGCCCGCTCCGGCGAGGCCCCGGGGCGAAGCGTGGCGGTCATCACGTTCACCTGTCGGCGCGCGTCGAAGGTCTGCGCCAGCGCGGTGTAGGGCATGAACACCCGGCGCAGCTCCCCTTCGCCGCCCGCGTCGGTGAAGGTGCCCACCACCAGGAAGGGCACGCCCCCGATCTCCACCTGCTGGCCGACCGCCTCGCTCGCCCCGAAGAGGGTCTGCACCACGCGCACGCCGAGGATCACCACCCGCCGCGCTCGGGCCACGTCGAGGTCGTTGATGAGCCGTCCGCGCACCACCTGGGTGCGCTCGACGACCGCGTAGCCGGGGTAGATCCCGTAGGTGGGGAAGGCCCCGTTGCGGGTGCCGTGCGTGAACGTGAGGCCCGACGGGGCGCCGTGCCTCGGGGCGACGTCCTGCAGCTCCGGCACCGCGCGCGCCACGGCCTCCACGTCGTCGATGCTGAGGGTGAGCTGCCTCCCCGGGCCGAGGCCCTCGAAGCCCATGCTGGTGCGGCCGACGTTGATCCACGCGGAGTTGGTGGCCGTGTCGGCGAAGAGCTTGTCGAGCCCGTTGCGCAGGCCCCGGCCGCCGCCCAGCAGCACCACCAGCATCAGGATGCCCCAGAACACCCCGAAGGCCGTCGCCGCCGCGCGCATCCGGTGCCGGGCCACGCCCTCGAAGACCTCGGTGAGCAGGTCGATCACGGCGACGGCACCGCCTCGCCCGAGGCGTCGCCCTGCACCACGCGCCCGTCGCGCACCAGGATCACCCGGTCGGCCGCGGCGGCGACCGCGGGCTCGTGGGTGACCAGCACGATGGTGCGCCCTCGCGCGTGGATCTCCCGGAAGAGCTGCATCACCTCGCCGGAGGTCCTGGAGTCGAGGTTGCCCGTGGGCTCGTCGGCGAGGATCACCGGGGGGTTGTTGGCGAGCGCCCGGGCGATGGCCACGCGCTGCCGCTGGCCGCCGGAGAGCTCGTCGGGCCGGTGCTCGGCGCGGGCCGCGAGGCCGAGGCGAGCGAGCAGGCGCAGGGCGCGGCGGCGGCGCTCGGGGCGGTCGACGCCGGCGTAGGCGAGCGGGAGCGCGACGTTCTCCCACGCGCTCTTGTGCGACAGCAGGTGAAAGGACTGGAACACGAAGCCCAGCAGCGCGTTGCGCAGCCTCGCGGCGCGCTCCTCGGAGAGCCCGCGGGTGTCGTGGCCCGCGAGGGCGTAGCGCCCGGCGTCGTAGCTCTCCAGCAGCCCGAGGATGGACAGCAGCGTGCTCTTCCCCGAGCCCGACGCGCCCATGATGGCGACGAACTCCCCGCGCCCGATGCGCAGGCTGGCGCCATGCAGCACCGGGAGCGCACGCCCGCCGACCCGGTAGCTCTTGCGAAGCGCCTCGACCTCCACCATCACGGCGCGGGGCATTGCGCGAGCGGGCGCCCCGCGCAAGGGCCGCCGCACGAATCCCTCAACGGCCGCGTCGCGGTCGGGTGACCGTCGCGGGCGCCCCCGCGTCCACCGGCGCGGGATCGGGCGGCGGATGCTCGAAGCCCGCGGGCCAGACGGTGGCCGCGTCGCTGTGCACGCCGCGGAGGTTGGCGCCCGTGAGGTGGGCGCCCGTGAGGTGGGCTCCGTTGAGGGTGGCGCCCGTCAGGCGGGCGTGCAGGAGGCTCGCGCCCTCGAGCCTGGCGCCGGTGAGGTTGGCGCTCTCCAGGTGCGCGCCGCTGAGGTTGGCGCCGGTCAGGTTGGCGTTGGTGAGGTTCGCCGAGGCGAGCCGGGCGTCGGAGAGGTTGGCGCCCGTGAGGTTGGCGCCCGTCAGGGTGGCGCGCATCAGGTCGGCGCCCGTGAGGTTGGCGTCCGCGAGGTCTTCGCCGGGCAGGGCGGCGCCCGCGAGGT
>CBIHPK010000233.1:0-10448 GCA_966211675.1 uncultured Myxococcaceae bacterium
ACCACGGTCATCCGCAAGGACACGGAGATCACGCACGACTACGTGTGTCAGATCCGCGCGTTTCAGCACATCGAGGTGCGCGCGCTGGAGCGCGGCTACCTGCGCGACATCTTCATCGACGAGGGCCAGACCGTGAGGCGGGGGCAGAGCCTCTTCCAGATCACGCCGGTGCTCTACCAGGCCGAGGTGGCGCGCGCGGACGCGGAGATGCAGTTCGCCGGGGTCGAGTACCAGAACACCCGGATGCTCCGCGAGGGCAACGTCGTGTCGCCGAACCAGCTCGCGCTCGCGCAGGCGACGTTGAACCGGGCCTCCGCGCAGCGCGCCCTGGCGCAGGCGCACCTGCGGTTCTCGCGGCTCGACGCGCCCTTCGACGGCATCGTCGGCCGCCTGATGGTGCGCCGCGGGAGCCTGCTCGGGGAGGGGGACCTGCTCACGGTGCTCGCCGACAACAGCCAGATGTGGGTGTACTTCAACGTGAGCGAGCGCGAGTACCTCGCGTTTCGCCGCACGCACGCGCCGGGCGAGCAGGTGCCGGTGCGCCTTCGCATGGCGAACAACGAGATCTTCGATCACCCGGGCACGATCCAGACGATCGAGGCGGACTTCAACAACGAGACGGGCACCATCGCGTTTCGCGCGGGCTTCCCCAACCCGGACCGCCTGCTGCGCCACGGCGAGACGGGCGAGATCCTGATGACGACGGCCCTGCCGCGCGCGCTGCTCATCCCGCAGAAGGCGGTCTTCCGAGTCCTCGACAAGGCCTTCGTGTTCGTCGTCGAGGCGAGCAACGTCGTGCGGGCGCGAGAGATCACCATCGGCGAGGAGCTGCCGCATCAATACATCGTGACGAACGGCCTCCACGAGGGCGATCGCATCCTCATCGACGGCCTGCGCCGCGTGCGCGACGGGGACACCATCACGCCCAACCTGAGGGACGCCGAGCAGGTGTTCAGGGAGCTGAGCCAGATCCCGGCGGAGTAGGCGGTCGCCCTCGTCACAACCCCAAGAGCCGCTCGGCCTGTCGCCTGAACTCCGTATACGAGGTCGGCTCGTCCACCACGCGCCCGGCGGGCTCCCTCCCCGGCGCCCTCACCAGCATCGGGACCGTCCGGTCGAAGAGGTACGGCGACCCGTGGCTGGTCCCTCGCCCCAGCGCATACCCCGAGTCGAAGAAGGCCCCCGCCCGGGCCTGAGCGTAGAGCGCCGCGCCATTGTGCTCTGGAATCGCCCGGCAGAGCAGCGCCTCCACCGACTCGCCCTCCGCGCACGAGGCCGCCACCGTCCGGGTGTCGATCACCCGCTCGATCTCCGGGTACTGCCGGAGCGTCGCCGTGAGGGCCAATTGCAGCAGCTCCCGCTGCGGTCCCGGCAGGGCCTCCGCGGCGTCGGTCAGGTACACGTACGGATCGGCCACCCCGCGCACCCAGCGCCCCTCTCCCAGCAGGCGCACCGCCGCAGCCTGCAGCACCCTCGCGACGTCATCCGGGTCGAGCCTCCCCAGCGGTCCGCACGGGCGCTCGTAGGAGTCGCGGCCTCCGCGCGGCCTCGCTCCATCGCACCAGGGCCTCGCCGCGGGGATGCTCGCCACCTCGGGCAGCGAGGTGATGCCGTGGTCCGCGGAGAGCACCAGGGTCCACCCGTCGCTCCCGGCGATGGTGTCCAGTCGAGAGAAGAACCTCCCCAAGGAAGCATCGAGTCGGCGGAGCTGGTCCCAGGCCTCCCAGGAGTCTGGTCCGAAGAGATGTCCGATGTAGTCATTGGAGGAGAGCGAGAGCGCCAGCAGCATCGGGGCCCTCGGGTCGCGCGCCGCGAGCGCGTCCTCCGCCAGCCGCAGCACCGCCGAGTCGCCCATCGGAGAGGCGCGCATCGCACCGGCGGGACGCCTCGCCCTCGCGAAGTCGTGAGGGAAGGTCGTCCCCCAGCCGTCGAGGTCCCCTTCGCCGGGCTGGTCGTCGGGCGTCGCGGCGTGCGCTCTCACCCACGGCTCATCCAGCAGGGTCCACGGTGTCGCCCGCAGGGCCTGCAGCGCCGGGGTCGCTCCATCGGGCGTCACCCAGGAGGGGAGCGTCTGGCCGAAGGCGGTCGAGGTCACGAAGCGGTCGCGCCCGGGGTCGAACCACACCGTCGCCGTCGGGTGTCGGCCGCCGCCGAAGATCGCCCCGCGGTCCTTGAGCGAGAGGCTCACGATGACCGCGCCGGGGGAGCGCGCCCTCAGCGCGTCGGCGAGCGTGTCGACCCGCAGCCGCGCGATCGAGCTGCTCACCGCGTCGGTCACCCCCTCGCTGGTCACCACGCGCACGGCCGCGTCCCTCAGGATGGACACCCGCTCCCCTCGCTCGTCCGGAACCTCGTTGGCCAGGATGCCGCTCTCCCTCGGAGGGCGCCCCGTGTAGAGGGACGAGTGGCCCGGCGCGGTGTCCGTCGCCGCGTGGCCATAACGGACATGGCGATACCAGGTTCCCTCGCGACGCAGCCTCGCGAAGCCGCCGTCGTCGGGGAGCATCGGGAGCCGGTCCTCGGCGATCCACGCGGCGAACTGGTCGACCACGATGGTCACCACCAGCGGGGCGGACCGGGGCGACGGGGGCGGCGTGGTGGGCGCCGCGGCGCGGGACGAGCAGCCGAGCGAGAGGAGCCCGAGGGCAAAGGCAAGGGGGCGCAGGGTCATTGGGGCGGCGCACCATATCAGCGACACATCGGCATGTTCATGCCCTATCGGAGATCCCCTGGAGGTGATATCCCGGGGGGGCAGTCAGGTTTTTGGGGGCCTGAGCTTGTCTTCTCCCGCGGGCGGCGCGATAGACCTCGGCCGTGGAGGATCCCCCCGTTCCACCCCTCCTTCGGCTCTGGCCCCGGTACCGCCCCGGCTCCGTGGAGATCGGCGGCGGCGGCCCTCGCCTGCTGCTCCAGATGGGGGCCTCGCTCGCGCTCTGCGCCGCGGTCCTGTCGCTGCCCCCGGTGCACCGGGCCACGGGGATGCGGCCCTCGACGGTGGTCGCCCTGCTGGGCTTCTACTACCTGGCGATGATCTTCAACGACCTGGTGATGCACCCCGCGGCGCTGCGCTCCCGCCGCGGGTTCGACGCGCAGATCGCCCTGCTCTTCTTCTACAACGAGCTCTTCTGCCTGCTGCTGGTGGTGCTCCCCAACCAGCCCTGGTCTCCGCTCTGGCTCGCCCCCGCGCTCTGGGCCTTCAAGACCGGAACCTGGCAGGAGATCGACGCCTCGGTCTTCGGCCTCGCCTGCCACGTGCTCGGTCCGCTGCTGACCATTCCGGTCTTCCTCGCCCGCGGGGCGTCCGTCTCGCACGCCCTCGTCGGACCGCTGCTGGCCTCGCTGATGTGCGGCCTCTCGTACGCGATGCTCGGCAACACCAGCGCCGCGTGGCGAGCGGTGCGCGACGCCAAGCAGGCCGAGCTCGACCGCCACCGCGAGCGGGCGGAGGCGCTGGAGCGAGAGCGCATGGCGCGCGACCTCCACGACAGCTTCGGCTCCACGCTGGCGCTCACCGCCTCGTACGCGACGGTCATCCGACGCAACGCGGCCGAGCCCGACGCCATGCGCCGCATCGCCGTGACCCTGGAGGAGATGGGCCGCGAGGGCCTCGCCGACCTGCGCGCCATCCTCGACGGGCTCACCCCGGAGGACTCCACCGTCGAGGCGCTCCCGCACACCATCGAGCGCCTCGCCGGGCGCTGCGAGGCGGGCGGGGAGGTGCGCGTCGACGTGACGGTCACCGGCGACCGCTCGCGGCGGCTCTCGGGCAGCCAGCACCTCGCCGCGGCGCGCGTGGCCCAGGAGGCGCTGCGCAACGCGATCCGCCATGGAGGGGCGCGCCACGTCTCCTACGAGGTCGACGCCGACGAGGCGGGCCTCACGCTGGTCGTGCGCGACGACGGCGCCGGGATCGACGCGGAGCGCGTCTCCCATGGGGGCCGAGGGCTGCACAGCATGCGCCGCCGGGCGGAGGAGCTCGGCGGCCGCTTCGACCTGACGCCCGCGCCCGGGGGAGGCGCCGAGGTGCGCTGGAGCGTCCCCTGGACGAGCCCGTAGCGCGCCGTTGCGGTCCGAGCGGGCTGCGGTCACCCTGCGCCTCCGCCATGAAGCTCCACCTCCGAGGAACGCGCTCCTACACCGAGACCCTCGCTCGCCTCACCGACCGCGGCGACGAGGACCTCGACCGGGTCACTCCCGCGGTGACCGAGATCCTGCACGCGGTGCGCGCCCGCGGCGACGCGGCGCTGCAGGAATACTCCCTCAGGTATGACGGCGCCGTGCCGTCGCCCTTCGCCTATGGGCCCGAGGAGATGGCCCGTGCGCTCTCGGGCCTCGACCCCTCGCTGGCGGAGGTGCTGCGCCTCTCGGCGAAGCGCATCCGCGCCTATCACGAGAGGCAGCGCGAGTCGGGTCTTCGCTACACCGATGAAGACGGGGTCTCGCTGGGCTGGCGGGTGAGGGCGCTCTCGCGGGTGGGCGTGTACGCCCCGGGGGGCAAGGCGCGCTACCCGTCGAGCGTGCTGATGTCGGCCATCCCCGCGGCGGTGGCGGGCGTCGGGGAGGTGCTGCTGGCGACGCCCAGGCCGACCGCGGAGATCCTCGCGGCGGCCTCGCTCGCGGGCGTGTCGCGGGTGTTCGACATGGGCGGCGCTCAGGCCATCGGGGCGCTGGCCTACGGCACGGCGAGCGTCCCTCGCGTGGACAAGATCGTGGGCCCGGGCAACCTCTACGTGGCCTGCGCCAAGAAGCTGGTCTACGGGCGCGTGGCGATCGACGGCATCGCCGGCCCGTCGGAGATATTGGTGGTGGCGGACGAGGGGGCCGACCCGGCGGTGGTGGCGGCCGATCTGCTGTCGCAGGCGGAGCACGACGAGGCGGCGTACCCGCTGCTGGTGGCGACCACCGAGGCGGTGGCGATGCGGGCGCTGGAGGCCCTGCGGCACCAGCTGACCTCGCTGCCGCGCCGGGCCATCGCGGAGGCGTCGGTGATGTCCAATGGACACGCCTTCGTGGTGGGCGACCTGGAGGAGGCCGCGAGGGTGGTGACGGCGCTGGCGTCGGAGCACCTGGCGCTGCTGGTGCGCGACCCGGAGGCGATGCTGTCGAGCGTGGGGGCGGCGGGCGCGGCCTTCCTCGGCGACTGGACGCCGGAGGCCGCGGGCGACTACCTGGCGGGCCCGTCGCACGTGCTGCCGACGGGCGGAGCGGTGCGCTTCAGCTCGCCGCTCGGGGTGTATGACTTCCTGGTCCGCACCTCGGTCATCCGATATGACGAGGCCTCGCTCAAGCGACACGGGAAGGCCATCACGGACTTCGCGAGGGCCGAAGGGTTGGAGGCGCACGCGAGGGCGGTGGAGGTGCGGCTGCGCGGACGCTCTTGACGGCGATGGGCTGCGCACCCCCACGGTTGCGCCCCTATGGATGAACGCGACCTGCCCACCGGACGCCTCGGACGCTTCGCCCGGCTCGCCTCGACGGGGCTGCGAGCGGGGGTGGGCGTGCTGATCGACAAGGACGCCCGCGCCGCGGCGATGCACACCGCGGAGGTGCTGGGCACGCTGCGGGGCCTCGCGGCGAAGGTCGGGCAGATGGCCAGCTACGTCGACGGGGTGATCCCCGAGGGGCAGCGGGATCACTACGAGCTGGCGATGAAGGGGCTTCGCGCCGCGACGCCGCAGTCGTCGCCCGCGGAGGTGAGGGCGCTCATCGCGGCGGAGCTCGGCGCGGCGCCGGAGGTGTTGTTCGCCGAGTGGAGGGAGGCGCCGATCGCGAGCGCGTCCATCGGCCAGGTGCACCGGGCGAGGCTGCAGGACGGGCGCGCGGTGGCGGTGAAGGTGCAGCACCCGGGCGTCGCGGCGGCGGTGGAGAGCGACCTCTCCAACGGGAGCATCCTGACCTCGATGGCGTCCAGCATGGGGATGCGTCGGCACGACCCGGACGCGGTGTTCTCGGTGATCAAGGCGCGCTTCCGCGAGGAGCTCGACTACGCCCACGAGGCGGCCAACCAGCGGCACTTCGGGGCGATGTTCGAGGGCGACCGGCGCATCCGCGTGCCCGCGGTGATCGACGACCGCTCGACGGGGCGGGTGCTCACCATGGAGTTCGTCGAGGGGCGCTCCTTCGACGAGGCGGTGCTGGCGCCGCGAGAGCAGCGAGAGGCGTGGGCGAAGACGCTCTGGCGCTATGTGTTCAGCGCCATCCTGGTGGGCGGCCGCTTCAACGCCGACCCGCACCCGGGCAACTACATCTTCCTGGACGACGGCGCCGTGGGGGTGCTGGATTTCGGCTGCGTGCAGCGCATCCCGGACGACAACCGCACGCACGCGCGGGCGATGCACCGGGCGTCGCTGGCCCGCGACGAGGCGGCCTTTCGTCGCTCGCTGGCGCTGATGCTGAAGGCGAAGCCGGGGCGCATGGAGGTGCTCTGCGGGGAGTACATCCGGCTGGCCTACGCGCCGCTCTTCGACTCGCCCTTCCACATCACGCGGCCCTTCGCGGCGAGCCTGGTCGACGGGATGCGGCACATCGTGAAGGAGAGCCGGACCATCCCCGAGGCGGAGTTCTTCACCATGCCCGCGGAGATGACCTTCATGAACCGGCTGCAGTTCGGGTTCTACTCGCTGATGGCGAGGCTCGACGTGACGGTGGACTACGCGGCCATCCAGCGGGAGATCCTCGCGAAGGTGCCGGAGTGAGCCCTATCGCCAGAGCTGGAAGCTCGGCGAGAACCCCAGCAGCAACCCGGCGCTGGGGCCGCCGTTGGACCAGCCGGCGACGACGGTGCTGGAGACCGACAGCGAGGGATTGACCGCCCACTCGAGGCCCGCGGAGACGCCGGCCTCGTGGGCGTCGGAGTCATTGGCGAGCACCCCATAGAGCTCGGCGTGCAGGAGCCAGGTCGAGGAGGCGTCGAGCTCCACGGTGAGGTCGAGGGCGGCGATGGCGGCGCGCTGGGTCGAGGCGGTCGCAGGGTTTCGAGGCTCGATGTAACCGCCGACGCTGGCGGCGAGGTGGAGGCGTCGCTCGTGGCGGGCGACGAGCACCATCACCTCGGCGCCGAGGCCCTCGAAGCCCGGCGCCACCGCGATGCGAGGACCGGCCTGGAAGCCGAGCCCCCACGCCTCGCGCTCGCGGCGGTGGCGATTGCCGATGAGCCCGACCTTGAGCGAGAGCCAGAGGTTGTCGGGCGAGGGGGTGAGCGGGGTGAGGGCCTCGGTGCCGGGGCTGGCGAGGGCGAAGCTGCCGTCGAGGTCCAGCTCGACGTCGCGGGTGAGCCCGAGGTCGAGCTCGACGTCGGGGGCGTAGAGGCGCCAGGAGGATCCGTCGCGCAGCAGGCCCGTCTCGATGTCGATGTCGAGCTCGCCGGGGTTGGCCATCTCCAGGTCGGTGGGCTCGAAGCGCGCGCGGTGGTTGCGCCGGGCGCGCGCCGCCGCCGGGTGGAGCGCGCAGGCGAGCACGAGCGCTGTGGCGAGAGGGCGCGAGGCCGCCACCGCGATGCTTCCCCCTCAGTGCGCGTCGCCCCAGTTCTTGCCCCAGCCGCACTCCACCAGCAGGGGCACTTCGAGCTTCATCACGCCCTCCATGGTCTCCTTGACCATCGCGCCGACCGCCGCCTTCTCCCCTTCGGGGACCTCGAAGAGCAGCTCGTCGTGTACCGTGGACACCATCCGGGTCGCCAGCTTCTTCGCCGTGAGCTGCTCGTCCACGCGCAGCATCGCCAGCTTGATGATGTCCGCCGCCGTGCCCTGGATGGGCGTGTTCTGCGCCACGCGCTCGGCGGTCAGCCGCAGCGCCCGGTTGGACGAGTGCAGGTCCGGCAGGAACCTCCTCCGCCCCAGCAGCGTGTGCACTCCCTCTCCGGTGCGCGCCTTCTCCACCACGCTGTCGAGGTACTTCCGCAGCGTCGCGAAGGTCTGGAAGTACTTTTCAATGAACTCCGCGGCCTCGTCGCGGGTGATGCCCAGCCGCTTGCCCAGCGACGACTCCCCCTGGCCGTAGATCACCGCGAAATTGGTGGTCTTCGCCTTCGAGCGCATCTCCTTGGAGACGTCCTCTCGGGCGACCTTGAAGATCTCCATGGCCGTTCGCACATGCACGTCGTCCCCGGAGCGGAAGGCGTCCACCAGGATGGGATCTCCCGAGAGATGGGCCAATACCCGCAGCTCGATCTGTGAATAGTCCGCCGACAGGATGAGGCACCCCTCCGGCGCCACGAAGGCCCGGCGGATCTCCCTCCCCAATGGAGTACGAACGGGGATGTTCTGGAGGTTGGGGTTGTTCGAAGAGAGCCGCCCCGTGGCCGCCACCGCCTGGTTGAAGCTGGTGTGCACCCGCCCCGTCGCGTCGACCATCAGCGGCAGCGCGTCGAGGTAGGTGCCGATCAGCTTGGTGAGCGAGCGCACCTCCAGGATCTTGTTGGGCAGCGGGTGCTGCGCCGCGAGCTCTTCGAGCACCTCGGCGTCCGTCGAGCGCCCGGTCTTGGTCTTCTTCACCACCGGCAGCTTCAGCTCATCGAAGAGGATGGTCTCCAGCTGCTTTGGCGAGTTCACGTTGAAGGGGTGGCCCACCATCGCGTGCGCCTCGGCCTCCAGCTTCACCACCTCCGCGGCCGCCTGCTTGGACATCGCCTTCAGGTGGGCGGCGTCGACCAGCACGCCGTGCTCCTCGATGCGCCCCAGCAGCAGCGCCAGCGGCAGCTCGACGTCGCGCAGCAGACCCGTGAGCCCGGCGCTCTCCAGCTTCGGGCGCAGTCGCTCCAGCAGCCGGGAGACCACCTCCGCGTCCTCGGCGGCGTAGCGGGTGGCGCGAGCGACGTCGACCTCGTCGAAGGTGATCTGCTTGCCCTTGCCCACCTTCGTCACGCTGTCATAGCTGACCATCTCGTAGCCGAGCTCGCTCTTGCTGATCTCGTCGAGCTTATGCGTGTGCCGCTCCGGGTCGATGAGGTAGCTCGCCAGCATCGTGTCGAACTCGTACCCGCTCACCGGAACCCCCGCCCGGCGCAGCACGATGTCATCGTACTTGATGTTCTGTCCGACCTTCTTCACCGAGGCGTCCGCGAAGAGCGGGCGCAGCCGGTCGAGCACCAGCGCGCGGTTGAGCTGCGCGGGGTCGCCCAGCACCCGATGTCCGATGGGGATGTAGACCCCGAGTCCGGGCTTCCAGGAGAGCGAGATGCCCACCAGCACCGCCGTCGTGGTCTCGAGACTCGTGGTCTCCGTGTCGACGGAGAACCACCCGTTCTTTCGGCACTGCGCGATGGCCTCGTCCAGGGCCTCCTCGGTGAGCACCGGCTCGTACACCGCCGCCTCCGCCGGGGCCTCCGGGGCCGATCCCACCTGCGCGGCCTTCACGTCCTCGGCGTCGAGGGCGGCGACGAGGCGGGTGAACTCCAGGTCCTCGAAGAGCGCCCGCACCGCCGCCCGATCGAAGCCCCCGTACACCAGGTGCTCCACATCGAACTTCATCGGCACATCGGACTTGAGGCTCACCAGTTCTTGGGAGAGCCGCGCGTCGGCCTCGTGGGTCTGCAGGTACTCCCGGGTCTTGCCTTTGACCTTGTCGAGGTTCTTGTAGATCCCGTCGAGGGTGTCGAACTCCGTGAGGAGCTTCACCGCGGTCTTCTCTCCCACGTGCGCCACGCCGGGGACGTTGTCCGAAGAGTCGCCCATGAGCGCGAGCAGGTCGCGCACCCGGTTGGGAGCGACGCCCCATTTCTCCTTCACCTCGGCGGCGCCGAAGATGCGGGCGCGCATCGCGTCCCACATGATCACGTCGTCGTCGACGAGCTGGAGGAGGTCCTTGTCGCCGGAGCAGATGACGGTGAAGAGGCCGTGCTTGCGGGCCTCCGCGACGCAGGTGGCGAGCAGGTCGTCGGCCTCGACCCCTTCGCACTGCAGCACCGGGATGTTGTAGGCCTCGGCCACCTGGCGGCAGCGGGCCATCTGGATGGCGAGGTCCGGCGGCGGCGGCGGCCGGTTGGCCTTGTACTCGGTATAGAGCTCGTGGCGGAAGGTCGGCTTGACGCTGTCCATGGCGACCGCGAGCAGGTGCGGCCGCTGGTTGCGCACCAGGGCGTGCAGCATGTTGGTGACGCCGAGCGTGGCGAAGGTCGGCTCGCCCTTGCTGTTGGAGAGCGGGGCGACGGCGTGATAGGCGCGAAACACGTAGCCCGACAGGTCGAGCACGTAGAGGGCCTTCGGATCACCAGGCGGCGGCAGCGTCGTGGGCATAAGGTGCCCACGGGTGTAACAGGGTCCGCGCGGAGGGGGCCAGCAACGGGCGAGCGGGGCGGTGCGCCCTTCCTCGTTGTTGTGGCGGAGGCCCCCTTCCCCGCTGCCGCGCGCCTTACCCCCACGCTCAGCTCCGTTCGGCACACAAGTCACTCAAAGGGTTGTAGAGAAGGCTTTTCGGAACACCCAGATGCGCTCGCGGCCGTTGCCGGACCA
>CBIHPK010000234.1:0-10381 GCA_966211675.1 uncultured Myxococcaceae bacterium
AGCGCGCCACGCTCACCAACATGTCCGTCGAGGCGGGCGGCTTCACGGGCATCATCGAGGCCGACGAGCTGGTGGTGGACTACCTCGTCCAGAAGCGGGGATTGAGCGCCGACGAGGTACGGGCGCGCATCGTGAGGGCCGACGAGGGGGCCGCGTACGCGCACCGCTTCGACATCGACCTCGACGCGCTCGGGGTGATGGTCGCGACGCCGGGCGATCCCCGCAACGGCGTGGCGCTCTCGTCCTTACCGGGGGAGGTAAAGATCGACGTGGCCTACGGCGGCAGCTGCACCGGCGGCAAGAAGGCCGACATGGACATGTACGCCTCGGTGCTCTCCCGCGCCGTGGCGCAGGGTCGCCGGGTGGCGCCCGGGGTGCGGCTGTTCATCCAGTTCGGGTCGCAGGACATCCGCGAGTACGCCGAGGCGAAGGGCTACATCGAGGTGTTCCAGCAGGCGGGGGCGGAGCTGATCAACCCGTCGTGCGGGGCGTGCATCAAGGCCGGCCCCGGGGTGAGCGAGCGCGCCGACGAGGTGACCGTGAGCGCCATCAACCGCAACTTCCCCGGGCGATCGGGCCCCGGGAAGGTGTACCTCGCGTCGCCGTACGTCATCGCGGCGAGCGCCATCGCGGGCCACATCGTGGGCCCCGACGCGGTGTGATCGCTGGGTCCGAGCTGCGCGGCCTCTCGCTGTGGAGGCCGTGCGCTGCGGGCGAGCACGAGGTGTCGCTGCTCGCCTCGGGCGAGGCCATCGACCGTGGGCTGCTGACCGTGGTGGGCGCGCGGCTGCGCACGGCCACGAAGGTCCCGTCGGGGTGGGACGCGTGGGGCGGCGCGGGGATGTTTCGCGGGGAGAGAGGGCTCTCGTCGCCGACCGTGGGGTGGAAGGCGGGCGAGGGGTTGGATGGGGTGCTGGTGGCCGAGGCGCTGGGCGTGGCGGTGCGCTCGGGCGAAGGGGCGCTGCGGCTGACGCTGGTGGTCGACGGCGAGGAGAGCTCGCGGGTGATGACGGTGACGGTGGGCGACGAGCCCGAGGGCGCCTGGTGGGGGCGCTCGCTGAGCGTGGACGATGCGACGGAGCAGCGGTCGCTGATGGCGCGGCTGGTGGAGAGAGCGGCGGAGGGGCGGAGCTACGCGAGGGCGGGCGATGGCCCGGCGTGGTCGGGCGCGAGGGCGACGGCGCAGTGGGCGAGGGCGGCGGACGCGGGGAGGGCCGCGACGTGGTGGGCGCACGACGCCGACGAGGCGCGCTGGGTGGTGCGCGCGGAGGGCGACGGGGCGGGGCTGCGGGTGACGGTGGCGTGCGCGACGGAGGCGGCGCTCGGGGAGTGGGGGATGGAGGCGGAGGGCGCGGCGCGGCGCTCGTCGCCGTGGGTGGACTTCGGCTGAGGGGAGCGCCTACGACGCGGAGCGCTGGGCCCCTTCGGCGACGTCGGCCATCTCCGCGGCGAAGCGCAGCAGCCCCTCGCCCCAGCCCCCGAGCACATAGGTCCGCTCGTAGAACTCGGGCATCAGCGTGTCCTGGTAGCCCGCGACCTGCACCAGGAAGACGTTGACCTTCGGGTTCACCCGCTCGCGGTAGGCCGCGACGAGCATGGGCACGTCGATGCAGTGCCCGCCCGCCCAGGCGAAGTCCGCGTAGGCCTTCGGCTCGGCGCCGTAGAGCCCGCCGTGGCCGGCCTGCATGTCCGAGAACACGAAGACCTGGTCCCAGTGCTGGCGCTGACGGATCGCGCGGTCCCAGAAGAGCCACACGCCGTTCTCCGTGGACTGGCCCACCGAGGCGCCGAGGCGGTCGACCTCCTCCAGCTGCTGGAGCACCGACGCGCCGGGGCGCACCACGTACTCCTCCAGCCGGTCGCCGAAGACCCCCACGCGGCCGTCGTCGGCGCGCTGCGCCGCGAGCACGCCGGTGAGGTTGGCGATGGTCGCCACGGACATGGAGCCCATGGACGACGTGGTCGCCCCGCGGGCCGATCCGCTGTTGTCGCAGAGCGACATCACCCGCCCCGCGAGGCGCGGCAGGTTGGCGAGCGAGGCGGTGAGGCAGCGCTCGATCGCGTCGAGGGCCGCCCCCGAGGCGCCCGGCGAGGCCTTCACCGCGCGGTACGCCGAGTAGTACCGGAACGGCAGCTGCCGCCCGGTGCGCGCCCCCTCCACCAGCCGCCCCGCCCACTCCGCCACCGGGACCTCCGCCCCCAGCAGGTTGCGCAGGTTTCGCAGCAGCGCCATGTGGCCCATGGTCGGCAGCGCCTCGCGCCACGCGGCCGCGCTGGAGCCTCGCGCCGACACGACGGCCTCCCAGGTCGCGCCCTCGTTGGAGAGCTGCCCCTTGGCGAGCGCGTCGACGGGCGGCGACTTCGCGTGCACGAGGTTCACCACGTCGACGGTCTTCACGTCGCGCGCCGCCATCCGATACTTCGCGAGCTCGTAGGCGCTGCACCCGGAGAGCGCGTCGGACCACGCCCGCTTGAGCGCGTTGGGGATGGGCTTGCCGTAGCGCCAGAGCTGATAGGCGAGGCCCACCGCGGGCTCGTCGGCGCGCCGCACGATCGACGGCGCGTAGCGGCGCACGAGGCCGGTGCCTCGCACCGCCGGGTGGTGGGCCGCTCGCACCAGGATCACCTGCGGCGTCGTGCGGATGTTCTCCTCCGAGCGCAGCCACATGGCGAGGCGCAGGGTGCCCTCCGGGTCGTGGCCCAGGGCGGCGTCGATGGCCCGCTCCAGCATCTCGGCGGGCGTCGCTCCGCGCCAGTCGTCGGGGTCGATCGCGCGCAGCGTGTCGCGCAGGTGCGCGCGCTGGGCGTCGGAGAGCGTCGCGGCGCGGGTCCGCTTGGGACGGCGGTCGTCGGGGTCGGTCTGGTAGTAGGCGGGCTCGCCGAAGAAGCACGAGGCCGCCGCGATGCGCAGCCGAACCAGCGGCGAGCGCACGTCGTAGGAGGGTCCGCCCATCCAGTTGAGGTGGGCGCCCGGCGGCAGCGCCGCGGCGAGGGGGGAGAGCTTCTTCGGAGAGGACTTCGTGACGTTGATGCGGCCCATGGGACACCTCCGCGAGTGCGGTTCGTCTCCCCCGTGGAAAGTGCGGAGGGGGAGAAGGAAGCGGTGGCCGCGGCGGGAGAGAACGCTGTCCGACGGGGGTTGTTCATCAAAGAAGTAACCGTCCGACTCACTGCTCCCGCCGCGTCACCAGTACCAGGGATGGGACTCGAACCCACGACCGCGCCATGAGGATGGAAGTAACCGGCTCACGCTCACTGCTCCCTTCGCAGGAGAGAACGCTGCGCCCGGTTTTGTTCGTGCTCTACCGACTGAGCTACCCTGGTGTGTCACACCGCCGGAGCGGCTGACGCAGAGCCCTGTTGCGCGGCTCATGCCAGGGCCCGCGATCGCCTTCTTTTCAGTCGATCACGAGTGATGGACGGCCCCGCCGCGGTCGGAGACCCGATACCACCGTATCGTAGATGCGCCGCTTGGATAGGAGGGGGGATGGACGCGCGTGCGAGCGGACCACGAGGCCGCGACCGCAGGGGAGCGGTCGTCGCCGTGGATGGACTGTTGGTGGGAGAGGGGAGAGAGAATCAGACGGAGGCGGAGGGGGCGGACTGGTCGCTGGAGATGCCCGGGTAGACCGAGACCTTCTTGCGATCGTTCTTGGTGCGCTCGTACTTCACGACGCCGTCGATGAGGGCGAAGAGCGTGTAGTCCTTGCCGGTGCCGACGTTGTTGCCCGCGTGCACGGTGCTGCCCACCTGGCGGACGATGATGCCGCCGGCGCGAATGTCCTGCCCCGCGTAGACCTTGATCCCGCGGTACTGGGCGTTGCTGGTGCGGCCGTTACGAGAAGACCCCTGACCCTTTTTGTGTGCCATGGCGCTTTAGCCCTCGATGCCCGTGATGTGGAGCTCGGTGAACGGCTGCCGGTGGCCGTTCTTGCGCCGGTAGTTCTTCCTGCGCTTCATCTTGAAGACGATGATCTTCTTCGCGCGGTCCTGCGCGACGATCACGGCGTTGACCTTGACGCCCTCGACGGAGGGCTTGCCCACGCGGATGGTCTCGCCACCCACCATGAGCACCTGATCGAAGGCGATCGCGCTACCACGATCGCCCGGCAGCTTCTCCACGCGGAGCCGGTCGCCGGGGCTTACCCGGTACTGCTTACCACCGGTCTTGATGACGGCGTACATACTCGAATCCTCCAGGTTGTCTCGAGGTTGCAGGGTCAGACACCCGGCTGTTGCCTCGACGGAAGGCTGCGGGTTCTACGCGAGGCCTCGCCGCGCCGTCAAGACCACCGGACACTTCGCTCCTCTCCGCCCGCCGGGCGGGAGATCGACCGGGTGGGGGTCGAAGCCCGCGGGGGAGCCGTTCTATGATCGCGCCGGGTTTCAGGGCTCTGGAGGAGGAAGACGACCATGGCGCGCAGCCGCTTGATGGACTCACTGGTTCGAACGATCCGCATCGCGACCTTCTGCGATCGGGGTGGCCTGGCTTCGAGGGAGGGCCTCGAGGCGGCCGTCGAGCGCGACCGCAGCGCTCGCCTCGGGCGGCGCGAGGTGCTGCTCGGGTCGATGGGCGCGGCCGCGGTGGGGGCGCTCGGGGCCATGGGCTGCGCGCCTGAAGCGGGCTTCGGCCAGAGCGGGGCCAGCGTGCGCGTGACGCGGGGCAACGTCGCCGTGGTGGGCGCCGGCATCGCGGGCCTCGGGTGCGCTCGGGAGCTCGAGCGCGCGGGCGTGACCGTGTCGCTCTACGAGGCCTCCGACCGGGTGGGCGGGCGCATCTGGTCCCTGTCCGACCGCTTCCCGGGCCAGGTCATCGAGCGCGGCGGCGAGCTCATCGACACGGGCCACCAGACGATGCGCGGATGGGCGACGGAGTTCAACCTGGAGCTCGAGAGCTTCGCCAACCTCCCCGGCGAGGTCTTCTACTTCTACGACGGCGTGCTCCGCCCGGAGTCCGACGTGGTCGACGAGTACCGCGCCTTCGTGCCTCGCATGCACGACGACCTGCGCACCATCGGCGAGCCCACGGCGGACGCCTTCACCCCCGCGGAGGCCGCGCTCGACCGCATGTCCCTCGCGGAGTACCTCGACACCCGCGGCGCCGGGCCGCTGCTCCGCCAGGTCATCGATCAGGCCTACACCATCGAGTACGGCATCCCCATCGAGGAGCAGAGCTGCCTCGCGTTCCTCAACTTCATCCACGCCGACCGCCGCAGCCGCTTCCAGCCCTGGGGCGTCTTCAGCGACGAGCGCTTCCACGTCGTCGCCGGCAACGACAGCATCCCCCGCGCGCTGCACTCGACCCTCGCCCGCCCCGCCACGCTCGGCCACCGCCTCGTGCGCGTCGCCCGCACCGCCGCGGGCCAGGTCGAGCTCACCTTCCGCGCCGGCTCCCGCACCGTGGTGAGCACCCACGACGCGGCGGTCATCACCGTGCCCTTCTCCGTGCTCCGGGGCGTCGAGCTGCACTCCAGCCTCGCGCTCCCGGCGTGGAAGACGCAGGCCATCCAGCAGTTTCGCTACGGCACCAACGCCAAGCTGATGGTGGGCTTCACGTCGCGACCGTGGGCGGCGCTGGGCAACGACGGCGCGGCCTACTCCGACCTCGCCAACTTCCAGTGCTGCTGGGAGACCGACCCCTCGCGGGCCAGCGCCACCGCTGGGGTCCTCACCGACTACACCGGCGGCGCCCTCGGCGCTCGCATGGACCCCGCGCGCACCCAGGCCGAGGCCGCGCTCTTCCTCGCGGACTACGACCGGGTCATCCCCGGCGCCCTCGCCGCCGCCCGCCGCGACGCGCGAGGCAACGTCGTGGCCCACCTCGAGGCCTGGCCGCGCAACCCCAACTCCCTCGGGAGCTACTCGGCCAACGCGCTCGGCTACTTCACCACCATCGCCGGCAACGAGGCGAAGCCCGTGGGCAACCTCTTCTTCGCCGGCGAGCACACCGACTCGTTCTACGAGTGGCAGGGCTTCATGGAGGGCGGCGCCCTCTCCGGACTGCGCGCGGCGGGCGAAGTGCTCGCCGCCCTCCGCGCACGCTAGGCCAGGACCCTCACTCCACCCGCAGCGCGCCCACCGAGCGGAGGTAGGCGCGCAGCGCGGGGAGGTGCTCCTCCCGAAGGTCCGTCGGGGCCACCGCGGGGATCAAGCCCCCGTTGTCCGAGCCCGCGTGCAGGGAGGCCTCGAGGCGCTCGTTGGTGACGTCGCGGCCGTCGAGCGTTCCGCCCGGGGCGTCGGCGCCGTGGCAGCGCGCGCACGCGACCTCGAAGCGCTCTCGCCCGGCCTGCACCAGCTCCGCCGGGTCGTTGGCGGCGCGCCGCGGCCTCGCGGGCTGCTCGCCGCCGGAGGAGCTCGCCGCGCCCGTGGCCGCGACCGGCACCGGCGTCGGATCACACGACGCCAGCGCGCCCACCGCCATCACCATCAGCCAACAAGCACGGACGCCGCGGAGCATCATCAGTGGTGGAGGGGGTATCGCGGATCGCCCCGGCCGGTCAAAAACCGCAGCTCATCCCCGGAGTTTTTGCCCGAGGGCGACCACGTCCGCGTGCCGCGGGTCGAGCTTCGTGGCCTGCTCCAGGGCGCTGCGAGCGCTCGCGGTGCGCCCGGCCTTGAAGAACACCCGAGTGAGGCAGATGTGCGCGGCGATCATGTCCGGCGCGATGCGCGCGGCCCGCTTGGCGTACTCGGCGGCGCGAGCGAAGTCCTGAGCGGCCTCGCAGAGCGCCTGCGCCGCGTGCAGGGCGGCCTGCGCGTCCGTCGGTCGCAGGTCGGCGATCTTCGCCCAGAGCTCGCCCGCGGTGTCCCAGCGCTGGGCCTTCTCGGCGTTGCGCGCGGCGTTGGCGAAGCGCTGCACCTCGTAGTCCTGGAGGGTCTCCTCGGCCCGGGCCAGGCGCGTGCGCCAGCTCGGCTCGTCGGGCCGGATGGTGATGGCGTGGCGCAGCAGCCGGACGATCTCCGAGTGGTCGTCGTTGCGAGCGGCCTTCTCGATGAGGGCCTCGAGGTCCTCCAGGCTGCGCTGCACCTCGCGGGTGCGGTTCTCCGCGCGCAGCCGGCCGAGGGACTCGAGCGCCATGCCCGAGGGCAGCGCCCCGTTTCCGGGCGGCGGCGGCGGGTGCGAGGGCTGGCGCGGGGGCGGCGGCTGCGACGGCCGGCGAGAGGGCGGCGCGTGGTGGTCCGGCGCCGGGGGGATCACCGAGCGCGGCGGCGGCGGCGACTGCACCGTCGGCGTGGCCGGCGGGGCGTGGCGCGCCATGACCGGCATCGGGGTGCGCACGTCGCGGGCGATCGCGGGCGGGGGGTTGGGCACGTCGCGCCCCTGGATGGGCGAAGCGCGGAGCTCGCGGCCGTACATCGGCGGCGGCGTCTTGGGGTTGGTGCGCTGGGTCATCGGCATCGGGGTGCGCGTGTCGCGCACGGGCTCGTCGACCCCGCGCAGGTCCGACGAGAGCGCGAGGCGCCGGTCGTAGCGAGCCCGCCGGTCGGGCTCGCCGAGCACCGCGAAGGCCATGTTGATCTCGCGCGCGATAGCCTCGATGTGCAGCCCGTAGCCGCCCAGGTCTCGCCCCTCGAAGCGCTCGCTGCTGAAGCGCTCGAGCTGGTCGAAGTAGGCCCCGCGGAGCGCCGCCCGGTCGCAGTCGCGCGCCACGCCCAGCACCTCGTAGTAGCTGCCCGAGAGCCGGTCGAACATTGCCTGCAGCGCGTCGCGCTCCGCGGCGCTGAGGGCGCCGCTGCTCCTATGACTGGACTCGCTCATCGCATCCCCAGGGGTCGTCGTTCGGGTTGCAGCACTTCACCATCGGTGGACCCGCGCAGCATAAGCCCCGTCAGTGCCTTGCACACGTACTGCGCTCGAGTCGGCCCTGCGATCCGCCCGCGGCCCCGACCCCCTGCAGCCGGGCGAGCAGCGAGCGCGCCCCGCGGCAGTCCCCGGCGCGTATGAGTCGTCGCATCTCCGTGGCGCCGAGTTCGTCGACCGCGTCGCGCAGCGGGTCGACCTCCACGGCGGGCAGCACCGACGGACGCCTCGCCCGGAGGAGCGCCTCGATGGCCCCGTCGACGTCGTGCGCCCGCACCCTGCGCTGGCCCTCCTGCACCGCCGCCCTCGCCGCCGCCTGGGCCTCGCGAGACGAGCGCGCCACCGGGTCCTCCACCGGGGGGGCGGGCATCATCGGCTGCACCACCCCGCTCGCCGGCCTCGCCGCGTCGCCGTGGACGGCCCCTCCGTGGCTGGACTCCGCGCCTCCTCGCAGGGCCAGGGACACCAGCACGAAGCCGCCCGCGAGCCCCAGCACCGCGACGCCGATCGCCCACGGCAGCACCCGTCCCCCACGGCGCGCAGGGGCATAGGTCGCATAGGGCCCGTACATCCCCGGCGGCGCGGGCACCGTCGCGATGCTCACCGTGGCGACGGAGCCTACGGTCGGCAGATCGTCCGCGAGGGCCTCGCCCCGAAGCTCCGCCAGGAAGGCCGAGGCGGACGGAGTGCGGCGCGAGGCTTCCTTCTCCAGGGCGTGCGCGAGGGCGGCCTCGATCGCGGGGGAGAGCGCCTCGCAGCCGGGCTGCCGACGCAGCGGCATGGGGGCGAGGTTGAGGTGCGCGTCGGTCCACTCGGCGAGCGAGCGCGCGGGCCACGGGAGCGTGCCGGCCAGCATGAGGTAGGTGAGCAGCCCGAGGGCGTAGACGTCCGCGCGGGCGTCGACGGGCAGTCCCCGGAGCTGTTCGGGGCACATGAACGCGGGCGTCCCGAGCACGGTGCCGAAGCTGGTGAGGGGCTTCTCGTTGGCGTGCGCGGGCGGCCGGCGCGCGATGCCGAAGTCCACCAGCTTCACCAGCGGCGTCGGGTCGCGCGGCGAGAGCAGCACGTTCTCGGGCTTCAGGTCGCGGTGCACGATGCCGTGCCGGTGCGCGGCCTCGAGGGCCCCGGCCATCTGCGCGGCGAGGTCGAGCGCGAGCTCGGGCTCCAGTCGGCCGCGCTGCACCCGCGACGCGAGGCTCTCTCCCGGGACGAACTCCATCACCGACACGAAGCGCCCGCCCTCCTCGCCGTAGTCGAAGAGGCGCACGATGTTGGGGTGCTCCAGCGAGGCGAGGGTGGTGGCCTCGCGGCGGAAGCGCTGGACGATGTACTCGTCGTTGCCCCGGGCCGCGGCGAGCACCTTGATGGCCACGCGGCGCACGCCCTCGCCCACGCGCTGCTCGCCCAGGTACACGCGCCCCATGCTCCCCTCGCCGAGCTTCAGGGTGACGCGGTAGCGGCCGAGCAGCACCGATCCCAGCAGCGGGTCGCTCGCGTCGGACTGGTCGAAGTGCTGGCCGCAGTGCGCGCAGAACCGGGCCTCGTCGGAGGGCCGAGGGGTCGCGCAGCGGGGGCAGGGGGGAGAGGTCACGACGGGGAGGAGGAGGAGCATAGCCGACTAGCGCCAGAGCCGGACGCCCGCGAGCGGACCGCTGAGGTCGACGCTCGGGCCGCTCACCGTCGGGATCACCGACTCGTGCTGCCACCCGAGCTGAAACTCCACGGGCCCCACGAGGTAGCCGAGGGTGCCGCGCAGCCCGACGATCGCGGACCTGCCCACCAGGCCGCCGGAGAGGTCGAAGGAGAGCACCCACGGAGCGCCCGGGAAGACGTCGAGGCCGAGGCCGCCTTCGCCGCCGAACTCGCTGCCGGCGTCGTCGATCCAGTGGAGGAAACCGCCGAAGAGGCGCATCCGGGCCTCGGCGCCGTCGACGAGCGCCACGGCCCCGCGGTAGCGGCCGAGGCCGACCCAGAAGGTTCCTCCGTCGGAGGGCTCGGCGTAGATGGTGTAGCGGAGCTCGAACTCCAGCACCGAACCCAGCACCCGGAGCGACACGCCGCCGCGACCGATGGAGGACAGGCCAAGGCCGCCGTCGAGGCTGGCCACCACCGCGACGCTGCGCGGTGCGCGGGTGAGGTCGACCTGAGGGACGTCGTAGCCCGCGTAGCCCCAGGCGTAGGGGAAGGGCAGGAAGTTGCGGGAGCGCTGCCAGAACGAGCTCCCCCAGCCGGAGGACGACGACGGCGAGGAGGAGCGTCGGGGCTCGCTGGAGGAGGAGCCGCTCCCGCGGTCGGAGGAGCCGGTGTGCACCGCCTCGGAGGCGCGTCGAAGGCGCTGGGCCGGGGCGGCCGCGGGCAGGGCGAGCAGCGACAGCGCGAGGGAGGCGACCCTTTGGCGGAGGATCCTGGGGCTCATGGCGGCGCATAGCGTACGCGCGGCGGAGGAGGGCGTTGCGTCGTCGGCGATGGATTGCCCGGCGGGGGGCTCGACGTATGGCCCTCGGGGGCTCGACGTATGGCCCTCGGGGGGCTGAGCGTTGGTCTCATCTCCGTCGGAAGGCCGCCCACTCCGCGGTTGCG
>CBIHPK010000235.1:0-10174 GCA_966211675.1 uncultured Myxococcaceae bacterium
CTCCTGTCCCTCTCTCTTCCCTCACAGTCCTGAAAGACCCTTCGCGGGTCTCTCGCTGATCGCCTGACGATCCCTCGTCGACCTGCGTGCGCCTAGCGCTCACGCAGGTCTGCGCCTTGCGGATCTCGACGCCCTTCAACGGGGCGTTGACGTCCGGGGTGATCGCGGTCTCATGCTCGCTCGAGACCCACAGGGATCAACCAATGACCAGACACACCCGACCCGCGCTCGGCGCGACGATGTTCTGCGCGACCCTCGCGGCGTGCACGGCGAACGGCTCGAGCCCCGGTGGCGTCAGCGCCGACGCGGGGAGCGCCGACTCGGCGATGGTCCCACCGGCGGACCTCGGCGCCACGCCGACCATCGACGTGCCGCTCTTCGTCGACGTGCCGGTGGTGCTCGACCCGGACGCGCCCGCGGTCGACGTCCCGGTCGCCTCCGATGCGACCACCAGCTCGGATGGGTCCGCCGCCTCCGATGCGCGCGCCTCGGACGGGGGCGCGATGCCCAACCTCACCCCGGTGATCCAGAACACGCAGATCCAGGAGCGCACCTTCGGCGCGTCCGCGTGCGAGGTGATGGAGGGCTGCACCGTCGTGGGCAGCCGCCGCCTGCTGCGCTTCGACCTGCTCACGCCCAACATCGGCGAGGCCGACCTCTACCTGGGCGCGCCGACCACCGCGGGTCGCCCCTCGTCGATGTTCGAGTTCGGAACCTGTCACAACCACTGGCACCTCCGCGGCTACGCCGACTACCGGCTCTTCGACATGGCTGGCGCGGAGGTGGGGCGCGGTCACAAGCAGTCGTTCTGCCTCCTCGACTCCGCGCGCTACATGGGGATGAGCACCGACATCCCGGCGGAGAGCCGCTACAACTGCGGCAACCAGGGCATCCACGCGGGCTGGTACGACGCCTATGGGCGCAGCCTCGACTGCCAGTACGTGGACATCACCGACGTGCCCGCGGGCACCTACCGGCTGCGCGCGCAGATCAACGTCGAGCGCGTCCTCGCGGAGAGTCGCTACGACGACAACGAGGTGTTCATGACGGTGGTGATCCCGCCGCGGCCGCTCGGCCCCGACGGTGGGCTGCCCAGCGACCCGACGCTCGCGTGCGGCGGCGCCGACGAGGGCCTCGACCGCGACTGCGGATGGACCGCCGAGGGAGCGCCCCGCACCTGCACCCCGGGGGCGCGCGTGCAGATCGGCTGCAACGCCGGCTGCTCTCCCCCGATCGGCGTCTGCGCGGGCGACCCGATGCTCCGCATCTGCCCCGGCGACCGCCCGTGCATGCGCGACGCGCAGATCGCCGCCAACGACGACTCGTGCCCCGGCGGCGACGGCGGCCCCGACACGCACCTCTGCTCCAACGTCTCGTTCACCTGCCCCGCGGGCGGTCGCTACACGATCCTGTCCGGCGCGTTCCGCGCGGGCGGCGCCTACGAGTGCCACTTCGACATCCGCTGAAAACACAAGTCCCTGGCGGCGATCAGGGCGCCGGTGTGGGCCCGGGTGCCGACAGGGTCCACGCTTCCTGCCAAATAACTCGCAAGAATTTTCGGGTCGCCGCTCGCCCGGGGTAGCTTCTGTCGGTGGTCGCCCCTCGCGTTCGTGCCGGAGCTCTCGCCTGCGCCCTCACGGCATCGCTGATGGCCTCCACGTCCGCGCACGCGCAGACCGGCCTCCGCAAGGGTCCGTACCTCATGGCTCCGCGGCCGGGCGCCATCACGGTGATGCTCGAGCGCGCCGCGCCGGGGCCGGTGACCGTGCGCGCGTGGCGGGTGGCCTCCGAGGGCGTCGCGATCGGAGCGCCCATCGAGGTGCGCGACACGGCGGTGGTCAACCTGCACGAGGTGCTCGTCGAGGGGCTCGCGCCGGGCGTGCGCTACCAGTACGAGGTGAGCGGCCCGGGCATCGGCGCCACCGAAGGGGTCTTCAGCACGGCGCCGCAGCGGGCGGAGCCGTTTCGCTTCCTGCTCTACGGAGACACGCGCAGCAACGCGAGCTCGCACGCGGCCATCGTGGGCGCGATGCGACGGGAGGGTCCGGACTTCGTGGTGCACACCGGCGACCTCCTCGCCGACGGCCGCTCCGACCGCCAGTGGAACGACTTCTTCTCCATCGAGCGCGACCTCTTACGCGACACGGTATTCATCCCCGTGGTGGGCAACCACGAGCTGCGCAATTCGTCCCGCATCGGCATCGAGAACTTCCGCCGCTACGTGAACTGCCCGCCCCCGGACGCGCCCCGCCCGGAGCTCGACTACGTCGTGCGCTACGGCAACGTCCGGATGATCCTCGCCAACGCCTACGATGACTGGTCGTCGGCGCCGATGCGCGCGTGGCTGGAGCAGCACCTCGCGCAGGCCCGCCGTGACGGCCCCGACGACTTCCTGCTCGTGGTCACGCACTGGGGCATGCACTCGTCCGGGCCGCACGGGGAGAACCGCTCGCTGCGCGCGGCGGGGCTGCCGGAGATGTTCCGCCGCTACGGCGTCGACCTGGTGGTGGCCGGCCACGACCACGTCTACGAGCGCGGCGAGGAGCGCGGCCTGCGCTACATCGTCACCGGCGGATCGGGCGCGCCGCTCTACAGCCGCCGCACCGAGCACGACTACACCCGGGTCTTCGCGGCGCAGCACCACTACGTGCGCGTCGACGCGGAGGGCGACAAGCTCGACTTCACCGCCGTGCGCCCGGACGGCACCATCCTCGACCGCTTCACCATCCGACACCCGCAGCGCCGCGCCCGCGCGGCCGCCGAGGGCGCCGTCGTCGATCCCTCGCTCGTGGCGGTGGGGCCGTCGGTGACCGAGGAGACCGGCGTCGTCGAGCCCCTCCCCTCCCGGCACCACGCGTCGAGCCGTCACCACCGTGACGGGTCCAGCCGCGGCCGCCGCCGACGAGACCAGCTGCCGCCTCCGCCGCCGAGCCCTCCGGTGGTCGCGCAGTCGAGCGCCCCGACGGTCCCGGTGCCCCCGAGCGGGCTCGACGCCGAGGTGCGCCACGCCCGGCTGGCCTCCGTGCACCGCTCCCGCCGGGTGCAGCCCCACGGCTGCCTCTGCGCCTACCCCGGCGTGGCGTCCCGCAGCGAGCTCGGCGTCGGGCTGATCGCCTTCGGCCTGTGCGCGATGGGCCTCGGCGGCCGCCGCTCGCGACAGTCCTGAGCGCGGCTCAGGGGAGCGTGGTCTCGACCACGATCGTGGAGGCCACCGAGGTCGCCACGTAGAGGTAGTAGGTGCCGGCGTCGAGGGTGAGGTCGAAGCCCTGGGTGGTCGAGTTGCTGTTGTCGCCGCACGGCCGGAGCGCCGCCTCGTCGCGGCACGAGCGCGCCGGGAAGTCGTAGCCGTAGTTCACCGACACCCCCGCCGGGACCGTCATCCGCGTCACCACCCGCCCTCGCCGCGCGACGCGCAGACCGAGGACGATGTCCGGGCCCCCGCGGCCGTTGCAGCCCGTGGAGACGTCGTTGCGCGCGCCGCAGGTGCTGACCACCGTGCGCCGCTGCCCGGAGGTGCTGATCACGATCGGGTTGGAGCAGTTGTCGCCGCCGCTCAGGGCCGACGCGCAGACCGCGCATCCCTCCGGGGTGCAGCCCGCGTAGGCGAGGCACGCGCCCGAGCCCGTCCCGGGGCAGAAGGTCACCGGCGCGAAGGCCGTGCACGCGTGACAGGCAGGGCCGCCCGCGTCCCTGGGCGGCGGCGGCGGAGGGCCCGCGTCGACGGGCGGAGGCGGCGGAGGAGGGCCCGCGTCGACGGGCGGAGGCGGAGGCGGAGAGCCCGCGTCGAGGGGCGGCGGCGGGAGGGGTGAGCCCGCGTCCACGGAGGCAGTGGGATTACCCAGGTCGGTAAGGACGGATGGCGTCCCTGTGTCGACGGCGGTCATCGCGCCGGTGTCGGCGACGGAGGCCGCGCCCGAGTCGGCCGGGGAAAGGCCCTCGAGGGCGTTGCGATCGACCGAGCCACACGCCACCAGGGAGAGCAGCGCACCGGGAGCCAGCCAGCGGAGGCTTCGCATGCAGCGATTGTAGATCGGGCGATGCGCCCGACGCACTGCGGATGAAATGCCTGCACTGACCCGCGGCGGGTCTACAGCCCGAGCCGGCGGAACTCCACCGCGGAGGTGAAGTCGGGGTCGACCTCGCCGTCCTGCGAGGTCATGCGGGCGACCTCGCCGTAGCACTCGACCAGCCAGAGGTACTGGATCTTCCGCACGCCGGGCCCCGCGGGGAAGCGCTGCGTGAGCTCGACGCGCACCCGCAGCGCGTCGGGGAAGGTGAGCTCCGGGAGGCGCACGGTCCCGCGCGCGTCGACGGTGAAGACGTAGCGGTCGCTCGACGCGACGGGCGTCCCCTCGACCATGGCGTCGCGGGTGGTGGACTCGGCGGTCCAGGTCGCGCCCATCGCCAGCGGGAAGCGCAGCACCGCCACGCCCGGCTCGTAGGGGACCACCGTCCCCGTGGCCTCGGAGGGGGCGACCAGGCCCAGCAGCTCGACGCTCACGTCACCGGCCCGGTACACGCCCAGGTTGGGGCTGCGAGGGTCGATGCGCGACGCGTACTGCGCCGTCGGGAAGCGCGACTGCCACCACTGGCCCTCGCTCGTCGAGAGCGAGAGCGTCACCGCGTCGCCGGTGCGGTCGGCGAAGTCCCAGGTGCGCGATCCGTCGGGGTTGAGCACCCCTCGGGCGCTGACCCTCGCCAGGGTGTTCGGGGGGTTGATGCGGTAGTGCACCTCCACCCCGGGGACGAAGACCACCTCGTTGCGGGCGATGGTGCCGTCGCGGTTGCCCCGACAGGTCACCCCGGGGCCCGCGTCGGGGATCGTCACGAAGCCGCCGCCGTCCGGCGAGGGGTTGCCCTGCATCTCCGGTCCCGCGGCGCAGGCCGCGAGAGAGAGCGTCAGCGAGAGGCCGGTGCGCGCGCTCAGAAGCGCCATGCCATCACCGCGTGGAGGGCGTGGGCCGGCGACGCGCTCAGGCGCCGCGGGGCGTTGTCGAAGCCCGCGAGCGGGAGCAGCAAGCCGTAGTCGACGCGCATCACGAAGCCGTGCTCCTGTTCGTAGATCAGCCCGATGTCGGTCTCGACGCCGAGCGGTGCCTTGCCCGAAGGCGTGCTGTTGGGCTCCATCGCCACGCTCCCGATCACCGCGGCCTCGGCGGTGAGCATCGGACCGATGCGGTATCGCACCATCGGTCGCACGTACCACGCGTCGGTGACGGTGCCGATGAGCCGTCGCCACATGATCAGGTCGACGCGGTAGTTGGGGTGGAAGCGGAAGTTCTGGATGTTGACGTCGCGCGGGGTGCGAGTGAGGTCGAACTGCAGCCCGTCGAGGTCGCCCGCCCGGCCGCTCTGCGCCGCGGGGCGAGCGCCGAAGCCGGGGCGGTCGTCCCCGGAGGCGAAGCCGAACTCCACCCTGGCGAAGAAGCGCTCGCTCCCGCGGTAGTCGGCGCGCAGCACGCCGCCGTACTGCCGGCCGGTGACCGCGAGGTTGAGCATCGCCGCCGGGTCGAGCGAGGCGTTGGCGATGCGGAAGCCCACGAAGGCGAACTCGCCCTCGAAGGTGAAGCGCCCGAGGTCCGTGCGCACCCACGCGTCGCCCACGAAGGCCGTGAGGTCGCGCACCAGCGCCGTGCGCGCCGAGGGGACGTCCCCGGCGGTCACGTCGTAGGACTGCCAGCGGTAGCTGCCCACCAGCCCGAACTCCAGGGTGTTGCGGCCCGCGAGCAGGCGGCGGTTGCGCGTGGCGGGGGAGTTGTAGCGGGCGACGGAGAAGGCCACGGTGCGCACGTCGTCGCGGGGGTCGAGGTCGAAGGCGGGGCGGATCTCCGGGCGCACCGCGTCGCTCGCCGGTCCCGTGGCGCTGATCTCGTAGAGGGCCGTCCAGAGCAGGCCCGCGAGGGGCGTGGTGAAGGCGATGCGGTCGCCCACGTCGCCGTAGTCGTCGTCGAGGCCGTTGCCCGCGTTGAGGAAGAACCCGGTGCCCCAGTCGACGAGGGCGCCCATGCGGCCCGCGGTGAGCACCCCGAAGGGCAGCAGCACCTGGCCGTAGACCTGGCGCACGTCGATGGGCTGGTCGGGGCCGCGCTGGGTCACGCTGCCGCCCGCGAGGTCGCCGGTGGGGAGCGACCCGAGGCGGAGGTTGTCCAGCACGTGGGCTCGCGCCCGGATGGACACGCCCCAGCCGACCTCGATGGAGGCGTCCACGCGCAGGCGCATGTCGGCGTTGGTCTGGGTGTGCGAGGCCCCGTCGTCGACGTAGGGCGTCGGCCAGATGGACGGGAGCGCCGGGGTGGGTCCGCGGCCGAGGTCCCAGTTGTGGCCGAGGTCTCCGCGCGCCCGGAGGAAGCCCGAGAGGCGCACCCGCTGGTCGGGCGTGTCGGCGGTCGCCCTCACCGGGTCGCCGATGGGCGTGACGCCGGGCGCGTCGCGGTAGGGCTCGCGGTCGGGCGCACGGTGCTCGTCGCCCGCGGCGCGGGGTTGGGCCATGACCGCGGAGGAGGCCAGCCATGTCGCGGCGCAACAGGCGATGGTGCGGCGCAACAAGGGCCTCACCGTGCGACCCCGTCGAGGAAGGACAGCACCTCGCGGCGGGTGACGCCCGCGGCCTCGATCATGGGGAAGTGGCCCACCGCGGGGACCACCGTGAGGCGAGCGTCGGGGATCTCCCTCGCGAGGCGCTGGCCGTGGCGCAGGAGGGCGACGTGGTCCTCGGCGCCCCAGAGCAGGAGGAAGGGCTGGGTGACCGAGCGGTAGCGGGACTGGAGCTGGAGGAAGCACTGGCCGCGGGCGGCGGCGAGGGCGGCGCGGGAGGTCCCGGGGCGGTCGAAGGAGCGCTCGATGGCGTCGACGAGCTCCTGCGAGACCACCGACGGGTCCTCGAAGGCCAGCGGGAATCGCTCGTCCGGGCGCTCGTGATAGAAGCCCGAGAAGAGCATCTCGCCCACACCGGGCAGGCGCGCCCAGCGGAAGAAGGGGGGGATCTGCTCGTCGTAGATCCAGGCCCCGACGAGGACGACGCGGCGCACCCGGTCGGGGTGGTCGAGGGCGAGCGCGAGGCTGACCGAGCTGCCCCAGGAGTGGGCCACCACGTCGACCGGACCGGACTGTCCGACGGCGTCGAGCACGTCGACGAGGTCGGAGGCGAGCGCGGTCGGGGAGTAGTCGCCTTCGGTGCGGGACGACCAGCCGAAGCCCGGGAGGTCGACGTTGATGGTGCGGCGGCGCTCGCGCAGGGCGGGCTCGAGCGGGCGCCACACGTCGTGGTTGGAGGCGAAGCCGTGGACCAGCAGCACCGGCGTGGCGGTCCCCTCCGCGGGGCCGCGGACCTCGGTGTAGACGGCCCGGCCCGAGCGGGTGTGGACGTAGCGGGCGTCGGGCCCGAGGCGCGCCCCGAGGGCCTCGCCGGGCTGCTGGAAGGAGGCGCAGGCCGGCAGGCATGCTGCGATGCAACAGAACACGAGGACCCGCGCGGACGGCATCACAGGCTCAGCCGGCGGAACTCCGCGGCGCGGGTGAACGCCTCGGCGGACTCGTTGTCGACGCTGGCCACGCGGGCCACGACGCCCCAGCACTCGCTGAGGAAGGTGTACGTCCGGCGGGTGCGGCGGATGATCGTGAGGGGGATGGTCTGGTCGAGGTCGGTGCGAACGCGCAGCGCGGGGAAGCGGCCCGCGGGGGTCCACACCTCGCCGGCGGCGTCGACGCGGGTGGTGTATGCGGTGACGTTGGAGAGCGGGGTGAAGTTGTAGAAGCCCGCGGCGGTCACCGACTGGCTCCAGGTGTCGCCCACGCGCAGCGGGAAGCGCAGCACCACCACCGGGGGGCTCATCGCGAGGTTGGTCTGGTTCTCCGCGACGGAGACGGTGCCCAGCAGCTCCAGGGCCGTGGCGCTCGCGC
Source organism: uncultured Myxococcaceae bacterium (assembly GCA_966211675.1). Lineage (GTDB taxonomy): Bacteria > Myxococcota_A > Polyangia > Polyangiales > SCUS01. The sequence continues at coordinate 7,900 of CBIHPK010000235.1, forward strand.
GGTAGACGCCGAGGATGTTGTTGGTGCGGTCGAGCATCGCGGCGTAGGTGGCGTCCGGGTAGCGGGCGCTCCACCAGCGGCCCTGCGGGCGCATCACCTCGTCGAGCACGCGGCGGTCCTCGGTGCGCGCGGCGCTGTAGTCCCAGCGGCGGACGCCCTCCACCATGGTCCCCGCGGTGTCGACGGGCGACACCGTGGTGCCCTCCTCGTTGACCGCGTAGAGCACCGAGGCGCCGACGAGGAAGTTCACCTCCGCGCGGGTGATGGTGCCGTCGTGGTCGGCGGCGCAGCGAGGGCCCGCGTCGCCCGTCGGAGGGACGTCTTGCGGGGTGACGGGCCCGGCGTCGTCGGTCACCGCGGGGGTGTCGTCGGTCACCGTGGGGACGTCACGCTGCGCTGCAACATCGCGCACGCCGGAGTCCGCCACGGGGGTGCGGGACTCCACGTCGCCGGTGGCGCACCCGGCGAGGCAGAGGGCGGCCAGGGCGGCGGCAGGGAGGCGGGCGTATGAGCGCATCGGGCTCTTCACTACTCCGTCGCGGCGGTCTTGGGCAGAGGGGCGTCGAGGCGCTCTCGCAGCCACTGCGCCACCGCAGGGTACAGCTCCTTGGACGCGCGGCCGCCCACCACGGCGCCCACGTGGCCGCCGGGGACCGACAGGGCCCGGGTGTCGTCGCTCCCGCAGAGCGAGAGCAGCGCGAGGGCCGCGGGCGGGGGGCAGATGGCGTCGCGCTCGGCGGTGATGGCCATCACGGGGCAGGTGATGTCCGAGAGGCGGGCGACGCGGCCTCGCACCCGGTGCTCTCCGCGGGCGAGGAGGTTCTGCTGGTAGAGCTCGGCGATGTACGTGCGGTAGGCCGCCGCGGGGAAGGGGATGTTGTCGCTGCCCCAGCGCTCGATGGCGTCGAGGGACTGCCGCGCCCCGGGGACGTGCATCCGGTCGTACTGGCCCACCAGCTTGGCGAGCGGGAGCGTCGGGCGCATCGCCGAGAAGCCCGACTGCATCTGCGAGGCGGCGAGGTTGCCCGCGTCGGTGATGGCCTCCACGTCGAACCACCGCGGGTCGACCATGTGGCCGAGCATGCCCGCGTGGGAGAAGTCGATGGGGCCCGCGAGGTTGACCAGCGCGGCCACCTGCTCGGGGTGCAGCGAGGCGTAGATGGTCGAGAGCGTGGCGCCCATGCAGTAGCCGAGGACGCCTACCCCGTCGGCCCCGGTGTTGCGGCGCACAAAACGCACCGCGCGGCCGAGGCGGTCGAGCACCTCGGGCCAGGAGAGGTAGCGGTCCTCGTCGCGGGGCGTGCCCCAGTCGAGGAGGTAGACGTCGAGCCCGGCGGCCACCAGGGCCTCGGCGAGGCTCGACCCGGGGCGCAGGTCGAGCACGAACCACCGGTTGATCATCGAGGGCACGAGCAGCACCGGCCGCCGGGGAGCGGCCGGTGCGCCCTCCAGCGGGCGGAAGCGGTAGACCCGCGCGGAGCAGTCCTCGAAGACCGTGTCGCGCGGCGTCGTCGCGAGCGGGGCCGGAGCGGAGGGATCGCCCCCGAGGGCCGCCTGCGTCGCGGCGTCGAGGGCGATGCGCGCGAGGGCGCCGGGCAGGTCGAGGAGGGCGCTCATCGTGGGTCCCTCGCTCAGCGGGCGCCGGGGTGGACGAGGTCGAGGCTCTTGCGCGCGGCCTCGAACATCACCTTGCGCCACTCGGCGGAGAGCTGCGCCGCGTAGGACATGGTCTCCTGGGCGAGCTTCGCGCTCTCGTCGACCATGGTGCGCGCGTGGGCCATGCCCTGCGCCTCGACGCGGGCGACCTCGTCGGTGACGGCCTGCACGCGGGCCAGGTGGTCGGTGACGCCCTTGCGCCACGCGTCGCCCCCGAAGGCGGCGAGGAAGGGATTGCCCGCGCCCAGGAAGGCCGCGAAGGGGTTGCTCGGGGTGGTCTGCGTCTGGTCGCTCATCGGTAGGGCTCCTCGGTCGGCGCGTCGGGGCGCTGGCGATATTGCAGCGCGCAACGGCGTCGATGCGCCAACAAATAGGCCCTCGGAGCGATGATGTCAACGGGTCGTTGTGCAGTGCACAATGACCAGCGGGTGCTGATGGGGGGTGAGGCTTCTTCTTCGGGGGACGGCGCCCACTCCGCGGTTGCGGACGGCCCGCGAGCGGGCCTGCAACCGCTGAAGTGGGAGCCTGGAACAGAGCGCCCCTCCTTCGAGGGGCTTCCTGAAGGAGCGCCGGTTGCTGGCGCAACCGTCGGGAGGTCACCGACCGCCGCGATGGAACT
>CBIHPK010000236.1:0-10100 GCA_966211675.1 uncultured Myxococcaceae bacterium
CTCCAGCGCTCGATGCGCCTGCAGAGAGTCCCGCGACGGCGGGACGATCAGTTCCAGGATCCGACTTCAGCGACCGCAGGCCCGCTCGCGGGCCGTCCGCGGGCGCGGAGTCGGCGGTGTCTCGATGGCGTCCACACCAGAAACGCTCCTGCGTCGGCTCACCGAAGGAATCCGGGAAGGATCAGTGCTTCAGCACGCGGCAACGGGTCGGCACCTTCGAGAGGGATAGGCGTAGGCGGTCGGCTCAGTCCTCGGGCATCGCGGGGGCGTAGACCTCTCCGCGCCAGGTGCGCACGGACACCCCGCAGCGCTCGAGGAGCTCGGTCGGCAGCTCGTTGCCGAGCAGCGCGAACACCTCGTCGACGGCCACCGCCTCGGCCTCGCCCTCGACCGATCGCAGCGTGATGGCCCCGCCGTCGAGGGCCGACACGGTGCGGCCGAGGAGCACCCGCATCGACCCCCGGCGCTCGGCGGCCTCGACGCGCTGGCGGTTCTCGGACTTCGCGCGGGTGAAGCCGTTGCCCCGGTGCGCGAGGGTCACCACGGTGCCGGGCTGAGCGCTCAGCGCCAGGGCGGCCTCGAGCGCGCTGTCGCCTCCGCCGAGCACCACGCAGCGACGGCCCCCGTGCAGCGCCGCGTCGTCGAGGGCGTAGCGCACCCCGGCGAGCTCCTCGCCCTCGACCCCGATGCGCCTCGGACGCCCTCGGCGACCCACCGCCAGCACCACCCTCATCGCCCGGATGGGCCCTCGGTCGGTGTCCACCCGCAGCACCTCGCCTTCGCGAGCGATGCCCTCGACGCGCACTCCGAACTCGGGCTCGACCCCGGTGTGCTCCAGCACCGAGCGCCAGAGCTCGATCAGCGCCTCCTTGGTCGTGCGCCGCAGCCGCACCCGACCATAGCCGGGGAGCTCGACGGGGTGGGTCATCACCACCTTCGCCCGGGGGTAGCTGCGCACCGTTCCGCCGAGGTCGGCCTGCTGCTCGACCAGCCGCGCTCGCAGCCCCTTCGCCTTCGCGGCCACCCCGGCGGCGATGCCCGCCGGCCCCGCCCCGACCACCAGCACCGGCACCGCGCCGTCGGGGCAGCGCGCCCCGGCCACCTCCGAGGCGATCGCGTCCATGGCCTGCACCCCCTGCCGCACGGCGTTCGCGATGAGGCCCATGCCGCCGAGCTCGCCGACCACGAAGACCCCCGGCGCGCTCGACTCGAAGCGTGGACTCACCGTGGGCAGGTCGACGCCCCGGCGGCTGGTCCCGAACACCAGCGTGATCGCCCGCTCGGGGCACGCCGCGGCGCAGGCCCCGTGCCCGATGCACCCCGTGGCGTCGGCCAGGAAGGCGCGGCCGTTCAGCATCACCAGGGGCTTCTTCTCCGGGCACGCCGCGACGCACGCCCCGGACCCGATGCAGATCGTCGGGTCGACCACCGGGTGCAGCGTGGGAGGCGACTCGATGTGCCTCAGCGCCGACAGCGAGGTGCGAGCGCGAAGCTCCTTTCGACGCCGGCGCAGCGCATCGAACAACATCGCAGCAACCATCAACGCCGCGAGGCCTATATGTACTGCGATAATAAGTCTCATTTCATGTCTCTCTCGATATTCACCAGAGTTCGAAATGTCCTCGATGGCAGCGTCTTTTCAGAGCACATTCCGGCGGTCCTTGGATTGACTGCAACGGATAGCGCGAATGGCTCGCAATGAAAAATCCGTAAGTCGGCATACCTGGCGATGGCCGTCGGTCCTGCTGGCGCTCATCACCGTGATGGCGGCGGTGGTGATCGCATCAGAGGGGCGGGGGTATTACCTCCTGCCGACGCTCGCTCGCCGGAGCGATCACCTGCACTCGCTGCTCCGCCCGTCGGGCACGCTCGGGCACCCGCTCGGGGCCATCGGGCTGCTGCTCATCGGGTCCAACCTGGCCTACCTGGTGCGCCGCCGCTTCGCCGCGAAGGCCGGCCTCGGCTCCATGCGGGCCTGGCTTCGATGGCACGTGGTGTCCGGCGTCGCGGGCCCGGTGATGGTGCTGCTGCACAGCGCCTTCACGCTGCGTAGCGCGCCCGCCACGGTGGCCTCCGCGGCGCTGCTAGTGGTGGTGCTCTCGGGCCTCGTGGGGAGGTACCTGTATGGGCTGGTCCCTCGCGCCCGCGACGGCTCCGCGCGAGACCTGCAAGACCTCGCCGCGGAGGTCGACCGCGCCGCGATGGAGCTGCGAGCCCTCGGCCCCGCCGGGGCCACCGCCGCGGAGGTCCTCGACGCCGCGGCGACGCACTCCGGCTCGGCGGTCGCTCGCGTCGGCGGGCTGCGCGACGACCTCCGCGCCCTCGCGGCGGCCTTCGGTCTGCGCCGCCGAGTGCGCCGCGCGCTCGGCACCGTCGACCGCAGCCTCGCCGCAGAGCCCACCGAGCGCTCTCGCGCCGCTCGCTCGACCGCCCACCGCCTCGCCGACAACGTGGTGCGCATCGAGGCCCTCGGGCTGCTCCAGCGCGCCGCCTCGGCGTGGCGCACCCTGCACCGTGACCTCGCGCTGCTGATGCTGGTCGCCACCTCCCTGCACGTCGCCGTGGCGGTGTACCTCGGGTACGGGTTCTTCCAGTGAGGCCCGGCGCTCGAAGCCTGGCGGTGGCGCTGGCGCTGGCGCTCCTCGCGTGGTGCGGCGTCGCGCTCGGGCAGATCAGCCCGGGGCCGCTCTCTCGCGCCCACCGATCGCTGGAGGGAGTCGACCGCTGCGTCCGCTGCCATGACCAGGGAGACCGCATCGCCGAGGGGCGCTGCCTCGACTGTCACCAGAGCCTCGCCGCGCGCCTCAACGCGGGTCAGGGCTACCACGCCCGGGTGCGAGCGAGGCCCTGCGAGGACTGCCACGCCGAGCACCGGGGCCTCACCGCGCCTCAGGTGAGCTGGCCCGGCGGCGCGCGCGATCGCTTCGACCACGCCCGCCTCGCGGGCTGGGTGCTCGACGGGGCCCACTCTCGGCAGCGCTGCGACCAGTGTCATCAGCCGCGCTACCAGCGCGACCCGATCATCGCGCGCATGCCCGTCGCCGAGCGGGCTCGCAGCTTCCTCGGCCTGCAGCGCGCCTGCGCCTCCTGCCACGAGGACCCGCACCGACCCTCGCTCGGCACCGACTGTCGCTCGTGCCACAGCACCGCCGACTGGACCGGGGCGTCTCGCTCCTTCGACCACGCCCGAGCGCGCTTTCCGCTGCGGGGAGCGCACGCGACGGTGAGCTGCGCGCAGTGCCACGCCGGGGCGACGCCGGGCCACCCCGCGAGCTACCGCGGCGTCGCCTACGCCCGCTGCGACGACTGCCACCGCGACCCCCACACCGACCGCATGGACCCCGCCGGTCCCTGCACCACCTGCCACGACGAGACCGCCTGGAGCCGCTCGGTGTGGGACCGCGCTCGCCACGCCCCGCAGACCTTCGCGCTCACCGACGGTCACCAGCCGGTGCCCTGCGCTCGCTGCCACGGGGCGGCCCTCGACCGGCCGACCTCCACCGCATGCGCGTCGTGCCACCGCGACCGCCACACCCCGTCGCTCGGCACCGACTGCGCTCGCTGCCACGGGGTCTCCTCCTGGCTGAGGGCGCGAGGCGAGGCGAGGGAGCGGGACTTCCACGACCGCTCGGATTTCCCGCTGCGAGGCGCCCACGAGCAGGTCGCCTGCGAGCGCTGCCACTCGCCCAGGGTGTCGTCGGCGCGGCGCTTCCGGGGCATCCCCCACGCCCGCTGCGAGGACTGCCACCGCGACGCCCACGCGGGGCAGCTGCGCGACCGCCCCGACCAGGGTCGCTGCGAGGCCTGCCACGACGAGTCGACCTGGCACCGGGCGCGCTTCGAGGCCGAGGACCACGCTCGCACCCGCTTCGCCCTCGAAGGAGCGCACCGCGCGGTGCCCTGCTCGGGCTGCCACGCCACGGCCACCGCCGACCCGGGCTTCGACCGCGGCGCCGCGCCCTGCAGCGGCTGTCACCAGGACGTGCACCGCGGGCAGTTCGCGCGCGGAGAGAGCACCTGCGCCTCCTGCCACTCGGCCACCGCGTGGCGGCCCTCGCGCTTCGACGCCGCAGCCCACGCGCGCTCGGGCTTTCCCCTCACCGGTCCGCACGACGCGCCCTGCGCCCGCTGTCACGCCCCCTCTCGCGCCGACGCCCCGACGCGCTTCGCCGGAACCCCTGGCGACTGCTCGGCCTGCCACGCCGACGCGCACCGGGGGCAGTTCGCCCCTCGTCCCTGCGCGAGCTGCCACCAGGGTTCGAGCTTCTCCCCCGCCGCGGGCTTCGACCACGCCCGGGCGCGCTTCGCCCTCGACGGCCGCCACGCGGCGCTCGCCTGCAACCGCTGTCACCAGCCCGCTCCCGGTCCCACGGGCGCTCCGGTGGTGGTCTACCGCCTCGACACGCCGCCCGCCTGCGGGCGATGCCACGCCGACCCCCACGGGAGCCGCACGGCCGCCGAGGGGAGCTCGGCGCGACGTCTCGCGGACGCGACCCGCGACTGCGCCGGCTGCCACCACACCGGAGCCTGGGCGATGCGTCGAGACGCGAGCGCGCAGGGCTTCGAGCACGCCATCACCGACGCCCCGCTGACCGGCGCCCACGACCGCGTCTCCTGCGCGGGCTGCCACCAGGGCCGCGACGCGCTCGGCCCCATGAACCGCTGCGGCCAGTGCCACACCGACCGCCACCGCGGTCAGCTCGGCGAGGACTGCGCTCGCTGCCACAGCCCTCGCACCTGGTCCCCCGACACCCTGCTGGTCGACCACCAGCGCACTCGCTTCCCGCTGCTCGGCGCCCACGCGGTGCAGGACTGCGTGCGCTGCCACAGCCGCGCCACGCAGGGCGACTACCGCGACGCCCTCGCGCAGTGCGAGCAGTGCCACCAGGAGACCCTCGCCCAGCGACGGCCGCACCCTCCGCACACGGGCCCACTGCGCGCGGGCTGCGACCGGTGCCACACGCCCCTCGCGTGGTCGCCGGCCTTCCTCGACCACGGGGCGTGGTGGCCGCTGGTCGGGCGTCACGCCGCGGTGAGCTGCCAGGGCTGCCACACCGAGGGGCGCTACCCCAACACCCCGACGGCGTGCGTCGCCTGCCACGACGGCGACCAGCGGCGGTCGCGGGTCGACCACTCGGGCTTCTCCAACCTGCGCTCGTGCGAGGCCTGCCACGACGCCACCGGGTGGCTGCCCGCGCGGCTGCAGCACGACATGTTCTTCCCCCTGCGGGGCGCGCACACGGGCCTCACCTGCAACAACTGCCACGCCGACACGACCAACATCCGCGTCTACACCTGCACCGACTGCCACGCCCACGCGAGGGCCGGCACCGACGACGACCACCGGGGGGTGCGCAACTACGCCTACGAGTCGCGCGCCTGCCGGATGTGCCACGCCAGCGGGAGGGCCGACTGAGATGAGCCCACGCACCATCGCGGCCGCACTCCTCGCGGCGAGAGCGCTCGCCGGATGCGGCAGCACGGACCACCCCCCGCAGGTCGCGCGCACCGACTGCAACACCTGCCACGCGGTGCTCTACGATCGACGCCCCGACCACGCCTCTCGGGGCTTCCCCAGGGAGTGCTACCGCTGCCATGGCACCACGCGATGGAGCCGCGCGGTGACCTCGCACCCGAGCTACCCCATCGACCGCTCGCCCCACGCGGGAGGCGACTGCGCCGACTGCCACGCGAGCGAGGCCGACCCCCACTCGATCGACTGCACCAGCTGCCACGCGCACACCCCGGGCCGCACGGACATCTTCCACCTCGGCAACGGGGACTACGCCTACGGCCCGTCGACCTGCCTCCGTTGCCACGCCGGGGGTCGACGATGAGGGCGCGGTGGAGTGCGATCGCGGCGGTCCTCGCCTTCGCGAGCACGGCGCTCGCTCAGCCGTCGAGGGTCGCGGTGCGGGCCTCGACGCAGCGGACGGTCTTCGTCGAGCGAGGCCGCGCGGAGGGGCTGCGAGAGGGGATGGTGGTGGAGACCCCGGGGACGACCTGCTCTCGCTGGTCGGTGCTCGCGGCGGCCGAGCACCGGGCGTCGCTGCGCTGTGAGAGCGGGACGATCCCGACGACGGAGGCGACCCTCGCGCTGCCCACGGCGCCAGCGCCTATCGCGGCCGAGACGATCTCGCCGCGCGAGGCCCCGGCCCCGGTCGCTCCATGGAACGCCGCCGCCTACACGGCCCCGTGGCCGAGGGTCGAGTCGACCCCGCGCGGAGGAGCGCCCGACGGGTCGCGCCGCGCCCCGACCGCGGGGCGTGTGCGGGGTGAGCTGCTGCTGCGACTGCTCGTCGCGGGCTCTCCCACGGGAACCTCTCGGGCCTATCACGACATCGGCCTGAGCTCTCAGCTCGAGGTCGACCTCGGGGCGGGGTGGAGCTGGAGCCACCTCATCGACGCGCGACTGTCCGGAGCGCCGGAGCTGCTCTTCGTCCCCTTCCAGCACGCGACCCCGAGGCTCGACGTGTACCTCCTGAGGGCGGGCCGGGACATCGGCACCTGGGCGCTCGACCTCGGCCGCGTGAACCCCGCGCCGGGCACCGCGACGGGCCTCGTCGACGGGGCGCGCGTCACGGTGCGACCGCTCCCCGACGTGGGCCTGTCCTTCTTCGCGGGGATGCGCCCCGACGCGGTCGACGGGCGCCCCAGCGTGTCGACCCCACGAGCGGGCGTGTCCGGGCGGTGGGCGACGGGTCGGGCGCTCCGCCTGACGCTCGACGCGACGTGGGTCGTCGACGGCTGGAGCGGCGGCGTCGATCGCGCCTTCGGGTCGCTCTCCGGTCGCCTGGATGGCCGTCTCTTCGAGGCCTCCGCGGAGGTGGTCTTCGACGCCCTGGCGGACAGCACCCCGGGCTCCGGTCCGAGGGTGACTCGCGCGCTCGGTCAGGGGCGAGTCCGCTTCTTCGGGGGGAGGCTCCGCGCCGAGGTGCTGGGCGGCATGGACCACAGCCCGACCCCGATGTCCCTGGTGACGCAGTGGCCTTCGCAGACCGCGCTCCCTACGCGGCGCTTCGCGTGGGCGCTCGTGGAGGCGCGGGTCCGCCCCCGGCTCGGGCTCAACGCGACCTTTCGAGTGAGCGACGACGACACGGGCCTGTGGGGCTCGACCACCGAGCTCGGAGCGGTGCTCTACGACCTGCTCGGGGCGGGCTCCCGGGTGAGCGCTCGCGCTCGATGGTCCGTCGGCGATCTCGTGTCGGGCTCTGGCGCAACCATCGGGGTGGACGTCCCCTTCGGCCGCTGGCTCTACGCCAACGTCTCCTACGGGCTCGACCGCTGGCTCTTCCTTCGCGGCAGCTACCCCACCTGGATGCACCGCGCCCGCCTCGCCGCCGACCGGCGCTTCGGCCGTCGCTGGCGAGTGGGGCTCTCGGCCGAGGTGATGACCGACGCCGCGGCGTCGACGCAGCTCCTCGCGATGCTGTTGCTGGGCTACCGCTTCGGGGCGTGAAGGCGCTTACCGATCGCGCACGCAGTGCCGCGCGAGCACGTCCGCGACGCTGGCCGTGAGGCGCTTGCAGGTCGGGATGTGCAGGTACTCGTTGGGTCCGTGCGCGTTGCTCCCCGGGCCCAGCACCCCGGTGATCAGGAACTGCGCCTGCGGGAACTTCTCCCCCAGCATCCCCATGAAGGGGATGGTCCCGCCCTCGCCCATGGACATCGCGGGCTGACCGAAGAAGGTCTCGCTCGCGGCGCGGATGGACGCCTCCAGCCACGGCGCGAAGGGCGGCGCGTCCCAGCCCGGTCCTCCCTTCTCCGCCTCGAAGCTCACCTTCGCCCCGTACGGCGGATCGCGCTCCAGCGTCGACTTCACCGCCGCCGTCGCCCGCTCCGGGTCGACCCCCGGCGGGAGCCGGATCGACAGCTTGAAGCTGGTGTACGGACGCAGCACGTTGCCGGCGTTCTGGAGCGAGGGCAGGCCCTCGACGCCGGTCACCGAGAGCGTCGGCCGCCAGGTGCGGTTGAGCACCCGCTCGGCGCCCGTCTCCCCCATCGGGACCATGCCCTTCACGAAGGGAAACTTCCCCCAGATCACCTCGCCGAGGGCGCTCGCCGCGGCCTCCGCCTGCGCCTGACGCGCGGCGGGGACGGGCACGTGAAGCGCCTCCAGCTTGATGCGCCCGGTGGACTCGTCCTCGATGCGCGAGAGCAGCTGACGCACCACGCGGAAGCTCGACGCCACCACGCCGCTCGCGTCGCCCGAGTGAACGCCGTTCTCCAGCACGTCCACCCGGAGCGTTCCCCCCAGCAGGCCGCGGAGCGAGGTGGTGATCCAGAGCTGGTCGTAGTTGGCGCAGCCGGAGTCGAGGCACACCACCAGCGAGGGCTGGCCGATGCGAGGCGCGAGGTGGTCGATGTACGCCGGGAGGTCGGTGCTGCCGCTCTCCTCGTCGGCCTCGATGAGCACCACGCAGCGAGCGTGGGCGAGGCCCTGCTCGTGCAGCAGCCGCAGCGCCGCGAGCGACGCGAAGGTGGCGTAGCCGTCGTCGGCGCCGCCGCGGCCGAAGAGCTTGTCGCCCCGGCGCACCGGGGTCCACGGGCCGAGGCCGGGCTCCCAGCCCTCCATCTCGGGCTGCTTGTCGAGGTGGCCGTAGAGCAGCACCGTGTCGCCCTCGACGCCGCCCGTCGCGGGGATCTCCATGAACAGCACCGGCGTGCGCTCCTGGCCCTGCTCGTTCTTGAGGCGCACGACCTCCACGGTGAGCCCGGGGATCTTCTGCGCGCGGCACCAGCCCTCGAGCAGGGCGACCGCGCGGTCCATGTGACCGTGGGCCTTCCAGTCGGCGTCGTAGGCGGGCGACTTGTTGGGGATGAGGATGTAGTCGTGGATCACCGGGAGGATCTCGGACTCCCAGGTCTGCTCGCAGAACGCGATGGCGGCGTCAGGCTTCAACATCGATCGGACCTCCAGCGAATACGGGGCGCGGACGCTACCACAGCGCCGCGCGCGGGCGTCACCGTTGCCCCTTGCGCAACGACCTGACCCGTTGGAAGCATCCGTTGCATGAACGCAACGCTCCCCTCCCTCGACCTGCTGGTGGTCTTCGTCGACGTGGTGGAGGCGGGCTCGCTCACCGCGGCGGCCGCGCGCCGTGGCGTCCCGAAGTCGACCGTGAGCCGCTCGCTGACGCGCCTCGAAGACTCGCTCGGCGCGAGGCTGCTGGAGCGGGGCGCTCGGAGGGTGGCGCTCACCGCCGAGGGCCGCTCGCTCTACGCCCAGGCCTCGCCGCACCTGGCCGGTCTGCGAGAGATCACCGGCACCATCGGCGACCGCCCGGGGGAGCTCAAGGGGGTGCTGCGGGTCACCGCCCCGGCGGACTTCGTCGAGTCGTCGCTGGGCGAGCTGGTCTTGCGCTTCTCGGCGAGGCACCCGGCGCTGCGCGTGGAGGTCGACCTCTCGGCGCGCCTCGTCGACCTCGTGGGCGAGGGCTTCGACCTGGCCCTCCGGGCGCAGCGGAGGATCACCGACCCGGCGATGGTCGCTCGCGAGCTCACCAGCGGGAACATCCAGCTCTTTGCCTCGCCGGGCTACCTCGCGCGGCGCCCGGCGCCTCGGGCGCCCTCGGAGCTCGCGGGCCACGCGCTGGTGCTCTTCCGCCCGAAGGAGGGCCGCGCGACGTGGACGCTGGCGGGCCCCGGCGGGGAGACGACGAAGGTGGAGGTCGAGGGGCGCCTCGGGGGCAACGAGTTCGCGTTCATCCGGGCGGCGCTGAGGGCGGGGGCGGGCGTCGGCCAGCTGCCGCACTTCGTGGGAGCGGTCGACGTGGCCGAGGGGAGGCTGGTGCGGGTGCTGCCGGAGTGGGAGATGCCGGTGTCGCCCATCTGGATCGTGTACCCGGCGGCGAAGCACGTCCCCCGGCGGGTGAAGGCGTTTCGCGACTTCCTGCTGGAGTGGTTCAGGCCCGAGCGGACGCGGTGACCGGGGGGCGGGGTGGGTGGCGCGATGGGGCGGGGACTGTTGCCGCCGTGGAACTACGGCGTCCTCACGAGCACGGAGCCGCCCAGCTGGTAGAGGGGCGCGCGTATCAGTTCAAGGGCGTCGCGCATCTCTTCGACACGCCGACCCAATGCGCCTCACCCGGAGCGAAGCG
>CBIHPK010000237.1:0-10098 GCA_966211675.1 uncultured Myxococcaceae bacterium
GACGCCCCCGAGCCCCAGCCCCCCGGCGCCGATGCCCGTCGCCCCGATCGTCAACCAGCTGCTCGCCCCGCCGCCGCGGCCGGTCGCCCCGCCGCACGTCGCGCCGGCGAGCCCGACGGTGCCGATGTTCCGCGCCCCGCCGAGCCCCGAGCGTCACCACGCCTCCTCCGAGCGCCCCAGCGGTCGCACGCACACCGTCGTCCCGTCGGGCCCTCCGCTGGACTCGCCCGCCATCATGCAGGGCGTCCGGCCGCAGATCCCGGCCATCCGCTCGTGCCTCGCCGGGGCCCGCGCCAACGTCAGCTTCTCCCTCGACATCGACGCGCGCGGCCGGGTGCGCTCGGTCAACCTGATGTCCCCGTCGGCGTCGAGCCCGGCGGGTCACTGCGTCTCGCGAGTGCTCTCGCACCTCAGCTACCCCGCGGGGCACCCGACGGCCAACGCGCGGATGTTCCTGACGCCGTAGCGGCTCAGCGCGGGGCGGTGGGCTCGCCCAGGCGGCGCAGCGTCTCCCAGGCCATCTCGTACTCGTGGTAGTGCAGCGTCTCCGTGGCCACGACCTCGTGCAGGCCGCGCGCTCCCTCGACCGCGTCGCCCGTCGCGAGGGCGCTCATCGCGTCGTAGAAGAGGGCCTCGGCGCGCTGGCCGCGGGTGTGCGCCGCCGCGAGCAGCTCGTCGTGCGTGACCCGGCCGACGGCGCGCTGCGCGAGCCGGGTGGTCCAGGGGACGTGCGGGTCGTCGGTGGTCGCGATGGCGGTGAGGGCGGAGGTGGCGCCGGCGTCGTCGGGGAGGTGACCGAGCCGCGCGGAGAGCCGCGACCAGAGGGCGAAGTACACCTGCCACGCGGGCTCGAGGGTGAGCTGGGCGCGGGCCCGGCGGGAGAGGTCGAGCGCGTCGGACCATCGGGCGTGGCCGAGGCAGAAGGACACCGAGAGGCCCGCGATGCTGCGGTTCTCCGGGTCGGCGTCGAGGGCGGCGTCGAGGGCGGCGCGCACCTCGCCTTCGCGGCCGAGGGCCTGGAGGGTGAGGGCGCGCTCGTACTGGGCCTCCGCGAGGTCGCGCCCCTCGGCGAAGCGCGCGAGCGCGTCGAGCGCGGCGAGGGCCTCGCCGAAGGCCGCGCGGGCCTCGTCGGGGTGGCCCGTGGAGGAGAGCACCTGGGCGCGGCGCACGGCGAAGCGCGGGCGAAACGACGAGTCGCTCTCGCTCGGGCGCAGCGGGAGCGCGACGCCCTCGTCGAGGCGATGGAGCGCCGCCGGTCCGTCGCCGTGGCGCCAGGCGATCTCCGAGAGCGTGAGGAAGGCGTCGCGCGAGGAGGGCGTCGCGTGCGTCGCTCGCTCGAGGTGCGCGGTGGCCTCCGGGAGGTTGCCGGCGGCCAGCTCGAGCTGCGCGGCGAGCTCCTCCACGTCGGCCTCGATGATCGCCGGGGCCCGGTCGGGAGCGAGCGCTCGCCAGCGGTCGAGCAGCGAGCGGGCGCGCTCGACGGCGCGGCGACCGGGGGCCACGTCGTCGGCGCCGACCTCGCTCTGTAGCCAGCGGTGCGTCTCGACGAGGGCGTCGCGCAGCGAGTCCAGGTCCGAGGGCCGGAGCGCCGAGGCGGCGTCGAGGTGAGCGCTCGCGAGCCCGAGGTCGCGGTCGCGGTCGGCCGCCGCGGCGAGGCAGCGCGCGAAGCGGGGGTCGGAGGCGTAGCGCTGGCGCCCGACGCGGCACACGCCCGCGGCGGCGAGGTGGTCGACCGGAGCGACCTGGCGGGCGAGGTCGTTGAGCGCGTCGGCGCCGCCCTCGCTGCGGGCGATGCCTCGGATGGCGGTCGCGAGGCCGGAGCCCTCGGCCCCGGCGCCCATGGAGGAGAGGCGCTCACCGGCCTGCGTGAGCTCCCCCACCCGGAGGAAGAGCATCGCCAGCTCGGCGGCCGAGCGCTGGAGCCCCGCCCGGAGCTGACGGACCTCGTCGAAGGACAGGTGCGCGAGCTCGCTGCGGGCGTTGCGCGCCTCGGCGGCGGCCTCGCGCCGGGCGATGATGTGGGCCGCGGCGGAGTCGAGCACGTCGCGCGCGGGGATGAGCGCCGCCACCTCTCGCTGGATCTCCGCGAGCTCGCCCTCGCGCACCCAGGGGCGCTGGAAGTCCTGGCGGTTGCGAGCGCCCCACTCGGTGATGCGATCCCAGGTCGGTCGGGCGTCCGCGGGGGGAGGCTCGAGGGCCAGCAGGATGCGCGTGGCGCCGAGAGCGCTGCCCTCCTCGCCGCGCGTCGACGAGGTCGCGAGGAGCGCCCTCGCAGGCGCCTCGAGGTCGCGAGGGAGCCCGCCGTGCGCGAGCTCGTCCGGGGAGTAGCGCACCAGCGCGGCCTGCAGCCGCTGGATCGCCCTCGCCGTGTCGCCGGACTGGAGCGCCTCGTAGGCGCGCGCGGCGAGCATCCGGGTGACCTGCGCCCGCAGCTCGCGGAGAGAGGCCTCGCCCGCGGGCTGCTCGTCGAGGACGCGGCGGGCGTCGTCGAGCGTGGCGGCGGTGACGGCGGCGGGGACGCCGGTCGGCGGAAGCGTTCCGCGGTGGGGGGCGCTCGCGCAGGCGCCCGAGAGCGACGCGGCGAGGCAGAGTCCGAGGGTGGTGCGGAGCGTTGCGCGCATGGAGGTCCGCCACAGTAGCGTCGCGGGTCGCACCGTCGCAACCGCGACCGCCGCGGCTGCGTTTGGCGGTAGAGCGCCCGGCGACCGCGGTGCGATGCTGCGCCCGTGACGCGACCCTGCAGCCGCCCTCCGGTGCGCCGATCGCTGGTCGCCGCGGTCGCGCTCGGCGCCGGGGCGGTTCCCACGTCGGCCCACGCCGACGACGAGGTGGACGTCGCGGTGATCCGCGCGCCGAGGGTGGCGCCGGGCGAGACGCTCATCGGGCACGCGGAGATCGAGCGCACGGGGGGCGTGACGCTCGCCGACGCGCTCCGCCCCCAGGCCGACGTGGACGCGCTCGGCGGCGGCAGCGCCGGAGCGGTGGGGCGGCTGACCCTCCGAGGCTCCACCCCCGACGAGGTGCTGCTGCTGGTCGACGGGCTGCGCCTCTCGTCGCGGTCGAGCGCGGCGATCGTCGGGGGCGCCGACCCCAACATGATCCCGACGGCGATGGTGCAGCGCCTCTCGATCCTGCGCGGCCCCTCGTCGGCTCTCTTCGGGCCCAACGCGGTCGCCGGGGCGATCGAGGTCACCACGCGCGCGCCGACGGTGCCGCTCGCGTGGACGGGCAACCTCCAGCTCGGGGCGCTCGCCCCACCCCTCGACGCCGCGGCGCACCCGATGGGCGCGGACGACGACGGCGCGGGGTGGTTCCTCGGCGGCCGCGGGCAGCTCACGGCGGCGGCGAGGCAGGGCTCGCGCTTCGCGGCGCTGGGCGTGAGCGGCTCCTGGAACCGCGGATGGCTCCCCAACACCAGCTCGCACTTCTTCGACGCCACGCTGAAGCTCGGCCGGGCGCTGCCCGGCGGCGGCGTCACGCACGCGTGGGTCAGCACCTTCGACGCCGCGACGGGCGCTCCGTCCTGGGGGAGCCTCTTCGACGCGGACATGTTCGACGCCGACGACCGTCAGGCGCGCCGGGGGGTGATGGGCGCGGCGATGGCCCGCGTGGCGCTCTCCCCGCGCGACACGCTCGAAGCCACGGTGGGCTCGCGCGTCCAGCGCACGCAGCTCTTCAACCCCGTGGGCGCCGACCTCGCGGCGGGCTCGGAGCGCGCGGAGGACGAGCACCTCTCGCGGGAGCTCCAGGCTCGGGTCCAGTGGCGGCGATCGCTGGGAGGAACCCCAGGGACCCTCTCGCTCTCCGCCGAGGCGGGGCACGACTCCCTGGTCACCAGCTCGCTCGCTCGCTCTGCGGCCCGGGGCGCCGTGGCGGTGCGCGACCGGCTCGACCTGGCCCAAGGCGCGGTGCTCGACCTCGCCGTGCGCGCCGACCTCGACGGGCAGTACGGCGCCCAGGTCTCGCCGCGCGTGGCGGCGGAGTGGACCATGGGGCCGGCGCTGCGGGCCTTCGCCGCCGTGGGCCGGGGGTATCGTCCGCCCAGCTTCGCGGAGCTGGCGTGGCCCACCATCGCGTACCCGACCGCGGTGGGCGCGGCGCGAGGGGAGCGGGGCAACGACGCGCTCTCGGTGGAGAGCGCCTGGGGCGGCGACGCGGCGCTGGTCGGCGGAACCCCCGGGGGCCGCTGGAGCTTCGCGGCGCGAGGGTTCGCGATGCGCACCGAGGGGCTCATCCGATGGGCGATCGACGGCGACGGCTTCTGGCGTCCCACCAACGAGGCCGTCGCGTGGCGCGTGGGCGCCACCGCCGAGGGGAGCTGGCGGCTCCATCCGAGGTGGACCGTGCAGGCCTCGGCCACCTGGCAGACGACCGTCGACGAGAACGGCGAGGCGCTCTCCGGGAGGCTGCGCTCGAGGGCGAGCGCGCGGGTGATCCACTACGAGGCGCAGGGCTGGCGGGCGTGGGCCGAGGCGCTCTGGTTCGACCGCAACGGCACCGACTCCAGCGGCCGCGCGTGGCAGGGCGTGTTCGTCAACGCCCGTGTCGGGCGGCAGTTCGCGTCGGGGGTCGGGGTGTTCGCGCTGGCGGAGAACCTCCTGGACCTCCGCTTCGAGTCGGTGAGGGGCGTGCTCACGCCGGGGCGCACCGTGTGGATCGGCGTCGCCCTCGACGTGGACGAGGACTGACCGGGCGCTACTGGATCGCGTGCGTGGAGCGGAGGTAGACCACCAGCGTCGCGAGGTCGGCGTCGGAGAGGCGCGTCACGGGGATGGCTCGCATCCGCCGGTTGCCGTTGCGGACCATCTCGCGCATCCGGGCCTCGGACCAGCGCAGGTTGGGCACCGGACCATCGGGCTCGCCGTCCTCGTGGCACCGAGCGCACACGCGCTGGAACACCGCGCGCCCCTGCGCCGCCGTGCCGCCGCCCGCGGGCGTCGTGGCCGGGTGCGTGGTGGTGGCGGTCGTCGGCGTGGTGCTCGCGGTCGCGGGCGTGGTGGTCGCGGTCGTCGGCGTGGTGGTCGGGGTGGTCGCCTCGGCGGTGCCCGCGTCGGCGGCCTCCGGGGTGGTGGCGGTCGGAGCGCCCGCGTCGGCGGTCTCCACCGAGGTGGTGGTCGGCGGTTCAGTCGTGACCGGCGTCGGGGGAGCGGTCTGCACCGCCGGCGTCGGGGTCGAGGCGCACGCCGTGAGCGAGAGGATCAAGGCCGTGGAGAGGAGTCGTCGCATGGCGGCGGACATTACTTCGACGCCCACGGCGGGTGGAAGCGCGGAGGTGCCGCTCAGCCGCCGCCGATCGTCGCGCGAGGCCGGACGCAGCGCAGGCCGAGGATCGCGCTGCGCGTGCCGGGCATGTACGCGTCGTCGCGGCTGGCGGCGCGGAGCAGGGTGACCGAGTCGGAGATCCAGCTCCCGCCGCGGATGGCGGGGTAGCCGCTCGCGCCGCGGGGGCAGTAGGGGTCGGCCTGCGCTCGCCCGCCCCAGCAGGCCGGGTCGCCGTAGGGAGCGAAGGCGTCCGCGGTCCACTCCCAGACGTTGCCCGCGAGGTCGAAGAAGCCGGCCGTGTTGGCGAACTGCCCGACGCGGCGGGTGGCTCCGCCGTCGTCGCCGGGGCAGCGGCTCCACTGCGCGCGGTCGCAGGTCGCCGCCGGGGTGGCCTCGCCCCAGGGGTAGCCCCGACCGGCGTCGAGGCCCGCGGCGAGGGTGTAGCGCGCGGCAAACTCCCACTCCGTCTCGGTGGGCAGGCGCCCTCCGTCCCAGGTGCAGAAGGCCTGCGCGGTCGGGTGATCGACGCAGTTGATCGGGTGGTAGTCGCGGCCCGGAGCGCCCCAGTTGCAGGCCCCCGCGACGCCGGGCTCGGTCACCGCGCCGGTCCATGGGACGAGCGCGCCGGGGTACACGAGCAGCGACGGAGGCGCCGGGTGGCCCGCCTCCCAGAACCGACGGAAGCGCGCCACGGTGACCTCCGAGGCGTCCATCGCGAAGGCGCTCACGGTGATCATCCGCTGCACCGGCGAGGCGCGAAACGCTCCCGTGTCGCCCAGCACCAGCGGTCCGCCGAGGAGGTTCACGATCCCGCATCCGGTCTCCGACGCGGAGGGGCAGCTTCGCTGCGAGGGCGCCACGCACGCGCCGCGGCCGTCGCAGGTTCCGCCGGGGCAGCGGGTGCCGAAGGGGGCGTTGTCGTTGGCGACGCATCGAGCGACCGACCCGACGCAGCGGTTGACGCCGATACGGCACACGACGCCGGGGTCGCACGCGGTGCCCTCGGGGCAGGGCGGCCCGAGGTCGACCGGGACATCCACCACGACGGGCCCGCTGTCGAAGCCCACGTCGAAGCCGACGTCGAAGCCGACATCGAAGCCCGCGTCGCGCTCGGGCTGCGGGAGGTCGACCGGGACATCCGTCGAGCCCGCGTCGGGGGCGTCGCGAGGGCTGGCGTCGTAGTCGATGAGCACCACCCGCGCTCCACATCCGAGGGAGCCGATCACGGCGCAGAGGCCGAGCACACGAAGGGAAGCGGAAGCCACGGCGGAGACCCTATACCCCAACGCGCGCGATGGGGCGGGCGAACGAGGCGATGGCGCCGCCGAAGGTTCCGCCGCAGCGGGCGTCGGGCACCGTGAGGATGATCGTCGGGGTGATGGGCGGGCTGAGGGAGGCGTTGCCCGGGAAGACGAAGACCTCGCCGGTGCAGAAGGTGTCGCCGTCGTCGGGGGCGCCAACCACGACGTCGTCGAAGCCGTCGCGGTTGAGGTCGCCGACGAAGCCGAGGCCGCCGCTGAAGCGACCGTAGCCCTCCATCCCCGCGGGGGCGGTCGGCGCCGTGAGCACCGGACCGGGGACCATGGTCCCCGACATGCTGCCGAGGAACACCCGCGCGGAGTGGAAGCCGTTTCCCGCGATGAGGTCCGCGAAGCCGTCGCCGTTGACGTCGCCGAGGCCCGCCACGGGGCCGCCGAGGTTCTCTCCGTCGCCGATCGCCGCCGCCGTCGCCGCGAGCCCGGCGGCGCTGCCCAGGAACACCTGCAGCGCAGCCGCTCCGGTGACGGCCTGCGAGACGACGGCGAGGTCCGGGAAGCCGTCGCCGTTGACGTCCTGCGCCGCCGCGAGGTGGTTGGCCTGGCCCGGCACCACGATGGTCTGCGTCGGAGCCGTCGCGAGGCCCGTGGCGGAGCCTCCGTAGACCAGCGCCGAGGATCCGCCCTCGCCGCGCATCAGCACCACCAGGGAGTCGAAGCGGGCCTCCGGGGAGAAGCGGCCCAGCACCGCGAGCTCCTCGCCGAAGCTGCTGAAGCGATCGGGCGAGGTGAGGGTCACCGGCGTCAGGCCGAGGCCCGTCGCGCTCCCGAGGAAGACGTCCACGCCGGGGCTGCAGCCCTTGAAGCAGGTGAAGCCGACGGCGAGGTCGGCGTAGCCGTCGTGGTTGAAGTCGCCCGCGGCGAGCGCGGTGCCGAAGGTGCCGATGACGTCGCGGGTGCGCACGACCCCGGTGGACCGGAGCCCCGTCGCGCTGCCCGAGAACACATGGACCTGCTGCGCGGTGGGCGCCGCGGCCGCGAGGTCGGCGAAGCCGTCGCCGTCGAAGTCGCCCGCGGCCACGTGCTCGCCGAGCCCGCTCATCGGCGCAGCGACCGTGAGCGTCGTCGCGGGGTGAGCGCCCGGCCCCGCCGCGGCGCCCGGGTAGAGCAGCACCCGCCCGCTCCCCGGCTCTCCCACGGCGAGGTCCGCGAAGCCGTCGCCGTTCACGTCGAGCATGCTCCCCGAGGCCGAGTCGCCGGTGACCGCCCTCGACGGGACGATCACCTCCCAGGTCTGCGCCGAGGGGCTGAGCCCCGCGCCCGCTCCGGCGCGCCCGTAGGCCCGCCAGAAGTAGAGTCCGGGGGAGAGCGCTCCGCTGCGGGTCACGCGAGCGCCCGTGCCGACGAAGCGCTCGACCACCATCGTGCACGCCCGGTCGCGGCAGAGCTCGATGACCGCGCCGTCGGTGCCCGGCGCGAGGGCCACCTCGAAGGCCACGTCGCGGTTGCCGTTGAGCGTGGACAGCGACGCGGGCGCGACGAGGCGCGGCGCCGCGATGGGGCTGCACCCGGCGGCGCTGCGAGCGAAGCCGGCGTTGCAGACGAGCTCGCAGCTCGACGCCGCGCAGCCCGGCGAGGCGTTGGGGGCCGACGGGCACGCGTTGCCGCAGCGGCCGCAGTGGGCGGCGTTGGTGCTCGTGTCGACGCAGGACCCGCCGCAGAGCGTGGTGCCCGCGGTGCAGGTCGACGTGCAGGCGCCTCCGGTGCAGACCGTGTTGGAGCCGCACGCGTTGTCGCAGCGGCCGCAGTGGGCGTTGGAGTCCGTGCGCGCCTCGCAGCCGTTGGAGGCGGCGCCGTCGCAGTCGGCGGTGCCCGCGGCGCAGGAGAGCGCGCAGGCGTTGGACACGCATCGGAAGAAGGGGTTGATCACCTGGCAGTCGTAGTCCTGCTGGCACTGCACGCGGCAGGTGCCGTCGAGGCAGGAGAGCCCGGCGGGGCAGTCGCTCGTGCGGTTGCACTGCGCCTGCGCGGCGACGGCGTGGCAGGTGAGCACGCCGAAGCGTTCGCTCTCGCTGCAGCGCTGCCCGGCCGCGCAGTCGCGGTCGGTCACGCACCCGGTGCGGCAGTAGTTGCCCGCGCAGACCGCGCCCTCGTCGCAGTCGGAGTCGTAGCGGCACTGACCCGCCGGCGCCGAGGTGTCCGTGCATCCGAGCGCGACCGAGACCAGCAGCACGATGGAGCGCAGTTGCATGGCCGCGACCTTACAACCGGGAGGGTGCATCGCGCGCGGCCCTGTTCTACCGTCGCGCGCATGAAGCCACGCCTCCGCGCCCTCTCGGGCATCAAGCCCACGGGGACCCCCCACCTGGGCAACTACTTCGGCATGGTGCAGCCCGCCATCGCGCTGCAGGACACCCACGACGCGTACTACTTCGTGGCCGACTACCACGCGCTCACCACGAGCCGTGACCCGGCGCAGCTGCGGCGCACCAGCCTGGAGATCACCGCGATCTTCCTGGCGCTGGGTCTCGACCCGAAGCGCGCGGTGTTCTTCCGGCAGAGCGACGTGCCCGAGGTGGTCGAGCTCGCGTGGCACCTGTCGTGTGTCACCGGCGTCGGGCTGCTGATGCGCGCCCACGCGTACAAGGCCGCGCTCGACAAGGGCGAGGCGGGCACGCTCTCCAGCGGAACCTTCTACTACCCGGTGCTCATGGCCGCGGACATCCTGCTCTACGACAGCGACGTGGTGCCCGTCGGGCGCGACCAGGTGCAGCACATCGAGATGGCTCAGGACATGGCCGGGCACATCAACTCGATCTACGGCGAGTGCCTCCGCCGCCCGGAGCCGCTGGTGCAGGCGGAGGTGCCGACCATCCCCGGGCTCGACGGGCAGAAGATGTCCAAGAGCTACCAGAACACCATCGAGGTGTTCCTGCCGGAGAAGGCGCTGCGCAAGGTGGTGAGGACCATCAAGACCGACACCCTCGGGCTCGACGACCCGAAGGACCCGGACACGGACAACGTCTTCGCGCTCTACAAGCTGGTCGCCTCGCCCGCGGAGGTCGAGGACATGGCCGCCCGCTACCGCGCCGGCGGCTTCGGCTACGGCCACGCCAAGGATCGCCTCGCGGACGCCCTCAACGCCCACCTCGCGGCGCCTCGCGAGCGCTACCTCGAACTGCTCAAGGACCCGTCGACCCTGGAGGATGTCCTCCAGGACGGAGCCCGCCGAGCCCGCGCCGTCGCGCGCGACACGCTCGACCGGGTCCGCGACCGCGTGGGGCTCCCCAGGCTGCCTCGCTGAACGCCGCCAGGAAGGCCGTAGACCCCATGCGAGCACCCGCTTCCCCCACGCCCGCCCGCCTCGCCGCGACGCTCTCGGCGACGCTCTGGGCGTCCGCGTCCATCGCCCAGGAGCTTCCCCCGCCGCCACCGCCTCCGCCGACGACCGCCCCGACGGCCGCGCCGACGGAGCTGCTCGCCCGCTCGCCTGAGCCCGCGATGGACGAAGGGCTGCGCCTCGCCGTGCATCTCCTCCGCACCCGCCCGACCGAGGACGCGGTCGCCGTGCTCGCCCGCC
>CBIHPK010000238.1:0-10051 GCA_966211675.1 uncultured Myxococcaceae bacterium
ACATCCCAACGGACATCCCAACGGACATCCCAACGGACATCCCAACGGACATCCCAACGGACATCCCAACGGACATCCCAACGGACATCCCAACGGACATCCCGACCGATCGCAGCCCGCCGCTCGACCCGACTCCCCGGCCTCTCGGGCCGCCGGTGGGATCCATCGTGACCTATCCCCGCCCGACGCTTCACTGGCAGCGCTCGGGCGTCATCGTCGGCGCCGAGGTGCAGGTCTGCCGCGACCGCTCGTGCACCATGGTCGTCTCCACCTTCGACGCCACCGGCTCCAGCGGGAGCATCCCCGTCGAGCTCGTCGCCGGCGCGTACTTCTGGCGCCTTCGAGGGATCACCGCCACCGGGCGCCTCGCCACCTGGAGCCCCACCTGGGAGTTCTGGCTCTCCAGCCTGCGTCCTCCGCGCGACGCGGCCTACGGCACCGTGCTCGACTTCGACGGCGACGGCCAGGCCGACCTCGCCATCGCCGCGCCCTCGACCACCCCGGGCCAGGGCCGCATCTACCTCTGGCGAGGCCCCCTCACCGCTCCTTCCACGCCGCTGGTGCTGACCTCCCGCGACGAGTCCGCGGTGGGCTTCGGCCACGCGGTGGCCTGCCTCGGCGACGTCGACGGCGACGGGATCACCGACCTCGGCGTCTCCGCCTACGACCCCGCTGCCACGCAGGGTCACGTCGAGATCTTCCTGGGAAACCCGACCTTCCAGCAGCGTCGTGGGGCGAGGCTCACGACCCCCGGCGACCTCACCTACGGCTTCTCGCTCGACGGCGCGGGGGACACCAACGGCGACGGGTACTCCGACGCCATCGTGGGCCAGCCCGGCGCCTCGGACGACCGCGGCCGGGCCCACGTCTACCTCGGGAGCGCGGCGGGACTCACCAACGAGATCGCCCTCACGCTGCGAGGCCGCGACCTCGTGGGCGCTCGCTTCGGCTACGCCCTCGCCGGGGGCGCCGACGTCGACAACGACGGCTACGGCGACGTGGTGGTGGCGGGCCCCGGCCTGCCGGTCTCGCAGGGCGGCGCCTACGCCTTCCGCGGCAGCCCGACGGGGCTCGGCGTCCTGTCGCAGAACATCCTGGTGGGCGACGGCGATCCGGACAGCCGCCACGGCGCCTCCGTGGCTCACGTCGGCGACATCAACGGCGACGGCTTCTCCGACTTCGCCGTCGGGGCGCCCGGCAACGGGACCGGTCCGGGCCGGGTGCTCGTCTACCTGGGCGGCGGCGGCGGACTGTCGTCGACGCCGACGGGCTTCCTCTCCGGGCCGCTTCCCGCGGGGAGCTTCGGCGCGGCGATCGCGGGCCTCGGCGACCTCGACGGCGACGGCGTCGGGGACTTCGGCGTCGGCGCCCCCTCGGCCGGCGCCAACGGCCGGGTCACGGTCTTCTACGGCCAGTCCGTGGTCGACGCCTCGCTGCGCCGCGCGGTGATCACCGGCCTCGGGACCGACGGGGCCTTCGGCTCGGTGGTCGCCAGCGTCGACCCGATCAGCAACACCTTCCTGGTGGGCGCTCCTCGCGACGCCAGCGCCGCGCGCTACCTCCCCACCGGGCCGACGCTGCCGACGACGCCGGTGTTCGTGTTCACCCTCGCGGCGGTCCCGGGCTTCGGGAGCGGCGTGGTCGGGGTCTGGTAGCGCGGGTCGAGGGGGGCGACGCTCAGGCGTCGGGGCGGGGGCTCGGGCTCGGGCTCGGGACGTCCGAGGGGTGGGGCGAGTAGTCGTACTGCCCGGCGTAGTAGTAGGAGGGCGAGTCGTCGTTGGGCTGGATGCCGTTGACCACGACCCCGACGACCTTGCT
This sequence comes from uncultured Myxococcaceae bacterium, assembly GCA_966211675.1. GTDB lineage: Bacteria > Myxococcota_A > Polyangia > Polyangiales > SCUS01. The sequence goes on from CBIHPK010000238.1 coordinate 1,819, forward strand.
GCCGAGCGCGCGCAGCTGACGGAGCACGCCCGCGGCCTGGTCGCGCCGGGTCTGGCGGACGCGCACCACGAGCACCACGCCGTCGAGCTGCGGGCCGAGCGCGAGCGCGTCGGTGACCGCGGTGATGGGCGGCGAGTCGAAGACGATGCGGTCGTACTGCGTGCGCAGGAAGACCATGAACTCGCTGGCCTTCTGGCTGTGCAGAAGCTCCGCGGGGTTCGGGGGGATGGGGCCGCAGGGGAGCAGCGAGAGGTTGGGCACCTCGGTGGTGATCACCGCCTCGTCGTGCGTGGCCTCGCCGATGAGGATGCTGGTGAGGCCCACCGGAGGGCGCAGCCGGAAGACCTTGTGGATGCGCGGCCTCCGCAGGTCGGCGTCGACCAGGAGCACCCGCTTGCCGCTCTGGGCCAGCGAGATGGCGAGGCTCACCGCGGTGAAGGTCTTGCCTTCGCGCGGCGACGCGCTGGTCACCATCAGCATCTGGAAGGGCGTGTCCGGGGACATGAAGAGCAGGTTGGTGCGGATGCCGCGAGCGAGCTCGGCGATCATCGAGGTCGGGTGCGAGTGCACCACCAGGTCGAGGTTGTCGACCGGCCCCTCCTGCGGCTGCACGTCGCCGTAGCGGTACTTGTACTGGTTGCGCATCCCGCGCCCGCTGACCAGCGGGAGGAACCCGAGCACCGGCGTGCGCAGCCCCTCCTCGACGTCCGCGCGAGAGCGCACCGTGCGGTCGGCGAGCACCGCGAGCGTCGCGCCAAGCAGCCCCAGGATCACCCCCGCGATGCCGCCGATGGCGAGCGAGAGCGGCACCCTCGGCTTGATCGGCACCGCCGGGAGCAGCGCGTACTCCAGCACGCTCATGTTGTTGACCTGGAGGTCGCGCATGAGGTTGCCCTCGGTCGTGCGCTCGAGGACGATGCCGTAGATCTTGGAGTGGTTCTCCCGCTCGCGGGCGAGGCGCGAGTACATCATCTCCTGCTGGTTGAGCTCGACGGCCTGGCGCTGGGCGACCAGCAGCTCGGCGCGCACGCTGCCCTCGGAGCGCTGCACGCCGCGCAGCTCCGCCTCGGTGGCGCCGCGGATGTTGGCCACCTCGGCGCGGAAGAGGCTCACCACGGAGTTGGTGCGCGCCCTCGCGCCGCGCAGCTCGAGCGACTGCTGGAGGTACCGGATCTCCGAGGTGGACTCCTCGCGCAGCGCGATCTCGAACTGCGTGCGCATGGAGGTGAGCACCGTCGAGGTCAGGTACTCCGGGGCGGTGAGCTGCGACATCGCGACGCCCACCTGGTTGCGCCAGCGGACGCGGTCGGCGAGCGGCGCGTCGATGGCCATGCCGTTGGAGACGGCCTCCAGCGAGCGGAGCACGTCGCGCTCGGCGCGCACGACCTCGGTGGTGCGGGCCGCGAGGGCGAAGCGGCGGGTCTGCGCCTGCGTGAGCGCCTCGGAGAGCTGCGCGATGCGGTTGCCGAGGATGTTGCGCTGGTCGATGAAGTTCTCGGAGACGATGTTGTGCTCGCGGCGGAAGGTCTGCAGCCGGTCTTCGGCGCGCGAGAGGTTCTCCCGCAGCTCGTCGAGCTGGTTGCTCAGCCACCGCACGGCGTCGCGGGTGCTCCCGAGGCGGTGGTCGAGGTTGCGCTGCACGTAGACGTCGACGAGGGTGTTGGCCAGCAGCTGCGCGCGGCGGGGAGAGTGGTCCTCCACCACGATGTTCATGAGCCGGCTCTCCTTCACCGGCTCGACGCGGAGGCGGCCGATCAGCGCCATCGCCGCGGTCGACACGGACACCGAACGGAAGCTCGCTCGGCGCGCGGCGGGGACGCCCATGAAGTCCGGGTCGTGCTGGAGCCCGAGCCGGCGCACGACCCCTTCGGCCACGGCCCGGCTCTTCACCACCCGGTACTGGGTCTCGTAGTACTCGCGGATGTTCCAGTAGGAGCCGACGCCGGAGGTGTCGAGGTCCTCCACCTGGCGCCCCAGCGGGCGCGGGGGATTGGGCTCGAACTGCAGCACCGCGGTCGCCGCGTAGATCTTCGGCTGGCGAAGCACCCACAGCGCGTCGAGGCAGAGCGCCAGCGCCACGCCGCTCAGGACGATCCACCGGTGCTTCCAGAGCTGCCGCAGCTGCTCCATCGGCTGGCTCTGGGCATCGGGAGACATCGTCGCCCTCGAACCACTCTCGCTCACGCGCGCGTCTCCATTCGTTTCGTTGGCCTTAGTACCAGATCATCCGGGCACGACAACCCGACCGGGTCATGCGTTGCGCCCGCACCGCGAGGACGTTCATCGACCGCCGTCGCCCACCAGCGAGGGCGACACCCCGCGGTTGCAGAGGGCCCTCGCCCTCGCGTCGAGCGGGCCCCGCTCGCCCAGCGAGGCGCAGCCCTGCTCCACGGTCGCCCGGTCGCCGGTGCGCGCCGAGGCCTCCAGCAGCTCGATGAGGTAGGGCGCCTCCGGGGCGGTCAGCGCGTGCGCCATCATGTACGCCTCGATGGCCCCGCGGTCGTTGCCCACGGAGGTCTCGAGCGCGCCGTGTAGCCCGTGCGCCGCGACCAGCCGGTCGAGGCTGGCGCCCGCGGCCTCGATGGCCGACGTGATGGCCTCGCGCATCGACGCGGCCTCGTGGCGCGCGGCGTACACCCGGGCCCGCGCCATGTGCAGTGGGTAGCGGTCCGTCGCCCGGGCGATGCCCGCGGCGTAGGTGCGCATGGCGCCGGTGAGGTCGCCCGCGTTCACCAGGATCGCCCCGCGGCAGACGTAGCCCTCCGCGTCGCCCTGGTGCGAGGCGATCATCCGGTCGCAGAAGGCGAGCGCGTCCTGCGGGTGCCCCGCCGCGAGGGCGTACTCCGAGCGGCGGCGCAGCGCCCAGATGAAGTTCGGGTCACGGGCCAGGATGAGCCCGTCGACGTCGGTGACGAGCGCCGGGGTCGCGCCGGGCCGGGTGGCCAGCATGTCCAGGAAGAGGAGCCCGTAGGGCGCGCGAGGGGTGAGCCGGGCGATCTCGTCCGCGTCCGGCAGCGGGCGAAGGCGCACCGCGAGCTCGGCCGCCGGGCGCATGATGCGCTCCGAGCGCACCAGGGCCTCGCGCAGCTCGACGAGGCTCTGCGAGCGCAGGCCGCGCGCGGCGAAGGTGCGCGCGAGCAGCAGGTGCGGCTGGGCCCAGGTCGGCGAGAGCACCAGCGCGCGGGAGACGAAGCGCAGCGCCGACTCGTCGTTCTGCGCGGCGGCGTGGGCGCCGGCGAGCAGCGGCAGGTAGGCGTCGAAGGGGTGCCGGACGAGCGCGCGCCGCAGGGCCGCGCCGTGGATGGCCGTGGCGTCGGAGCGCAGGAGCTCCTCGATGTGGTCGCGCTCGGGCTCGAGCGTCGAGCGCCACGCGAAGGGCGCGAGGGCGACCCCGAGGACGAGCACCGCGAGGGCCGGGGAGCGCAGCACCGCCGCGCCCCGAGGGAGGGCGTTGCGCCAGCGGCGGAGGCGCTGCGCCATGAGGTAGCCCGCGAGGATCGCCGCGGGGTACCCGACGCCCCCGAGGAAGAGCGAGAAGTCCACGAGGTCGTGCAGGACCAGCGAGAGCATCGCGCACCAGGCGCCGATGACGATGGGCGTGGCGTGGGCCGGGGGGCGCCAGTCGCGGAGCGCGCGCGCGGCGAGCCAGAGGGACGCGAGCGCCGCGGGCAGCCCGAAGGACACGGCGATGTCGACCGGGAGGCACTCGACGCGGAGGAAGGTCCACTCCGGGTCGAGGCGGCCTGAGGAGGCGACCGCGACGGGCACCGCGCCGGAGCCGACCCCGAGGAGCCAGTGGTCGCGCAGCAGCCCGAGGGCGCGCCGGAAGTTCTCCAGCTTGCTCACGCCTCCGCTCGCGTACTCGTCGCTGAGCGAGGTCGAGGCCATGTACACGCCCGCGAGCAGGATCACGACCCCGAGCGCGAGCCCGACCCAGACCTGCGGGCCGGTGCGAGGCGTCGCGTGGGCGGAGGTGCCGCGGCGCGCGTTGAGCCCGACGAACAGGAGGATGCACCCCACGGTCGCGGCCACGCCGCCCCGGGAGAGGGAGAGCATGCACACCACCCCGCAGAGCACCGCGGAGAGGGCGGCGATGGTGCGCGGCGCGGCGCGCTCGGCGGCCACCGCGAGGCCCAGCCAGAGGATGGCGCCCGCGCCGGTGAGCGCCGCGAGGTGGTTGGGGTTGAGCAGCGGGGAGAGGATCGGCGGCGACGCGGCGTGCGGGCGGTAGAAGCCGAAGACGCGGTCCTGCTCGGTGATCTGGTGCGCGAGCGCGAAGCCCGCGATGAGCAGCGCGGCGTAGGCGACGAGGCGCACCGTGTGGTCCCCCTCCTCGCGCGACGACACCCGCGTGGCCGTGATGTAGGCCGCGCCCAGGCCCAGGAGATAGAGCAGGTCCGCGAGGCCGCTGCCGGGGTCGTGGTGGAGCGCCCGCCACTCGGCGGCGCGGGACACCCGCAGCGGGTCGAGGGCGCCCGCGGAGGCGGCCGCGGAGGTCGGGTCGAGGAGCTGCAGCAGCGCCGGGGGAAGGGGGAGGAGCTGGAAGCCCAGCACCCCGAGCAGGATCAGCCAGCACACGAGGAGGCGATCCCGCTGGGCGACCGCCCGGTCCCAGCCCGCGATCACGAAGCCCCCGAGGGCGATGAGCGCGAAGAGCGGAACGGACCAGTAGGGCGCTCCGCCGAGGGCCATCGGGGCGCCGAAGACCAGCACCGCGAGGACGGGCCGGGCCCAGGCCGCGCGCGGCTTGATCGGGGCCCGTTCGCCGGGCGGATGCAGGACGTCGATCGCGGGCATAGGGTTGGCGGGGTTTCTTCGTCGGCGACGGTTGAGGGAGTGACGGCGGGGAGTCGGGCGCGGACCTCTGGTGGCGTGCGTTGCCGCACAGGGGACGGGAGTTCAGTCCCGCCCGAGCGATGCGAGAACCCGCGGCGCCCGCGCGTTAGGTAGAACGGAGCGGCCTCCCGGGGCAACAGGGGCACTCACCGGTCGCAGCGCGAGCTTCGGCCGCGCGACCGATGGCGTCGGACGGTGGCCGTCGCGGTTGACTCCGCGCGAGGCGCTGCCTCAGGATGCCGCCCCTTCTCTGCGGAGCTTTGAATGGCCACTGACGATCGCAACGCCCCGGACGCCGACGCCTTGAAGGACGCCGTGCGCAGTCACTGGCAGGCCGAGCCGTGCGGCACCCGTGGCAACTCGCCCGCCGAGCGCCGAGCGTTCTTCGACGAGATCGAGCGCGAGCGCTACGCCTGGGAGCCGTACATCAAGTCCTTCGCCCGCTTCGAGCGGGGCCGCGGGCTGAAGGTGCTGGAGGTCGGCGTGGGGGCCGGCACCGACTTCATCAACTGGGTGCGCAACGGCGCCGTCGCGACCGGGGTCGACCTCACCGAGCAGGGCGTCGCCCTCACCCGCGAGCGCCTCGCCCTGGAGGGCCTGTCCGCCGAGGTGAGGGTGGCCGACGCGGAGCGCCTGCCCTTCCCCGACGCGACCTTCGACATCGTCTACTCGTACGGGGTGCTGCACCACTCGCCGGACACGCGCGCCGCGGTGAAGGAGGTGCACCGGGTGCTCAAGCCCGGCGGCACCGCGATCGTGATGGTCTATCACCACCCGTCGTGGGTGGGCTTCATGCTCTGGGGCGTGCACTACGCGGCGCACATGCGGCCGTGGGTGTCGCCCCGGCAGGCGGTCTTCGAGCACCTGGAGAGCCCGGGCACCAAGGTCTATACGGTCGACGAGGGGCGCGAGCTGTTCTCGGACTTCGCGCGCGTCGACGTGCGGCCGCAGCTCTCGCACGGCGACCTGCTGATGATGCCCCCGGCGGCGAAGTACCGCGGGTGGAAGCACCAGCTCGCGTGGAGGCTCTACCCCCGCTGGCTGGTGCGTAGGCTCGGCGACCGGCTGGGCACCGGGCTCATGATCGAGGCCGTCAAGGCGGGCGCTCCGGCCCCCGTCCCCGGCTGATGGTGGAGCGCGGGCGCCTTGGCGGTCCCGACGGACCAGTGGTAGTCACGCCCCGCCCTGCGGCATCGGAAGGATCGCTCACGATGGGAACGCTCGAAGGCAAGAAGGTCTTGGTCACCGGCGGGAGCGGGTTTCTCGGCTCGCACGTCGTCGAGGCGCTACGCGCGAAGGGCGTCGGCGAGGTGGTGGTCCCGCGCTCGAAGGAGCACGACCTGCGCGACGCGGCGCAGTCCGACGCGATCTTCCGCGAGCACCGCCCCGACCTGGTGATGCACCTGGCCGCGAGCGTGGGCGGCATCGGCGCCAACCGCCGCCACCCGGGGCGCTTCTTCTACGACAACATGGCCATGGGGCTGAACGTGCTGGAGAGCGCGCGCGTCCACGGCACCGCCAAGGTCGTCGTGGCGGGCACCATCTGCGCGTACCCCAAGTTCACCCCCGTCCCCTTCCGCGAGGACGACCTCTGGAACGGCTACCCCGAGGAGACCAACGCCCCCTACGGCATCGCGAAGAAGGCCCTGCTGGTGATGGCCCAGGCCTACCGCCAGGAGTACGGCTCGGACTTCGTGATGGTCTTCCCGGTCAACCTCTTCGGCCCGCGCGACAACTTCGACCTCGAGGACTCGCACGTCATCCCGGCGATGATCCGCAAGTTCATCGACGCGCAGGCGCGCGGAGAGTCCTTCGTCACGCTCTGGGGCGACGGCTCTCCGACGAGGGAGTTCCTCTTCGTGGAGGACTGCGCCGAGGGCCTCGTGCTGGCCGCGGAGCGCTACGACGACCCGGACCCGGTCAACCTGGGCGCCGGCTTCGAGATCTCCATGCGCGAGCTCGCCGACACCATCGCTCGCGCCTGCGGCTTCACCGGCGAGGTGCGCTGGGACGGCAGCCGCCCCAACGGCCAGCCGCGGCGCATGCTCGACGTCGAGCGCGCCCGCGAGCGCTTCGGATTCACCGCCCGCACGCCCTTCGCCGAGGGCCTGCGCCGCACCATCGCCTGGTACCGAGAACACCGCGTCGACATCGCAGCCCGAGAGACCGCACGGACATCCCCATGAAGCGCGCACTCATCACAGGAATCACCGGACAGGACGGCTCGTACCTCACCGAGCTCTTGCTCGAGAAGGGCTACGAGGTCCACGGCGTCGTGCGCCGCTCCAGCTCCTTCAACACCGAGCGCCTCGACCACCTCTACCGCGACCCCCACGAGCGCGGGGTCAACCTCTACCTCCACTACGGCGACCTCAACGACGCCTCGTCGCTGCAGTCCATCGTCAGCGAGGTGCAGCCCGCGGAGGTCTACAACCTCGGCGCGCAGAGCCACGTGCGGGTCTCCTTCGACATCCCGGAGTACACCGGCGAGGTCACCGCGCTCGGCGCCATCCGCATGCTGGAGGCCATCCGCAAGGTCGGCGTGCAGTGTCGGTTCTACCAGGCCAGCTCGAGCGAGCTCTACGGCAAGGTCGTGGAGACGCCGCAGCGCGAGACCACGCCCTTCCACCCGCGCAGCCCCTACGCGGTCGCCAAGGCCTACGCGTTCTACATGGTGCAGAACTACCGCGAGGCCTACGGGATGTTCGCGGTCAACGGCATCCTGTTCAACCACGAGTCGCCGCGCCGCGGGGAGACCTTCGTCACCCGCAAGATCACCCGCGCCGTCGGTCGAATCAAGCTCGGGCTCCAGAAGGAGCTCTTCCTCGGCAACCTCGACTCGAAGCGCGACTGGGGCTACGCGCCGGACTACGTCGACGCGATGTGGCGCATGCTCCAGGTCGACGAGCCCGACGACTTCGTCATCGGCACCGGGGAGACGCACTCGGTGCGGGAGTTCCTGGAGGTGGCCTTCGCCCACGCGGGCCTCGACTGGCAGGAGCACGTGAAGCTCGACCCGCGCTACCTGCGCCCCGCGGAGGTCGACCTGCTGCTGGCCGACCCCGCCAAGGCCCGGGAGAAGCTCAGCTGGACCCCGACGGTCGGCTTCCGTGAGCTCGTCACCATGATGGTCGACGCCGACGTGGCGCTGGCCGCCCGCGAGAAACGCGCGAACGGCTGAGTCCCGCCCAGGGACTCCCTCCCCGAGGACACCCCTAGTCGACCATGTGCGGCATCGTCGGCATCTTCGAGTACCGACGCGGCGCGGCCGTGGACCACGGCCTCGTGCGCCGGATGAACGACGCCATCACCCACCGCGGGCCCGACGACGCCGGGTACCTCTTCCACGGAGCGGTCGGGCTCGGGATGCGCCGGCTCTCGATCATCGACCTCGCGG
>CBIHPK010000239.1:0-9862 GCA_966211675.1 uncultured Myxococcaceae bacterium
GGCCGGGGCGGCGGGCAAGTAGCAAGCCAAACCCGCCCGTGGGGGGGGGGTGGGTCCGCCGGCGCGGGGCCGCGCCCCCGGCGCCCCCGGCGCGGGGGTGTCGGTTGGGGGGGGGCCCCTCGGCCCGCGGCGACTGGGAGAGCGTCACGCACCGGGCGTCGGCGCTCTTCGACGTCGAGTCGCTGCGCCGAGGGCACGTCCGCACCCTCACCGCCCTCAAGCAGCTCGAGACGGAGTTCTTCACGGAGTGGAACGAGTCGCCGCCGCGCGAGACGAAGGCGTTCTGGAAGGCGATCGAGCAGGCCGGGTTGCCCTTCGCGCGCCGCTGAAGCGCTCGCGGCTCAGGCCCGCTTGCGGCCCACGATCATGCTGCTGGGCTCGCAGAGGGGGCGGCGGGTCACGTCGGCGAAGCCCGCGTCGCGCAGCCAGGAGATGTACGTCCCGGCGGAGCGCTCGACGTCCGGGGCGTTCCAGTTGATGTCCTGGAGGCAGAAGAGCACCGGGATGGTCGGGGACGTGCGCCCGTCGTCGAGGATCCAGCCGCTCAGGATCACCGCCCCGCCCGGCGGCAGCTGCGCGTGGATGCGCCGCAGGAGCGCGCGGTTGGTGTCCTCGCTGGAGACCGACAGCAGGTTGGCGAGCAGCGCCACGTCGTAGCCCTCGGGCAGCGGGTCGCTCTTGAAGTTTCCCTCCACGACCTCGACGCGATCGGAGAGGCCCGCGTCGCGGATGTACTCCCTCGCGGCGTCGGCCACCGCGGGCAGGTCGAACACCGTCGCTCGCAGCTTCGGGTGCAGCGCGCAGATGCTCAGGGCCATGGCGCCGGTGCCGCCGCCGAGGTCGAGGAGCGCGCGGTGCCGTGAGAAGTCGTAGGCGCGCCCGAGGCTGTGGCCCACCAGAATCGCGAGGTTGTGCTGGCCGCGCATCGCGTCGGCCCCCTGGTCCTCGTCGGCGGGGGCGGCGTCGTCGGTGGCGCCGGGGCGCCAGGTGCGCAGCGTCGAGGTGAGGTCGGACCAGAGCCCGTAGGTGGTGCGCGCGTGCAACAGCACCTGGTCGCCCAGGTACGTGGGCATCCCCCGCACGAGGAACTCCGCGGCCACCGGGGCGTTGCGGAAGGTGCCGCCCTCGCGCTCGAGCAGCCCGAGCGCCACGCACGCGTTGAGGAAGCGGTCGGCCGCGAGCGGGTGCACCCCGAGGCGGTCGGCGAGCTCGTCGCGCGCGAGCGGCCCCTCGGCGAGCAGCGTCGGCACCGCGAGCTCGACCAGGGTGAAGAGCGCGCGAGCCCGCTGGTACCCCGTGGCGAGGTCGAGGAGCGCGACGGGCGGCGGCGGCAGCGAAGAGGGGATCACGGTGCGAGACCCTATGGAGCCCGCGGGCCTGGACGCCCAGCGGGTCGCGACGGGCGGGCGGCCACCGCCGCGCGCGGTCAGCGCGGGGGGTAGTAGTTGAGCTGGAAGTCGTAGATGCCGGTCTGCGTCGAGACGTAGCTGTCGGCAGTGATGACGTGCAGCCCGGCGCCCGCGGGCACCGTGGCGTTGATGATGGAGGCGTTGCCCGAGCGCGCGCACACCGCGGTGCCGACGTCGTCGACGCAGGCGCCGACCACGCCGCTCGCGTGGCGCAGGTCGAGCACCGTGTCGAAGGGAGCGTTGTTGCTCGCCACGCAGGTGGAGGCCCGCAGCGGGCTGCTCGCCGTCGTGGGGCAGCGGCGCCACCACACGCTGGGCTCGGGGCCCGCGCCGCCGCCGCCGGTGGTGGACACGGTGCTCGACCCGGCCAGGGCCTGGGAGAAGCCGAAGTACGTGTTGTCGCGGCCCTGCGGCGCGTAGAACACCGTGCCGCTGCCGGTGACCGGGAGGTGCTCGACGTGCACGGTCCCGGCGCCCTGCGCGGAGCCGAAGCCGGCGACCACGAGGTAGTAGGTGCCGGGCGAGAACTGCCCGACGACCTGCGAGGTGTTGCCCGCGGTGGCGCAGCCGGGGCCGCCGCTCGACTCCGCCAGGGTCGCGTCGTCGTTGCACCACACCTGGCCCGACCAGCCGAAGATGCTCCACGAGTCGCAGGCCCCGCCGCGGGGGCGGCCGTCGCGCGCGAAGAAGAGCATGGTGTCGAAGCCCGCGCCGAAGGTGTCGGCGTAGACCATCTCGGTCTGCGTCAGCGTGAACTGGAAGAACACGTCCGCCCCGCCGGTGCTGGTGCACGGCGTCGGCGCGTTGGTCGTGTGGTTGGCGTTGACCACCGTGAAGGGCACGTCGAGGTGCGTGCCCGCCGCGAGGTTGATCACCGTCGCGCTGGTGCACACGTCGTTGACCGGAACGCACAGCCCCGCGGCGCAGGCCGTCCCGCCCGCGCAGGCGCGGCCGCAGGCGCCGCAGTTGGCGTTGTCCGTCTGCGCGGACACCTCGCAGCCGTCCCCCGCCTGCCCGTTGCAGTCGAGGAACCCGCTCACGCACGACGCCACCCGGCACGCCCCGCCGCTGCAGGCGCCCGAGGCGTTGGGCGGGCGGCAGGCGAGACCGCAGCCGCCGCAGTGCGCGAGCGAGCCGTTGGTGTCCGTCTCGCACCCGGTGGCGGCGCTGCCGTCGCAGTCGCCCCAGCCCGCGTTGCAGAGCAGCGAGCACGCGCCGCTGGTGCAGCGGGCGGAGCCGTTCTGCGACGGGCAGGCGTTGCGGCAGCCGCCGCAGTTGTTGACGTCGCCCGCGACGTTGGTCTCGCAGCCGTTGGAGGTGACCATGTCGCAGTTCTGGTAGCCCGGGTTGCAGGCCGCGATGGCGCAGCTCCCGGCGCTGCACGCGGGCGTCGCGTTGGGCAGCGAGCACGCGTTGCCGCAGCCTCCACAGTTGGCGGCGCTGGTGAGCAGCGCCACCTCGCAGCCGTCCGAGGGGCTGCGGTTGCAGTCGCCGTAGCTGGCGTTGCAGCTCCCGATCCCGCAGGCGCCGCCGACGCAGGCGCCGGTCGCGTTGGCCGGAGCGCACGCCGCCCCGCACGCGCCGCAGTGGGAGGTCGAGGTGCCGAGGTTGGACTCGCACCCGTCGGTCATGGAGTTGTTGCAGTCGCCGAAGCCCGAGCGGCACGCGCCGCCGCAGGTGCCGGCCACGCAGACCGCCGTCGCGTTGGGCGGGGCCGGGCACGCGGCGCCGCAGGTGCGGCAGTTGGATGGGTCGGTGCTGAGGTTCACGCAGCTCCCGGCGCAGTAGGTGGTCGGCGAGGAGCACACGCTGGTGCACGCGCCCGAGGAGCACACCTGGCCCGCAGCGCACGCGCGCCCGCACACGCCGCAGCTGCCGTTGGACGTGTTGAGGTTGGTCTCGCACCCGTTGGAGGCCACCCCGTCGCAGTTGCCGTATCCCGCGGAGCAGCTCGCCACGGTGCACGCCCCCGCCGCGCAGCCCGCCGTCGCGTTGGCCAGGGCGCACGCCCGCCCGCAGCCGCCGCAGTGCGCCGGGGTGGCGTTGACGTCCGTCTCGCAGCCGTTGGCCGCGAGCCCGTCGCAGTTGCCCCATCCCGGGTCGCAGCTCGCGACGGTGCACGCGCCCGACGAGCAGCCCGCGCTCGCGTGGGCCAGGGCGCAGGCCGCCCCGCACGCGCCGCAGTGCGCCGGCGTGGTGGCGAGGTTGGCCTCGCAGCCGTTGGAGGCGACCCGGTCGCAGTCGCCGAAGCCCGCCCGGCACGAGGCCACGGTGCACGCGCCCGCCGCGCAGCCCGCCGTCGCGTTGGCCAGCGAGCACACGGCCCCGCAGGCGCCGCAGTTCGACACGCTCGAGCTGGTCTGCGTCTCGCAGCCGTTGGCGACGGCGCCGTCGCAGTCGCCGTAGCCCGAGGCGCACGCGATGCGGCACGCGCCCGCGGCGCAGCTCGGGGTGCCGTTGACGCTGCTGCACACGGCCCCGCACGAGCCGCAGTTGCCCGCGCTGGTGGTGAGGTTGGTCTCGCAGCCGTCGGCGTTGACCCCGTTGCAGTCGCCGTAGCCCGCGGCGCACGCGATCGCGCAGCGCCCCGCGGTGCAGAGCGGGGTGCCGTTGGCGCCGCCGCAGACGGTTCCGCAGGCGCCGCAGCTGGTCACGCTGCCGAGGCTGGCCTCGCAGCCGTTGGCGGCCGACCCGTCGCAGTTGCCGTAGCCCGCGGAGCAGCTCGCCACGGTGCACGCCCCCGCCGCGCAGCCCGCCGTCGCGTTGGCCAGCGAGCACGCCCCGCCGCAGCGCCCGCAGCTCGACGGGGTGGTGTTGAGGTTGGTCTCGCACCCGTTGGCGGCGCTTCCGTCGCAGTCGCCGTAGCCCGCGGCGCAGGTGATGCCGCAGGAACCCCCCGCGCAGGTCGCGGTTCCGTTGGTGGCGTTGCAGGCGTTGCCGCAGCGGCCGCAGCTCGCCACGGTCGTCGCGAGGCTGGTCTCGCATCCGTTGGCGGGGTTGCCGTCGCAGTCGCCGTAGCCCGCGAGGCAGGCGTAGCCGCAGGCGCCCGCGGCGCAGGTCGGAGCGGCGTTGGGCGGGGTCGGGCACGCGCCCCCGCATCGGCCGCAATGGGCCGGGTCGGTGGCGACGTTGACGCAGCGACCGCTGCAGAAGGTGAGGCCCGCTCCGCAGGTGGAGAGGCACACCCCGGCGGAGCACACGGAGCCCGCGGCGCACGCGCTGCCGCAGCGGCCGCAGTGCGCGTTGGTGCTCGCCAGCGGGACCTCGCAGCCGTTGCCGGCCGCTCCGTCGCAGTCGCCGTAGCCGGCGTTGCACGAGGCCACGGTGCACGCGCCCGCCGCGCAGCCCGCCGTCGCGTTGGCCAGCGAGCAGGCCCCGCCGCATCGGCCGCAGTGCGAGGGGCTGGTGCCGAGGTTGACCTCGCAGCCGTCCGTCGCGCTGGCGTTGCAGTCGGCGAAGCCCGCGGAGCAGGTGATGCCGCAGGCGCCCGCGGCGCAGGTCGCCGTCCCGTTGGTGGCGCTGCACGCGTTGCCGCAGCGGCCGCAGCTCGCCACGCTCGTCGAGAGGGCGGTCTCGCAGCCGTTGGAGGCCACGCCGTCGCAGTCTCCGTAGCCCGCGAGGCAGGTGTACGCGCAGCTCCCCGCGGCGCAGGTGGAGGCGGCGTTGGCCGCAGCGCAGGCGCCGCCGCAGCGGCCGCAGTTGGCGGCGCTGGTGCGGGTGTCGACCTCGCAGCCGTTGGTGGGGACGCCGTCGCAGTCGGCGAAGCCCGCGTTGCAGGCGCCCACGCGGCAGGCTCCCGCGGCGCAGGCGGCGGTCGCGTTGGGGAGGGCGCAGGTGCGACCGCACGCCCCGCAGCTGGCCACGGTCGTCGCGAGGTTGGTCTCGCAGCCGTTGGCGACGGCGCCGTCGCAGCTGTCGTAGCCCGCCGAGCACGCGATGCGGCACGCGCCCGCGGCGCAGCTCGGGACGCCGTTGACGCTGCTGCACACCGTCGGGCACGCCCCGCAGTGGGCGGGGTCGGTGCCGAGGTTGACCTCGCAGCCGTTGGCCGCGCTGCCGTCGCAGTCGGCGAAGCCCGCGTTGCAGCTCCCGATGGCGCAGCGCCCGGAGGCGCAGGCCCCCGTCGCGTGGGCGGGGGCGCAGGCCGAGCCGCAGGTCCCGCAGCTCGCGAGCGTGGTGTTGAGGTTGGTCTCGCATCCGTTGGCGGCCGCTCCGTCGCAGTCGCCGAAGCCCGCGGAGCAGGCGATGCCGCAGGAGCCCCCCGAGCAGGTCGCCGTCCCGTTGGTGGCGTTGCAGGCGTTGCCGCAGCGGCCGCAGCTCGCGACGCTCACGCGGGTGTCGACCTCGCAGCCGTTGGTGGGGTTGCCGTCGCAGTCGGCGAAGCCCGGGTTGCAGCTCCCGACGGCGCATCGCCCGGAGGCGCAGGTCGCCGCGGCGTTGGCGAGGCGGCACGCGTTGCCGCAGCCGCCGCAGTGGGAAGCGCTCGTCGCCAGGGTGGTCTCGCAGCCGTTGGAGGCCACGCCGTCGCAGTCGCCGAGGCCGGCGCCGCAGGAGGTGCGCTCGCAGACGCCCGCGCTGCAGCGAGCGCCCGCGCCCTCGAAGCGGCACTCGGTGGAGCACGTCCCGCAGTGGAGCGCGTTGCTCCGGGTGTCGGTCTCGCAGCCGTTGGCCGCGTCGCCGTCGCAGTCCGCGAAGCCCGCGGCGCAGCTCCCGACGGCGCAGGCTCCGGCCGTACAGGCGCCCGTCGCGTTGGGCGGGGCGCAGCGAGCGCCGCAGGCGCCGCAGTGGGCGACGGAGGTCTGGAGGTTGGCCTCGCAGCCGTTGGCCGGGTCGGCGTCGCAGTCCGCGAGCCCGGCGCCGCAGCGCGACGCGCAGGCGCCCATCGAGCACGAGGCCGCCGCGCCCGCGCCGGCGGAGCAGCGGGTGGAGCAGGTTCCGCAGTGGTCGCGGTCGGCGCGGAGGTCGGCCTCGCAGCCGTTGGCGGCCTCGCCGTCGCAGTCTCCGTAGCCCGGCGAGCACTCGTAGCCGCAGCGCCCCGCGGCGCAGGTCGGGCGCGCGTTGGCCGCGGCCGGGCAGGCGTTGCCGCAGGCTCCGCAGGTGGCGGGCGAGGCCTGCAGGTCGGCCTCGCAGCCGTTGCCCGCGGCCCCGTCGCAGTTGCCGAAGCCCGCGTCGCAGACGACCCCGCAGGCGCCGGAGACGCAGGCGCCGTGGGCGTTGGGTCCGCCGGCGCAGGAGGTCCCGCAGGCGCCGCAGTTGGAGGCGTCGCGGGCGAGCTCGGCCTCGCAGCCGGTGGCCGCCCGACCGTCGCAGTCGGCGTAGCGGGCGAGGTCGCGGCAGGCCACGGCGCAGACCCCGGCGTTGCAGACCGCGTCGCCGTTGGGACCCTCCTCGCAGGCGTGGCCGCACTCGCCGCAGTGGCGCGGGTCGTTGCGAGGGTCGACGCACGACGCCCCGCAGTGCAGCGGCGACGGGTCGTGGCAGTCCACCGCGCACGCGAAGGACCGCCTCCCCCCGTTCATGCGCACCTCGCAGAGGGCCGCTCCGCCCTCGCAGCGGGTGCCGCAGGCGCCGCAGTGGGAGGGCTCCGAGAGGTCCGTCTCGCAGCCGTTGGCCGGGTCTCCGTCGCAGTCCGCGAAGCCGTCGTCGCAGGAGGCGGCGCAGGCCCCGGCGGCGCAGGCGGCGCGGGCGTGCGGGGCCGCGGCGCAGCGGGTCGCGCAGGCGCCGCAGTGCTCCGGGTCGCGGTCGAGGTCGGCCTCGCAGCCGTCGCGGGGGGTGGCGTTGCAGTCGGCGGTGCGAGGCGAGCACGCGAGCACGCAGAGCCCGCCCGCGCAGCTCTGGTAGGGGTTGGTGACCTGGCAGTCGTAGTCCGTGCGGCACTGCGCCTGGCACACGCCGTCGCGGGTGCAGTACGACCCCTCGGGGCAGTCGCTCGCGTAGAGGCAGCTGCGCGGCGCGTCCGCGGGAACGCACGCCGAGGAGCCCGCGGTGTCGGCCGGGCGGCACCGGCTGCCGGCGGGGCAGTCGCTGTTGGTGGAGCAGCGCGCCCGGCAGTGCTCGCCGACACAGACGGTGCCGTCGGCGCAGTCGGAGTCGAAGACGCACTGGTTCGGCGGGACGTCCCGAGAGGTACAGCCGGCGCCCGACCAGCCCGCGAGGGCGGCCAGCAGCACGAGCCACCGGGCGAGGACGGAGGCGTGACGCGAAGCGCGGAGCTCGGTGTTCATACGGCTGTGGTGTCTCCCGGGCGCACCTATCGGCGAAGCCCGAGGGACCGTCAATCACCCGGCGGACGGTGGCGCAGGGGGGCGCGAGCGCCGGGCGGCTCGACAGGAGTGAAGACCCGCTCGTTCGCGACGAGGACCGACGAGTGCGGCGCACGCGAGTTGCAGCGGTCGACGGCGTAGCGAAGGGGAGACGTGCCGCCCGACCGGCGCACGAACAGGCGGAACCCGCCAGACTGGGGATGGGCTCACATGAACCGTAAGACCTTTGGCATCGCGCTCGTGTGTCTCGGCTCCCTCGGGGGCTGCCTCGGCGGCGAGGATCCCTCCCAGGGCGCGGACGCGCTCCTGGTGTCGCCGCCCCGACGGACCGCGCCGCTCGCGGGCGCCACGGTCAGCTCGCAGCGGCCGCTCGTGCGGTGGGCCACGCTGGCTCCGGCGGGGCTGCGCGTGGAGTTCTGCGCCGACCGCGATTGCTCGCTGGTCGAGCAGTCGGTGCGCGCGTCCGGGCGCTCGGCGCGCGCCGCGGAGGGGCTCAGCCCTGGCCTGCACTTCTGGCGCCTCTCCGTGCGCGGGCGCACCACGAGCGCCTGGAGCCTCGTCGTGCCCGCCCGGGACACCGCCCGGAGCATCACGACGGGCTGTGTCCCGGACTACAACGGCGACGGCATCGCCGACCTCGCCATCAGCGCCCCGGGAACGTTTCGCAACCCCCAGGGCACCGCGCCGCGCGGGGCGCTGTACCTCTTCTACGGGCGCCACCCCATGCCGTCGCTGGTGAGCGTGCCCGACTCGACCCTCGGCGCCGAGCTCCCGGAGGGCGGCAACGCGATCGGGCTCCACACCGTGGCGAACCTCGGCGACGTGAACGGCGACGGCTACGGCGACCTCGCGGTGAGCGCCGACGACTCCATCTTCGTCTACCACGGCGGCCCCGACGGCCTCTCGACGCACTCCGCCCGCTTCGCGGCAAACAGCTACGGGAGCGGGGCCGGTGACGTCAACGCCGACGGCTACGCGGACGCGATCGTCGGCCGCTCGCTCTACCTCGGCGGCCCCGGCGGACTCGCCTCGACGCCGTCGCACACCTGGGGCTTCGACGGCGATCCGAAGGCGCTCGGTGACGTCAACGGCGACGGCTACGCCGACGTCGGGGTCTTCGACGGGAGCAGGCCCGTGGTCAGCCTCGGGTCGGCGGCGGGCTTCCGCGCCACCACGCGCACGGTGCGCCTGGCGCCGGGGTTCGTGCTGCGGTCCTTCGTCAACGCGGGCGACCTCAACGCCGACGGCGCGTCGGACCTCGCGTGCGAAGGCGACACGCCCGACGGGGCGGCCGCGGTGTTCGTGTACTTCGGGCGGGCACAGGGCTACCTCGCGACCGCGGACCACACCGTCACCCCGTCGACCGACCGCACGCGCCCCTTCGGCGCGGTCATGTCCTCGGCGGGCGACGTGAACGGCGACGGCTACGACGACCTGCTGATCCGCGGCGACCGCATCCCGACCGACGAGGTCTTCGTGACGCTCTACCTCGGCGGCGACAGCGCCCTCTCGGCGGCCCCGGCGACGACCCTGGTGGGCAGCCTGTCGGTGCGCTACGCCGCGGCGCTCGCGCGGCTCGGGGACCTCGATGACGACGGGCGCGACGACCCGGTCATCACGCGCCAGGCGGTGTCGGACTTCGTCGGCGGTCAGGCCCTGGTGCATCTCGGCCAGGCCTCCGGCATCACGGCGCTCCCGGCGATCTCCTTCGTGGTGGGCGCCTCCCGCGACCAGTTCGCCCAGCGCCTCGCGGGCTGGAACTGACAGGGCCTCGGCTCGGGACGCTACGAGGGCCGGCAGGCCCCTGGGCCCCGCGGGGATGACAACGGGGCCGCGTGCGGCTACGACCATTCCCGGCTCGTCTGTAGTCCCCGCCCCTCAAAGGCCCCGATGACCTTCCCGTTCCGCCCCAATCGTCTCGTTGCCGCGTGCTGGCTGGCCGTGGCGCTCGCCTCGTGTCGGGCGCCTTCGACCTTCCTGCTCGACGACGCAGGCTCCACCCCGGACCACCCGGCGACCGACGGCGAGGGCTCCGACAGCCCTCCACCCGACGTCCCGATGGTCACCGACGTCCCGATGGTCACCGACGTCCCGATGGTCACCGATGTCCCGATGGTCACCGACGTCCCGATGGTCACCGACGTCCCGATGGCCACCGACGTCCCGATGGCCACCGACGTCCCGATGGCC
>CBIHPK010000240.1:0-9833 GCA_966211675.1 uncultured Myxococcaceae bacterium
GGGGCGTGCTGGTCGCCACGCCGCTGCTGCTGCTCACGCTGCCGGTGATCTACACCTGGATCGAGCGCGGCGACGGCATCGAGGCCCCGGAGCCCGAGGAGACGGACTGAGCTACGGCACCACCAGGGCCGCGGCGCGCTCGAGGTCGGCCTCGGCCTCGGCGAAGGTGCGCTCCAGCTCCAGCTCCTGAGAGCGGGCGTCCCACATGGTGCGGTAGGCGTCGAAGAGGTCCTGGATGGTGAAGGACGCGTTGCCGGTGCCGCCGGCCTCGTAGGTCACCTCCGCGCGGCGCAGCAGCTCCGCGGTCGCGGCCATGCCCTGCGTCCGGAAGCGGGCGATCGCCTCCCGGGCGCTGGCGCGCGCCGTCCACGCCCCGGTGACCTCCCTCGCGATGCGCACCTCCAGCGCCTCGGAGAGCAGCCGCTGCCCCTCGGCGTCGCTGCGGGCGCGGCCCACGAGGCCCTGGTTGCGGTCGAAGACCGGCAGCGGGAAGGACAACCCCGCGGTCACCGAGAGGCTGTCCGCGTCGCGGGTGCCGTAGGCCCCGACCCACACGCTCGGGGTCCAGCGGTTCTCCCGCGACCAGCGCGTCGCCGAGGCGGTCGCGACCAGCACCCCTCGCCGCGCCAGCTCCAGGTCGGGCCTCCTCCGTAACGCCAGCGCCAGGAGCCCTTGGAGGTCTTCGGGCCCGCGGAAGGCCGAGAGCCCCTCCCGGGTGATGGGCACCGAGGTCATGCCCGGGTCGGCCAGCAGCGCGGCCAGCCTGGCCTCGGCCCGGTCTCGCCCGACCAGGGCGTCGTTGAGCGCCGCCCCCAGCGTCGAGGCCCCCACCTGCACCCGGAGCGCGTCGTACTGCGAGTTCGCCCCGGCCGCCACGCGCCGCTGGATGATCTCCTGCAGCCGGGTCACCTCGCCGAGGTTGCGCTCGGCCATGGTCACCCGCGCGTTGGCGAAGGCCCGCTCCACCATCAGCGCCTCGAGCTGCGAGGCGATGTTCCAGAGGGCGGTCGCGACGTTCACCTCGCTCAGCGAGAGCGCGGCCACGGCGGCTTCGCGACGCGCCCGCACCTGCCCGAACACCGGCAGGGCCTGCGTCACCTGGAGCCCCAGGTTGGTCTGTCCGTCGGGAGGCGTACCCGCCGCGGTGCCAAGGAAGTTCACCTGGAGCGAGGGGTTGGGCCAGAGCGCCGCGGTGATCACGTCGAAGCGCGCCCCGCGAACCTGGGTGCGCAGCGAGGCCACCTCCTGGCTGTGACCCAGCCACCGCTGGAGGATCTCCTCCGCCGTGATCGTCGGCCCCTCGACCCGCTGCGCGAGCGCCGGCGACGCCGCCATCGAGGCGAGCGCGAAGGAGAGCAGCGACACCCGGCGACGGTTCATCAGTGGGTCGTATCTCCGCGATGCGCGCCGCGCGTCAAGCGCTGCCACGCGACCCAAATTGCCCCGCGGCAACCATCCTCCGCCCGGTACCAGAGGGGTCCTGACGCCCGTCGGCGGTCTCTTGGCCCGACGCGGGGTCGCGTGAGACATACCCGCGACGGACGCGCACGCACGGGGCGTCGCGGGCCTTCCCTCCCCGTACGGGACCCCTCTCTACAAGGATTCGACACACCAATGCTTGAACGAAGAAGACCCAGCCTCCCAGCCTGGCTCGCGCTGCTCGCGTGGGCCGCGATCGCGGGCTGCACCGACGGCAACTCCGTCGTCGGCGGCACCGGCGACGCCTCCGTGGACATCGGCACCGACATCGGCCCGCGCTGCGCGGCCAACGAGTCGGCCTGCGGCGGACGCTGCCTGGACCTGCAGGCCAGCCGCGAGAACTGCGGCACCTGCGGCAACGCGTGCCCGGGCTCGCAGGTCTGCGTCGCCGGGAGCTGCCAGATCGGCTGTCCCCCGGGCCAGCAGGCCTGCGGCGGCGCGTGCGTCACGCTCTCCACCGACCGGGCCAACTGCGGCGCCTGCGGCAACGCGTGCGGCGCCGGCCAGGTCTGCGCCATGGGCGTCTGCGGCCTGGAGTGCGGCCCGATGCTGGCCCTCTGCGGCGGCGCCTCGGATGCCGGCGCCTCGGACGCCGGGACCTCCGCGCGCTACTGCGCCGACACCCGCACCGACCGCCTGAACTGCGGCGGCTGCGGATCGATCTGCCCCGCCGGGCAGGTGTGCAACGGCGGCGCCTGCGAGGTGTCGTGCCTCGCCGGGCAGACCACCTGCTCGGGCATCTGCCGTGACCTGCAGACCGACCGCAACCACTGCGGCGCCTGCGGCCACGTGTGCGCCGGCGGCGAGGTCTGCAACGCGGGGGTGTGCGAGGTGTCGTGCCTCGCCGGGCAGACCACCTGCTCGGGCGTCTGCCGTGATCTCCAGACCGACCGCGCCCACTGCGGCGCGTGCGACACCGCCTGCCCCGCGGGCCAGGTCTGCGCGGGCGGAACCTGCGAGGTCTCCTGCCTCTCGGGCCTCACCACCTGCTCGGGCACCTGCCGTGATCTCCAGACCGACCGCTCCCACTGCGGCGCCTGCGACACCGCCTGCCCCGCGGGCCAGGTCTGCGCCGGCGGCGCCTGCGCCGTGTCGTGCCTGACGGGCCTCAACAACTGCTCCGGCACCTGCCGTGACCTGCAGACCGACCGCGCCAACTGCGGCGCCTGCGGGACGGTCTGCCCCACCGGCCAGGTGTGCAACGCGGGCTCCTGCGAGGTGTCCTGCCTCACGGGTCAGACGGCCTGCTCGGGCGTCTGCCGCGACCTGCTCACGGACCGCGCCAACTGCGGCGCCTGCGGCACCTCCTGCCCGTCGGGCCAGGTCTGCGCCGCGGGCTCCTGCCAGGTGTCGTGCGGCACCGAGCTCAACGCCTGCTCGGGCGTCTGCCGTGACCTGCAGACCGACCGCAACCACTGCGGCGCCTGCGGCAACGTGTGCCCCGGCGGCCAGGCCTGCGTGGCGGGCGCCTGCGTGGTGTCGTGCAGCACCGGGCTCTCCAACTGCTCGGGCATCTGCCGCGACCTCAACAACGACCGCCTGAACTGCGGCGGCTGCGCCAACGTCTGCGCCGCGGGGCGCATCTGCAACGCCGGGGTCTGCGAGCTCTCGTGCGTCGCGGGCCTCAACAGCTGCAGCGGCACCTGCCGCGATCTCCAGACCGACCGCGCCAACTGCGGCACCTGCGGGAACACCTGCGCCGCGGGCCAGATCTGCAACGCCGGCGCGTGCGAGCTCTCCTGCGCCGCGGGGCTCACCAGCTGCGGCGCCACCTGCCGCGACACCACCACCGACCGGCTGAACTGCGGCGCCTGCGGGACCGTCTGCGCGGCCGGCACGGTCTGCGTGGGCAGCGCCTGCGTGGTGTCCTGCAGCGCGGGGCTCCTCACCTGCTCGGGCGTCTGCCGCGACACCACCACCGACCGCGCCAACTGCGGCGCGTGCGGGCGGGCGTGCGGCGCGGGCGAGGTCTGCACCGCGGGCGCCTGCGTGCTCTCCTGCGGGCCGGGCCAGACCGTCTGCTCGGGCGCGTGCCGTGACCTCACCACCGACCGCGCCAACTGCGGCCTGTGCGGTCGCGCTTGCGGCGCCGGCCAGGTGTGCACCGCGGGCGTCTGCGCGGCGGGCTGCGCCGCGACGCAGACCGTGTGCGGGGGTCAGTGCACCACCGTCGCGATCGACCCGGACAACTGCGGATCGTGCGGGCGCGTGTGCGCCGAGCCGGCCAACTCCTTCGGGGCCTGCGCGGCGGGCGTGTGCTCCTTCGTGTGCGCCTCGGGCTTCGCGGACTGCAACCGCGTCTCCACGGACGGCTGCGAGGTGAACACGCAGACCTCCGTGACCAGCTGCGGCGGCTGCGGGACGGTCTGCGCCCCGGCCAACGCCGTGGCCGCCTGCGTGGCGGGCGCGTGCCGCGTCGGGAGCTGCCTCGCGGGCTTCGCCGACTGCAACAACAACCCGGCGGACGGCTGCGAGGTCAACCTCGCCACCAGCGCCGCCAACTGCGGCGCCTGCGGCAACGCGTGCGTCACCGGGACCTGCTCCGGCAGCGTGTGCGGGCTGCGCTGCAACAGCGGCGCGCGGCGGGTGCTGTCCATCGGCGTGGCGGCCTCGACGCTGCTGCCCAACCTGCCGGCGGGCGTGACCGTCGACACGGTGACCGACGCGCAGTGGCGGGCGATGACGCTGGCGCAGTTCCAGGGCTACCAGCTCATCATCCTGGGGGAGGGCGCCACGTCGACCAACTACCAGAGCACCGTCGACACGCGCGCCACCTGGGCCCCCGCGGTCAACGGCCGCGTCGCCCTCACCGGGCTCCACATGATGGGCCACAGCCAGGGCCAGACGGTCCTTCGCGCCACCTGGGCGTGGCTGCTCTCCGGACCGGGCACCGCGCTCTACGTGGACGGCCAGTTCGGCGGCTCGTTCATCGGCTTCAGCGAGCTGCTGCCCATCGGCACCTTCACCGGCATGGGCGGCCTCAGCCTCGACGCGGTGACCGTCACCAACCCGGCGCACCCGGTGATGGCGGGCTCGTCGAGCTCGTCGCTCTCCAGCTGGGCCCAGTCGGTGCACTCGCAGATCACCTCGGCGCCCGCGAGCTTCGAGGTCCTCGCGACCGCCGGCGGGTCGAGCGTGATGACCGTCCGCTCCACCGCCTGCGTCCCCTGATCCCTCCCGCCTGAACCCCCTCTATCCCCCGGCGCGATCGTCGCCCCGGGGGAGACCCCCCTCCCTCCCTCTCAGCCCTTGCCCTCGCCCTCGACGATCACCGGGTCGTCCTGCTCGGGCAGGCGCGCCGTCTCGTCGAGGTCGATGAAGTGCCCCGAGCGGGCGGCCTTCGTCTCCAGGTAGAAGCGGTTGTGCTCGTTGGGCGCCATCACGTGCGGCAGCCTCCCGCTCACCTCGATGCCGTGCTGCTCCAGCTGCCGGATCTTGTCCGGGTTGTTGGTCATCAGCTGGATCGACCGCACCCCGAGGCTCTGTAGCATGTGCGCCGCGATGGCGTAGTCGCGCTCGTCGTCGCGAAACCCGAGCGCCCGGTTGGCGTCCACCGTGTCGAGCCCCTGCTCCTGGAGCGCGTAGGCCCGCACCTTGTTCACGAGGCCGATGCCTCGGCCCTCCTGGCGAAGGTAGAGCAGCACGCCGCGCTCCATGGAGGCCAGCGCCCGCAGCGCCGTCTCCAGCTGGTCGCGGCAGTCGCAGCGCAGGGAGCCCAGCGCGTCGCCGGTGAGGCACTCGGAGTGCAGCCGCGTGGGGACATCCGCCGCCCCGATCACGTCGCCGTGCACCAGGGCGATGTGCTCCTTGTTGTCGCGGTTGTTCCAGAAGGCGACGATCTGGAAGTCGCCGAAGCGCGTGGGCAG
The DNA here is from genome assembly GCA_966211675.1 of uncultured Myxococcaceae bacterium. Taxonomy (GTDB): domain Bacteria; phylum Myxococcota_A; class Polyangia; order Polyangiales; genus SCUS01. Next base: position 5,346 of record CBIHPK010000240.1, read on the forward strand.
CCGCGCCACCGCGTCGACCTTCACGCAGACGTGGTGCACCCCGAAGCCGCCGCAGTTGTGCTCGCGGTCTCGCTCGACCAGCTGCTGCAGCCCGGTCACCAGCGCCTCTGTCTGCCCGTCGGAAGGCTCTTTCATCGCGTCCCTCTATACCAGTGCCCGGCGAGGGCGATCACCGCCGTACGCCCGACGCGCGCAGGTAGGCCAGCGCCCCGGCGTGCGCGGGGTCGATGCGCAGCACCTCCTCCGTGGCCCGCAGCGCCGCCGCCTCGTCGCGCAGCACCGCGCGGTGGATGCTCACCACGTGCTCGATGGTGCGCACCTTCTCCGCCGCTCCCGAGACCAGCGCCGCGCGCCGCCAGCAGGCCGCCACCGCCTCGGCCCAGCGCCCCGACTGCTCGTGCTCCACGATCTCGCGCTCCACCGCCGCCAGCTCCGTCGCCGCGGGTGCGCCCGCCGCGGTCGCGCTCCTCCGCGCTCGCCCGCCGAACACCGGCGCCCCTGTCCCCCCTCTGGGCACATGGATCTGCGGCGTCTGCTTGATCCCCAGCCGGGTCATCACGGCCTTCGTGCGGGCGTGCAGCTCCTCCCAGGTGAGGTCTTCCTTCGTGCGGCGCAGCACGTCGAGCATCGCGTGGCTGAAGGCCCCCTCGTAGATGCCTCCGAAGCTCGCGTCGGCGGAGGTCTCGTCGTCCGAGCAGCCCGACAGCGACACCGCGGGGAAGCCGTCGTGCACCAGCGCCCCCATCGCCCCGTGCTCGGCCCCGGCGGGGGGCTTCTTCTTCCGTGTCGACCCCTTCGCGGGGCGCTTGCGCACGGCCCTGGTGCCGCGCGTCACGTCGTAGCGCTCGGGCAGCGGGACATAGCGCGGACCCAGCAGCTCCACCCCCTTCGCGAGCCCGTCGTCGCGCGAGACCGAGCGGGTGCGATAGGCCGCCGAGGCGGTGTCCTGCAGGGTCCCGGCGTGGCAGGTGTCCCAGATCGCGGTGAGTCGCACGCCCTCGGGGAGCGCCGCCAGCGCGCGGGCGAGCTCGTCGTCGGAGAGCACCGCCCGCTCCCAGTCGTGGTCGTGCGCGACCAGCACCTCGTCGTAGCCGTCCTCGTCGTCGCCGTCCTGGTCGGGCACGTGCGAGCCGTGCGTCGAGGCGAAGAGCACCAGCTCGTCGCCCGGGCGCGTCCCCTCCAGCAGCGCCCCGATGGACGAGAGCAGCGCCGCCCGCGTGGCCTGCTCGTCGGCCAGCACCCGCACGTTGCGGGGCTCGAAGCCGAAGTCCCGCATCAGCATCAGCGACAGGGTGCGGGCGTCGTTGACCGCGCCCTTGAGCGGCGGCAGCTCGCGGTCGGTGAAGCGGTTGATCCCCACGCAGAGGGCGCGCTTCGTCATGGGCTCGTCGCCTCGCGGGCCATCTATAGCTCCACCCGCAGGCCCTCCGCCTCGGACGACGGGTACCTCGCGGTGTAGTCCAGCGAGCGGGCGAGGGACGGGTCGGCCCAGGCCTCGGTGCGCTCGCAGCGGTAGTTGAAGCAGATCGTCGCGCCCGGCCCGCCGTGGGCGATGACCCGGGAGACGCACTCGTCGTCCGGGTGGTCGAACACGCTGCCGTCGGTGCTGAAGAGGTAGCGCCCGCACTCGACGCGGTAGAGCAGGGGCCAGGTGGTGTTCCCGCGGCTGCCGTGGTGCGAGACCTTCATGGCGTCGAGGCGCAGCGGGGCGGGGCCTCGCTCGGCGAAGAGGCGCTCGAAGGACTCCATCAGCACGCCCGGGTACGCGTCGCCGGTGAGCAGGCAGCGCTTGCCGTCGTGCTCGGCGAGGAGCGCGATGCTGCTGCCGTTGGCCTCGGCGCCGTCCTGCGCGAAGGGCACGTCGAGCAGCTTCTCCAGGTCGGGGCGGGCGCCGGGCTTGCGGCGCTTTCGGGCCTCGCGGGTGGGAGCTGCCACCTCTCGGGCGCGCACGGCGCCGGGGGCGATGCCGGCGTCGCGGCACTCCTTCTCCCAGGCGCCGCGGAGGCGCTCGAGCCCTGAGGCGTGAGGGGAGAGCAGCGTGAGGGTCATCGCGCCGTCGAGCGTGACCCGAGGCAGCGGACCCTCCGCCGGGACCATCACGGCGTCGCCGTGGAAGGCGAGGTTCCAGGGGAGCCGTCGGGAGCGGAGCAGCTCGGTGAGGCGCTCTCCCTGCGCGGCGCCGCGGGCGCCCTCGGCCACCGGGAGGTGGCGGAAGCCGTTGAACCAGATGTCCCCGAAGGTGACGCCGAGGGAGGTGTCCTCGAGCAGCTCGATGACCCCGCCGATGTGGTCGGCGTCGATGTGCGAGATCACCAGCAGCTCGAAGCGCCGCTGCTCCGGAGGGAGCGCCGCGATGCGGGGGCGGAGCGCTCGGAAGGTGGCGGGCGTGCCGCCGTCGATCAGGATGCGGCGAGGAGCGGAGGCGGGGCCGTAGTCGATCCAGAGGCAGTCACCGTGCTCGGCGGGCAGCATGTCGATCGCGAACATCTGCGATCGACCCTACCACGCAGGGGCACTCCGCTCACTCCGCGCGCACCGTCGCGCGCAGCCCCTCGGCGGCCGCGTCGTGCGCCACGATCACCTCGTACTCGATCGGCTCCAGCACCCACGCCGAGCTCGCCGTGTCCCAGTACGAGAGGTCGTCGACGCGCACGCTCAGCGTCACGCGCTCGCTCGCCCCGGGCGCGAGCTCCACCTGGGCGAAGGCGCGCAGGTCGCGAGGGGAGCGCTCCACCCTCGACCCTCGCGCCGTCACGTAGAGCTGCGGCGTCTCGATGGCCCGCGCCGCGCCGCGGTTGGTCACCGTCACCGTGGCCGTGAGGGTCTGCCCCGAGCGCACGGTCGTCGCCGAGAGCGCGAGCTCGCTGTACGCGAAGGTCGTGTAGCTGAGCCCGCTGCCGAAGGGGTGCGCGGCCGCGACGCCCTCCCTCGCGAGGTGCCGGTAGCCGTGGAAGTACCCGTAGGTCACCTCGTCGGAGGTGTTGTCGAAGAGGGGCAGGTCGGCCTCCCGCTCGGGGATCGAGAAGGGCAGCCTCCCGGACGGCGCCGCGTCGCCGAAGAGCACGTCGGCGAGGGCGCTCCCTCCCATGGCGCCCGGGTAGAAGGCCATCAGCACCGCCTCGACCTCGTCGCGCCACCCGCTCGTCAGGATCGCCGCGCCCCCCTCCAGCACCACCACCACCCGCTCGTTGAGCGCCGCCGCCGCGCGGATCAATCCCACCTCTGCGGTCGGCAGCGCGAGCCCGTCTCGGTCGCCCGCCCCGACCTCCGCCTCGCCCTCGTCGCTCGCCTGCAGGCCCGTCACGACCACCACGGCGTCGGCCTCTCGCACCGCGCGCTGCCCCGCCTCGTCGAGCGTCGCGCCCGCGAGGTGCGTCACGGTCACCCCCGCCCCGGCGCGCGCCCGCAGTCCCTCCAGCGCGGTCACCACCTCCGCCGCCTGCACGTTGCTGCTGCCGTGGTCGCCGAGGTTCTCCACGTCGGCGTTGCGACCGAGCACCACCAGGCGCCGAAGCGACGAGCCGTCGAGAGGCAGCGCGGGCGCGCCATGGGAGGGCTCGTTGCGCAGCAGCACCAGGCCCCGGCGGGCGACCTCGCGGGCGAGCGAGAGGTGCTCCGCGGTGAGGCGGCGCGAGGGGTCGTCGGCGACGCGGGGGCGGGTGTCGAGGCCGTAGCAGAGCTGGGCGCGCAGGGTGCGACGGAGGGACACGTCGATCTCGCGCTCGCTGATCTCGCCGGCCTCGAGGGCGGCGGGCAGGTGGTCGAAGTGCAGGCCGAGGGGCATCTCGATGTCGAGGCCCGCGCGCACCGACTCGACGTGACCGTGGGTGCCGAGGATCCAGTCGGACTCGACGAAGCCGGCGAAGCCCCACTCGCCGCGGAGGATGTCCGTCAGGAGGTGGACGCTCTGGTCGCTCCAGTGGCCGTTGACCTTGTTGTAGGCGCTCATCACCGAGGCCACCCGGGCGTCGACCACGGCGCGGCGGAAGTGCGGGAGGTAGACCTCGCGGAGGGTCCGCTCGTCGAGGTGCACGTCGACGCGGTGGCGCGAGTCCTCGATGCTGTTGGCGGCGAAGTGCTTGGCGCTCGCGAGCACGCCGCGCGACTGGACGCCCTCGATGAAGGCGACGGCCATGGAGCCGAGGTGGTGCGTGTCCTCGGAGTAGGTCTCCTGGGCGCGTCCCCAGCGGGGGTGACGGAGGATGTTCATGGTGGGCGCGAGCAGCACGTCGATGCCGATGGAGCGCACCTCCTCGGCGATGGCCTCGCCCACGCGGCGCTCCAGCGAAGGGTCCCAGGTGGCGCCCCGCATCATGGCCACCGGGAAGGCCGTGGCCGGGACCTCGGTGAACGCGCTGAGCCCGCGCGGGCCGTCGAGCATGTGGAGCCCGGGGATGCGGTGCGCCTCGTTGCCTGGGACCTCCCAGCTTCGGTCGACGAGGCCGAGGGTGTGGCCGTGCATGAGGTCGACCTTCTCCGCGGGGGTGA
>CBIHPK010000241.1:0-9787 GCA_966211675.1 uncultured Myxococcaceae bacterium
GGCGACGTGCTCGCCGAGGAGCGGATGATCCCGATGCCCGAGGAGGGCGACCTCGCCATCGTGGGCAACGCCGGGGCCTATGGCTTCGCGATGGCCTCGCACTACAACCTCCGGGCGCGACCCGCGGAGGTGCTCATCGACAACGGCAAGGTGACGGTGATCCGGGCGAGGGAGATCTACCGCGACGTGATCCGCCGGCGCGACCTGCGGGCCAGGAAGTAGGCCTCGCCACCGCCGCCACCCGCCCCCATGGCGGCGGCGACGCACCACCCACGAGAAGCCCTTGAAATACAGGGCTGCCGTGACGGCACGGGCGCTGCGATGGGGTGGTATCGTGAGCGACATGGCGACGAGGGCGAGCGGCGGCGTGGACGTGGTGTTCGAGGCCCCGCGGTGGTCCGAGCGGTGGGTGCTCGAGGACGGCGTGACCATGCCCGAGAGCGATCCGCACCGGCTGACCTGCGAGCTGCTGGAGGACGTGCTGCGCACCTGGGTGAGGCGCACGGCGCGGGATGCTCGGGTGTTCGGCAACATCGCGCTGCGGTGGGCCGAGGAGCACCCGCGGGTCGGCGTCGACCCGGACGTGTGCCTGGTGGAGCCTGCGCCGCCGGACCCCGAGGTGCGCAGCGTGCTGACCTGGGTCGAGGGTCACCGTCCGCCCACCGTCGCCGCAGAGGTGGTGAGCCGCGACACCGCGCGAAAGGACTACCAGGAGGGCCCGGCGAAGTACGCCGCCAGCGGGACGGGCGAGCTGTGGATCTTCGACCCCGACCGCCGCGGCCGCGGGGTGACGGGAGAGCCCTGGGTGCTGCAGGTGTGGCGGCGCACGCGGTCCGGGGAGTTCCGGCGGGAGTACGCGGGCGAAGGGCCGGCGTACTCCGAGTCGCTGGGCGCGTGGCTGGTGGTGACCGACGACGGCTCGCGGCTTCGGGTCGCGGACGACGAGGGCGGTGAGCGGCTCTGGCCGACGGAGGCCGAGGCGGAGCGCGCGAGGGCCGAGGCGGAGCGCGCGAGGGCCGAGGCGGAGAAGAGCCGTGCGGACGCGCTCGCCGCGCAGGTCGAGGCGCTCACCGCGCAGATCGAGGCGCTCAAGGGGCGGTAGCGCCACGGCGCGGGCGCAGGGCTCCTACCGCCCCTCCGCCGCTCGCAGATACCCCTCCATCCGGGTCAGGTCGTCCCCCCACAGCCCGTTCGCCCGCAGCCACCCGAGCTGCGCCCTCGCCTCCGCGTAGCGCCTCCTCGCCATCAGGTAGTCCACGTAGAACCGCCGCGCCTCCCTCGACGCCGGGCCCTCCATCGCGGTCACGTGGGCGAAGGCCAGCTCGGCCTCCGGCTCCCTCCGCTGGAAGGCCAGCAGCCGACCATAGAGCCCGTAGGGCTCCGCCCACTCGGGGGCGTTGCGCACCGCCACCGAGACGTGCGCGAAGGCCTCCGCCATGCGCTCTTCCCTGAAGCGGAAGCGCGCCACGAAGTACCGCATCCGAGCGCTCTCCGGCTGCACCGCGACCGCGCTCTCGAAGAGCCGCTCGGAGGTGCTCCAGTCGACGTTGCGCCGCACCGTCACCGCCGACCACAGCGCCAGCACCACCGCCGCCGCCGGGACCACCGCCCTCGACCTCGCCCGCGCCTCGCGCACCGCCGCGCCCAGCAGCACGAAGGCCCCTCCCGCGCCGAGGTACCACCAGCGCTCCGCGAAGGCCGCGGGCAGCACCTTCGGGACGTTGGAGTACACCCCCGCGGTGACCAGCACCCACGCGCAGCCTTCGGTCACCAGCGGATCGCTCCGCCGCGTGCGCACCGCCAGCACGGCGAGCCCGAGGAGCGCCGCCGCGCCCAGGAGCGCATCGCCGTCGAGGGCCATCACCGGTCGCACCACCGCGGCGCCGTAGTCCGCGCAGAGGTCGAGCGGAGCGACGAGCATCCTCGCCACCAGGCCCACGAAGTGAGCGCCCCAGCTCGCGCGCACCCCGAGCGAGGCGTCGCGAAGGGGGTTGGAGAGCAGGTCCGGGACGAGCGTCGCGGCGCTCCCGAGGGCGGCCGTGCGAAGCGCCGTGGCGGCCCCGAGCGCGAGCGCATGGCCCGCGTAGCGGGAGAGCTTCTCGGCGCGGGTGGTCTCCGTCCCCAGCAGGTCGCGCAGCGCCAGCAGCGGCAGCACCACCACCACGGACTCCTTGCAGAGCAGCCCCGCGGCGAGGGCGAGCGGTGCCGCGAGGGTGGCCCCGAGGCCCTTGCGGGCGTGCCAGCCGTAGACCGCGAGCACGGCCAGCGAGCCGGCGAGGTCCGAGCGGTTGGTGATGCACGAGGCCGCGTCGGTGTGCAGCGGGTGCACCGCGAAGGCGAGGCCCGCGATGAGCGCCGCCACCGGGTCGAGCAGGCGCCTCGCCAGCACGCGGAAGAACACCACGCTCGCCGCGGCGTGCAGGGCGATGTTGGTGAGGTGGAAGCTCCAGGGGCGCCATCCGCCGACGAGGCGGTCGAGCGCGAAGGAGAGCGTGAGCAGCGGGCGGTAGGTGTGCACCGACCAGGAGGCCCCGCGGGGGAAGCCCCAGATGTCCGTGGTGAAGACCCGCGCCAGGGAGAAGGGCTCGCGCAGCACCGGGTTGCCGGTGACCACGGTGGTGTCGTCGTAGACGAAGTCCCCGCCGAGGGTGTTGGCGTAGACCGCGACCGCCGCCAGCAGCACCCACCACGCCGGGTCGATCCGGCGGAGCGAGGCCGCGGTCACCGCCGCCAGGTGCGGCCCGCGGGGCCGGACTTGAGCCCGCGCTGCTCCAGCACGAGCGAGCGGTAGGTGGTCCCGCGCTCCTTCGGGAGGAGCTTGTAGAGCACCATGCCCGCGGCCTCGGCGTCGTCCGTCGCGCGGTGCGCGTTGGAGAGGTCGACCCCGAGGCGCGTCGACACCTCGCCGAGCTTGAAGCCCTTTACCCCGGTCTGTAAGGCCCGGGCCCAGACCAGCGGGTCGAGCCACTCGGTGCCGCGAAGGGCGGGCGGCGTGGCGGTGGTCTTGGTCACCTCCACCCCGGCGCGCACCAGCTCGGCGCGGATGAACCCGCGGTCGAAGCCCGCGTTGTAGGCCAGCGGGATGCGCCCCTGGAGGAGCTCCAGGATCCTCGGGGCCAGCTGCTCGAAGCTCGGCTCGCCCTTCACCTGAGCGTCGGTGATGCCGTGCACCGCCGCCGCGTCCGCGGGAATCGGGATGCCCGGGTTGACCAGCATCCCGTAGCGGCCCTCCACCTCGCCGTTGCGGAAGTGCACCACCGCGATCTCCACGATGCGATCGCCGCGGCCCGGGTCGCGCCCGGTGGTCTCCGTGTCGATCGCCGCCATCGGCAGCGTGTGCCATGGGGCGTCCGGGTCGAGCTCCTCCGCGAGGCCGAGCTGCGCGGGCGGCGCCGTCCGCAGGAAGGGCATGATCCCCGGGTATGGCAGCCCCGTGGGGAAGCATGAGTTCACCTTCGATCCGTGCGCCATAGGAGGCCATCGCAGCACGTCGCGGCGCCCGCTGCCAACTTGCGCGCGTCCCGATTGACCTTCGCGCCCGGTGCCACCACCGTCCCTGCCCCGATGGTTCCGCTGTCCGGCCCGCTGCTCGCACGCCTCGATCGCATCGCCCCGGACGCCCTCGTCGCGATCACCGTCCCCTCCGACGCGACCACCGCCGCGACGCCTTCGCTGCACTGGTCCGCCGAGGAGGACGGCACCACCGACGCCTGGGGCGCCGCGGTCTCCCTCGACGGAGCGCAGCTCGACGCGCTCGCCCACCGGGTGCGCTCGACCCTCGCGGACCTCACCGCGCTCAGCGACCACCACGACGCGCCGACGCCGCGGATGTTCGGCGGCCAGTGCTTCGACCCTTCGCGCTCGCACTCCGACGACCCGGCCTGGGGGAGCGCGCCCCGCGCCCTGATGGTGCTCCCCACCTGGAGCCGCATCACGCAGCGCGACCGCACCTGGCTCCAGTGGGTCGGCCCCGCCTCCGCGGCCCGCTCGCTCCGCTGGACCCTACCCACCGGTGTCATCCCCTCCGCCCCCGCCGCCGCCGTGCGAGCCCCCGACCCGGAGGCGCAGGAGCGCTGGGAGGCGCTGGTGCGCGCGGCCCTCGCCGCGATGGCCGACGGCGCCATCGACAAGCTGGTGGGCGCCCGCCGGGTGCGATGGTCCCGCCCGGGGGGATGGTCCCTCGGGGAGGTGCTCTCGCGGCTGTCGACCCACGATGGCGCCCGCTTCGCCATGAGCCTCGCGCCCGATGTGGTGTTCGTCGGAGCGACGCCCGAGCGCCTCGTCCTTCGCCGCGGCGACACCGTGGAGGTCGACGCGCTCGCGGGCAGCGTCCCTCGCGGCGCCGACGACCCGGCCGCCATCGCCGCGCTCCTCGACAGCGCCAAGGACCGCCACGAGCACGAGCTCGTCGTCACCTTCATCGCCGACACGCTCCGCGCGCTCGGTCTCCCGGTCTCGCACTCCGCCGTCCCCTCGGTGCGCTCGCTCCCCTCGGTGCACCATCTCTGGACGCCCATCCGCTCTCGCTCCGAGAGCGCACCCGACGCGCTCACCCTCGCGGCGGCGCTGCACCCCACGCCCGCCGTCGCGGGCTCTCCGCGGGCCGACGCGCTCCGATGGATCGCCCGCCACGAGCCCGACCCCCGAGGCTGGTACGCCGGGGCGCTGGGCTGGTGCGACGCGCGAGGCGACGGGCGCTTCGTGGTGGCGCTTCGCTCGGCGGTGATCCGCGGCGACGAGGCCTGGGCCTACGTGGGCGCTGGCCTCGTTCCGGCATCGGTCCCCTCGGCCGAGTGGCGCGAGACCGAGGCCAAGCTCCGCACGGCGCGCGTCGCCCTCGAAGGACCCCCATGACCAGCAGCCCCTCCGACCTGCACAGCGCCTGGGCGCGGTGGTTCCTCAGCGCCCTCGCGGACTCCGGCCTGCGCGACGTGATCATCTCCCCTGGATCGCGCTCCACCCCGCTGGCGCTCGCCGCCGCGGAGTGCTCGCGGGTGCGCTGCCTGCCCGTCGTCGACGAGCGCGTCGCGGCCTTCGTGGCGCTCGGCCAGGCGCGCATCACCGGCCTCCCCTCGATGCTCCTCTGCACCTCCGGAACCGCCGGCGCCCACTACCTCCCGGCCCTCATCGAGGCCTCGCAGGCGTGCATCCCCGTGCTGGTGGTCACCGCCGATCGCCCATGGGAGGCCTACGACTGCGCCTCGCCGCAGACCATCGACCAGACCGACCTCTTCGGCCGCTCGGTGCGCCACCGCGCCGAGCTCGGCCTGCCCGACGCCTCCCCCGAGGCCCTCGCCGCCGTCGGCCGCATCGCCGCCCAGTGCCTCTCGCTCGCCCGCTCGCCCACGCCCGGTCCGGTGCACCTCGACGCGCGCTTCCGCAAGCCGCTGGAGCCCGTGGAGGTCGCCGCCCCGGAGCCCTGGTCCGCCGAGCTCTCGCGCCGGGTGACCCTCGGCGCGCCGAGGGCGTTTACCCCGGAGTGTATTCCCTCCTCCGAGGGGGTCGCCGCGCTCACGGACAGTCTCGCCCACGCGCGCCGCCCCCTCTTCGTGTGCGGCCCGACGCTCACCTGGGGGAGCGCCGCCCACGAGGCCCTCTTCGCGCTGGCCGCGGCGGTGGGGGCGCCCGTGGTGGCCGAGTCCTCGAGCGGCTACCGCCACGTGGCCTCGGCCGGCGCGGCGACGGTGTGCCCGGGCGTCGAGCTCGCGGCCCGCAGCGCGTCGTGGCGCGAGAGGAACCGCCCCGACGTGGTGGTCTCCTGGTCGCTGCCGCCCACGTCCCCGTCGCTCACCGCCTGGATCACCCACCCCACGGTCGAGCGCTGGGTGGTGGCCCCGCACGGCTGGCCCGACCCGGCGGGGGACGCGAGGGCGCTGCTCTGGGGAGATCCGGAGTCGGTGGCGCACGCGGCGCGGCTGGCGCTCGGGGCGAGGGCGGTGAGCGCGGAGCCCACGTGGTCGCAGTCGCTGAAGGAGGCCGACGCGAGGGCGTGGGCCGCGGTGCGGGCGGAGACCTTCGGCGAGGCGCTGGACGAGCTCACGGTGGCGCAGTCGCTCATCGACGCGCTGCCGTCGGGGGCGTGCCTGGTGGCGGGCAACAGCATGCCGGTGCGCGACCTGGAGATGGCCTCGCCGTGGCGCTCGCTGAGGGTGCTGCACCAGCGGGGAGGCAGCGGCATCGACGGCCTGATCGCGGGCGCCCTGGGGGCGAGGACGAAGCTGGGGGCCGCGGAGCCGGTGGCGGTGCTGCTGGGCGACGTGAGCGCGGCGCACGACCTCGGGGGCCTGAGCGCGGCGCAGGGCTTCGAGGGGGCGCTGGTGGTGCTGCTGGTGCAGAACGGCGGCGGACGCATCTTCGCGGAGCTCCCGCTGGGCAGGGCGGCCCCGCCGGGGAGCGAGCGGGCGGCGGCCTTCGAGCGGTTCTTTCTTACTCCGCAGGGTATTCGCTGGGCGGAGGCCTCGGGGGCCTTCGGCCACCGCTACGCGAGGGTGCAGACCCCATCGGCGCTGGCGGCGGCGCTCGACGAGGCGCTCGCGACCGATGGGGTGACGGTGATCGAGGCGGTGGTGGAGCCCGAGGACGCCGGCGCTCGGAGGCAGCGGGTGAGGGCGCGCGTCGAGCGGGGGCTCGCGGAGTGATCGGCTGGCTGCACGGCTTCCTCGGGGCGCCGTCGCAGTGGGAGCGGGTGCGCTCGGAGGGCGAGGCGTGGTGGATGCCGGGCCACGGCCCGGAGCCGTGGGTGCGGCCGGGCGCGGGCTTCGACGAGGTGGTCGACGCCTTGGCGCCGTGGACAACGGGTCGGCGGGTGCTGGTGGGCTACTCGCTGGGGGCGCGGCTGGCGCTCTCGCTGGCGCTGCGCCACCCGGGCGAGCTGCGCGCGGTGGTGCTGGTGGGAGGGACGCCGGGCCTCGAGGACGCGGCCGAGCGGGCGGCGAGGGCGGCGGCGGACGACGCGCTGGCGGCGAGCATCGGGCGCGACGGACTGGAGGCCTTCGTGGAGCGGTGGGAGGCGCTGCCGCTCTTCGCGACGCAGCGGGAGCTGTCGCACGAGGTGCAGGCCGCGCAGCGGTCGTGGCGCACGCAGCACCGGCCCGAGGCGATCGCGTGGGCGCTCTCGACGCTGAGCACGGGGAGGATGCCGCCGCTGTGGGATCGGTTGGCGATCGCGCCCTTCACGGTGCACGCGGTGACCGGAGCGCGCGACGAGAAGTTCACCCGCATCGCGGAGGAGATGGTGCGACGCGGGGGAGGGAGGGTGGTGCACCATCGGGTCGCGGGCGCCGGGCACAACGTGGTGCTCGAAGACCCGGCGGCGGTGGCGAGGGTGGTGGCGACGATCGGATGACGGAGGGTGGCGGCGCCTACCAGTCCGCGCCCACGTGCACCTTCGGCGTGGGTGGCGTGTAGCCCGCGCGCTCCAGACCGTAGGCCGCCGCCAGCAGCGTCGCCTCGTCCCACGGCCTCGCCATCAGCTGCAGCCCCACGGGCATCCTCGCCCCCTGCACGCCCACCGGCGCCGTGAGCGCGGGCAGCCCCGTGAGGTTACCCAGGAAGGTAAACCGCACCAGGTCGTTGGTGACCGCCTGGTCGGCCTCGCCCGCGCGCTCCGCCCGGGGCCGCACCCTCGGCGCGGAGATGGCCACCGTGGGCGTCGCGTAGAGGTCCACCTCGCCCAGCAGGGCGGCCAGCTGGAGCCGCAGCCTCCGCCGGAGGATCTGCGCCTTCTGGTGCTCCACCGCGGAGATCTGCCGGCCGATGGCGAGCGTGAGCCGCACGTCGAGGGCCATCCGGTCGCGGTGCTGGCGGTACTCCTCGGCGTGCCCTCGCGCGGACTCCACCACCATGGTCACGAAGCCGATGGCGCCCGCGTGGCGACCCAGCGGGAGCGTCACGTCGCGCAGCACGGCGCCCTGCTTCTCCAGCGTGCGCAGCGCCTCGCGGCAGGTGAAGGCGATGGTCGGGTCGGCGTCGGCCCACTCGTTGGGATCGACCCCGATGCGCAGCCCCTTCAGGTCGCGCTCTCGGGCGTGGTCGAGGGCGGCGAGGTCGAGCGGCGGCGACCCGTGGCTCACCGGGCACCGCCCGTCGTGCCCCGCGGTCACCCTCAAGAACCTCTCCATCGCCTCGACCGAGCGCGCGATGGGACCGAGGTGACCGACGGTCCCGTCGAGGTTGTCGTCGCCGGTGTTGGGGATGCGCCCGAAGGTGGGCTTGAGCCCCCACACGCCGCAGAGGGAGGCCGGGATGCGCACCGATCCTCCCCCGTCGGAGGCCACCGCCACGGGCACCGCCCCGAGCGCCACGGCCACGGCGCTCCCGCTGGACGAACCCCCCGGGGCGCAGCGCGGGTCGTGCGGATTGCGCGGCGTCAGGGTTTCGTGGGGAGAGATGCCCGTCGCCCCGAGGCCGAGCTCGTGCTGCACGCTCTTGCCCACGATCACCGCCCCGGCGTCGCGCAGCCGGGCGACCGCCGTCGCGTCTCGCGCGGCCGGAACCGCGGGCCGGTACACGGTGCCCGAGCGCGTCGGCAGGCCGGCCACGTCCACCTCGTCTTTTACCACCATGGGTATGCCGTCGAAGACCCCGAGGGCCTGGCCGGAGGCGTAGCGCGCGGTGGCGGCGTCGGCGGCGCGCCGGGCCTGCTCGTCGTTGTAGTCGCGCACCGCGGCGTGGGCGGGGGCGCGGGCCGCGGCGTCGCGCAGGGCGGCGAGCACCCGGTCGAGGTGCTCCCGGGGCGTGAGCTCGCGGCGGGTGAAGCGCCCGTGCAGGTCGTCGAGGGTGATCACCGGGAGAGCTCCTCGGGCCCCATGGGGCGCTCGCCGAGGCTGGGGTGATCCCCGGCTTCGAGCGGGAGCGCAAGGGCCCGGGCGATGCCCGACTCGCCATACATGATCCGCAGCACGGCGCGGGCGGTGAGGGGGGATTCGGCGGCGCGGACGAGAGCGCGCAGGGTCCGGTCGTCCAGGGGGGGGCTCTGCATGGCGGCGCACGATACGAACCAGAAACCCGGCTGGGAAGCCGGGCGGGCATTCGGTGAAGAACAGGGGTTCGCGGCAGGCCAGAGGTCGGGCAAGATGCCCGCATGAGAGCGAGAACGGGTCCCTGGCAGGTGGTGTGGCTGACCCTGGTGTCCGGGTGCGGGCTTGGAGCCTCGGTGGTGGGCGGTCCGATGGACGCCGCGACGGACGTCGGCGTGGACGTGGTGAGCGACCTCGGTCCGATGGACGTGCCCCCGGCGGACGTGGTCACGGCGTGTCGCAACAGCTCCGAGTGCGTCGGCAACGCGGGCGGCCCGGTCTGTGACGTCGCCAGCGGCCGCTGCGTCGCCTGCTCCGCCACCGACGACCGCTGCGCCGTCGGGCGCCGCTGCGACCCCACCACCTTCACCTGCGTCTCGGGCTGTCGCAACGACGACGCCTGCGCCACCGCCACCGTGGACGGAGGGGTGGGCGTGGCCGCGCCCCGCTGCGACCCGGCGACGCACGCCTGCGTGGCCTGCGTGGTGGACGATCACTGCACCCTCGGTCAGCGCTGCATGGGCAACCAGTGCGTGGCCGGCTGCGACGCCACGCGGGGCTGCGTCGCGGGGCAGACCTGCTGCGGCGGCGGCTGCGTCGACATCCGCTCCAACACCGGCAACTGCGGCGGCTGCGGGATGGCCTGCACGGTGGCCAACGGCTCGCCGGCGTGCAGCGTCGGCGCGTGCGGCGTGGCCTCCTGCGCCGATGGCTTCGGCGACTGCGACAGCGCCCCGGCCAACGGCTGCGAGGTGGACACCCGCACCAGC
>CBIHPK010000242.1:0-9418 GCA_966211675.1 uncultured Myxococcaceae bacterium
GGGGTAGGGCGCGCGGCAGCGGGGAAGGGGGCCGCGCACCCTTAGACGCATGGCCGACCCTCGGCACCACCCGCTCCCGCGGCCGTCGTGTCGGAACCGACCACAACGGAGGCATCGAGGTAGATCACGAACGCTCGGACTCGCGCCCTTCCAGCACCGCGCTACCCGGCAGAGGCGTCGCGCCGAGGCTGGCGCGAAAGTCGGCCAGGCTGGGAAGGCGGCGCCGCGGAGTCCTCCACCGCCTCATCGATGCTCCCGACGACGTGAGGGACATCCGGCCCGACGCCTTCTCCACGGGTCCCGCCGCTGCTCATCGGACCACCCGCATCAGCCGACGTCGCCCCAGCTCTCGCGCTCCTCGGCGAGCTGCGCGTCGATCTCGTCCGCGGTCCGCAGCTTGTCGGGGTTCGCGGCCCGCCAGGCTTCCGTCACGGGCTCCTCCGCGAGGATCGCCTCGCGCGAACCCGGACGCGGAAGCGCGGACGAGCCTTGACGGAAGAGCACGATCACCTCGGCCTCGCCCTCGGGTAGATCGGTAGGCAGGTCGATCTCGATGTGCCGGGACTTGGGGATCGTGATGGTCAGCTTGTGGGCGTGCATGAGTGGTCCTTCGCTCCGTTCGGCCACTGTGCCACATTCCTCCAGACCCCCGCGTCCCTCGGTTCGGACCCTCCCGCGGCCGCCGTAACACCCTCCCGGTAACCGTCGGCCGGCTTTGCCATCCAGATGCGTCCAGTCGCCGATTCAGGGGTCGGCGGGGGTCCAGCCCGAGCACGCCCGGTACGCCGGAACCGGAGGCGGGATGGACGCAGTAGTTCGCTGGTACATTGCGCGGCGGACCATGGAAGTCGTCATCAGGCGGGGGGAGTCGGGGGACGGTGAGCAGCTCGCGCGATTGAACGGCATCGTCCAGCAACTGCACATTGACCGGCGGCCCGACACCTTTGGGCCGACCCGCCTCGACGAAGTTTCGGCGTGGTTTGAGGAGCGCCTCGTGGCCCCGGACGCACGGGTCTGGCTCGCGGAGATCGAGGGGCGACCGGTGGGCTACGTGCTGGCCCTGTTCCATACGCGGGACGCGAGCCGGTTCACCGTGGCCCGTCGCTGGTGCGAGGTCGACCAGATCGCCGTCGACCCGACTGCGCGACGCAGAGGCGTCGCCCGCGCCCTCGTCGCAGCCCTTGCTCGTGAGGCGGAGGCGACCGGCGTCGCAGAGCTCAAGGCGCAGACGTGGGGGTTCAACGAGGTCGCCCGCCGAACCTTCGAGGAGCTCGGCTTCGAGGTCGAGAGCGTCCGGCTCCGGCGCGACGCGAGTGGCGGATAGGCCCGTTCTTGATTCGAAGATCAGGCGGCTGATTCAAGGATCAAGCGGCATCCCGGAGGCAGAGCCCCACCGGCCCCCTCTCGCGGCCACCGCGATA
Source organism: uncultured Myxococcaceae bacterium (assembly GCA_966211675.1). Taxonomy (GTDB): domain Bacteria; phylum Myxococcota_A; class Polyangia; order Polyangiales; genus SCUS01. Next base: position 1,422 of record CBIHPK010000242.1, read on the forward strand.
CCCTCCCGGTGATCGCCCGGCCCTCGTCGCTTGCTCCACCCCCGGCAGCCCAGGGCCCGCCAGCGTCGTCGCCCTTCTTCCTCCGCCCCCGCTTCGGCCGTGCCGCCACTACCGCCGCGCCATCGTCGGCCGCCGCCTGCACCGTCGCCGCCGCCTCGCTCGCCCCCGCCCGCTGCCGGTTCTCCTCCAGCAGGCGCGCGAGCACCTCGTCGCGCGTGTCGTCGTCCCACGTGTAGCGAACCCGCTCGTCGAGCTGCACCCGGTAGTCGTACGCCGGCCGCAGGTCCGTCCAGCCGTAGGCGTCGAGCACCGCGCGGTCCATCTCCGCGTGGAGCGCGCGCAACGTCGCGATGTCGGCGCTGCGCTCGTTGGGGTCGTGGAAGCGGTTGTACGTCGCCGTCAGCCCCTCCGGGTTCTTCGTCCCGAGCGTGCGCCTCATCACCGCCGCCCGGTGCGCGTCGTAGCGGCTCCCATGCGACGGGAACATCGGCCACCGTGCGAGCCCACCGTCGTCCTCACCCTCCCGCTGCCTCGACAACGCAGCGGTCGCCGGGCGATATCTCTCTTTCATGGGGACCCAACGCACGCCGTGGATGCACCGTAGGTTCTCGGCTCCATGGCGCGAGAGTGCACGCGGCCGCGATCCCGCTCCCGTCATGGTGCGATGGGCGTCGCTCGTCCTGGTGTTGGTCGGGTGCTCATCGGGAAGCGGCGTGGCGGGAGCCGTCGATGGAGCGGCCGATGTCGTGGTCGACGACACGGCCGCTGTCGTCGTCGATTACGACACGACCGCGGTCGACGTCGCGATGCAGGCTGACGCCAACCGGGCCGACGACGCGGTGGCGGACCTCGGGCTCCCTGTGGATGGACGAGGGGAACCGACGACAGACGATGTCCCCTTCGACCTCACCCTCGACGCGGTCGACGCCGCCGCGCCCGGATCCGACGTCAGCGGCGACCGCGGGATGGACCTCGGCGTCGAGACACCGACGGATGTCGGCACGCTCGAAGTGCCCGCGACGGACGTCGGCGCGCTCGATGGGCCGACGGACGTCGGACGGCCCGACGCGACGACGGTCGACACCTCGGAGCCGGACGTCGGCAACGATGCAGCCGATGCGGAGCCCTCCGATGCGGGCGACCCGCGGGACGCGGATGCCTGCGCCGCCCCGTCGCTGTTGTGCTCGGGCGCGTGCGTCGACGCGCGCTTCGACCGCGCCCACTGCGGTTCGTGCGACCGCCGCTGCGGTGACGCCGAGCGCTGCGCGGCCGGAGTCTGTGCGGCCTGGACCGCCCCGCCGACCCGACTCGCGGGCTCGTACGGGACGAGCTGCGCGATCCGCGACGACCGCACGGTGTGGTGCTAGGGGAACAACAGCCGCGGACAGGTCGGGGCCGAGTTCCCGGCCAGCGTCGCCGCCCCGGCGCAGGTCGCGGGCGTGACCGACGCCGTCGCCGTCGCCGCCGGATCGGCCCACGCCTGCGCCGCGCGCGCGGACGGCAGCGTCGTCTGCTGGGGCTCGAACACCACCGGACAACTCGGCGCCGGCGATCTGCTGGCGCACGTGGGGCCACAGCGCGTCGTCGGCCTGACGGACGTGATCGAGGTGACCGCGGGCGGCTCCGGGAGCTGCGCCCGCACCCGAGCCGGTGACGTCTGGTGCTGGGGACGGGTGAGCCCCGGGTCCGCCGTGCTCCAGACGCCCGCGCGGATGATCACGGACGCGGTCGGCCTGGGCGGAGGACGCAACCACACCTGCGCGGTCGTGAGCTCGGGGGCGGCGTGGTGCTGGGGCGCGAACGCCTGGGGGCAACTCGGCGATGGCACGACCACCGACCGCGCGACTCCGGTGGCCGTCGTCGGGCTCGCGGGCGCGGTCGGCGTCGCCACGGGCGACACCCATTCCTGCGCGTGGCTCCTCGATGGCAGCGCGCGCTGCTGGGGGCGCAACGACGGCGCGACCTTCGGCAACGGCAACACCACCAATAGCCTCACGGCGTTGGCCGGGACGCTCCTCACCGGGATCGCCCACCTGACGGCGGGACCGAACAGCACCTGCGCGGTGCGACTCGACGGGACGGTCTGGTGCTGGGGGAACAACGACGGCGTGCGCGGGGCCGACCCGAGGCGACCGACGACCATCCCGTCTCGTTGGGGTGCGGTGACCGGGGTGCAGGAGGTGCGGTGCGGCGAAGATCACACGTGTGCGCGGCTCACCGGGGGTGAGGTGGTCTGTCAGGGATCGAACCAATACGGTCAGCTCGGGCAAGGTCTGCTGACCGTGCCGCAGCCACCCACCCGGGTGCCGGGCATCGGCGGCGTGACGCAACTCGGTATTGGCGAGACCTCGATGTGTGCGCGGCTCGCCGACGACACCCTGGCGTGCTGGGGGTTGGACGACCACCTCATCGACGGAGTGCCGCCGCAGCGGCTCGTCCCCACGCCCGTGCCCGGATTCGACGGCGTGCTCGGGCTCTCGATGCGGCACGGCTACACATGCGTGCGCACCGCGGACGGTCGCTCCCGCTGCGCGGGGACCTTCAACACCGATGGCCAGCTCGGTGACGGCAGCACCACCGAGCGCTGGGGGCCGGTGGAGGTGACGGTGGTACCGCGGGGCGCGTCGGTGGCGCCGGGTACCCGTTTCGCGTGCGCGCGCCGAGCCGACGCGACGGCGGCCTGCTGGGGACTCAACACCTGGGGGCAGCTCGGCGACGGTTCGCAAGCCTCGCGCCCCGGTGCCGCGCCCGTGCTGGGCCTCACGAACGTGATCGAGGTGCAGTCCGGCTACGACCACGCCTGCGCGCTCCGCGACGATCACACCGTGCGCTGCTGGGGCCACAATGACGGCGGCAAGCTCGGCGACCGGACCACCGTCGCTTACAGCACGCAGCCCGTGACGCCCGCGGGGCTGACCGGCGTGACGTCACTCGCGGTGGGCGATAATCACACGTGCGCGCTTCGCGACGACGGCACCGTCTGGTGCTGGGGCCAGAACTCGTACTACCAGCTCGGGGCGACGGGCAGCGCCAGCAACGGGCCGACGATGGTGGGGGGTCTCGCGGGAGTCACGACGCTCGTCGCCGGGGCGAATCACACCTGCGCGATCCTGCGCGACCGCACGCTGCGGTGCTGGGGCATCAACTTCCAGAGTCAGCTCGGTGCCGGTGACGGGATGAGCGCGACCCCGGTGACGGTCCCCGGCATGACGGACACCGTCGCGGTCGCCGCGGGGCCCGCCGTGACCTGCGGCGCTCGAGGTGATGGTTCGGTCTGGTGCTGGGGGCTCCCGTTCGCGGGAGCGCGTGGCGACGGGACATGCTCTCTCTGCCGCGTTCCTGTCGGCGTCCACTGGTGAAGGCCATGCATCGTTCGGCACCGAGCACGATGCATGCGCAGAGCAGCCCCCGGTGACCACCGGCCACCCCCCGCGGCCACCGCAACACCCCCCCGGTGACCATGGGCCCCCTCCTGCGGCCACCGCGACACCCCCCGGTGATCGCCCGGCCCCTCTCGCTCACTCCACCCCCGGCAACCCCGGCCCGCCCGCGTCGTCGCCCTTCTTCTTCCGCCCTCGCTTCGCCGGTGCCGCCCCCGCCGCGCCCTCGCCGGCCGTCGCCTGCACCGCCGCCGCGGCCTCGCTCGCCCCCGCCCGCTGCCGGTTCTCCTCCAGCAGGCGCGCGAGCACCTCGTCGCGCGTGTCGTCGTCCCACGTGTAGCGAACCCGCTCGTCGAGCTGCACCCGGTAGTCGTACGCCGGCCGCAGGTCCGTCCAGCCGTAGGCGTCGAGCACCGCGCGGTCCATCTCCGCGTGGAGCGCGCGCAACGTCGCGATGTCGGCGCTGCGCTCGTTGGGGTCGTGGAAGCGGTTGTACGTGGCGGTCAGGCCCTCGGGCCTCTTCGTCTCGATCGTGCGCTTCATCACCGCCGCCCGGTGCGCGTCGTAGCGCCGCCCGATGTCCTCCAGCGTCGCGCTCTCCTCCCACCCCCGCGGGAAGGGGAAGGTCTCGAAGCAGTCCGACGGTGCATAGCGGAGACGATCCTCGAGTGATGAAGCGAAGAACCGTGCCCACGTCTCATGAACGCATGACTGCAACACCGCGAAGAACGCGTCGGGCTCGATCGGAAAGACGTTGAGCGTGTGCGCGAAGACCCAAGTCGGTGGGCACCAGCCGAAGATGAGGTGTTGGCTCACCTGCGAGTTCGCGAGCACGCGACGTTGCCTCGCAATCACCTTCTGACCTTCAATATTGCGGCGACCATAGAGCCACCATTGGCGGCTATAGCTCCCCGGCTTGCCGACGCGTTCCGGCCTAACCTTGTCTTCGACCACAGCCATCAAGTCGGGCCAACGACGCGCCTCCTCCTCGCTCATCTCTCCGAAATTGATGATGAATCGGTGTGGTCTCTGCTCCGCGTCATCGTTGATCTCCTCCCCGCCCAGATAGGGAAAGATCCGCTCTTGGTTGCGCGGGTCCTTCGCGATCAAAGCCCGCATATCGGCAAGGCTGCTCACTGTGTCGCGACTTTTTTCGCGGTCGTCGAAGGTGAAACCCTTCCCGAGCACGTAGCTGCCGACAAAGCTGCGCCCCGCGTTCTCCTCGATGTCACCTGGATCCTCACTTCCTCCCCGGTGAAACAGAAACGCGGTGATCTCGTCGACGATGCGCCCATCGAGCTGTCGCGGCCCCATCCAACTCCCTCGCATCGCGTGGACGATGCTCACCACAACCGCAGCTACTCCCGGCCATTTGTACCGTCGGCGAGCGTCATAGATCGTGCCTGAGTTCGAGCAGATCCACTGCAGTCCACTGCGTCGCGTATCGCCTTGCGCGATCGTGTTCGTCGCGATCAGCCCAAATGACCCGCCCTCACGCAGCAAGCTGAACGCACGTCGGAAGAAGTGAGCTACGAGGTCGGCGTTGCTACTCACTCCCTCGTGACGCTGCGCGAGCCAGTCGCGATAGGCGTCGCCCAACATCGTCGAGATTCGCTTCCCGCCGAGGAACGGCGGATTCCCCACGAACGCATCGAACCCCGCGCGCGCCCCGTCGAACACCTCAGGAAACTCCAGCGGCCAATGGAACGGCACGATTCCCCGCGTCCCCAGCACCCGCCGAACCTCGCCCCGCAGCCCCTCGCCCGTCCCCGCCTTCGTGAGCCACTGCATGATCGCCACGTGCTGGCCCGCGATCCACTTCGCCCGGTCTTTGTCGGTCTTCTGCGAGAAGAACCCCGCGACGACCACATCCCCCACGGTGCGCGCTTCGAGCAGCGCGTCCTTCGCCTCGCGCCAGAGCGAGCGCTGCCCCTCGTTGTCCGGCGGGTCGCCATCGCCCGCCACGTGGATCTCCCGCCGAAGCTCGCGCACCCGGGCAAGCGTCTCGTTGACGGTTTTGCGCACGAGGTCGAGCTGCGCGCCCTTGCGGGTGTCGAGTGACACGCTGGCGATCTGGTCGAGCGAGAGCCCCACGAGCGAGTCGCCGTGGCGCAGGCAGTGGTCGACGAAGGTGAACGCATGGTCGCGCGCGAAGGTCTCCAGCCAGAGCGAGAGCCGCGCGAGGTCGACCGCGAGCGGGTTGCGATCGACGCCGTAGAGGCAGCGCTGGGCGACGCGGCGGCGCGCGTGCAGGTGCGGGTCTTCATCGGGCGGAATCGGCGGCATCGCGTCGTGGTGCTTCCACGCCGCCTCCAGCCGCGTGGCGAGCTGGCGGCACACCTCCACGAGGAAGGCCCCGGACCCCATCGCCGGGTCGCACACCCGCAGCGCGAGGATGGCCTCGGGCGTGGGGTGCTCCCCCATGGCCGCGAGCACGGGCGCGAGGGTGCGCTCGACGATGGGCTGCGTGAGCGAGCGCGGGGTGTAGTGCGAGCCCGAGCGGCGTCGCTCCTCGCCGGGCTGGAGGTACATCCACCCGCGCTCGATGGCCGTGGTGTTCTTGAAGGTCTTCTGCTGCGAGAGGATGGCGGCGACGTCGTCTTCGCGCGCGGCCTTCTCCATGGCCTTCGCGGTTCCGTCGGAGAGCTTGAGCCCGAGGTCGTCGGTGAGGTGCTTGATGAACTCCTTGCGCGCGAGGTCGGCGAAGCGCTGGAGGTCGACCACCACGTCGAGGGCGGTCCCGAGCCGGATGCGCAGCGCGCGGCCCTCGGCGAGCTCGAGGGTGTAGCCCATGATCCCCTCGTAGACCGACCCGATCTGCTCGACGGCGAGGTCGCTGTACTTCAGCCGCTCGCCGTCCAGCACCAGCAGCTTGTCGAGCGCGCGGAACACCGTCCCGTCGGAGATCTTCGGCAGCTCCAGCGGACCCGGTGCGCGCGGACCCGGCGCCCGCCCTTCGAGGAAGGCGAAGCGATCGGGGTCGAAGAACTCCCCGCGCCGCGGGGGGATCGAGAACCCATCGGGGATGGCCCTCGCGTCGAGCCCGTCGTGCAGCAGCCGGAACAGCGCCACGACGCGAGCCCACGCCCCGTACCGGGCGTCGAGGCGCGCGCCGAGGCGGGCGTGGTCGTCCTGCAGCCGGGCGTGGAGGTTGGTGAGGGCGTAGCTCTCGCGGTAGCGCCGCGCGTCGAGCGGGAGCAGCCGACGCTCCTCGGCGAAGAGCACGAACACCATGCGCAGCAGGGCCGTGACGAGGCCGCGGTAGATGCCCTGGCGGTCGTCGTCGCTGGCGCGCCACGGCGCGAGGAGCCGCCCGTCGGTCACGCGGTCGGCCCTCTGGAGGCCGTCCAGAAGCTCCTGCAGGGCGTCGAGCACCTGGCCCTGGAGCTTGGTGCTGACGGTGTTCTGGAACTCCCGGCTGCGGGCGAGCAGCGCCGGGAGCCGCTGGTCGCCGTCGAGCGTGAGGAGCCGCCGCGCGTTGAGGCACATGTGCAGCGCCGCGAGCATCGGGCGCCCGGCGACGGTGAGCAGGTCGCGGACGGTCCACGTGGCGTGGGCGGTGGCCTCGCCCTTGGGGGCGTACACGATGCGCACGGAGCGATGGTTGGTGAGCACGCCGACGGGGCACTCGCGGGCGCGCAGGAGGCGCTCGAAGCGCTGGTGCGCCGAGGCGGTCCAGGCGGGGTCGTCCGAGGCGGCGTCGAGGCCGACGTCGGGCGCGACGATCATCCCGAGGAGCACGTACACGGGCTCGTCGAGGTCGCGCAGGGCGAAGTCGGGCACGACGCGCACGCCGCCGTCGAGGGAGAGCGAAACGTCGGCCGGGAGGGTCTCCCCGTGGAGGAGCACCTGGTCAGGCCACGCGAACAGCTCACGGAGGGCCCCTATCGGGTCGCGCAGGGCGCCGTCGGTGACGAGCTCGGCGACGGACGCTTGGGTGTCGATGATGGGGTCGGTGGGCGCCGCCCCGGCGTCAGCGAGCACGCGCGGCGCGAGGAACAACCCGGTGGGCTGCACCATGCCGAGCCAGTCCTGGTGGATGCGAACGCGAGGATCGAGGGTCATCGGGGGCTCTGCTGGGGTGGGACGCGCGGCCGACCGTCCGTGGCGGCGTTCGGGGGTGGCGACGCAACGGCGGTGCGCCGTGGGCCGACCCGCGCGTCATGGCACGACGACGGGTGGGTGAAGGGGCCGGGGCGACCCGGGAGAAGCTCGAGTGTGCGCGAGCGCTGCGTCGGGCGATGACGCCGGCGGAGCGTCACCTGTGGGCGGCGTTGCGACGCTCGGCGCTCGGGGTCCGGGCGCGTCCGCAGCACGTGATCCGCGGTTGGATCGTGGATTTCTACGTTCCTGCAAAGCGCCTGGTGATCGAGGTCGACGGCGACATCCACGACGGCCAGGTCGACGACGACGCGCGCCGCGCGGAGGCGCTCCACGCCGACGGGCTCGTGGTCGTGCGGGTGCGCAACGACGAGGTCCTCGGGGCGCTCGCGGAGGTCCTGGATCGCATCGGGGCGGTGATGGCGTCGCGGTAGGAGTGCGGGCCCCCTTCCCCCGCCCGCGTTGCGGGCGCGTTCCCCTACCCCCGCGGGGCGGGGGCAGGGCGCCACTCGGGAA
>CBIHPK010000243.1:0-9410 GCA_966211675.1 uncultured Myxococcaceae bacterium
CCGCGCCGCCGTTGTACCCGGCGTAGGAGCCCGATCCGCCGCCGCCCGCGTAGCCGCCGCCGCCGCCGCCGCCCTCGCAGATGCCGCCGCCCGCGCCGCCGCCGAAGGAGCCTCCGGGGTTGTTGCAGTACCGGCCTGCTGCGCTGGTTCCGCCCACGGCGCCGGAGCCGCCGGCGCCCGCGCCGGGGCAGCCCACCAGGCCGTTGAGCCCTGGGGCGTTGGGCGTTCCGCTCGCGCCGCCGCCACCGGTCGCGCCCTGGTCGCAGCCGCCGTAGGCCGCGCCGTTGCCGCCGCGAGAGCCGCTCACGTCGATGGCGCCCGCGATGGTGACCGCGCCCGTGGCGCGAAGGTCGAGCGTGCCGGTGCCGCTGGTCGAGACCGTCACCCCGGAGGGGATGGTGATGGTCGTGAAGTGATAGACGCCCGGAGCGAGCACCGTGTTGGCCACCGGAGAGAAGGCGCCGTTGCTGCCGTTGCTGGGGAAGGAGGTTCCACCCGGAGCCACCGTGTCCGCTGGGCACGTCGCGCTCGCACCGGTGCAGGCCTCGGCCACGTCGCAGACGCCTGACGACGAGCGACACACGACGCCCGCCGCGGTGAGCGCGTTGCCTGGACACGCCGCGCTCGCGCCCGTGCAGCTCTCCGCCACGTCGCATGCGCCCGCCGATCCGCGGCACACCGTGCCCGCTGCGGTGAGCGCGTCGGCAGGACACGCTGTCGAAGCGCCGGTGCAGCTCTCCGCCACGTCGCAGACACCCGCGGAGGCGCGGCACACGGTGCCCGCTGCGGTGAACCCGTCGGCAGGGCAACCCGAGCTCGATCCGTCGCAGGCCTCGGCCACGTCGCAGGGGCCCGCCGAGGGACGACACACGGTGCCTCCGACCAGCGCCGTCACATGGACCCGACCCGCCGCGCTGCCCGGGTTGCAGCCCGAGACCAGCGGCGGGCTGAACGAGCCCGACAGCGAGCACGACGCCACCGTGGCGCTGATCCGGATGCGCCCGAGACCCCCGGCGCCGCCGTTGTTGACGCAGCCGCCGCCGCCCACGCCTCCCCCTCCGCCGACCGCCTGCACGGTGCCGCTCACCGAGAGCGTCGGGGCTTCGAGGTAGACCGCTCCGCCCGATCCGCCGCCGCCTGCGCCCGAGCCCAGCGCCGTGTTGCCCCCGGCGCCTCCGTTCGCTCGGAGCGCGCCGGTGATCGTCATCGCGCCGGACGTCGCGAGGCGCAGCGCGCCGCCGCCACCACCGCCGCCACCGCCGCCGTGCCAGCCGCAGTTGGCGCACTCGCCGCCGCCACCGCCGCCCGCCGATCCGGGGCGGAAGGTCGTCGCCATCGCGAGGTCCGCGGCCGCATCGCTCCCGATCGCTCCGCCGCCTCCGCCGCCCGCGTAGTACGAGCAGCTGCCCGTCGTCGCGTTGCCGCCCGCGTACACCCCCGGCGAGACGCCGCCGAGGCCCGCTCCCTGGGCGCTCGCGCCGCCTGCGCCGCCGTAGGCGCCGCCGCCGCTGCCTCCGTCGCCGATGTACCAGGCGCCGCCGCCGCCGCCGCCTCCGTAGCCGCCACCTCCGCCGCCAGAGTCGCACACGCCGCCGCCCGAGCCGCCGCCGTAGCCACCGCCGCCCGCGGTACACGACCGCCCCGGACCGCCGCCGCCCGCGCTACCCAAGCCGCCCGTTCCGCCCGCGTAGCAGGAGCCTCCGCCCGAAGGGCCCAGGGCGCTGACGTTGCCCGTCGCTCCCCCGCCGCCGCCTCCGACGTAGCAGCCCACCGCGGCGCCGTCGCCCCCGCGCGCTCCGCTCACGTCGATGGCGCCCGCGATGGTGATGGCACCCGTCGCTCGAAGGTCGAGCGTGCCGGTGCCGCTGGTCCGGACCGTCACCCCGGAGGGGATGGTGATGGTCGTGAAGTGATAGACGCCCGGGGCGAGCACCGTGTTGGCGACCGGCGCGAAGGCCCCGTTGCTGCCGTTGCTGGGAAAGGACGTTCCGCCTGGGGCGACCGAGTCCGCAGGGCACGCCGAGCTCGCACCCGTGCAGGCCTCGGCCACATCGCAGACGCCCACGGCGCTGCGACATACGACACCCGCCGCGGTGAGCGCATTGCCTGGACACGCCGCCGACGAGCCCGTGCAGGCCTCGGCCGGATCGCAGACGCCCGCGGACGCGCGGCACACCGTGCCCGCCGCCACGCCCAGATCCGCCGGGCAGGTCGCGGCCGAGCCGGTGCAGTTCTCCGCCACGTCGCAGCCGCCGCCGTTGTTGGCGCGGCACACCGTGCTCGACGGCAGGAACCCGTCCGCGGGGCACGGCCCGCTCGACCCGGTGCAGCTCTCCGCCGCGTCGCACACGCCCACCGCGGCGCGACACACGGTGCCCGAGGCGATGAACCCGTTGGCCGGGCACGCCGCCCCGCTGCCGTCGCAGCTCTCCGCCACGTCGCACACGCCCGCCGCCGCGCGACACACCGTGCCCGCCGCGACGCCGCTCCAGCTCGTCGGGCCCGACACCGTCGTCGAGGGCACCACGCACACCTGGCAGTTGTTGGCCGGGTTGATCTGCCCGCTGGTGAAGCACGCTCCGCCGATGCGGCAGTAGCCCTCGTCCACGAGCCCGTTGCAGTCGTTGTCGAGCCCATCGCAGAGCTCGGCGCCCGGCGATCCCGCGGTGGCCGAGCAGGCGGTGCCGCGTCCGTCCGCGGTGCACATCAACGCCCCCACGCGGGCGCACGCGCCGACGCCCACGGTGCAGGCTCCGGCCAGGTAGCCGTAGGAGATCGCGGGGGCGCGGACCATGATCTGCCCCTGCGAGCCGTTGAGGTTTCCCGCGTAGCAGCTCGCGTCGTAGCAGCTCGCCCAGCCGCTCGCCGTGAGACCAAACGAGCCGCCCGGCACGTCGCGTAGATGGAACTGGTCCGTCGCGGCGGTGTAGCCGATCCAGCCGAACATCCCCGGAGCGCAGGGCCCCGCGACGGTCGCGGGCGTCCCGTTGAAGAACTCGCTGCCGCCCCAGGCGGAGACGAAGTTCGACGGCACCGTGTGACGGAAGACGTTGGCGCCCCAGCTCTTGGCCCCGACGTAGCTGCCGAAGAGCATCTGCGTCACCGGCAGACCGACCCCGAAGGCGTTGAGCGAGTAGGCCGCCGCGTCGTTGCGCACCGCCCCCTGCGCCGAGCGCCAGCCGAAGCTCGCGCCGCCGTCGCCGCCCGCGCACCCAGGACCCCAGCCGCCTGGACGGGAGCGGCCCACCAGCGTCCAGCCGGACCCGTCGGCGACCATGTCGCACCAGGCCTCGAAGCGCCCCGCCGTCGAGGCGCTCGTGGGGTTGAGCCAGTAGTACCCGCTCCCCACGGACATGGTCGCGGCGTAGATGTCCTCGCACGAGCGCCCAGGGCACGACGCGCTGCCCGCCAGCCCTTCGTCCACCAGGCCGTCGCAGTCGTTGTCGACCCGGTCGCACAGCTCCACGCCGGGGACGCATCCCGACGGGCGGATCCATGGGCCGTCCACCACGCCGTCGCAGTCGTTGTCGATGGCGTCGCACAGCTCCGTCGTCGGAGAGCGGGTGATCACGTTCGTCGGGCACAGCGCCGACGAGCCGGTGCAGCTCTCCGCCGGATCGCAGGCCGCGATCGAGCTCGACGCGCGACACACCACGCTCGACGGGACGAACCCGTTGGCCGGACACGCCGCGCTCGCGCCGTCGCAGCTCTCCGCCACGTCGCACACGCCCATGGCGGCGCGGCACACGGTGCCCGAGGCGACGTACCCGTTGGCGGGGCACGCCGCCCCGCTGCCGTTGCAGCTCTCCGCCACGTCGCACACGCCCGCCGCCGCCCGGCACACGGTGCCCGCCGCGACGCTGCCCCAGCTCGTCGGACCCGACACCGTCGACGAGGCCACCACGCACAGCTGGCAGTTGTTGGCCGGGTTGATCTGACCGCTGGTGAAGCACACCCCGCCGATGCGGCAGTAGCCCTCGTCGACCGCTCCGTCGCAGTCGTTGTCCAGCCCGTCGCAGAGCTCGGCGCTCGGGCCCACGTTGCGGTTGCACGCGATCCCACCGGCCGAGCACGCCGTCGTGCCCGAGGCGCAGACCCCCGCCTGTCCCGTGTCGCACGAGGCCCCGGCGCCCGGGTTGCCGTCGTCGACGATCCCGTTGCAGTCGTCGTCGAGGCCGTTGCAGCTCTCCGCGCTGGTCGTCCCGGGCACCGACACCCTCGACGCGATGGATGCCCCGGGCGCCCAGGCCGGGCTCGACGAGCCGCTCACCGAAGGCGCCCTCACCGCGATGCGCCCGACGCCGCCGACGCCACCCGAGTACGCGCCGCCGCAGGTGCACGATCCGCCCACGCCGCCGCCCGAGGTGACGACCCCCGACAGCGTCGCGGAGAGCGTCGACTCCAGCCAGATCGCTCCGCCCGCTCCGCCGCCGCCGCCGCCCATGCCGCAGCCCACTCCGCCGCACGCGCCGTTGTTGCCGTCGCCGCCCGCGCCTCCGCTCGCCGACACCGTGCCCCGCAGGAGCAGCTGCGCCCCTCGCATGAAGACGATGCCTCCGCCTCCGCCGCCGCTCCCGGCGAAGGCGCCGTCCTCGTCGCCGCCGCCTTCGCCGCCCGCTCCGCCGAAGAGCAGCGCCGTGTCCAGGCTCGAACCCACCGCCGAGCCACCCGCGCCACCGGGCTGCGAGCTCGTGCCCGCTCCGCAGCCTCCGAGGCCCGATCCGGTGGCGCCCGCTCCGCCTGCGCTCCCGTAGGCCCCGCCGCCTCCGGCCGCGCAGTCCTGCCCCCGGCTGCCGCCGCCGCCGCCGCCGCCGTTGGCCCCGGTCGCGCCGCCGCCGCCGCCGAGCGAGGACTCGCCCTGCACGCCGGTGGCGCATCGGTTGAAGCACGCGTGCTGCGTCCCGCGGAAGCCTCGGCCGCTCATGCTCACGGCCCCGTCGATGGTGACCGTCCCGCTCGCCAGGTAGACCAGGATCCCGCCGGTGCTCCCGTCCCACGAGGGCGCCACCAGGGTGCCACCCGAGGCCACCGTGACGTTCGTGTACTCGGGCACCAGCACCGCCTGAGCGCGGCTGCTCCCGGCGCTGGAGTAGGTGCCGAGCAGGGCCGTGTCGATGGTCGCCGTCGTCCCGACCAACGCTCGGATCTGCCGTATTTCATAGGTCCCGGCGCCCGCCCCCTGGCTCTGGTGCACCAGCACGAGACGCCCCGCCGAGAAGCCCGCCGCGCTGCCCAGAGAGAGCGACGTGCTCCCGGCCGCGCCGCTCACGGGAGTGCGCACCGTGTCGATGGTCGCCGTCGCTCCGCTCGCCACGCCGAGCGCCCCGTCGAGGCCTCGGCCCGTGGTCGCGGGGCCTGTCGGGAGGCAGCTCTGGGGCGTTCCGTTGAGGCAGGTCGCGACCGTTCGGGCGCACACGCCCACCCCGCAGGAGGTCAGCCCGAGGCCCTCGTCCACCGAGGCGTTGCAGTTGTTGTCCTGCCCGTCGCAGACCTCCATCGCCGGGACCACCTCGCCCGTGCAGCTCGACCCCCAGGAGCCCGCCACGCAGCTCTGCGCGCCGCTGCGGCAGAGGCCGACGCCACTGGTCCCCGCCGGGCCCGAGTAGCAGGCCTGGGCGAGCCCCTCGTCCACCGCTCCGTCGCAGTCGTCGTCGAGGTTGTTGCAGACCTCCGTGCCGCTGCCGCCCGGAACGCACACCTGCACGACCCCGCCCACGCAATTGTCCACCGTGCGCTGGCAGAGCCCCGAGCCGCAGCTCGTGGTGCCGAGGCCCTCGTCCACCGCCCCGTCGCAGTCGTCGTCGATGCCGTTGCAGCTCTCCGCCGCCGGAACCACCTGCCCCGCGCACGCGCCCCACGCGCCGGTGGCGCAGGACTGCAGACCATCGCGGCAGCGCCCCACGAGGCGGGTGCCCGCCGGTCCCGTGTAGCAGGTCTGCGCGACGCCGTTGTCGATGGCGCCGTTGCAGTCGTCGTCGAGGTTGTTGCAGACCTCCGTCCGCGGCGTGACCTGGCTCGAGCACACGCCCCACGCGCCCATGGAGCAGCTCTGCAGCCCGGCGCGGCAGAGCCCCACGCCGCTGGTCCCGGCCGGTCCCGTGTAGCAGCCCTGCGAGACCCCGTCGTCGACCACGCCGTTGCAGTTGTCGTCGAGGCTGTTGCAGACCTCCGCGCCCGGAACCACCTGCCCCGAGCACGCGCCCCACGCCCCCACGCTGCACGACCGTGTTCCAGCGCGACACACGCCCACGCCGAGGGTCCCGACTGCGCCCGTGTAGCAGCCCTGCGACACGCCGTCGTCGAGGACGCCATCGCAGTCGTCGTCGACCCCGTTGCAGCTCTCGGTGCCCGGGACCACCTGCCCCACGCAAGCGCCCCACGCGCCGGCGGAGCAGCTCTGCGATCCAGCGTGGCAGACGCCCACTCCGCTGGTGCCCGACGCGCCCGAGTAGCAGCCCTGCGAGACCCCGTCGTCGATCACCCCGTCGCAGTCGTCGTCGACCCCGTTGCAGCTCTCCGCGGTCGGAGCGCGAGTGCCCGCGTTGGTGCACACCGGCGCCCCGGTGGAGCAGTCGAGCACCCCGATGACGCACACCCCCGGCAGCGTGCAGGGAGCGCCGTTGGCGCAGGCGACGCAGGCCGCCATGGCGTTGCAGACGCTCGACGAGCCGGGCAGCCAGCGCACCGAGCTGCCCCCCGACGCGACGCCCGCGGTGTTGAAACCCAGCAGGTCGAAGGCCGAGCCCGTGTCGCGCTGCAGGCCGATGGTGGCGTCGCCGCCGGTGCCCCGATCGCCCTGCCCCTCCATGCGGTCGTAGAGCACGTCGATGGCGTTGGACCCTTCGGACAAGCTGATCTCGAAGGTGACGTGCTCGCTCGCGTTGGAGGAGCCCGGCGGATAGAAGAAGTTGTCCTCCCACTCGGCGATGTAGCGTCGCAGCGGGGCCGCTCCGACGGTGGCCGTGCAGATGCCGTTGCGCTGGTAGATGTCGTCCCAGAAGCCGAAGATGGTGTTCTCCACGGCGCTCGTCGGAAGCGTGCTGTTCACCCAGGAGTACGTGGGCAGCACGAAGGAGAGCTGACCGTTGGAGGCGATGCCCACGTAGCTGTAGGGGCTTCCGTAGAAGCGGAACGTGAAGGCCAGAGGCTCCCCCGTCGTCCCGTCGTCGGAGCCCGTCATGAAGGTCCGGTGACCGGCCAGGGAGCAGACGTCGACCCATGGCATCGGCGACGGCCGCAGACGGGTGTAGACGTCCACCCCAGCGCCGCAGAGGGTCCCGACGGGGAGCTGCGAGGCGATCGCGCAGGCGGGTGAGCCCGTCGCGCAGGAGAGGCGGCCCGTCGCGCAGGCGAGGCCCGTGTTGCACGCCGCGCCCTCGCTGCAGGGGACGCACGCGCCCGAGGCGTTGCAGACCGAGCCGACGCCGCAGACCGTCCCGGGGGGGAGAGCGCCCGCGTCCACGCAGCTCTCCACCGGGCGGCCGCCCATGGAGTTGAGGCACTGGATCACGCCGCGACGGCAGGGGTCCGAGGCGATGTAGCAGGGCGCCCCCACGCGGCAGACGACCTCCTCCGGAGGAGCGCAGGTGAACTGCACCTCCGTCGAGATCAGCGTCGGC
This sequence comes from uncultured Myxococcaceae bacterium, assembly GCA_966211675.1. GTDB lineage: Bacteria > Myxococcota_A > Polyangia > Polyangiales > SCUS01. Next base: position 7,620 of record CBIHPK010000243.1, read on the forward strand.
GCCAGCGTCCCATCGGGCGAAGGGATCAGCGTCGCCTGGAGCTCGAGGAAGGGCAGGTGATCGGCGCCCACGGCGGTCGGCCTCGCCGCGCGAATGGCCGCGCCGACGTCGAGCGAGGAGGGCGCCGACGGAGCGCCGTTGGGGGCGTTGGCCAGCCGGGTCCACGGAGCGCCGGCGAGGCCCGCGGAGGTCTGCGCCACGCGCGCCCTGAACTCGATGCTCGTCCCCTGTGGGACGATCGAGGAGAAGTTGAACTGACCCCAGTACGGAGCGTCGAGGCCGGTGCAGCTCGTGCCCTCGTAGACGCGTCGATAGGTGCCGATGGAGCAGACAGTGGAGCCCGCCGAAGGGGTCCATCGGAGGGTGCGACCGGCCGGGGTGACGCCCGCGGAGTTGTTGCCCACGAGGTCGAAGGACGAGCCCGTCCCCTGCTGGATGCCGATGGTGGCGCTGTTGCCGGTGGCCCGATCGCCCTGCCCCTCCATCTGGTTGTAGAGCACGTCGATGGTGTGCGTCGTCTCGGCCAGCACCACCTGGTAGGTCAGGTGCTCGGTCGCGCTGGAGGAGCCCGGCGGATAGAAGAACTGGTCGCTCCACTGCACGACGTACTCCCGGCCGGGCGCGCTGCCGTAGACCGCGATGCACTCGCCGTTGCCGCGGTTGTACACGTCGTCCCAGAACGCGAAGATCGTGTTGGCCACGTCGCCCGTGGGCAGCCCGCTGTTGACCCACCAGTACGTCGGGTCGACGAAGGAGATCATCCCGTTGGTGGCGATGCCCGCCGTCGCGTAGGACGCCCCGTAGAAGCGGAAGGTGAAGGGCAGCGGGAGCTGCGTGGTGCCGTCGTCGGAGTTCGCCAGGATCGTCTGGTGACCGGGCGCGGCGCACGCATCGCGCCAGGACAGCGGCGAGGCCCCTCGGGTGTAGCTGCCCCCGGAGGCGCTGGTGCAGGTCGCGGTGATGCCGCCGCGAAGGCCCGCCCCGCCGGGGCAGAAGACCGCGTGAGCGGCGTTGGCGACGGCGACGTTGGTCGACCCGGCAGGGATCGCGTCTCCGCTCTCCGGGCAGATCACCTGATGGCGGCACTGGGGAGAGCAGCTGCCCGCGCACGGCGACACCACGCCCACGAAGCGGGTGGGCGTCGGGTAGTCCGGGCGCCACGCCCGACACTCGGACCAGCGCCCCTGCTCGGGGCTCCCCGGCAGCGGATCGCAGCTGCGCTGCCCGACGTTGCAGGTGTCCGTGGCGCTGTAGGCGCGGCCGCTGTCGACGTCGCAGGGACGTGGCAGCTCGCCGATGCGGCACCCGCAGCCCGCTCGGGTGTTGGGCGGGCGGTCGCAGTAGCACTGGTCGGTGACGCTGGGGTCGTCGTCGTCGCAGTCGACGTTGAGGCAGCCCGGACCGAAGCCGTAGCGGTCGTTGTCGCGGTCGACGCAGCGGGCCTCCGACCCATCGGGCGCGTCGGAGGTCTCCACGAGGTCGGAGACGCCGTCGCGGGCGTCCATCGCCCCGGTCGCGTCGAAGGCGATGACGATGGAGGCGTCGTCGAAGCCGACCAGCGAGCCGCCGCCGCCGCAGCCCGCCAGCACCAGCAGCGCCGCGAGGAGGAGCGCGGCCCCCTTCCCCGCTGCCGCGCGCCCTACCCCCGCGGGGCGCTCCGTTCGGCACACAAGTCGATGCGAGGCCTGAATCCAAGGAGTTTCGTGAGCACTCCGCCGACCGTACGCCCCGGACCGGGGTCTGGCCTTCTCCTGCACCGCCGGGCTCACCAGGGCGTGCGCTCGCTGGAGT
>CBIHPK010000244.1:0-9305 GCA_966211675.1 uncultured Myxococcaceae bacterium
TGCGCCTCACCGTCGCGAAGCGACGGGAGCGACCGCGACGCCAGCCCAGTGCGTCCCAGCGGTCCGGCGCTCCGAGTCCGAGACCGGTTGAACCCGGTGGGGGGTGGAGCCGGCGATTCCACGAGGGCGCACTGGGCTGGCGTCGCGGTCGCTCCCGTCGCTTCGCTCCGGTGAGGCGCACTGGGCTGGCGTCGCGGTCGCTCCCGTCGCTTCGCTCCGGGTGAGGCCGCGCTGGGATGACGTGGTCGATGAAGGGAACACCGTTTGAACGAGGGCTGACGGGGTCGCGGAGGCTTCGGTAGGCTCGCCCGATGAGCGCACCCAGGAAGACCGCTGTAGTGGCCCGCTCGCTCGCCGACAATGCCACGGCCGCGCACGAGGCTCGCGTCGCGAGGCTCAAGCTCACGGGTGAGCGTTCGATCACGAGGGTGCGCGACCTGCGAGAGCGCATCGAGGACGACTTCCTGGAGATCGGTCAGGAGCTGACGCGGCTCGACGATCCGTCGGTGGTCGAGGCGCTCGGGTACGAGAGCTTCGAGGCCCTCTGCGACGAGGCGCTGGAGATGTCGATCGCCAAGGCGAAGCAGCTCATCGCGATCACCACGCGGCCCACCGTCGAGCTCGCCCGCTCGCTCAAGCAGGATCGCGCCGCCGCCCTGCTGGCGCTCGTCGACGCCACGCCGGAGGAGGACTCGCCGGAGGAGGTGCTGAAGGCGACGCTCAAGCTGCCCGACGGAGCGAAGCTCGACGTCGACAAGGCCAGCACGAAGGGGATCTGGGACGCCGCGCGGCTGCTGCGGCGAACGGCGGCGGCGAAGGCCGAGAGGCGGGGACGGGGGCGCACGGTGTCGCCCGAGGAGCAGGCGACGGCGACGGCGATCACCAAGGCGATCCGGCGGGTGAAGGCGCTGGAGACGACCGAGGTGACGCTGAAGGCGGGCGCGAAGGGGCGCGGGGCGCGGCTGCTGGTGGCGGTGGACGTGGCGCTGTTCGCGAGGCTGGTGCGCGCGGTGGCGAAGCTGGTCGGGCTCGGCGGGTGAGGCGTCGGAGGCGGGTGAATATGGGGCCCCAGATTCACGAAAGTGGGGCCCTTATTCCGACGGTCGTCCGCACCTCCCATGCGTGGGTCTTGCGCACGATGAGGCCTTCGGACAATCTACAACCATATGGTTGTAGATCAGCTCTCGCCCGACCAGGCCGACCGCGTGTTTCACGCGCTGGCCGACCGCACCCGGCGCGACATCGTGCGCCGCGTGCTCGGCGGCGAGGAGTCCGTGTCGGCGCTCGGCCGCCAGTACCCGATGAGCCTCACCGCGGTGCAGAAGCACGTCGCGGTGCTCGAGCTCGCGGGGCTGGTGACGAAGACGCGGCGCGGGCGCGAGCAGATCGTTCGGGCCGACCTCGACCCGGTGCGGCGCGCGACCGCGCTGCTCGACCAGTTTGAAGCGCTGTGGCGCGGCCGCATCGACCGCATGGGCGACCTGCTCGCCGAACCCTCACCAGGAGCAACGAAATGACCGTCACGCATGTGCAACGAGACCCGACCACCCTGACGTTGATCGTGCACGCGGAGTTCGACGCCGACGTCGCGCGCGTGTGGGAGCTGTGGGCCGATCCGCGGAAGCTGGAGCGCTGGTGGGGGCCGCCGACGTACCCTGCGACGGTCGGGCAGCACGACCTCTCGCCAGGCGGGGCGGTCACGTACTTCATGACCGGTCCGAAGGGGGAGAGACACCACGGGTGGTGGCGCGTGCTCGAGGTCGCGCCGCCGCATCGGCTCGTGGTGGAAGACGGCTTCGCCGACGAGCACGGCGCGCCGAACATTGCGATGCCGACGATGAAGGCGCGCTTCGAGCTGTCGCCGCGCGACGGCGGCGGAACGCGCGTGACGATCACGTCGGTGTTCAACTCCGTCGAACAGATGGAGCAGCTCATGGCGATGGGCATGGAGGAAGGCCTGAAGGCCGCCATGGGCCAGATGGACGCGCTGCTCGCGGGCTGACCGACCGCGGTTCGAGCGGGGACCGCTACTTGATGAGGGTGCGCGGTCCATCCGCGGATGGATGGAGCGCCGCCCCCCGGTGCCGACGTCCCCCTACGGTCCGACCTGGAGGACCCAGTCGCCGGGGTCGAAGTGCACTCCGCGGCCGTCGATGATCCAGCGGGGGGCGCGCCAGGTGGCCGAGGCGCTCGGGGGCATCTGCCAGGCGCCGCTCACCCAGACCCAGGCGGTGCTGTTCCATTGCCAGTGGCCGGGGGTCCAGACCGCTCCGGCGATGGGGGCGGCGCCCCGGGCCTCGACCTGCGGCGGAGGCGGCGCCGAGGGCGCGTGCACCGTGAGCCCCTGCGCGCGATCGCTCTCCGGGACCCGCCAGCGCCCTGAGATCCACGCCCAGGTGAAGCCGCTCCAGCGCCAGTAGCCGGGCACCCAGTCGGCGTTCACCGAGGGCTTCGGCGGGCGCTCCTCGGAGCGCGCGGGCGGCGGCGGCCCGGCGGGCTCGCGGGGCTGCGGGGCGGCGGGCGGAGCGGCTGTCGCGACGGCCTCGGGGCGGGGCGAGCGCAGGCTGCGCACGTAGGCGTCGTAGCCGCCGCGACCCCAGCAGTCCTCGTCCTCGTGGTGCGCGGCGCAGCGCTCGGAGCGTCGCTGCGAGGCCTCCATCATGCGCTGGCTCTCGCGGTGGGACTCGGCGATGCGGGCCCGCAGGTGCGCGGTCCACTCGGCGTCGGTGACGTTGGGCGAGGCCACGCGGTGCTCGACCACGAACAACACCCCCTCCAGGTCGTTGGGCTCCGGGAACCAGATGCGCACCCGGAGGTTCGCCCCGGCCCGACGCGGCGCGGGGAGGTCCGGGTCGGACTGCTCGGTCGCCCAGCCGACCACCGCGATCTGCCAGTCGGAGGAGTGCTCTCGGATGGTCTCCGCGGGCTCGGTGGACTCGACGATGCGCACCGCGGGCGTGCTGGTCGGGACGGTGGTCGGGGGAGGGAGGGCCGAGGGGCCGGGCGGGGGAGCGATCCCCGTCGAGGGGTCGGGGCCCGGGAGAGGAGCGGGCGAGGAGAGTTCTGCCGCCGTGGCGACGCAGCGCTCGTTCTCGGGGTGGTCGTCGGCGCGGCTGACGGTCTCGGAGCGCCCGCTGACGGAGACGGAGCGCATCCGCACCTGGCCGAAGGGCTGGTCCTGAGGAGGGCCCTCGTCGGTGAGGATCGCCGCTCGCCCGACGATCGCGCGAGGGCTGAAGGCGCGCACCTCGACGCGCTCGCCCCAGCGGGCTCCCGCGGCCGGCAGGTCGAGCACGAGCGGCCCCTGGGTGCACCGCTCGGTCACCTGGAAGGCGTGGGTCGCGTGGTCGCGCCAGCGGAGGTGCGGACCGCACGCGGGCACCAGCGCGACGAGGAGGAATGGCAGCAGCGAGGGGGCGGTGGGTCTCGGCATGGCGGTGGAGTGACGCATGGTACGCCGCCGCTCCCCGGTGGCATCGCGCGGGGGCAGCGCTCACTCCACCGGCCGCAGCATCACCACGGAGAAGCCCACCGCGTTGCTCCGGCCCGGGTTGGCGTACGAGTGCTTCTGGTCTCCGCGGAAGGCCAGCACGTCGCCGACGGCCAGCGTCCACGATCGCCCCGAGGCCGTCAGGGTGATCGAGCCCGTCTCCACCGTCAGGTACTCGCGCGTCCCCGGCGTGTGCGGGACCCCGGTCATCCGAGCGCCCGGCGGCAGCACGATGCGGTCGATCTCCGTGCCCGGAACCCGGTCCGGGAGCAGCTTGCGCACCGTCGCCTGACCGCGGGTCTGCACGGGCAGCGAGTCCTTCGCGAAGAAGCGGGCGCCCGCCTGCGGGGCGGCGACCAGCTCCTCGAAGGACACCTGCAGCGCGATGGCCACCTTGTGCATCACCGCGAGCGTGGGGTTGGCGCCGCCGCTCTCCAGGTTGGCCCAGGTCGCGCGAGGCAGGCCCGACTGCCGGGCGAGCTGCGACTGCGTGAGCCCGCGGGCCTCGCGCAGGGCCCGGATGTTCGTCGCGAGGCGCTCGGCGAGCTGGTCGGGGGTGTCCATGCATTGGAAGGATGACAGCCCATTGGCAGCGCGGACAACCCGCTGTCATCCGCGACGCATGCTCCAGCCACCGAAGGAGTACGCGGAACATGGACATCGAAGGACTTCGCATCGTGATCACCGGGGCCGGGGCAGGGTTGGGGCGCGCTCTGGCGCTGGCGCTGGGGCGGCGGGGAGCGAGGGTGGCGCTGGTGGCGCGCACCACGGAGGCGATCGAGGCGGTCGCGGCGGAGGTCGCGGCGGCGGGGGGCGAAGGGCACGCGATCCCCGGGGACGTGGGGGACAAGGAGGCCATCCACCGCATCGGGGCTCAGGCCATGGCCGCGCTGGGAGGGGTGGACGTGCTGGTGCACAACGCCAGCACCCTGGGCCAGGTGCCGCTGCGGCCGCTCGCGGACACCGACTGCGAGGCGCTGGAGCGGGCGCTGGCGGTCAACGTGCTGGGGCCCTTCCGGCTGACCCGGGCGCTGCTCGGGCCGATGCGCCTCGGGGGCGACGCGCTGGTGCTGATGGTGAGCTCCGACGCGGCGGTGGAGGCGTACCCGACCTGGGGCGCGTACGGCACCTCGAAGGCCGCGCTCGATCAGCTCTCGCGCATCTGGTCGGCGGAGCTCGACGGACAGGGGGTGAGGGTGCTGAGCGTCGACCCCGGCGAGATGGACACCGCCATGCACGCCGACGCGATGCCCGAGGCCGACCGCGCCGCGCTCGCCTCGCCGGGCGAGGTGGCCGAGCGCTTCGTGGAGATCATCCGCCACGCCGGGTCCATCACCACGGGGCAGCGCGTGTCGGCGCAGGGCTTCTCCGCGGGAGAGCGCTCGTGAACGCCCCGGCCATGGCCGCCTACGCCGACGAGGTGCTCGCGCCCGCCACCGGGCCGAGGGGCGACGCGCTCGCCGAGCGGCTGCTGGTGATCGACCCGGCGAGCGGAGGGCTCCTCGACCGGCGCATCGCCGACCTGCCAGCGGTGCTGCGGGAGGGCGACCTGCTGGTGCTCAACGACGCCGCCACGCTCCCGGCCTCGCTGCGGGCGAGCGGTCCGAAGGGCGAGCCGATGGAGCTGCGGCTCGCTCACGTCCACGACGACGGCGCCTGGGACGTGGCGCTCTTCGGGGAGGGCGACTGGCGCACCCGCACCGAGCACCGGCCCTCGCCGCCCGCGATGGGCGTCGGCGAGGCGCTGCTCCTGGGGGAGGAGCTCCGCGCGGTCATCGAGGCGGTCTCGCCGGTGTCGCCCCGGCTGGTGACGGTGCGCTTCTCGCTCTCGGGCGACGCGTTCTGGCGGCGGCTCTACCGGCTCGGCCGGCCCGTGCAGTACGCGCACCTCCAGGGCGAGCTCGCGCTCTGGGACGTGCAGACGCCCTTCGCGTCGCGGCCGTGGGCGATGGAGATGCCCTCCGCGGGGCGTCCCCTCTCCTGGGCGCTGCTGGAGCGGTTGCAGTCGCGAGGCGTCGCGCTGGCGACGGTGACCCACGCCGCGGGGCTCTCCTCGATCGGTGACGAGGCGCTCGACGCGAGGCTGCCGTGGCCCGAGCGGTCGGAGGTTCCGCAGGCGACGGTGGACGCCGTCGAGGCGTGCAGGGCCCGAGGCGGTCGCGTCGTCGCCGTGGGGACGAGCGTGGTCCGAGCGCTGGAGGGAAGGGCCGAGCGCTCGACGGGCGCCGGGCTCCTCGAGGCGGGGAGGGCGGTGACCGACCTGGTGCTCGGGGAGGGCTTCCGGCCGCGCGTGGTGGACGGGGTGCTCACGGGGATGCACGAGCCCGGCAGCTCGCACTTCGCGCTGCTCACGGCCTTCGCCGACGCGGCGCTGCTGCACGCCTCGCTGCGCTTCGCGGCGAGGCGGGGGTACCTCCAGCACGAGTTCGGCGACAGCGCGCTGGTGCTGCGGTGAGGCGGTGCGCCGGGGGGGGCGGTTTTCCGCGTAGGACAAGGCGTTTGCGGCGCAGATGCGAGCGCCGAAACGCGGTGATAGTCTCCGCCGCGGAACGACCCCCTAGGGACCGAGGAGACTGTCTTCGGGGCGGGTGTGGTCAAAGACACGGAGAGGCAGTGATGCACACGAACGTAACGACGACGATCGGTACGATGAGGGTCTCCAACGAGGCGCTCCTGGAGTGGGTCAACGAGGTCGCGGCCATGACGAAGCCCGACCAGGTGGTGTGGGTCGACGGCTCGGACGACGAGAACAAGAACCTCACCGAGCAGGCCGTGGCCGCCGGGGTGCTCATCCCGCTCAACCCCCAGAAGCGCCCCGGGTGCTACCTGCACCGCTCCAACCCCAACGACGTCGCGCGCGTCGAGCACTGCACCTTCATCTGCACGCCCACCAAGGAGGGCGCCGGCCCCACCAACAACTGGATGGCCCCGGACGACGCCTACGCGAAGCTGGGCAAGCTCTTCGACGGGTCCATGAAGGGCCGCACGATGTACGTGGTCCCGTACGTGATGGGCCCCGTCGGGTCGCCGTACGCGAAGATCGGCGTCGAGATCACGGACAGCATCTACGTCGTCCTCAACATGCGGATCATGACGCGCATGGGTCGCGTCGCCCTCGAGATGCTCGGCGGGCGCAACGACTTCAACCGCGGCGTGCACTCGACCCTCGACGTGAACCCCGAGCGGCGGTTCATCTGTCACTTCCCGCAGGACAACACCATCTGGAGCGTCGGGTCGGGCTACGGCGGCAACGTGCTGCTCGGCAAGAAGTGCCTCGCGCTGCGCATCGGGAGCTACCTCGGGCGCAACGAGAAGTGGCTCGCGGAGCACATGCTCATCCTCGGCGTCGAGTCGCCGGAGGGGGAGACCACCTACGTGGCGGCGGCGTTCCCGAGCGCGTGCGGCAAGACCAACTTCGCGATGATGGTGCCGCCGAAGCGCTTCGACGGCTGGAAGGTGTGGACCGTCGGCGACGACATCGCGTGGATGCGCGTCGGGCCCGACGGGAGGCTCTGGGCGATCAACCCCGAGGCGGGGTACTTCGGCGTCGCGCCGGGGACCAACTCCAAGAGCAACCCCAACGCGATGGCGTCGGTGCGCGAGAACACCATCTTCACCAACGTCGCCATGACGGCCGACGGCGACGTGTGGTGGGAGGGCATCGACGGCGAGGTCCCCGAGGAGCTCACGGACTGGCAGGGAAGGCCCTGGAAGAAGGGCTCCAACGAGAAGGCCGCGCACCCCAACTCTCGCTTCACCGCGCCGGCGATCAACAACCCGGTGCTCTCCAAGTCCGCCAACGACCCGCAGGGCGTGCCCATCTCCGCGATCATCTTCGGCGGGCGCCGCGCCACCACGGTCCCGCTGGTGCTCCAGTCCTTCAACTGGACCCACGGGGTCTTCATCGGCGCCACCATGGGCAGCGAGACCACCGCGGCCGCCACCGGCCAGGTGGGCGTCGTGCGCCGCGACCCGATGGCCATGCTGCCGTTCTGCGGCTACGACATGGGCGAGTACTTCGGCCACTGGCTGGAGATGCAGAAGTATCTCAACAACCCGCCGAAGGTCTTCCAGGTGAACTGGTTCCGCCAGGACGCCAACGGGAAGTTTTTGTGGCCGGGCTTCGGCGAGAACATGCGCGTGCTGAAGTGGGTCATCGACCGCGCCCACGGCCGGGTCGGCGGCCACGAGACCCTCCTCGGCTGGGTGCCCAAGGCGGGCCACCTGGACCTCTCGGGCCTCGACACCAACACCACGGAGAAGGTCGCCGCCGCGACGGCCATCAACCTCGAGGAGTGGCGCCAGGAGTTCGAGCTCCAGGGCGAGTTCTTCGAGAAGCTCAAGGCCACCATGCCGCCGGCGCTGGTGCTCCAGCGGCAGATCTTGATGTCCCGGCTGTAGAAGCCGACGCTACGGCTCCCGGAAGCCGTCCTCCACCCACCGCAACGCGCCGGCCGGCGAGAGCTTGTAGTTCGCCGGCATCCGCGCCCTCCCGATACAGCTGTTGGACTCGTCCCAGGCCGTGAGCATGGCGTGGGGATCGTCCTCGTCCGGAGCGATGTCCAGGTCGACGCGGAAGCGCCGCCCCTCGGAGGTCGTCACGTCGGTGCTCTTGTGGAGCCGCGCTCGGTTCTGGTGGGCGTGGCGCTGCAGCACCTCGCTCGCGGTCTTCACCAGCGTGTTGAAGGCGTTCTGATCGAGGGGCTTCGGGTTCTTCTTGTCGCGGCCCATGGTCCACGGGCCGACCAGGGCGGGCTCCGGGTCGCCGTCGCGGGTCATCTCCACCGCCCAGCCCTCGTCGTCGTTGTTCTTGATCACCTTCGCCGTCCAGCCGTCGGCGATCCACAAGCGCGGGTCCTGCTCTGCCATGGGCAGTCGTGTACCCGCCGTGGCTCCGATGGTCCAGCGGCGTGTGACATTGGCTGTCTCCATCGTCGGGCTGCGCCGGCGCTGTGCTTCGGCCATAGTGCCCGCGCGATGAGCACTCCCCCCACCCTGCGCGCGTGGCTCCACGAGGGCCCCTTCACCCTGGCGATGTCCTCGGGCTTCTTCGGCTTCTACGTCCACGCGGGCGCGCTCACGGCGCTCACCGACGCGGGCTTCGCTCCCGACGCGGTGACCGGGTCGAGCGCGGGCGCGCTGGTGACCGGTCTCCACGCGGGCGGGGTGTCGCTCGACGCCATGAGGGAGCGCCTCGCCACGCTGCGCCGGGGGGATTTCTGGGACCCGGCTCCGGGCGCGGGATTGCTCCAGGGGAGGCGCTTCCGGGCGATGCTCGACGCGCTGCTGCCGGTGACGGAGATCGAGCGCGCGAGGGTGGCGTATGCGCCGAGCGTGTTCGACCTGGGATCGCGGCGCACCACGGTGTTGAGGGGGGGCAGCCTCGCGGGGGCGATCCACGCGTCGTGCGCGCTGCCGGTGCTCTTCCACCCGGTGGCCCTCGGGGGGCGGCTCTACAGCGACGGGGGCATCGCCGACCGGCCGGGGATCGCGGGGGTGAAGGAGGGAGCGAGGGTGCTCTATCACCACCTGGCGTCGCGCTCTCCGTGGAGGCGTGTGGGGTCCATGTCGATGAGGGTTCCGCGGAGGGAGGGATTGGTGGGCGTGTCGATCGAGGCGCTGCCGAGGGTGAACCCGTTTGCGCTGCACCGCGGGATGGTGGCCTTCGCGATGGCCGAGAGGGCCATGCGCCGCGCGCTCGACGAGCGGGTGAGCGAGGGCGAGGTGCGGGTGGAGGCGGGGTGAAGGCGGGAGGGCTTCGTGGCGGAGGCCCCCTTCCCCGCTGCCGCGCGCCCTACCCCCGCGCTCAGGGCGC
>CBIHPK010000245.1:0-9296 GCA_966211675.1 uncultured Myxococcaceae bacterium
CGCCCGCGGCGGTCGTCGCCCCGACGCCCGCGCCGGAGCCTGCGCCGGAGCCCGCCCCCGTGGCGCAGGTCGTCCAGCCCGTCGCGGCCCGCCACGCCGATCGCCACTCGCACACCACCACGACCGCTGCCGCTCCGGCCGCCACCGCGCGACCGTCCGCCGCGGCCCGCCCCGCCGCCGCTCCGACCCCGGCCCCGTCGGCCTCCACCCCCATCCCCGAGGGCGCGACGCCAATGGACCAGGCGCGCGCCTGCCTCCGCAACAACTCCAGCAACATGACCGTGGGCAACCAGTGCGTCGTGTCCGTGCTGCGCAGCCGCGCGACGACCGAGTCCGAGCGCGGCCTGCTCTGCGTGACCTACCGCACCATGGGCCAGACCTCGAACGCGGTGCGCTGCATGCGGCAGTACATCCAGGCCGTGCCCGACGGTCCTCGCGTCGCGGCCTTCCAGACCTTCATCGACAACAACAGCAACTGAGCGGCGCGCAAGCGGCTTGACACCCCGTACCGTTCGGGTACTTGTCGCGCCCCCTGCGTGTCCATCGTCCCCGCACGGAACGGTCCGTGTTCACCGCCCGCCCTCAACCGGCGGGCGAAGCCTCGAAGGTCCGGAATGGTCCGGGATCACTTCAGGGTGGGGCGCGCAAAAGCATCTCCAAGGTCGGCCGAGCGCGGTCGGCGGCGGCGATGAAGAAGAGGTAAACGATGCCGAAGATGAAGACCAACCGGGCCGCTGCGAAGCGGTTCAAGATGACCGGTACCGGCCGGATCCGTCGCTCCAAGTGCGGCGCCAACCACTTCATGGGCAACAAGGGCTCTCGCCAGCTCCGCCGCCTGCGCAAGAACGACATGGTGCACCCGTCGTTCGAGGGCCGCATCGGCCAGCTGTTCCCCTACGGTCTCCCCTGAACGAGGTATTGATCCATGCCCAGAGCTAAAAGAGGTTTCAAGGCCCGTCGTCGGCGCAACCGCGTCTTCCAGTGGGCTCAAGGGTTCTCCGCCGGTCGCGGCCGCCTGTACGGTCCGGCCCGCGAGGCCGTGCACAAGGCCTGGTCGTACGCCTACGTGGGCCGCAAGCTCCGCAAGCGCGACTTCCGCCGCCTGTGGATCGCCCGCATCTCCGCCGGCGCCCGCTCGCTCGGCGTGAACTACTCCCGCCTCATCGCCGCCCTCAAGGGCGCCAACATCGCGCTCGACCGGAAGATCCTGGCCGACCTCGCGGTGCGTGACTTCGCCGGCTTCAAGGCCGTGCTCTCCGCCGCCGGCGTCGAGCTCCGTCCCAACATCTTCGCCGCCGCCTGAGCCTCAGCCCCCGGCCCACATCGAGCCCCCGTTCGAGCGCGTTGCGCCCGGCGGGGGTCGTGTGCTCTGATCGCTTCTCCACCCGGAGGTTTCGCCGCATCATGACGAAGGCCGAGATCGTCGAGAGCATCTATGCGACCGTGGGCGGCTTCTCGAAGAAGGAGGCGGCCGACCTCGTCGACGCCGTCTTCGACGTCATGAAGCAGACCCTCGCCGAGGGAGACAAGGTGAAGATCTCCTCCTTCGGCAACTTCCTCGTGCGCGACAAGCGAGAGCGCCCGGGCCTCAACCCCCGCACCCGCACCCCGATCACCCTCGCCGCGCGGCGGGTGGTCCGCTTCCGACCGTCCCCTGTGCTCAAGGCACAGGTCAACGGTCGCTGATCGTCCCGTCACGGCGGCGCCTCGCGTGGTGACGGCTCCTCTCCCCTCCAAGAAGTACTTCCGCATCGGCGAGGTCGCGCGCCTCCTCGAGATCCCCTCGCACGTGCTGCGCTACTGGGAGACGGAGTTTCGCGCGGTGCGCCCGCTCAAGTCCGCGAGCGGGCAGCGGGTGTACAGCCGCCGCGACGTCGAGCGGCTGCAGCTCATCAAGCGCCTGCTGCGCGACGAGCGCTACACCATCGAGGGCGCCCGGCGCGCCTTGAAGGAGCGCGGGCTCGACGACGACGCCAACGCCCCCGCTCGCCCGGAGGTGCTCCGCGCGGCCCTCGTGCGGGCCCGCGATCGGCTCACCGCGCTGCTCTCGGCGCTCGATGAGCTCCAGGCCCCGGTGGCGCCGGACATGTCCACGGCGCCGGAGATCCACCTCACGGAGACCGAGCTCGAGAGCGAACTCGCGGCCCGCGACGAGACGGCTTGACTCCCTAGTTCGGCCACATACCATCCGCGGCCCTTGTCTCGCCGCCCGCCGCGCAGAGGCCTCCGATGTGGATCCTGATCTTGTCCCGCAAGGCGTCGATCTACTCGACGCGCCGACTCACCGAGGCCGCCCTCGCCCGCGGCCATCAGGTGAACGTCGTCGACCCGCTGGAGTTCTCCCTCGTCGCGTCGCGAGGGCGAGCGTCGCTCTTCCACCGCGGCCTCGAGGTCGGGGGCTATGACCTGGTGATCCCGCGCATCGGCGCGTCCATCACCACCTACGGCCTCGCGGTGGTGCGGCAGTTCGACATGCTGGGCATCCCGGTGCTCAACACCGCGCTCGCCATCGCGCGCTCCCGCGACAAGCTCCGCGCGATGCAGCTCCTCACCAAGAAGGACCTCGACATCCCGACGACGGTCTGTACCAAGACCGCCTCGCACATCGACGCCGCGCTGGCTCTGGTGGGCGGTCCGCCGGCGATCGTGAAGCTGCACCAGGGGACGCAGGGCATCGGGGTGATGCTCGCGGAGACCCGGCAGGCCGTGGAGAGCACCCTCGAGGCCTTCTGGACGCTCGGGCAGGACATCATCCTCCAGGAGTTCATCGCGGAGTCGCGCGGCAAGGACGTGCGCGCCATCGTGGTGGGCAAGCGCGTGGTCGCGGCGATGCGCCGGCGCGCGCAGAAGGGGGAGTTCCGCTCCAACCTGCACCGGGGCGCGGAGCCCGAGGCGATCCCGCTCGACCAGCTCGACCCGCGCTACGCCAAGGCCGCCATCGAGGCGTGCAAGGTGATGGCGCTGGAGGTCGCCGGCGTGGACATGCTGGAGACCCGCGGCGGCCCGAAGATCCTGGAGATCAACAGCTCGCCGGGCCTGGAGGGCATCGAGCGCGCGACGGGGCAGAACGTGGCCGCGGCGGTGATCCGGCACGCCGAGCGATACGTGAAGCGGCGCCTGGAGAAGGGCAACGACCAGGGCATCGAAGACGAGCGCTCGCGACGGCGACGGCGCAAGACCACCTGAGCTGCGGTCCAGCACTGGGAGCGACGACGATGAGCAGCGTGGAGCGCCTCGATGAGGGCGCGGTGCAGATCCTCCGGATCAACCGCCCCGACCGGAAGAACGCCCTGGACCTGGAGACCTTCGCGGAGCTGCGAGCGCACGCCGACGCGCTGCGGAGCGTCCCCGCGCTGCGGGGCGTGGTGATCACCGGGGAGCCGTCGGGTGGAGTGTTCGTGAGCGGCGGCGACCTGAAGGCGCTGAAGGAGGTGCGCACCGCGCGAGGCGCCCGCGACCTCGCCCGCAAGGCGATGGCGACCTTCGACGCGCTGCGCGACCTGGGCGTCCCCCTGGTGGCCGCGGTGGCGGGCGACGCCTTCGGCGGCGGGTGCGAGCTCGCGGCGGCGTGCGACTACCGGGTGGCCGAGCGGCAGGTGCGCTTCCACTGGGTGCAGGCGCGCTTCGGGGTCACCACCGGCTGGGGCGGCGCCGCCAACCTGCTGGAGATGGTGAGCCGGGGGACGGCCATGCGGTGGCTGCTCACCACCGACCCGGTGGGCGCCGACGAGGCGCGCGCGGAGGGCTTCGTCGACGCGGTGGTGGACCCGGGCGCGGCCCTCGACCACGCGAGGGAGCTCATCACCCGGGTGGCGCGGCAGCCCAAGGCGGGGACGCGGCGGATGGTGTTCCTGCTGAGGGAGACCGCGAGGCTCGACGCGCGCAGGGCGAGGGTGCTGGAGCTCGACCACTTCGGCCGCTCGTGGGCCACGACCGACCACCACGACGCCGTCGCTCGCTTCCTCCGCAAGGGCTGACGAGCGCTACCGCAGCGCCAGCACCGCGCGCCCGAAGAGCACCCAGCCCACCAGGAAGCCGACGCCTCCGAGCGGGGTCACCATCCCGAGCTTCGTCACCCCGGTGAGGGCCATCGCGTAGAGGCTCCCGCTGAAGAGACCTACGCCCGCGAGCATGGCCCAGCCCGCGGCGTCGGCCACGCCCTCTCGCTGCGACGCCAACCACGCCACGGCCAGCAGCGCCAGCGCGTGGAACATCTGGTAGCGCGCCCCGGTCTCGAAGACCTCCAGCATCCGCTCGCTCACCCTCGACCGCAGCCCGTGCGCCCCGAAGGCCCCCGCCGCCACCGCCAGGAAGCCGTTCGCCGCGCCCGCCAGCGCCCACATCCTCGCCCCGTCGTTCATCGCTGCGCTCCTCCCGCGGGCGCCTGGTCCACGTGCTCCAGGCGCGCCAGCAATTGCACCGCGGCGCGGTCGCCCGGGTACTGCCGCAGCAGCACCTCCAGGTGGTGCCGCGCCTCGCCGGTCACCCCGGCGTCCCTCGTCAGCACCGCCAGATTGTAGCGCGCCGCGTAGTGCCTCGGCTCCCGCCGCAGCGTCTTCAGGTACGCCTCTCGCGCCTCGTTGTAGCGGCCCTCTCGCTGCGCCACCACGCCCAGGTTGTACGTCGCCCTCGGGTCGTCGGGGCCGAGCGAGAGCGCCGCCATCACCGCCCGACGCGCGCCCGCCACGTCGCCCGAGCGCAGCGCCAGCGTCGTCTCCAGCAGCCTCGCGTCCAGCGTCGGCGCCCTCGAGAGCGAGCGCCGGAGCGCCGCCCGGGCGCCCTCCTCGTCTCCCCTCGCGTCGAGCGCCATCGCCATCGCCAGCGTGGCGCGAGCGTCGTCGGGAGCGAGCTCCACCGCCCGCCGCGCCGCCGCCTCGGCCTCCGCCGGGAGCGGCTGCACCCGCGTCAGCGCCGCCGCCCGCAGCACCGCGGAGAGCGCGTCGTCGTCGTCGATCGCCAGCGCCCGCTGCGCGTCCTGCGCCGCGGCGGGGTACTCCATCGCGTCGAGTCGGCGCTGCGCCCGCTCGGTCCAGCAGGGCCGCGAGCGGGGGCTCAGCCGCACGCAGCGGTCGAGCACCGCCAGGGCCTTCGCGGCGCCGTCGCGCTGTCGTCCGACGATGCGCGCCAGGATCACCTGCGCCTCCGCGTGGTCGGGCCGGCGGGCCACCACCGAGCGCCACATCGCCTCCGGGCTCCGCAGCCGCCCGAAGGAGAGCGCGGCGGTCACCAGCGCCAGCATCGCCCAGCCCACGGTGGCGCCGTTCTTCCACGTCGGCGGCGCGAGGCGGCGCACCGCGGCCAGCAGCGTGAACCACAGGAGCGGCCCCACCCAGCGCACGCCGTAGCCCAGCGGGAGCTCGCCTCGGGGGAGCGCCGCGGCCGTCACCGCGGCGGCGATCACCGTGAGCGTCGCGAGCACCGCCAGGAGCGAGCGGAGGCGGGTCTGCTCCAGCGCTCGCACGCAGACCACCACCAGCAGCGTGAGGCCGAGCCAGCCCGCGAGGAGCTGCACCATCGCGGCGTCCCCGGAGGGGCGGGCGACGTCGAGCGGGGCGGCCCACGGGGCGAGCGCCTCCACCAGCAGGACCAGCGCCCGCCACGCGAGGAACCAGGTCTGCGAGGGGTTCATCGGCGGCGGCAGCGGGTGCCCGGAAGGGACGGCGGGGCGGAGGGCGGGAGGCGCATCAGCCCGCGTTCTTGAACACGGCCATCACGTCGGCGAGGAGCTTGAGCGCCTCGGTCCTCGGGCGCTGGAAGGCGTTGCGACCCATGATCGAGCCGAAGCCTCCGCCCGCGGCGATCTCCTTCACCTCGGCGAGCACGGCGGGCGTGTCCTTCGCCTCGCCGCCGGAGAAGATCACGATGCGCTTCCCGTTGAAGGACGACTGCACCACGTGGCGGATGCGGTCGGTGAGCGTCGCGGTCGGGATGCCGTACTTCTCGAAGACCTTCTTGGCCTCGGTCTGCTCGATGAAGTCCTTCGGCGGCTTGACCTTGATGATGTGCGCCCCGAGCTGCGCGGAGATCTGCGCGGCGTAGGCCACCACGTCGATGGCCGTCTCGCCGTCCTTGGTCACGCCCTCGCCCCGCGGGTACGCCCAGAGCACCGTCGCGAGGCCCTTGCGCTTGGCCTCGTGGGTGATGGCGCGGAAGTCGTTGTACTGCTCGTTGCGGGCCGACGAGCCGGGGTAGATCGTGTAGCCGACCGCGGCGCATCCGAGGCGCAGCGCGTCGTCGACGGAGCCGGTGATGGCCGAGCAGGGCGCGTGGCCCTTGGAGAGCGAGTCGCTGTTGTTGAGCTTCAGGATCAGCGGGATCTCGCCGGCGTACTTGTCGGCCACCGCCTCGATGAACCCGAGCGGGGCCGCGTAGGCGTTGCAGCCCGCGTCGACGGCGAGCTGCGCGTGGTACTCGGGGTCGTAGCCGCCGGGGTTGGGGGCGAAGGACCGCGCCGGGCCGTGCTCGAAGCCCTGGTCCACGGGCAGGATCACCAGGCGCCCGGTGCCGGAGAGCGTCCCGTGGTTGAGCAGCCGCACGAGGTTGGCGCGGGTGCCGGGGTTGTCGCTGCCGTACCAGGAGAGGATCTGTCGGACGCGGTCGGTGAGTGCCATTGAGCCTGTGTCTCCAGTGTGACGGGGTCCATCGGTCGGTGCGCCGATGGCGGGTTGTGTAGGGCCGCGGAACCGTACCCGAAGCCCCCGCGAAGGATCAATCGTGACGGACCCCTAATCCCCGCGTGAGGCGGCGGTTGCGGGGGCGCTCGCGATGGAGCAAGAGTGAAGGAGACACCGGGCCCATAGCGCCGGAGAGGAGTCGAGGCGTCGATGACCTACCGAGATCCCCGTGAAGCGTTGCAGGCGGAGAACGACTGCCTGCGACAAGAACTGAAGGAGGCCCAGGAGGAGCTCGCCGCGGCGCGAGCGACCCCCGAGGTCGACGAGTACGAGCGAAGGCGCTGGGCCATGGGCATGCGCTGCCTGGGCAGCCTCGCGATGGTGGCGCCCTTCCTGGCCATGATGACCATGTGCGAGCACCGGGCGATGCGCCGCGCCGCGTGGCACTCCACCATGGCCTCGGCGACGGCGATGCCCTACGCGGCGCCCGCGGTCACCGGCCGCGGCGGCTGCCTCATGGCCTCGCCCTCCATGGGCTTCGAGCGCTTCACCCAGGCCATCGAGCGCCCGGCCCGCATCACCGAGACCAGCAACGCCGGGCTCACCGCGGGCACCGCGTGCACCGTTCGGGTGGCTCCGGTCTCCATGCGCGACTTCAACTGCCACGTCGAGGTGGTCTGCGACGGGCGCACGGTCTACGGCGCGCTGCCCACCGGCTACGCGCACTGCGACGTCGACCGCTCCAGGGTGACCAGGGCCTTCGATCCGGACCCCACGGCGGTCGACGGCGACGCGGCCATCACCGCCGACATCGAGGGCCACCGGGTGCTCATCGAAGACCGCGCGGGCAGCGCCGTCGCTCGCACCCTGCTCACGCTCGATCAGCCTCCCGCGACCCGCTAGTCCGCGGCTCCGCGCTCCCCCTCCATCGCCCCGATCGCCTCCGCCAGCGCCCGCCGCTGCGCCACCAGCGCCGCCACCTCCGGCGCCCGCGCCGCCCGCAGCCTCGCCATCCGCAGCGCCTCCATCGCCGCGTCCCAGCGCTCCTCCCAGCGCAGCGCGGCGTACCCGCCCGCGGGCCCGAGCACGGCCACCGCCGCCGCCGCTCGCCACCCGTAGCGCGCCCCCAGCGCCACCGCCGCCACGGCCCAGCCCACCGGGACCAGCACCATCCCCGCGAGCATCTTCACCGTCCCGAGGACGTCCTCCGCCTGAGCCACCACGCGCGCCGCGACGCGACCCGCCAGTCGGTACATGGGCCAGCCCAGCAGCACCCCGACCGCAGCCAGCGGCGTCAGCGCCAGCAGCCGCAGCGTCGCCCTCGCCGTCGACCCCGCGGTCACCCGCTCCACCTCCAGCGCCCACGGGTCGCTCACCCCGAGCGCCGCCACCGCCGAGAGGTACGCCCGCCCCGACTCCAGCAGCGCGTCGGCCCTCGCCGGGTCGCGCGCTCTCAACCGATGCCACGCGGAGAGCAGCTCGCCGGCCCGCCTGCGCGACGCGGCGAGGTCCTCCCGCGCGTCGGGGTGCAGGGTCCACTGAGCGACGCGGGCGACACCCTCGACGAGCTCCCTCGTGTCGGCCTGCAGCACCACCTCGTCGAGCCCCGAGCGCACGTCCTCGGTGAGCGCGTCGACCGTCGCCCGCTCGTCGGCGACATACCGATCCATGTATTCCTGCACCGGGATCGCGGCGCCGACAGAGAGCACCGCCCTCGATCGAAACCGCGCCTTCTGCTCGTAGAAGAGACCCACCGGGACGATGCGCAGGTCCGTCGCGTGCTCCCGCACGGCGGAGAGAGCGATGCGCGCGGCGCCGGTCTTCAGGGGCTTCATCGTCGGGTCGGAGTGGGAGGTCCCCTCGGGGAAGAGGGCGATCCACTCGCCTCGAGCGAGGGCGGCGCGGCAGAGCGCGAAGGTCTCCTCGTTGCGGCTCGGGTCCCCTCCCCCGACGCCCACGTCGCGGGAGCGAAACACGGGGATGCCCCCGAAGGCCTCCATGGTCACCCGCCCGATGGGGTTGGCGAAGAGGGTGCTCTTGCCGAGGAAGCGCACCGGCCGGTCGAGCCCGAGCCTCAACAGCATCGGGTCGAGGAGCCCGTTGGGGTGGTTGAGCACGAAGAGGCACGGACTCGACCAGGGCACCCGCTCCCTCCCCTCGACGGCGATGAGCGGGTAGTAGAGCCGCACCAGCGCCTCCATCAGCGCTCGGATGAGGGCCTTCACCGGGCCTCGTCGGAGGGCAGCGAGCGAGAGCCGTAGACCCAGATGCCGCCGCCGAGGGCGAAGAAGAGCGGCACCAGCATCACCGCGGACTGCAGCGTGCGGCGGTCGCTCACGGCGCCGATGATCGCCGGGGAGATGGCGTCGCCGAGCACGTGCATGAGCAGGATCGACACCGCGAAGCCCATGGTGCGCATCGACGACGGCACGCAGTCGACCAGCACCGTGTTGGTCGGACCGGTGCAGAGGAAGACCAGGGTCTCGGCGACGAAGACCGCGACCCAGCGCTCGGTGGGGTCGGAGAGCGTGAAGGCCAGCACCGCGAAGGGGACCGCCAGCAGCGTGGCGGCGCCGGACACCAGCAGGTAGGGGTGCTTCACCCGGGGGCGAAGGACCTCCGCGAGCCAGGCGCCCAGGAGGGTTCCGAGGAGGCCGGAGAGCACCGTGAGGGAAAGAGTGT
>CBIHPK010000246.1:0-9191 GCA_966211675.1 uncultured Myxococcaceae bacterium
AGCCCCTCCCCCAAGGCTCTGCCTTGGGGCGAGGGGTGCGCGGCAGCGCGGGTGGAGGCATCTCCCGTCCACGGGAGCCTGAAAATCAAGCCGTCTTGAGGACGCCCTGCGGTCAGCCCTGCTCGTCGGAGCTGCCCGAGTCGGAGCCCTTGCCGGCCTTCTTGCGAGCGCCCTTGGCGCCCTTCTTCGAGGCCCCGCCGAGGGCGTACTTCGCCATGCGGCGCTCGCCGATCTGCGTCACCTGGTTGCTGCTCTTGAGCTTGCCGAGGGCGTACTGGAAGGGACCGGGGTCAACCTTCAACGCCTTGACCATCTCCGAGGAGGACATCTTCGCGCCACCCTTGAGGGCATCGAGGATCTGCACCTGAAGCGCCTCGACCTCCTTGGGGGTGCTCTTCGGACCACGCTTGCTGGCCTTGCGCCTTGCGCTGGCGGCGGCGGGGGCCGCGGCGGCTGCGGCCTTCGGGGGGCGGCCGCGGCGCTTCGGGGCGGCCGCCGGGAGCGAGCGCCCGGCCGGTGCGCCGCCGCCGAGGCTCGTCACCACGGCCTCGCGGAACACCTTGAGGAGCTGCGCGGCGAAGTCGTTGAGGATGCGATTGATGTCGGTTTGCATATCGGCCATGGGATCACCTCTCAACGCTGGACACTCCCCGCAACCAACAATCAAGTCAAGGCGCATTGTCTGGTGCCATTGACTTTCAATGGTCGCGATACCCGGCAACGACCCCCACCGTCGCTTGTCACAATGCACGGGAATGTCCCTGGTATCGTTGTGGGAAGCCCGCAGGCTCCATCGGGGCCTGCGACCCGCTCCCCCGACGGGGGTCGCCGGCGGGTCCCCACGGAGCTCCAGGGAACTTTTCTCCGGGGCTCCTTCCGGCGCTTCAACGGGGGACGCGGTTGGAGTATCCTGCGCCCCGCCGACGGCTCCGGAAGCCGGACGGGGCCTCTGGACGAGTGGACGCGAAAGGAAGCGGGCGCATGAGCGATTCGGTGGAGAACGGGGCGACGAACGACGCGGTCGCGTGGCCCACGGTGCTGGAAGAGGCCTTCAAGGCCGAGCCCGCGGGGTGGTCCTTCGCGGCGACCTCCCGCACGCCGCCGCTGCGCTTCGACGCGCCCGGCCTGGTGGTCACGCTGCCCGGCGGCGAGACCTCCGTCGCGGCCTACTGGTATGAGAAGCAGCAGTTCGGCGACTTCTCCGTGAGCGTCACCGTCGCCCTGCTCAGCGCGCAGGAGCCCACCCAGAGCTACGCGGGCATCAGCTTCCGGGCGAAGAGCGACAAGGACAACTACCGGGTCTTCATCGACGGCGAGGGGTACTACCGGCTCACCCGCCGCGTCGCCAACACCAGCACCGCGCTCATCGACTGGACGCGCCACGAGGCCCTCAAGGCCGGCGTCGGCGAGGAGAACCGGCTGCGCGTGGTGGCCACCGGCGCGGAGATCATCCTCTACGCCAACGACGTGCGGCTCATCACCGTGAAGGACGACACCTTCGGCGCCGGCCACATCGCGCTCCAGGCGCAGGGCGGCAGCGCGGAGAGCGAGAGCGCGACGGTGTTCGCGTTCCGCAACCTCGAGATCGCGACTCCCACTCCCTAGAACGGCGAGCTCAAGAGCCCGTACACCTGATCGTCCCCATCGGCCATGAAGCCCCGCGCGTACCCGATGCGCGCGGAGAACGGGATGATGTAGCCCGCCACGATGTCGACCAGCAGCTCGGCCCCGGCGCCCACCAGGATGGCGCTCGGGTCGAAGCGGCCGAAGTTCGCGTTGCCCGCGTCGACGAACACGTCCCCGGAGACGCGTTGCAGGAAGACCGGCAGCGTGGAGACCCCGCGCTGCGTCTGCCAGATGGGGAAGCGGTACTCCGCGTTGGCCAGCTGGAACTGGCTCCCGCCGCGCACGTACGGGGGATATCCCCGCAGCGCGACGCCGCCCGCCTGGACGCCATAGCGGAAGGCGTCGAGCCAGTTCTGCGCGGAGAACGGGGGAAAGCCCCCGATGGCGAAGACGCCTCGCTCGCCGCGGTCGTTGGCGCCAATGCCCGCGCCGAGGTGCAGCGCCAGGATGTGCCTTCGGCGGTCGTGTCCCCAGGGCATGGGGATGTATCCCGACACCGCCGCGGAGGCCTCGATGCCGCCCACGCTGCTGCCGATGAGGCCGTCGAGCACGCGCACCGACGCGAAGGCGGAGACGCCCTGCTGGTTGCTGATGGAGTAGGCGAAGCGCTGCACGTTGGACCACGCCCACGCGAAGCGCAGCCCCGCCAGCCAGCCCTCGAAGGGGAACACCGGCGCCGTGGTGCTCGGGTCGATGTTGCGCGTGAGCTCGGGCAGGCCCCCGAAGGCGCGCACCCACTGGGCGTCATAGGTCATGGACACGACGTGCGTGTCGAAGCGGCCCGGGAAGCCGATGGACACCTCGCTCTCGCCCCCGAGGCGCTCCGCGGCCCAGGTGGGGTTGAGCTGCCCGATGCGATATCCGCCGCCCGCGTCGACGGAGCGATAGAGCCGGAGACGGACCGTCGGTCGCGCCCCTCGGTAGATGTATCCGAGGTCCACCAATGGGTCGCCGCGCACGAGGCCGACGCCCACGCGGGCGCTCCAGTTGTGGCGTCCGACGATGTCCGTGGACTCCGTTCGCACCGCGAGCTGCGGGCCGAAGCCGTCGGTGGTGAGCTCGGCGGTCCAGGTGCGGGGGCGCAGCGTGGGCCACGGGTCATAGGCCGTGAGCCGCGTGGGGAAGTCGGCGACGGCGTCCTCGGGCGGGTGCGGGTCTCGCTCGCGGTCGCGGCCGAAGGGGTCTTCGGTGACGACCTCGGGGTCGCGCCACCGCGAAGGATCGAAGGGGAGTCGGAAGAGGTCGTAGCCGCGATGCGAGTAGCCCAGGTAGACGAGCGTCCGGCCGTCGGGGCTGACGTTGGGCTGCCACGCGCCGAGGACGGTGTTGGTCACCTGTCGCACCCGCCCGGTGGCGACCTCCATCGCATAGAGGTTGGCGATGCCCGTGCGATCGGAGGACCACAACAGCCAGCGGCCATCGGGGCTGTACGAGGGGGACGTGTCGAGCGCGCGGTCGTGCGTGTGCTGGGTGAGCGCGCGCGTGGCGCGGTCGAGGGTCCAGAGGTCGCGATAGCCGCCGCGGCGCCAGAACGAGAAGGCGACGGTGCGCCCGTCGGGGCTGTAGCGAGGGGCGAAGACCTGCTCGAAGGGACGCGGGGTGAAGAGCGCGGCGGGGCGGCGGTCGGTGAGGGACATCTCCACGAGGCGGGTGGTCCCTCGGTGGTTGATGGTGAAGACCGCGTGGTCGGCGTCGGGGTGGACGTCGGGCTGCTGCGCGCGCCAGCCCTCCGTGAGGCGGTCGTCGTCGGTGACCGAGAGCGCGTGGTCGTCGCCGCGCGCGAGGCTCCATCGACGGAGGTCGTGATAGAGGTAGAGGTGTCGATAGACGTCCGTATCGGAGACGAGCAGCGCGTCATCGCCCCACGGCGCGAAGCCCGAAGGACCAGCGACCCGGTTGAGGTCCACCGGGGTGGGTAGCGAGCCGGGCGGTGCGCGGAAGACGCTCGCGTCCAGGGCCCTCAGTCGAGAGCTCGACTGGCCATCGGAGCTTTCATAGACGAGCGTCCCATCGGGGAGGAAGCGCGGGTTGCGGACATACTCCCCCTGCGCCGTGAGGGCGCTCCCCTCTTCGAGGACGTTGGCCACCAGCGCGTCGCGCTGTCGGGTGTAGCGGGCCACCGTGTCGCGCTGGAAGTCTTCATAGATCTCCTCCCAGGTGGCGCCCGTCACCCGCCGGATCGCGCGGTTCAACTGCCATGGGGCGGCCATCGATCCGTACTCGCGGCTGAGCGCGCTGAGCGTGTCGGGGCCGTAGCGCTCGACCACATACCGCATGAGGTATGAGCCGTAGAGGTACCAGAGGTTGCCGTGCGGCCATCGGTTGGGTCCGACGGTGAGCTGGTCGAGGGTCTGGAAGTTTCCCGCGAGCGCGTCGGCGCGGAGGTACGAGTCCCAGGTGGCGGAGCGCAGCCGTCCGCCGCGGGTGTGCAGGCTCTCCTCGAAGACCGCGATGCCCTCGAGGATGAAGCGCGGCTGAACCTGGTTGGGCGCCCACTGCTTGCCGATGATGGCGTTGACGATCGCGGGCACGCCGGAGATGTGATCGGCGTGGAGGATGTGCGTGTACTCGTGGGTGACGAGGTTCTCCAGCCAGTCGTCGTATTGCTCCAGCACCGAGAGGTCCTCGGGCGCGGTGACGAAGAGCTGGAGGGTGTTGAGGGGAATGGCCGTGGCGCTGCCGTTGGCGTCGTCGGTGCTGTCGCGCAGCACGATCTGCGTGACCTGGCTCTGGCGCCATTGAAGGGGTGTCGCGAGGCGCTCGACGGTGTGCTCCGCGATGACCGCGACGCGGCGGGCGATGGGCTCCATCGCCTGGTAGAAATGGATGCGGAAATGGGGGGTCTCGAGGGTGCGCCATTGCAGGCGGGGGTCCTGCTGGGCGAGCGCCGCGGGGGGGCTGAGGGCGAGGCTGAGGGCCAGCGCGAGGGCGCCACGACCCGTCATGGGCGGGCGGCGGCGTCCGGGCGGGCGGCGGCGTCGACGGCGGCGTCGCGCACCGGGTCGGGGGCGGGCCGGTGGACGCGCTCGGCGGACAGCCAGGTGATGGCGGCCTGGGCCTGCAGGGCGTCGTCCTCGAGCTGGTCGACGGAGAGCTCGACCTGCGGCCCGTCGGGCCACGACCAGCGGGCGTTGAGCTGCGACTGCCGCGACGTGAGGCAGAGCGGGAGGTGCCCGCGGCAGCCGGGGCCGATGCGCCGGGCGCTGCTGATGGGCGCGCCCAGCGAGCGGCGCGTGAACTCCAGCAGGCCGTCGTACTCGCGCATGAGCAGGTCTTCGTCGTCCGAGCGGGTGCCGTCGACGGCCACGGAGCAGAGCGCCGCGCCGCAGAACTCGTAGGTGACCAGCACGCGCACGGGCAGCGGCTCGAGCGGGCCCTCGCAGAAGAGGTACTCGCCCGACGGGCGGCACGGGATGCTGGCCGCGCGGTGCAGGGCGGTGACCTCCGCGACGGTCTGGCCGAAGGTCACGCCGAGCGCGCCGCGAGGGGGCGGCCGGTCGCGGATCAGCGAGAAGGTCGTCGGCTCGGGGCGGTCGGAGGTCGGGGCCGCGCTCGGCGAGCGATCGGACGGCGGGACCAGCGGGACCACGACCCCGAGCGCGGGCTGCGGGTTGCGCGAGCGGCACGCCGCGAGGGCGAGGAGGGCGAGCGGGAGCAGGGCGTGGCGGCGGCGCATGACGGCGGCTCCGAGGGTATCACCGCGGGGCGGGCTACAGGCCAGCGGAGGGTTGTGGTGGCCTCCGCGGGTGGGCTACGGTCCGCGGCTGCGATGAAGAGCAACGACCCGACGGTGGACCAGATCGTGGCGATGGTGGTCGAGCGCCTGCGAAAGCAGGGCGTGGCGGCGGCGCCCGGCGCGATCGAGCGCGCCCTCGCCGGGGGCCTCGGCGGGGCGCCGACGATGAGGGTGAAGCGCCGCGGGGTGTTCGACGACGTCGACACGGCCGTCGCGGCCGCGCGGCGGGCCTATGAGCGCTACGAGCAGATGCCCCTGGAGACGCGCCGCGCGGTGGTGCGCTCGATGCGCCAGGCCGCCATGGGCGTGCTGGAGGAGATGTGCCAGCGGGCGGTGAAGGAGACCAGCCTCGGCCGCGTCGAGGACAAGCGGATGAAGAACCGCGCGGCCATCACCAAGACCCCGGGGCCGGAGATCCTGGAGGCCATCGCGGCCAGCGGCGACGACGGGCTGATGATCACCGAGCGCGCGCCCTACGGCGTCATCGCGGCGATCACGCCCTGCACCAACCCCACCGAGACGATCATCAACAACGGCATCGGCATGGTGGCCGGCGGCAACGCGGTGGTGTTCAACACGCACCCGCTCGCCCGCGAGACCTCGGCCTGGTACGTGTCGCTGCTCTCCGACGCCATCGTCGCGGCGGGCGGCCCCGAGGACCTCATCTCGTGCATCGCCGAGCCCACGGTGGCGAGCGCGCAGGCCCTCATGCGGCACCCCGGCGTGCGCATCGTGGTGGTCACCGGCGGCGGCGCGGTGGTCACCGAGGCGATGAAGTCGGGCAAGCGGGCCATCAGCGCGGGCCCGGGAAACCCCCCCGCGGTGGTCGACGAGACCGCCCACCTCGAGGCCGCCGCGCGCGGCATCGTGGCGGGGGCGAGCTTCGACAACAACGTGATCTGCACCTGTGAGAAGGAGATCGTCGTCGTCGCGTCGGTGGCCGACAAGTTCAAGAAGCACCTGAAGGAGAGCGGCACGCACGAGCTCAGCGCGGGCGAGCTGCGGTCGCTGGAGCGGGTGATCCTGACCGCCGACGGGCACGTCAACCGCGAGTTCGTGGGGCGCAACGCCAACGTGATCCTGCGGGCGATCGGCAAGAGCGCGCCGGACGACCTGCGGCTGCTGTGGGCCGAGGTCGACGAGAAGCACCCCTTCGTGCAGCACGAGCTGCTGATGCCGGTGCTGGGCCTGGTGCGGGTGAAGGACGTCGACGAGGCCATCGCCGCCGCCAAGCGCATCGAGCACGGCTACGGCCACACGGCCACGATGTGGAGCACCAACATCGAGAACCTGTCGCGCATGGCCCGCGCGATCAACACGTCGATCTTCGTGAAGAACGGCCCCAACTACAACGGCATCGGCGTGGGCGGCGAGGGCTGGACCTCCTGGACCATCGCGTCGCCCACCGGCGAGGGGCTCACCACGGCGCGCACCTTCACGCGCGAGCGCCGCTGCACGCTGAAGGACGCCTTCCGCATCGTGTGAGCGCGGCCGGCGCGGCCGGTGCTCAGCGCGGCTTGCGCGAGACCAGCTTCCAGACCTTCACGCCGTCGCGCGGGCTCTGCGGGGTGACCTCGAAGTAGTCGAGCATGATGGCGCGCACCGACCCGCTGCGCGTCAGCTTGATGTCGCAGCGGTCGTCGTTGAGGCCGACCACCTCGGCGTCGCCGAGGGTCGGGTGCAGGATCATGTCGCCGATGCCGACCTCGGGGCTGACGTTCTCGTCGACGGTGCGCTCGTGCTTGGCGGGCATCGCCTGGACGGCCTGCGCCCCCTCGGCCGAGGGCTTCGCCGCGACCTCGGGCATCGGCGCGGGCCGCCTCGCGACCATCACCTCGGGCGCAGGCGCCGGGGCCTGGGCGGCGATCTCCGCGCGCTCGGCGGTGGTGATGCGCCGCGGGCGGACGCTCTCCGCGATGGAGCTCGCCGGGGCGGTCGGGGCCGCGGGGCGCGGGGCGGGGCGTGGCTCGGACGACCCGGCGCGCCAGGTGGGGATGCCGGTGGTCTCGGGGGAGCGCTCCAGCAGCAGGTCGTCGTGGAGCAGCAGCGTGAGCTCGACGGCGACGACCTGGGCCTCGATGAGCCGGCCGCCGATCACCTCGACGCCGTTGCCGGTGTCGCGCGCGACGGCGGCGTGCAGGTAGAGGTCGGGGTGGCCCTCGCGGGTGGAGAGGTGCCCCTGGAGCGAGATCAGCTCCAGGCGGCCGGTGAAGGTGCGGGCGTCGCCGTAGGTGCGGGCGCGCGCGTCGTAGGAGTCGAGGATGACGGCCTCGAGGGCGCCGTGCCCCTGCACCGTGGCGACGGTGATGCGCTGCGTGGTGATGAGGGAGGCGAGGGACTCGGCGAGGTCTTCGCCCTTGTTGAGCCGCACGACCAGCGAACGCACCGACTGAGACGAGGTGACCAGCATGGGTGAGCGCCCGTGTAAGGGACGATGCCCCCTCGGCGCAACCGCCCCGGTGCGGGTGCGCGCAGAATCTCGCGCGGGCCTACAGCTCCGGCAGCGGGACCTCGACCGCGCGGCCGGCCTCGACGTCGAGGGTGACCTCCCGGGAGAGCACCCTCGCGTCGCCGACGACCTCGACCCTCGCGCGCCACCGCCCGGTGGGCAGGGTGGTGGGCGCGTTGACGACGGCGAGCGATCCGCCGGGCTCGGCGCGGCGCTCGATGCGCCGGAGCGTGCTGCCGTCGACGTCGAGGAGCTCGATGCGCAGGGCGCGCACGTCGAAGCCGAGGCGGGCGATGGGGTGCAGGTCGGCGTGGAGGGTGACGTCGCGCGGGGCGTGGCCGCCGAGCTCGTGGCCCACCACGACGACGCCGAGCACCAGCACGGCGGCGGCGATCATCCGGCGGACGTGCGGGGGAATGGAGGACCAGAGCTTCTTCACGAGACGCGCACCGTAGCAGACGGGGCGGCGGGTGACGCCCGCCCGGGGCGATCGCTGCTATCACCGCGACCCTATGCTGGGACTCGCCACCACCACCGACCCGCGCTGGATCGAGGTCGCGCTCGCGGACCTCGACGCCGTGCTCCTCGACCACCTGCACTGCGAGCTCAAGGCCGCCTCCAACGCGACCGCGATGGTGACCCGCTACCCGATGCACCCGCGGCTCGCGCGCGAGCTCACGGCCCTCGCCGCCGAGGAGCTCGGCCACGTCGCGCAGGTCTTCGAGGAGCTCGCCCGCCGCGGCGTCGCGGCCACTCCGCCGCCGGAGGACGTCTACGCCCGCTCGCTGCAGCGCGCCCTCGCGGACAAGCGCTGCGAGCCGCTGCTCGACCGGCTCGCGGTGGCGTCGGTGATCGAGGCGCGGTCGTGCGAGCGCTTCGGGCTGCTCGCGGCGCACGCGCCCACGGAGGCGATGCGCGGGTGGTACCGCGAGCTCTTCGCGTCGGAGGCGAGGCACCACCGGCTGTTCGCGTCGCTGGCGGAGGAGATCTTCGGTGAGGAGCGCGCCCGGGAGCGCATCGGGTTCCTGGTGCAGCGCGAGGCGGAGATACTGGCGGGCTCGGCGCTGCGGCCGAGGGTTCACTGATGCAGACGGTTCGTGCTGCTGTCCGGTCGTTGCGCCCCGCGTCCGCAGGTTGAAAACCCTACTGCTTCTACACATCTCGCGGGCGCGCAGGTAGGTGATCGAAACGCTTGTCTCGTCGGGGTTGGCGAGGGGCAAGAGGCCGCCCACTCCGCGGTTGGCGAGGGGCAAGAGGCCGCCCACTCCGCGGTTGCGGACGGCCCGCGAGCGGGCCTGCAACCGCTGAAGTGGGAGCCTGGAGCTGAGCGTCCCGCCTTCGCGGGACTTCCTGAAGGAGCGCCGGTTGCTGGCGCAACCG
>CBIHPK010000247.1:0-8875 GCA_966211675.1 uncultured Myxococcaceae bacterium
TCGAGCGCTCGCTGCGGGTGCTCGACGGCGCCGTGGCGGTCTTCGACGCCGCCCGGGGCGTGATCCCGCCCATGAAGGCGCCACGCTCACGGTCGACCCCGTGGGCGTGGCGTCCCCCCTCTCTGCGGCCCGTCGTGCCCTGAGGGATTGAAGGAGCGTTCAGCGAACGGCCGGCACGCAGGTCGCGGGCTCGTCGTCGTAGGGACCGACCCAGACGGTGTACATCCCGTTGCTCGGGCACACGAAGGTCGTGAGGGGGCAGACGCTCGTGGCGCCGCCGTCGCCGCCGCACATCGCGCTCGCGGGCGCGTCGTCGTTGGAGGCGATCACCGCGGCCGCCGCGCAGGGGGCCGCGGTGGCCGTCCCGGGGCAGATCTGCAACACCGGGTCGCCCGTGCAGGTGCCGAGGGCGGGCGTGCAGCCGGAGTTGCAGCCGACGGTGACCATCGCGCCCGCGGTGCAGGTGCGCACCCCGCCGGCGATCGTGAGGTTGCAGGTGCGAGGGACGCCCGTGCACGCCGGCGGGCCGCCGTCGAAGCCGGGGCACTGCGACGGGAGGTACTGCCAGGCGGCGCCGGTGCAGTTGCCGGCGGTGGCGCCGGTGGAGCTGCCCGGCACGCAGCTGTTGGTGGTCGCGCACCAGCCGCAGCCGCCGCGGGGCGTGCAGGCTCCGCAGGTCGTCGAGGTGCTGCACACCACCGGCGGAACGTCCGGCCGCGGGCCCGCGTCGAAGCCCGCGCAGTCCGACGGGAGGTAGTCCCAGTCGGCGCCCGTGCAGCTCATGTCCGTCGATCCCGTCGAGGTGCCCGTCACGCAGCGGTTGGTGCGCGCGCACCAGCCGCAGCCGGCCATCGGGGTG
Source organism: uncultured Myxococcaceae bacterium (assembly GCA_966211675.1). GTDB lineage: Bacteria > Myxococcota_A > Polyangia > Polyangiales > SCUS01. The sequence goes on from CBIHPK010000247.1 coordinate 860, forward strand.
CAGGCTCCGCAGGCCGTCGCCGCGCACCGGCCGCCGTCGCCCGCTGCGGGCGTGTCCGTCGCCCGGGGGAGGTCGTTCGTCGGCGTGACGCCGCTGTCGACCGCGATGCTTCCGCCGCCGGAGCTACAGCCCAGCGAAAGAACCAGACCCACCGACGATGCCCAACGTGCCAGTTGCATGGATGTCTCCTCGTCGCCCGGCGCCTGCTCGGCGCGCGAAGGCGTAGGCGATGGGAGCGCGATCCTCCCGCAGGGTCAACGACTCTTCGCGGCTCACGGGCTGCGGCGTCGGTTCCATGGGCGGCGCTCCGCAGTACGCCGTCACCGGCTTCGCGCGCATCGCCGACGGCCCGTTGCTGAGCTTCCGGGTCGCGGGCCGCAACGCGCCGTCCTCGCCCCCGTCGATCGCCCTCGACCGCGCGGGCGAGGTCCATTTGGGGTTCCGAGTCGTCGCCAGATCATCGGCGCGCGGCGCTTCGAACCGGTGAGAAGGCCGACACCTTCGGTGTAGTGTCCGCCGATGGTGGAACGGGATTCCGGAGTGACCTTCGAGCGCGACGCCTTCTTCGAACTATCAGGCGACCTCCTGGGCGTGGCGGGGCTCGACGGCTTCTTCAAGCGCGTCAACCCTGCCTGGACCGACGTCCTCGGGTGGACCGCCGTGGAGATCTGCGCGTCGCCGTGGCTCGACTTCGTGCACCCCGACGACCGGGAGGCGACGGTGGCGGCCAGCGAGGCCCTCGGGCGGGGGGCCAGGGTCGTCCAGTTCTCCAACCGGTACCGGTGCCAGGACGGCACCTACCGCTGGCTCGAGTGGCACAGCGTCTCGGCGCGGGAGCGCGGCCTCATCTACGCCATCGCCCGCGACGTGACCTCCCGGCACGAGACGGAGGAAGCGCTCGCGGAGCTGACCGAGAGCCTCGCCACCACGCTGCACAGCATCGGCGACGGGGTGATCGCCACGGACGCGGCGGGCGCCGTCCTGCGGATGAACCCCGTCGCCGAGCGGCTCACCGGCTGGGCGCTCTCCGACTCCCGGGGGCGGCCCCTCGGGGACGTCTTCCGCATCGTCCACGCCGGGACGCGGCAGCCCGCGGAGAACCCCGTGGATCGTGTGCTGCGCGAGGGGGTCGCGTCCGCCCTCGCCAACGACATCTTGCTCGTGCGGCCGGACGGAACGGAGGTGCCCATCGCCGATACCTGCGCGCCGATCCGCGACGCCCGCGGGGCGCTGCGGGGCGCCGTGCTGGTGATCCGGGACACGAGCGAGGAGCTGAGCGCGATGGCCGCCCGCGAGCGGGTCCAGCGCCGCCTCGAGGTCGCCGAGCGGATGGCGTCGGTGGGCACCCTCGCGGCGGGCATCGCGCACGAGATCAACAACCCCCTCGCGTACGTGACCGCCAACCTCGAGGTGGTGCGCGAGGAGATCCGCGCGCTCAGCGGCGGCTCGTCTTCCGGGCGCATGAAGGAGCTCGACGACACCGTGCGCGACGCGCAGGAGGGGGCCGAGCGCGTGCGTAAGATCGTCCGCGGGCTCAAGACGTTCTCCCGCGCCGACGATGAGTGCCTCGGGGTCGTCGACATCCACGGCGTGCTCGAGATCTCGATCAACATGGCCTTCAACGAGATCCGCCACCGCGCGCGCCTCGTGAAGGACTTCGGGGCCGTGCCCGCGGTCATCGCCGACGACGCGCGCCTGGGGCAGGTGTTCATCAACCTGCTCGTCAACGCCGCGCAGTCGCTCCCCATCGGCCAGGCCGAGCGCCACGAGATCCGCGTGGTCACGGGCCCGGACGCCGAGGGTCGGGCCGTGATCGAGGTGCGCGACACCGGGCCCGGCATGACCCCGGAGGTGCTCGATCGCATCTTCGAGCCATTCTTCACCACCAAGCCCGTGGGCGTCGGCACCGGGCTGGGACTCTCGATCTGCCACAACATCGTCACGGGAATGGGCGGCACCGTCGACGTCACGAGCGTCGTGGGGCGCGGTACGACCTTCCGGGTCACCCTCCCGCCGGCGGCGGCGCAGACGGCGTCGATGCGCGATCAGCGCTCTGGCCCAACCCTCGCCCCCGCCCCGGTGCCGCGCCGGGCGGTGGTGCTGATCGTGGACGACGAACCCGCCGTCGGCGTCATGCTCGGCCGCGTGCTCCGCCAGCACGAGGTCACGGCGGTCACGCGGGCCGCAGACGCCGTGCGACTCCTGGAGCAGGGGCGCCGCTTCGACGTGATCCTCTCCGACCTGATGATGCCGGTGACCTCCGGGATGGACCTCTACGAAGAGCTCGCGCGGCGATTCCCGGAGGCGGCCGAGCGGATGGTGTTCCTCACCGGCGGGGCGTTCACGCCCGCGGCCTGGGCGTTCCTCGACCGCGTGTCCAACGAGCGCCTCGACAAGCCCTTCACCCCGGCCAGCGTGCGGTCGATCGTCGAGCAGTTCGTGCGGTAGCGCCGAGGCGCTCGGGGAGCACCCGCGCGTCAGGTGGGTCACGCCAGCTCTCGGTGGCGAGCGTCCGCCATCGGTCGCGGCGCTCGGGGTCACGCGACGACTGGCAGCGTGGCAGGGCGCATCCCCGCCCTCACGGGCTTTGGGGTATGGCTCCGCTTGCTGAAGGTCTCGCGGTCGCACCGAGGTCGCGCCGTCGACCGCAGGCGCGAGCCGACGCCGACGCCGCGCGGCAGCTCCGAGGTCTACATGTGCGGGAGGACGGCGACGCCGCGGGCGCAGAGCACGCCCGCGAGGGGATGGGACATGTTGTTGGCGGACCCCGTCTGGAGGTTGCACGAGCCGCCGCCGGTGAAGAGGTCGGGCCAGCTCGACCCGCTGCCGAACTGGTTGAAGAAGTAGATGTACAGGTCGCCGTGCGCGTCCGGCAGGCACCCGCCGCGCCGCTTCTGACCCGTGCGGATGTAGTTGGTGTCACCGGTCGTCGCGAGGCTCCGGTACCACGCGAAGAACGAGTCGCTCTCCGGGACCGTGGGGATGCGCAGCCCGAGCGAGATCACGAGGTCGTAGGTGACCGGCGTGTAGCCCACGGCGCACATGGCCGCGTTCTGTGCGTAGGTCGTGATGTTCGCGGTGTGGACGCACGCGAAGAGGCCCGGCGTGATCTCCCGAGAGAAGGCCGCGCTGTCGCTGCAGCCGACGCCCGAGGAGACGCACGCGCCCGCGGCGCAGGCCTGCCCCGCCGGGCACACGACGCCGCAGCCGCCGCAGTTGGCGGCGTCGGTCAGGAGCGGGCGCTCGCACCCGTTGCCCGGGCTGCCGTCGCAGTCGCCGAAGCCGGCGTTGCAGGTGAACCCGCACGAGCCCGCGAGGCACGTCGCCGCGGAGGCGTTGGCGGGCGTCGGGCACGCGTTGCCGCACCGGCCGCAGTGGGAGGTGCTCGTGGCGAACGCGGCCTCGCAGCCGTTGCCCGCGGAGCCGTCGCAGTCGCCGAAGCCCGAGTTGCAGGCGAACCCGCAGGTGCCCGAGGCGCAGGTCGCCCCGGCGTTGCTGGGGGCCGAGCAGGCGCGGCCGCATGATCCGCAGTTGGCGGTGTTGGACGCGAGCGTCACCTCGCAGCCGTTGCCGCTCGAGAGGTCGCAGTCCGCGCGCCCGGCGGAGCAGACGAAGGCGCACGTGCTCGCGAGGCACACCGCCGAGGCGCCCGCGCGGCTGGGACACGTGACGCCGCAGCCGCCGCAGTTGTTGGGCTCGACCGCGGTGTTGATGCAGAGGGTGCCGCAGGTCGACTGACCGGCGGGGCAGCGCACCACGCACAGGCCGGCGACGCAGGACTCGTTGAGCGAGCAGCCGTGCCCGCACGTACCGCAGTTGTCCGGGTCGCGCGTGGTGTCCGCGCACGCGCCGGAGCACGCCGTCTGGCCGCTCGGGCACGACACCGCGCAGGAGCCCGCGGAGCACACCTGGCCGGCGACGCACGCGGTGCCGCAGGCCCCGCAGTTGGCGCGGTCGCTCAGCGTGTCGACGCAGCGTCCGCCGCACACCCGCTGCCCCACCGGGCAGGAGACCACGCAGGATCCCGCGGCGCAGGCCTCTCCCGCGGCGCACGCGCTGCCGCACCGGCCGCAGTTGGCGCGGTCGGTGTCGAGGTCGCGGCACGAGCCCGAGCAGTCCGTGAGCCCGGCGGTGCAGGAGGTCACGCACGCGGAGCCCGCGCACACCTGGCCCGCGCCGCACCCGCGGCCGCACGCCCCGCAGTTGGCGCGGTCGCTGGTGAGGTCACGGCAGGAGCCCGAGCAGTTGGTGAGGCCCGGGGTGCACGAGGTCACGCAGTCCGCGCCGGAGCACACCTGACCCGCGGGGCAGACCCGCCCGCAGGTGCCGCAGTTGCCGCGATCGGTCTGCAGGTCGCGGCACGACCCGGAGCAGTCCGACAGGCCGGCCACGCAGGAGGTCACGCACGCCGACCCGGAGCACACCTGCCCCGAGGCGCACGCTCGGCCGCACGCGCCGCAGTGGGCGCGGTCGCTGGTGAGGTCGCGGCACGAGCCCGAGCAGTCGCTGAGGCCGGCCACGCAGGAGGTCACGCACTCGCCCGCGGAGCACACCTGGCCCGCCGCGCAGACGCGCCCGCACATCCCGCAGTACGCGCGGTCGGTCTGCAGATCGCGGCACGACCCGGAGCAGTCGGTGAGGCCCGTCACGCAGGAGGTCACGCAGGCGGAGCCCGAGCACACCTGGCCCGGAGCGCAGCTGTTGCCGCACGCGCCGCAGTGGGCGCGATCGCTCGTGAGGTCACGACACGACCCTCCGCAGCTGGTCTGGCCGCTGACGCAGGTCGTCACGCACGCGCCCGCGGAGCACACCTGGCCCGGGGCGCACGGCACGTCGCACGCGCCGCAGTGGGCGCGGTCGCTCTGGAGGTCGCGGCACGACCCGCCGCACGCGGCCTGGCCCGCGGGGCACGAGGTCTCGCAGGCCCCCGCCGAGCAGACCTGGCCGGGCATGCAGGCGTGTCCGCAGGATCCGCAGTGGAGGCGATCGGTCTGGAAGTCGCGACAGGTCCCGCCGCAGACGGCCTGACCCGCGGGGCACGACGTCACGCACGCCCCCGCGGAGCACACCTGACCGGCGGCGCACGCGGTGCCGCAGGCCCCGCAGTTGGCGCGGTCGGCCTGGAGGTCGGCGCACCCGCCGAGGCCGCCGTCCATGGCGCTGGCGCAGGCCGTGAGACCCGGCAGGCACGTCAGGGCGCAGGCGCCGGCGACGCACGCTCGCCCCCCGCCGCAGGCGTTTCCGCACGCGCCGCAGTTGGACGGATCGGTCGCCAGGAGCGCGCACCGCGGGCTGCCATCGGTGCCCACGCAGGTCGCGAGGCCCGGCTGACAGCTCGTGGCGCACACGCCGCTGGAGCAGACCTCGCCGGCCCCGCAGCGATGCCCGCACGCGCCGCAGTGGTTGCCGTCCGTCGCGAGCACCGCGCACACCGTCGCGCCCCCGTCCGCGCCGCTCGCGCAGGCCTGCTGCCCGGTGGGACACGCGACGCGGCACTCGCCGGCCTGGCATCGCTCGCTGCCGACGCAGCGGTTGTTGCAGCGCCCGCAGTTGTTGTCGTCGCTCGCGGAGGTCACGCAGCGCCCGTCGCACGCGGTCTGCCCGGTGCCGCAGGTGAGCGGCTGATCGACGGCGATGTCCGAGGGCGCGTCGATGGCGGAGTCCGCGCGCGCATCGACCGCGGCGTCGGCGAGGCCGCCGACGACCGAGAGCGAACCGTCACAGCCGACGATCGAGAGCACGCTCGCGAACATCGCAGCGATCAAGAAGGCGCCGTGTCGGACCTGTTGCATCGATCTCTCCCGCTGCGTGGCGGCACCCGACGCCGCGGGAGCGAGCGTACGAGGAACGGTCGTGACGGCTCAAGGCGAATGCAGTAGCGGCCTCGGGGCCGCAGCCGCCACGAACGCCGACGCGTCAACCGCCGAGCCCGTGCTCCTTCATGACGGCGGGGTTCTTCGCGTCGGCGCGCTGCAGCGCGGGGCGCGCGGCGAGCCGCTCGCTGTACGCCGTGAACGCGGGCTTCGGCTCCAGCATGTTGAAGCGCAGCATGTAGCGGAGCGTTCCGCCGAAGACGACGTCGGCCATGGAGAACTCGTCGCCGAGGATGAACTGCCGACCCGAGATGGCGGCCTCCATCGCGCTCAGCATGGAGTCGTAGGTCCCCCAGCCGACCTGTCCGGGGCCCCGGCCTCCCAGCCCTTCGACTTCGCCATCGCGCCGGGCTCGATCACCGACGGCGCGAAGAACGACCAGCGCAGGTTGGGTCCCTCGCGCGGGGTCGTCGACGGCGGGAGCGAGCTTGCCGTAGGCGTAGCGGTCGGCGAGGTAGAGGGCGATGGCTCCGGCCTCGGTGACCACCTGGTCGCCGTCGGTGAGCAAATGGGAGCTTGCCCATCGGGTTGAGGGCGACGACCTCGGGCGACTTCTGCGCGCCCGACTGGATGTCGACCCATCGGAGCTCGTAGTCGACGCCGACCTCCTCGAGCGCCCAGACCGTTCCCGCCGCGCGCGAATAGGGGTGGTGATCGAGAACGATCGACATGCCTGGACTCCGTTGTTGGGGGGGCGAGGAGCTTCGCCCGCGCGACGGTGCAGGCCAGCACGGACGCCGTGCGCCAGCCGATTTCGGCTGCGCTCAGAACAGCGCTGCGGCAGATGGAGAGGCCTTGTCGCCCTCCTACGGCGTCGGGCTGATCCGCAGGCGGACGAAGCGCGGCCAGTAGAGCGAGGCGCTCCCCGCGGGCGTGAACAGGTCGCCGAAGGTGAGAGAGTTGGAGGCGTAGGTGACCACGAGGTCGCCGCCCGGCGCGGTGAGCTCCGGGTGCGCCTTGGCCCCGTACACGAAGGGCCGCGCGCCCTGCGACTCGGGCGGCGTGAACACGTCCACCGGCGCGCTCCACGGACCCTCGAGCGCGGGCGCCGTCCTCAGGGCGATGGTGCTCGCGCCGAACCCGCGCGACACGATGTGGACCCACCGGCCGTGCGCCTCGTCGCGGTGGATCGAGCACTCCGAGCCCGCGTCGTCGAGCACCATGGCGGGGGAGTCGGTTCCGAGGGCGGCCGAGGTGACCCAGCCGCGCTCGGTGAGCCACTCGGCGCCGGTGAGGTCGCCCTGTGCGAGCGCGCTAGCGGGCCAGCGGACGAGGTACCCGTGGTGGGCGGACCCGCCGCCGACGGCGAGCGCGACGAGGTGGTCGCCGACGCGCACGACGGCGCTGCCGACCACGAAGGCGGCGACGCCCGCGGGCTGCGTCGGAGGGTCGACGTAGCGCGGTCGCCACGCGGACGGGGGCAGCGTCGGGTCGTCGACGAGGGCGAGGCGCCAGCCGTCTTCGGCGAAGCCCAGGCCCTGGCCGGGCATGGCGCGTAGCACGCCGAGGAAGACGACGAGGTGGCCATCGACGACGGCGCCGTGGCCGGGCCAGTGCCAGCGGTCGCCGCGCTCGGGGAAGAAGGAGGCGGGCGAGGCGTCGGGGTCGGTGTTCCAGGCGAAGGCGAGGCGGGCATGGAGCGGGTCGTGGCCGGACTGCACCGCCACGGTGTTGCGCACCATCTCGGACTGGGAGCGGACGTGGGCGTCGGTGGTGGCGACAAAGGTGTCGCCGAAGAGCCAGAGGACGCGGTCGCCGCCGAGGTCGATGGTGAGGGCGCCGTCGGCTCCGAGCCAGCGCGGGTCCTGGTGGAAGACGGGGTCGGCCTCGGGCCAGGAGGCGGCCGCGGCGCGCAGGTCGGCGGGCGGGGCGGAGCTGCAGGAGAGGAGGGCGAGGAGGAGGACAGGGGCGCGGCGCATCGGGGAGAGCATGGGGCAGGAGCAGGGCCACCGTGGCCCTCCCACTGGGGATAAGCGCCGCGCCAGTCGTGCACGTCCGTCCACGAGGGGACATCCGCGGGCCCGGAATTCGGTGGCGTCCTTCGTGGGGGGGGTGAGCCCGGCTTCAGCGCCCCCGCCCCGGGGTGCCCGGCGACGCCCGCCCGCGGGCCGCCCGCACCCACCCCGCCGGGGGCCCCGGGGGT
>CBIHPK010000248.1:0-8734 GCA_966211675.1 uncultured Myxococcaceae bacterium
CCCACGATCCACGAAAACAGCGGCTGCCACCGTGGGAATTGAGGCCAGAGGACAGGCGAAGCGGAGGGGGCGACCGCGACGCTCACCGCACGCCGCGCGAGTTGCGCCGGGCGTCGGCCGTGAGGCATAGCTTCGGACATGGGCGACGCGGCCAAGGTGATCGACTGGAACGGGACGGACTTCCCTGAGGGTCTGGCCGGTGTTCCGCCGGGGCGCTACCGGCTGGAACCGGTCCAGGGCCCCGCGGACGAGCCCGGTGATGAGCCCGTCGCCGAGCCTGACGACTTCGAGCTCACGCCGGAGATCGAGGCGAAGATCGAGGCGGGGCTCGCGGACGTCCGCGCCGGGCGAACCGTGTCCCTGGAAGAGGCCGACGCCCGGATGCGGGCGCGCATCGCCTCGGCGCGCACCCCGTGAGGGATGCCCTCGACCGGGTGGCGATCACCGCCGCGGCCGCGGTCGACCTCGAAGACCTCGTCGGCTACATCGCCGAGCGGAACCCGGCGGCCGCCGAGCGGACCCGCGAAGCCATCCTGGCTGCGTTCACCGGGCTCGCGCGGCTCTCCCCTCGGCTCGACGGGCGAGCGGTTGCGCTGCAGACGGGGGAGGTCTGCCGACGGTCGTTCGTCCACCCGGTGGTGATCTTCTACCGACGCGCCCCCGGCGTGCTGGAGGTGGTGCGCGTGCTCCACTACGCCCGCGAGCCGATCACGCGCTGACGCCAGGCCTGAGCCCATAGGGGAAGCAACGCGGCCCCCTCGCGGGCATGGATCAGCTACAGGCGACAGAACGCCCGATGTACGAAGTTCGCGCTCTCCCTCGCTGTCACGCGGAACTCCCGGCGAGCTCGATGGGTAGCTCAGTGGCGAGCCGCTCGACCAGCGCGTCAGGGAGGGTGCGAGATTTCATCGAAGCGTTCGCGGCGGGTCCCGCTCAGGCGTGTCGCCGACGAGGTCATGGCCAGCGCACGCCACCGGGCGACGAGTCGGATACTCTGGGTCGATGACAACCCCCGAGCTGGTCGACTCCTGGTGGAAGGCGAGCAGCGAGATCAACGACTTCTGGAAGCTGCTGTTGGTGCTTCACAGCGGCGGCCTCGGCTGGTTCGCAGAGCATCTCCGCGGGACGAAGCAGTGGCGATACTGCGCCGCGTTCGCCGTGCTGAGCCTGGTCGTCCACGGGGCGATCGCTGCCGCCCTATGGAGCCTGTACGACATCCAGTCGAGTCTGCACCGATTGATCCCGGCGACCGACGCATCGGTCGGGCGCGCGCTGACAAGCGCCGGCGAAGGCGGTCGTCTGATCGGATACCTGGCGGTCTCGTGGTTGCTGGGCGTGGCGCTGGCCTCGGCGGCCGTGATGAAGCTCCCGCCGAAGTCGCCCTGACGTCACCCCGCCGCACTCGCATCGCCACCCCCGCCAGCAGCCCGACGGCGGGCTTGCGGACCATCAGTCCCCGGCCCCGAGCCCCGGCCAGACGCGCTCGACGTAGTCGCCGTCAATGCGCACGTGCCCGCCGGCCGTGCGGCGGTGGGGGGCTCATAGGGAAAGCAACGCGGCCCCCTCGCGGGCGTGGATCAGCGACAGGTGACAGGACGCCCATTGAACGAAGCCGCGGTGTGGGCCCCAAGTGAAAATGTCGGGTTTCTCCCAGATTGAAATGTCGGGTCCGGGGTACCGGGCCGCGCATGACGACGGGGTTCCTGACGATGAGCAAGCGCGAGCTGGACCGGGCCGAATGGATGCGCGAGATCCGCGCTCGTCGAGCGACGCAGGCGCAGGTGGCTGAGCGGTTGGGCGTGAGCGTGCGCCAGGTCGAGCGGCTCTACCGGGCCTACAAGGCTGACGGAGCGGCGGGGCTGATCTCCAAGAAGCGAGGGCGCCCGAGCCCGCGGCGGCTCCCGGACGCGACCCGCGTCGAGGTGCTGCGGATCGTCCGTGAGCGCTACGGGGACTTCGGCCCCACGCTCGCCCAGGAGAAGCTCACCGAGTTGCACGGGGTGAAGGTGTCGGTGGAGACCCTTCGACAGTGGATGACCACCGACGGGCTCTGGGTGCTCGTGACCTACGCTCGACTTCGACGGCCCGCCCGATCACAACCGTCGTGATCCCCGATCACAACCGTCGTGATCCGGCTCCCCACCGCTTCCGCCCCCTTCGCGCCACCGGCGCTGCGCCCGCGGTGCTAGTCCATGGCCTCCCATGACCGCGCCTCCTGCGATCACCCTCCGCTTCGACTCCGGCACCCTCCTGCTCGACGGCTTCGTCGAGGGCGCCAGCGAGGGCTCCACCCTCCCGGGCTGCGTCTGGGACCCTCGCGTCCGACGCTACCGCGCCCCCGCCTGGCGCTACCGCGAGCTGGTCACCGCCCTCACCCGCCTCTCCCGCGCGGGCACCCTCTCCTTCACCGACGAGGCCCGCGGGTACAACACCCTCTCGGTCACCCACCGCGCGCAGCGCACGCCCTTCGAGCACCAGCGCGAGGCCATCGCCGCCTGGCGCGCGGCGGGCAACCGCGGCGTGGTCGTCCTCCCCACCGGCGCCGGCAAGAGCTACGTCGCCGAGATGGCCATCGCCCTCGCGCAGCGCAGCGCCCTGGTGGTCGCCCCCACGCTCGACCTGATGAACCAGTGGTACGACGTGCTGGTCACCGCCTTCGGCGAGAAGGTGGGCCTGCTCGGCGGCGGCTACCACGAGCCCGGCGACCTCACCGTCAGCACCTACGACTCCGCCTGGATGCACATGGACCGCCTCGGCGCCCGCTGGGGACTCATCATCTACGACGAGTGCCACCACCTTCCGGGCGCTTCGTTTCTCGGCTCCGCGGAGAGCGCCATCGCGCCCTTCCGCCTCGGGCTCACGGCCACGCTGGAGCGCAGCGACGGGCGAGAGGCGCTGCTCACCGACCGCGTCGGCGCGGTGGTCTACAGCCGCGGCATCAAGGAGCTCGCGGGCGATCACCTGGCCGAGTACTCCGTCGAGACCATGATGGTCGACCTCACCCCGGAGGAGGCCGCGGCCTACAACGAACACCGCGAGACCTATCGCAGCTTCGTCTCCTCCGAAGGCATCCGCATGGCCTCGCCGGACGGCTGGGCGCGCTTCCTCCAGGCGAGCGCCCGCAGCCCCGAAGGGCGCCGCGCGCTGCTCTCCTACCAGCAGCAGAAGCGCATCGCCCTCGCCTCACAGGGCAAGCTGGAGGTGCTCGAAGGCCTGCTCCGGCAGCACTCCAGGGACCGCACGCTGATCTTCACCAACGACAACGACACGGTCTACGCGATCGCGAGGAGGTTCCTGATCCCGGCGATCACCCACCAGACCGACGTGAAGGAGCGGCGCGAGGTGCTGGAGCGCTTCAACTCCGGCGCGTACCCCGCCGTCGTGACCTCTCGGGTGCTCAACGAGGGAGTGAACATCCCGGAGGCTCGCGTGGCCATCGTGCTGAGCGGAACCGCCAGCGTGAGAGAGCACGTCCAGCGCCTCGGCCGCATCCTGCGCCGCCAGGAGGGCAAGACGGCGATCCTGTATGAAGTGATCACCCGGGGCACCGCGGAGGAGCACCAGTCGGGGCGGCGGAGGGAGCACGATGCTTACCGCTGACCTGATCCGCGCCCGTGTGGTGAAGGGCGAGGTGCGTCCCCGCTACGTGGCCGCCAACGACGAGGACGTGAGGGCGCTCGCGGGCGTGATGGCGGAGACCTTCCGGGCGCACCTGGGGAAGCGCCGCGCCGAGCTCGACGCCGCCCTCGCGGAGCTCACCGGCGAGGGCACCGACTACCTCCTGCACCGCGGCCTGGCCAAGCTGCTCTTCGACCGATCGACCTACGAGGTGCGCTCCCCCATCGAGCCGCAGGACCTCCGTCGCGCGGTCTTCGAGGCCTCCGCGAAGGTGCACCCCGCGGTGCGCACGGCCGACGCGCTGCACCCGGTGACCCGCGACGACGTGCTCGCCCAGGTGGCCGCACAGCTCGGCGTGGAGCCCGCCGCGGTGGAGCAGGGCCTCTACGCCGACCTCGAGGACGAGCAGGTGATGACCGGGGCACCGGACCTCGCGGGCGAGGCCCTGGTGCAGCGCTACAACCTGGCCCTCGCGCAGGCGGCGCTGCTCCGAGCGACGAGGCTGGTGGTGCACCTCGACGAGGGCGATCCGGCGCGGTACCGGCAGCTCTTCCGGTGGGTGAAGTTCTACCGGCTCATCCACCGCGCGGAGCGGGCGCCGGGGGGCGGCTGGCAGCTGACGCTCGACGGTCCGGTGAGCGTCTTCCAGCAGTCCAACAAGTACGGGCTGCAGCTCGCGGAGTTTCTCCCGGCGCTGCTGCTCTTCCCCTCGTGGAGCGCGGAGGCCGAGCTCCGCTGGGGTCCGCAGAAGCGCGAGGTGCTCTTCAAGGTGTCGCGCGAGGACGGGCTCGTCTCGCACCTCCCCGACAAGGGCGCCTACGTCACCCGCGAGGAGCAGTGGGTGCTCGACCGCTTCGCGGCGCTGAAGTCCCCGTGGACGCTCTCGCGCGAAGGCTCGCTCATCGACCTCGACGGCCGCGGGGTGCTGATCCCCGACTTCGTGGCGAGGCACCCCGACGGGCGTGAGGCCCTGGTGGAGGTGCTTGGGTTCTGGCGCAGGGAGACGCTCCAGTCGCGCATCGAGCTGCTGGCCTCCGCGGGCCCGAAGAACCTGGTGCTGGCGGTGCCGTGGAAGCTGCGCGGGGGCGCCGAGGACGAGGCCACCGCCGCGGGCGCGGAGGCCCTCTTCTTCAAGGAGGTCATCGTCGCGAAGGAGCTGCTGGAGCGCGTCGAGCGAGTGGGCGCGAGGCCCGCGCCGGGCGCGGAGGCTCCGGCGGAGGCGGCGGTGAAGCCGAAGGCGAAGCGGGCGGCGAAGAAGAAGGGTTAGAGCGTCAGCGCAGCGCGTACTCGTTGGCGAGGAGCCCCTCGCGAGTGAGGATGGACACCGGCCGCTGCACGCAGCCGCGCGTCGAGAGCGGGTCGCGCACCTTGTTGTTGCCGTCGAGGGTGTAGGCCACGAGGATCTGCTTCGCGCCGAAGAACTCCCTCGCGATCACCGCCTCCTGCATCGACGGGGGCGACTCGGTGAGCGCCCAGGTCGACACGAAGGCCTCGGCCGTGAGCCCGGGCAGGTGGTCGAGCGCGAAGGACGACGCCACCAGGTTGATCTTCCCCGGCACGATCACCGGGTCGTCGGCGGTCACGAGGTGCACCGCGTCCTCGCCCTCCAGCGAGGAGAGGTAGACCCACTGCACCGCGCCCAGCGCCGGCAGGTCGAGGATCACGTAGGTCAGGTTGCGATCCATGCGCCGCACGATGCGAGCGAGGTCGCCATAGCCGCCGCCCCACTCCACGATCACCCTCGACGAGAAGATCGGGCGACCGGTGACCAGGGCGTGCGTCGCGAGGTGGTAGGCGTGGTGGGCGCGGTTGGCGGAGGTCATCGTCGCGCGGTCGCAGAGCGTCGGCCGGCCGAGCGCGTCCTCCAGCAGCAGGTCGTCCGCGACGCCGCCCGGGAAGGCCGCGCGGATGCGCTCCAGGCGCTCGCCCAGCCGCGCCGTCGCGCCGAAGACCATGGTGTGCGCCAGCGTCGCGTCGTGGAGGAAATCCACCGGCAGCCCGGCGCTGAAGCGCTCGGCGATGGAGCGCTCCCAGTCGCCCCAGGCGAAGGCGTTGGGCGCCGAGGCGTGGCCCGCGCTCACGCCCGCCGCGAGCCGGTCGCGCACCTCGCGGAAGCGCGGAGACAGCGCCGCGAAGCGCGCCTCCTGCGCGGGGTTGATCAGCGTCGGGAGGCCCGTCCGCGTGAGCACCGCCGACCGTACCCGCCGCACCGCCCGCATCGGTCTAGAGAAGTCCATAGGAGGGGCGGACTCTGCCTCAGTCCCCCTCTCCCGCTCAACCCCGCTCGTACCCGCCGCTCGTCATCCCCATCCGACCCGCCGGGAGCGTCACCACCATCCTCGCCCCCTCCGCGCCGTCCCGGCGGCCGAGCGCGGTGATCGAACCGCCCGCCTGCTCGACGATCGCCGCGCTCGTCGGCAGCCCCAGGCCCGTCCCCTCGCCCGCCGGCTTGGTGGTGAAGAAGGGCTCGAATATCCGCTCACGTAAAGCCGTGGGCACGCCCGGTCCGTCGTCCTCGACCTCGATGACCACCCTGGCGTCGTCGAGCCTCGCGCGCAGGGCGATCTCCCCCTTCGAGCGCCCGTCTCCTCGGATCGCGTCCGCCGCGTTGAGCGCCAGGTTGAGCACCACCTGCACCAGCCGGTCGCCGGAGACGCCCACCGTGGGCAGGGCCTCCTCCACGTCCACGGTCAGCGCGATGTCCCGCATCGCCTTCTGCGGCTGCAGCAGCTTGCGCACCTGCTCGATGGCGTCGCGCACGTCGGCGTTGGGCTCCACCGGGGCGCCGTCGGCCCTCGGCGGGGCGGCCGATCCCGGGGCCGCTCGCGCGTAGTCCAGCAGCTGCCGCACCGTCCGGTGGATGCGCTGCGCCTCGTTGCCGATGCGCCCCGCGAACTCCTTGATCTCCTCCTCCTCCAGGCCCCCGTCGCGCATCACGTCCGAGAGCCCCACGATCGCCGCGAGGGGGTTGCCCACCTCGTGCGCGATGCCCGCCGCGAGCCGGCCCACCATCGCGAGGCGCTCGCCGCGCACCACCTGCTCCTGCGCCCGCCGCAGCCCCGCGCTGGCCTTCTCCAGCTCGGTCACCTGCTGCGACAGCTCCGACTCGCGCGCGGCGAGCTGATCGGTCATGCGGTTGAAGGCGCTCGCGGCGCGCACCACCTCCGCGGCCCCGCGCTCCTCGGCGCGCACGTCCCGTCGCCCCGCCGCCACGCGCTCCGCGGCGCGGGTGAGGCCCTCCATCGGGCGCACGATCCAGCGGGTGAGCGCGAGGTACACCACCCCGAGCGCGAGCATCCCCGAGAGGCCCGTGTAGAGCAGCACCGCCGTCGGCACCGTGCGCTCCGCGGCGCCGGGCGCGAGCGACGACTCGGCGACGAAGACCCCTCGCGACGGCAGCAGCACCACCACCGCCATCACCTCGCCGGAGACGCGCACGTCGTCGAAGGGCGGCGGGTGCTGCGACACGGGCAATTGCAGCGAGCCCACCAGGGCCTGGAGCACGCCGTTCTTGTCGTAGAGCGCCGCGCCCGAGAGGCCGCCTTCGCCCACGCTGGCCGCGAGCAGCGGCTGCACGTGCGTGGGGTCGAGGGTGAGCGAGACCTCCCCGGCGACGGCGCGCGCCAGGGTCATCCCGAGGCGCCGACGCGCGATGCGCCCGGTGGCCGCGGTGAGCGGGTGCACCGCCGCGAGCGCCAGCGTCGCCGAGATGGCCAGCGTCCCGAGCAGAGCCAGGGCGAATTGCGCGCGCAGACCCAGGCCCCGGCGTTCGTCCAGCATCGGGTCGATGATGCCCACGCCGTCGGCCGCCGCGCCACCGCGCGCTACGCCCGTGCTACGCCCGGCGTCCCTCTACCATGGCCGCCGTGATCTCCGCCGCCCAGGCCCGCCGCTTCCTCGTCCGTCGGCACCTGCTCGCGCCGCCCAGGGCGCTCCCGCCGGAGCCCTCCTCGGTGCTCACCGTGGCGCGCCTCTTCGGCTCGCTGCAGTTCGACCCCCTCGACGCGCCGGGCGCCCGCAACCACGACGCGGTGCTGCACGCCCGCATCGAGGCCTACACCCCGGGCTGGTGCGAGCAGCACCTCTACGGTCCGCCCGGCACCCGCTCGCTCATCGAGCTCTGGAACAAATCCCTCAACATCGTCCCCGTCGAGGACCTCCCGGCGCACCAGCACGCCTGGGCCAAGGCCCGGGTGCGCCACGCCTCGGGCATCCTCTCCAGGCGCGCCGCGGTCGCCGAGAACATACTCCAGCAGGTAAGATCGGCCGGTGCGACGGGCACCCGCGCGATGGCCCGCGCCCACGCCGGGGCCGTCGACTGGTACTGGGCGCCCACCTCCGAGGGACGCGCCGTGGCCGAGGCCCTCTTCGAGACGGGTCAGCTCGGCATCGCCCGTCGCGAGGGCAACCACCGGGTCTTCGACCTGCTCGAGCGGCTGCACCCCGAGCTCTCCCCGGCGCTCCCGCCCGAGGAGGCCGAGCGCGCCCGGCTGCTCAGCCGCCACCGCGCCGTCGGTCTGATGGGAGCCGGCGGCGGGGCGGAACTCTTCACGGGACTGGGCCCCTCCGAGGTGCGCGCCCGGGCGCTGCGCTCACTCCTCGACGACGGGGCGCTGGTGCCGGTGGCGGTGGACGGCGTGCGGGGAGAGCGCTACGTGCTCCAGGCCGAGCGGGAGCTGCTCTCCTCCTGCGCTGCCGATGAGGCCCCGCTGCGAGGCGTCACGCTGCTCGCGCCGCTCGATCCCTTCGTGTGGGACCGGGCGCTGCTGCGCTCGCTCTTCGGCTTCGACTACCGCTGGGAGGTGTACACGCCCGCGCACCTCCGTCGCTTCGGCTACTACGCCCTGCCGCTGCTCTGGGGCGACCGGATGGTGGGGCGCATCGAGCCCTCGCGCGACCGCTCCCGTCGGCGGCTCACGGTGCGAGGGCTGTGGTTCGAGGAGGGCTTCGACCCGCTGGAGAGCGAAGGCTTCGTCGACGACCTGGGCGCCGCGCTGGAGGCCTGGCGACGCTTCGTGGACACCGACGAGGTGACGCTCCCTCGCACCCGCGTGGGCCGCGCGCTCGCCGCGGCGTGGCGACGGGCCGGCGCCCGCCGCCGAAGCGGCCCCGCTGC
>CBIHPK010000249.1:0-8702 GCA_966211675.1 uncultured Myxococcaceae bacterium
GTGCGAGAGTCGGTCTTCGCGCTCGGCGCCGAGCGCAGCGACGGAACCTCCGGCCGCCTCGACGCCCTCTCCTCCGCCGGCGAGGGCGTCACGGTGCGTCGCGTCGACGCGGAGGCGATCCCGCCGCTGTCCGACCACCTCGCGTTCTGGGAGGCGAGCGTTCCCTTCATGCTGCTCACCGGGCCGCGGTCGAGCACCTACCACACGCCCGACGACACGCCGGAGCGCCTGGACTGGGGGCGCGTCTCGGCGGTCTCGCGCTGGCTCGAGGCCTTCGTGCGCGACCAGTGCGCTCGGCCCGAAGGCCGGGTGACCTTCCTGGCCGACGGGCGGGATGACCTCTCGACGATCGACGCGATGGGGGCGCTGCTGGCTCCGCTCGAGGGGCTCAGCCCCCTGGCGGCCGAGGCCTCGAAGCGACTGACCGCGCTGCGCTCGAAGTGCGACCCGCAAGGGCGCCTGGGTGAGGGCGACCGCGCCGCGCTGGCGTCGATGGTCGGGGTCATCGAGGAGGCGCTGGGCTGAGACCCGTCGGGTCGAGGAGTGCGATCGCTCGGGCGAGCGCCGCCCTCTCGAGCCACGCCGTGGGCGTCGCGGCACGCAGCGATCCGCGACCACGTCGCACGCAGCCCGGCGTCGCACGGCGGCGCGTCGTCGCGACCTCCGCCGGGACGCAGGCGGACGCGATCACGTTCTGCCCTTGGACCCCATCACTCACCCCAACGACGCGCGAGCGTCCACGAGCGTGCTCACTCCACGGTGACCTGGTGGTACCGGTTGATCTCCGCAGCCCGCGGGCGCACGCGGCGCTCGCTCACCCGATGGGCAGGCGATCGGGCGGGAGCCACGAGGCCCTCGCTTCGGCGGACGTCAGCCGCTCGGGGCTGTAGTGCCGGTGGAGGTAGTCGCGCCGGGCGCAGCGCTCCACGAGCTCCGCCGCGACGTCGGCGAGCGGGGCGTCGCGGCGCTCGGCCTCGAAGGCCGCGATGACCCCGATCCACGCGCGGGTGATGGTCTCGTGGTAGGCGCTCGTGTCGCCGACGCTCGCGAGATATCTCAGCAGGCCGAGGCGCATCACCACGAAGGCTCCGTCGGGCCCGAAGCGGCGGACGAAGACCAGCGCGGTGGTCAGGTGCGCCGCGTGGCTCCAGGCGTCGACGGGGAGCGTCGCCTGCTCGAAGGCGTCTGCAAGCGCGAAGATCTCCGGCTCGTCCATCGGCTGCGGAGTGTGGCGCGGACGACCGTCGCGCGGAAGCGACCTCGACACCTTGGACCCGCTCCGGTAGTTGGGAGGGGGCGATGCTGGTCATCCGAGACGCACAACTGCGCATCCTGGCGGAGCAGCTCGACGCGCGCTTCTTCCGCTCGTTGGTGGAGTGGGCGAGGTCGGCGTGGTGGGAGCAGACCATGGGTCGATCGCAGGACGACCTCGATCGCTGGATGCGCGCGATCGCCGCGCGCGCGACGGGCTTCGGCGTGCGGCGCGAGGACGACGTGAGGGCCTTCGTCGAACTGGAGATGGGCCTCGGGCCCTGCTTCGAGAGGAAGATGTCCTTCGCGATGGCGGTCCTCGGCGACCCGGCGCTCTCGGGCGGAGCGAAGATGGCCCTCTTGCGCCAACGGACGTCGACCCCGTGACCGGGCGCGAGCTCGGATCGCCGATGCTGCCCTGCCAGCGCCACACGGCGACGCTGGTGGTGGAGGTCGGGCGATGCGACGGGGTCGCGCTGTCGGCCCCGGCGACGGTGCGCCTCCGCGGGGCGGCGGAGCGGACCGCGGCGACGGCCGAGGCCACTGGGCGGGTGACCTTCGCCGGGCTCGATCCGGGTGCCTATCGGGTGGACGTCGCGCTCGGCGGGGACGAGGCGGAGTTCGTCGTCACGACGCAAGGGCACGAGGCGATCACGCTCGCGGCCAACGCCAGCACGGCGGTGCGGGTGGAGGTCGACGCGGAGGACTCGGAGCTCGTCGCGGTGGCCTTCGAGCAGCAGGATGACCTGCTGGTGGAGGGCGCGGGCGTCGATCCGGACGACGACCCGGATGACTGGGAGCTCGTCGCGGCGTCGCTGGCCGAGGACGCGCCGACCCTCCGAGGAGGCTGAGAACGTGGCGCGACGCTACCTGAACTCGATGTACGCGAACCCCTATCCCGTACGGGATTTCATCGGGAGGAGCATCCTCGGCACCGAGCTCTGGATCAACGCGAGCATCAAGCGAGGCACGCTGAGAGACCCGCCGACGGTGAGGTGGACCGCCCGGCGCGCAGCCGCTGCGGCCGACCCGACCTTCGACGAGGACCTCTTCATCGCCGACCCCGTCCTCGAGGCCCGTCACGGCTGGGAGCGGGACGACACGCGCTGGGCCTGCGTGACGCTGCCCGACGTCACGGGGCTCACCTGGTCCTTCTTCGCGACGCGGAGCAAGGACGGCAAGCCCGACAAGACCGTGCAGGCGGAGGGCGCCGTCGAGACGTGGAGGCGCCATTTCATCAACGTCATCGCGGACGACGAAGCCCTGTATCGGCTGTACCTGCAGGCCCTTCCCCTCTTCCAGTCGGCCCTGGCGGAGGCCTGCATCGAGGTCGTCGAAAACCAGGTCACCGTCGGCGGGACCCCGAAGGCGGGGAAGACCGTCGACAGGTCCCGGGCGGGCGAGCGGTCGCTGGGAACGGTGTGGACCGCGCATCTCCATCAGCCCGCGCGCTCGTCCGTGGGCATGACGCTCCGGGTCGACATCATCGCCGGGCAGCCGAACTGCGGCCCCATCACCCGGATGGAGCACAACGACCTGGTCGTGACGCTCGCTGGCGGCGAGTGGGACGAGCGGGCGATCTCCAACCTTCGGGTGCACGAGAACGACGTCGACCTCGCATCCTTCGCCCACCACGGTCGGATGGACGGAGCCCCGGGAGAGCATCGGGCGGCCAAGGCCGTGCTGGCGGCCGTGTGCGAGCGCATCGACCACCGCGAGGTCCGCGTGCACCTCGATCACCCGCACCTCACCCACCAGCGCGACGCGGAGACCGGCGCCTGGACGGTCCCCCGACCGAGGACCGCGCTGGCGGCGCTACAGGCCGGCAGGGTCTCCCTGGAGCTGGGGACGAACTACAGCGGGGTCGGCGGGTTGAGCGGGATGGTCAACGGCGCGCTCAACGGTTTCGATGTCTACATCGGCGCCAATCCCGCGAAGCTGGCGACAGTGATGGCGCACGAGTTCGCGCACCTCTGCGGCCTCGTCCGGCCCGCGTCCACGCAGCGCTACGGCGTCGCGAGGCTGGAGCACTCCGATCGCTCCGCGGATCGTCCCCAGGGGGCCGCCCCCGTGGCCAACGGGCGCTACTACAACGCGTCGTTCGGCGGCAGCGGGACGCACTGTGGCGCGGGCACGACGCTCGCCCCGAGCTGCGTCACCGACGCTCGCCAGACTCGCGCCCACGTGACCGGACAGGCGATGTGCGTGATGTTCCACGCGGGCATGCTCCATCGTGACGGCACCGCGATCCAGGCGGACGACGTGCACTTCTGCCGGTCGTGCATCCGACAGCTCCGCGGGCTCTGAGGGGCAGCATCCCTGCTCCTGCGAGCGGCCTGTGCCGCCGCACGATCGGCCCTACGGGAGATTCCTCGGGAGGGAGGATTGCGATGCCTGCCCGGTGGCACCAGCCAGGGCGCGCGTCGGTCATCGGGGGCCGACCACCACCACCACTCAAGGTGAACGGAGTAGTGCCATGCGAATGATGATGAAGGTCTGCATTCCGACCGCCGCCGGAAACAAGGGGATCAAGGACGGCTCGCTGCCCAGGACGGTCAGCCAGTTCTGCGAGCAGATGAAGCCGGAGGGGGCGTACTTCACGACCGACCAGGGCATGCGAACGGCGTTCTTCTTCTTCGACCTGAAGGACACCGTGTCGATCCCGATGGTCGCGGAGAGCTTCTTCAACAACCTCGACGCGCAGATCAGCATCCAGCCGTGCATGGACCTCGCGGACATGCAGACCGGCGTCGGTCGCCTCGCCAAGTAAGGGGCCCGATCCCTCCCGCCGACCGCTCGCCGCAGCCTTCGTTCGCCCCACCGCACTTTTCCGGGAACCAATTCCCCGCCGCTGCGTGGAACCTCCCGGACGCCCACCGATGCCGCCCCCCGACCTCGACGACCTCACGCTCCGCCGCGCCGTGCTCCGCGACCCCGCGGCCTGCCGCGCCGTCGTGGGGCGCTACCAGGGCCTCGTGTTCGCCGTCGCGGCGCGCGTCCTCGGCGCGGGCTCACCGGACGTCGCCGACGTCGCGCAGGAGGCCTTCCTCAAGATGTTCGCGGCCCTCGACCGCTTCGACCCTCGCGGGCCCGCGCGCTTCCCGACCTGGCTCGCCACCATCGCCACCCGCGTCGCCATCGACCACGCGCGGCGGCGGCGCACGGTGATCCCGCTCGACGCCATCCGCGACAGCGCGGCGGCCGGCGGCGGTGACCCCGGCGAGGCCCTCGACGCGGACCGGCGGCGCGCCCGCCTCGCGGCGGCCATGGCGGCCCTCGGGCCCGACCAGCGCGCGGCGATGCTGCTGCGGGCCGAGCACGACCTGTCCTACGAAGGCATCGCGACGGCGCTGGGCATCGAGGTCGGCACGGTGCGCTCGAGGCTCGCCCGCGCGAAGGCCGCGCTGCGCGAGGCCGTGGGAGAGCGCGACGAGGCGGAGGTGATCCATGACCGACGATGAGCTCTTCCGAGAGGCGCTGGAGGCGCACGCTGGCGACCCGGTGATCCCCGCGGGCTTCGCCGAGCGGGTGACGGCGCGGGTCGCGGCGCGGCCCTCGCGGCGCGCGTGGGCGATGGCCGCGGGAGCCGTCGCGGCCTGCGCGATCGCGGCGCTCGGGTGGCAGACGAGGGAGCGCTCGGGCGAGGTGCGCGTGGCGGCGACGGCGTCGGCTCCGCGGCAGGTGTGGCTCGGCGACCGGGCGCGCGTGGTGCTCGAGCCGGGGACGACGCTGCGGTACCGGGTCGGCGGGTGGTCGCCGTCGCGGCGCGACGTGGTGGAGCTCGCGGCGGGCTCGGGGTTCTTCCGCGTGGACCGCGGCGGGGCCTTCGAGGTGCGGGCGCCGCACGGGACGGTGCAGGTGACCGGGACGTGCTTCCGCGTGAGCGCGGCGGCGGACGGAGGAGAGGCGACGATGACGAGGGCGGCGCGGGCGCGGTGGTTCGGTGCGGGGGCGGCGACGGTCGCGCTCGCGGTGATGGTCTACGAGGGCGGAGTGACCCTGGCGGGGACCACCCCCGGGCGGGCCACGCGGCTCGGTCCGGGGGAGGCCGCGGCGGTGCACCGCGACGGGACGCTGGTGCGCCTCGACGGGCCCGCGACGGCGGCGAGCGTGGCGGCGGCGACCGCTGCGGCCAACGGTGCTGAGACGGACCCGGCGCGGGGTGCGGGCGCGACGGCCCCGCGGGCGGAGCTGGAGCGCGAGGTGGCGCGGCTGCGGGCCATCCTGGCGGCGAACCACCTGTCGCCCGAGACCGGCGACGCGGCGACGCCCCAGCGGCGCGGCATCGACAGCGACGGGGAGACGGACCTCACGCCCGACGAGTGGCGTCAGCTCGCGCAGCGGGGCGAGCTGCGCTTCGCGCTCCCGGGGACGGGCGGCCGCGACCCGGACGCTCGCATCAACCACCAGGCCCACGAGATGGGGCTGCGCGACCACGAGGTGCTCGGGGTGCGCGAGGTGTTCCGGCGCGAGCTGGAGCGGCTGCTGGGCGAGCTTCGCGGGCTCTACCGCGAGGCGGCGGGCACGGACCCTGGCAACCTCTCCCTCGACGCGCTGCAGTCGGAGATCCGCGACAAGACCCCGGGGGAGACGGTCGCCCTGGTCGACTGGCGGCTCGCCCAGGAGCGCGGCGGCCTCGCCGAGGCGCCCGCGGCGCGCGCCGACGCGTCGCCCTACGAGCGGATGATGCGGGCGGTGGTGGGCTACGAGGCGCGCGTGGCGGAGGCGCTCACGGCGCTGGTCGGCGCGACGGCGTCGCACGACCTGCTGCACGGGCCCGGGGCGGTGGGCGGGCACTCGTACGGGCGCACGGCGCGCGTCGGCGACGCGGGGGCGCGATAGACGCACCGCGCCCGAGGTCTTCAGCTGCGCCGAGGCGGTGGCGCTGAGGGAGGTCACCCGACCTTCGTCGGATACTCCGCGATCACTTCGATGGATCCCACGATCGCGTCGTTGAAGGCTTCGAGCTCCTCGGCGGGGATCCAATGCTCGGCGTGTCGACGAGCGCCGACGACCTTTCGCTCGTAGCGAGCGAGCACCTCGGCGCGTACGGCGAAGCGCGTCACGTAGCCCTTCCCCGAGGCGGGAACGTTCCACTGCTCGGCGATCTCTCTCGCGTAGCCCTCGTCGCTCACCGGATAGAAGATCGGCTGGTCGGGCAGCCGGGGGGGAAAGCGACGCCACCCGCTCGCCTCGATCAGCGCGAGCTCCTCTGGACCCACCGGGCGAAACAGCGTCGATGTCGACATCCCGCGCGAGGCTAGCGGAGGACATCGACGAGCAACACCTTGCCGCTCACCCTCATCGATCCCCGCAGCTTGGTCCGCGTGGCCGCGGATGGAAGCCGCGGGGTACAACGCCTCCCGCTGGTCGCGAGGCTCGGATCGGACCCCCACCTCACACGGCGCGACGAGCGTCCGTCGCCTACGGCGAGGGCGTCGTGACGGAGAGGATCAGGCGATAGAGGTTCCCGGAGAAGCTGCTGGTCCCGATGCACACCACGTGTCGGCCTGCTTCCAGCCCGCGCGCCTCGGGGTCGCGCGCCGGGTCGAATCCCGGCGTCACGGTCCATGACCTGGCCACCTCGGCGCCCGTGTCGTCGAGCAGCGTCACGAAGGTCGGCGGGTACTCGCCGTAGCCCGCGGGGGCGATCACGAGGATCGAGGCATTGGCCACCGTCGTGACTGCGAAGCAGTCCCTCCGGCCGCTCTCGACGAAGCCCGCGATCGCGACGGGGTTGGCGGTCACGACCTGCGCGCTGACGGCGTCGTCGTTGGGCTCGACCTCCGGCGTATCCAGGGTGCAGACGCCCACGCCGTCGAGGGGCACGCAGCGGGCGGCGCCCTCGCACACCACGGCTTCCGTCGCGACGTCGCAGGGGGCCCCGACGGGGACGATGCGTCGGCAGGTCGGCGCGTGCAGTGTTCGACTGGACGAGCACTCCAGCGCCCCGTCGCAGCGAGGAAAGTCATACCGGCATGGAGCCCCAGCGAGCGTGCCCGACCGGGCGCAGACGCCAATCACGCCCCAGAGATCCGGAGCGCAGGTCGTGGCGACGGCGCAGCGCGTGGAGCGCTGGGCGACGTCGCAGGCGCCGCCCTCGGCCACGACGCGCCGGCAGAACCCGGGCTCGTACCCACCGACGCTGCTGCACTCCAGGTCCGCGTCACACCAGGGAGCGGCGCTCCGACAGGTCGACCCGGCGGCCCCCAGGGCGAGGCACCGTCCGGAGCCGAAGGGATCGACGCAGCTCGAGTCCGCGGGACACACCCCGCCCACGTCGATCAGACCGCACGAGTCGCCGAGCGCGAGGGGGCGCCGGCACCGACCCTCGCTGCAGCGCAGACCCGGATCGCACGTGGCGCCCGCGGTGCCACAGAGGCTCAACTCGGCGCCGTCGGCGATGCACCGGTAGATGTCGGCGCCCGCCAGACACCTGGAGCCCTCCGCGCAGGTGCTGCGGTTCGCGGCGACGTCGCAGCGCTCGCCCGGGGCGACGGTCGGCAGGCATCGGGACCAGGAGTCTCCGGTCGCGGTGCAACGCAACCCGGCCTCGCACGTCGCTCCTGCGGCATCGCAGTAGCCGCCGGGGCTCCCGTTGGGGAGGCAGCGGCGCGTCTCCTGGTCGATGGGATACCGGCACGAGGACCCGTCCTCGCAGGGCCCGTCGTAGGAGTTGCACTCGGCGCCCACCGCGGTGGGCGTCACGCAGGTGCCGCTCCACGGGTTGCAGCGCGCCCCGGGGTCACAGTGGTTGTCGGGCCAGCAGGGACCGCCCACGCTGCCGTAGGCGACACAGCTCAAGGCTCCCATCCGCAGCAGGCACAGCGAGTCCGGAGGGCAGCTCTCTCTACGGTACCGATCGCAGGGTCCGGTCGCCCCGCCGAACGGGCCGAGGTCCACTGGATCCCCTGCGACGTCGGCGGTCGCAGCCGCGGCGTCGTCGGCCGCGGCGTCACTGGCGAGCGCGGGACCGTCGCGGCCGGTCGGTCCGCAGCCCGATAGCGCGCAGGCGAACGCGAGCACGCAGAGGCCCAGCCACGGTCGAAGACCGAGCGGTTGTTCCATGACGTCGACACCCTCCGGGGAGAGCCGCGCGGCCCTGGCGCCAACGCCTCTTCCAATGGCTTGCTGTGCCCTCCCCATCGATGCTCGACGTGGGGCGGCCATTCACCCTCGTCGCGAGCGTGGGCGTTGGCCTCGCGCTCAGAGTTCGTCGGTGTCCCCTGGCGGCGGGTGTTGAAGCTCGACGCCCTCGCCACGGCCGACGATCGGGCAGTGGAAGTGGATGGCGTCGAGGAGGGCCTCCCAGTCCACCGGCTTCTGAACCGTCACCCGCGCCGCGAGCGGGCCCGACTGCGGCGCCGGCCCGGAGACCACGACGACCGGGCTTCGCGCCCCGCGGTAGTACTGGTCCTTGAGCTGCAGGAACTCCTTTCCGCTCATCCGCG
>CBIHPK010000250.1:0-8560 GCA_966211675.1 uncultured Myxococcaceae bacterium
AGCGCTCGGGAGCCGGCTTGGCGGCGGGCGCCGGCGTGCCGACGGCAGCGGGGGCCTCGGCGGCGGGCTCACCCTCCGGGGCGGCCTCTTCGACGGGGGCGGCGGCGGCGCGCTGGGCGGCGAGCTCGGCGGCGTGCGCGGCCTCGTCCTTGGGGAGATGGCACTTCTTGTACTTGAGACCCGAGCCGCAGTGGCAGGGGTCGTTGCGTCCGACCTTCATGGGATGTGTCCTTTCGTAGGGATGCGCGGCTCAGGCCGCGAGCGGGCGCAATGGTAGCGCAGGCGAGGCGCTCGCATGGAGACGAACGAAGGGCGGTACGATGCGCCGACCGAGGCGATCGGCCGGGACCGTGATGGGACGGGGAGGGAGGTGTCGTGATGGAGAGTGATCCGACGAAGCGGGAGTGCGTGCTGCCGGCGCCGATGGCGGTGAGGCGGGCGCTGGCCCCGGAGGGCATCCGGGCGGAGCTGGTGCTGACCCGCTACGACGGCGAGGCGCTCACGGAGACGGAGGTGCGCATCGCGAAGGCGGTGCTGGCGCTGCTCGACGCCGAGCAGGAGCTGTCGCTGTCGACGCCCTTCGAGGACACGCCGCTGCCGCCGATGGAGCGGAAGAAGCCGCGGCCCTGAGCGGGATCGCCCCAGAGCCGCCGTCCTCCTCCCCCACCCGCTACGAGCAGCCCATGGAGTTGCCGCAGTTCAGGCAGCGGTAGCAGGCCCCGTTGCGCACGGTGATGTGCCCGCACACGCTGCACATCGGCGCGTCGCCCATCATCTTGCTGAGCTGCTTGTCGAGCGCGTTGCCGCTGTTGCCGCCGTTGCTCTCGTACTCCGTGAGCGTCGCGGTGTACGCGCTCTCCGGAGGCGTCAGCGACGGCGCCGCCTGCGCGTGCTCGCCCTCGGCCTTCTCCTCGTCGGTCGGCGGGACGTGCGCCAGGTCGTAGCGCTTCAGGTACTCCACCCCCAGCACGCGGAACACGTAGTCGATGATGCTCGTGGCGAACTTCACGTTCGCGTGGCCGACCACCGAGCCCTGCGGCTCGAAGCGCGTGAAGGTGAACTGGTCGACGTACTCCGCCAGCGACACCCCGTGCTGCAGGCCCATGGACACCGCGATGGCGAAGGAGTTCATCAGCGAGCGGAAGGCCGCCCCCTCCTTGTGCATGTCGATGAAGATCTCGCCGAGCTGCCCGTCCTGGTACTCGCCGGTGCGCAGGAAGACCTTGTGCCCGCCGATGCGCGCCTCCTGGGTGAAGCCGCTGCGCTTCTTCGGCAGCCGGTAGCGCACCGACTTGCGCGGCGGCGCCAGCACCGGGCTCTTCGAGAAGAGCGGTCCGAACTCCGACGTGGTGTCCGCCGTGCCGGTGACCACCGGGGCCGGCGTCGCCGTGGACTCGGCCTTCGCCTCGAGGGCCTTCGGCGCGGGCTTCGCGTCGTCCTTCTTCTCCTCCGCGCTCGTCGACGAGAGCGGCTGCGAGGCCTTGCACCCGTCGCGGTAGAGCGCCACGGCCTTCAGCCCGAGCTTCCAGCCCTGGTAGTAGATGTCCGCCACCTCGTCGACGGTCGCGTCGTTGGGGAGGTTGACCGTCTTGGAGATCGCGCCCGACAGGAAGGGCTGCGTCGCGGCCATCATCTTCACGTGCGCCATCGGCGCCAGGAAGCGCCGACCGTGACGCCCGCAGCGGTTGGCGCAGTCGAAGACCGGGAGGTGCTCCTCGCGGACGTGCGGCGCGCCCTCGACGGTCGAGCGGCCGAGGACGTGGTCGCCCAGGGTCTCGATCTCCACGCGCGGAATGCCCCAGTGCGAGAGCAGCGAGAAGGTCGGCGACTTCGCGGGCTCCTCCACCCCGAGGCGCTTGAGCAGGTCGGCCCCGAGCGTGAAGGGCGAGAGCGCCTGCTCGATGGAGAAGGCCCCGGGCAGCGCCGCCTCGACGCGGGCGACGTCGTCCGCCGTGAAGCCCTTGCCCTTCAGGTACTCGCGGTTGACCACCGGCGCGTTGAGGAAGGTGTTGGTGCCACTGACGTACGCGAGGATCTCCGCGATCTGGCCCTTCGAGTACCCGAGGCACACCAGCGCGCGCTCGACGGAGGCGTTGACGATCTTGAAGTACCCGCCGCCCGCGAGCTTCTTGAACTTCACCAGCGCGAAGTCCGGCTCGATGCCGGTGGTGTCGCAGTCCATGAGGAGCCCGATGGTCCCGGTGGGCGCGAGCACCGTCGCCTGCGCGTTGCGGTAGCCGTGCTGCTCGCCCAGGCGGACGGCCTCGTCCCAGTCCTCGCGCGCCGCGGCGGCGAGGGCCTTCGGGCACGCGCGGTCGCTGATGGCGTACGCGGCCTGCCGGTGCTTGGCCATCACGTCGAGCATGGACGAGCGGTTCTTGGGGAAGCCCGCGAAGGGGCCCTTCACCGCGGCGACCTCGGCGCTCACCCGGTACGCGTGCCCGGTGAGGATGGCCGTGAGTGAGGCGGCGATGGCGCGGCCCTCGTCGGAGTCATACGCGACGCCCATGAGCATGAGCAGCGTGCCGAGGTTGGCGTAGCCGAGGCCGAGGGGGCGGTAGTCGTGCGAGTTCTGCGCGATCTGCTTCGTCGGGTAGGACGAGTAGTCGACGAGGATCTCCTGCGCGAGGAAGAACACCCGCGCCGCGTGGCGGTAGCCCTCGACGTCGAAGTGCTGCGTCCCGTCGGCGTCCTCGCTCAGGAACTTCGTGAGGTTCAGCGACGACAGGTTGCAGGCCGTGTCGTCGAGGAACATGTACTCCGAGCAGGGGTTGCTCGCGTTGATGCGCCCGCTGACCTTGCAGGTGTGCCAGTCGTTGATGGTGCTGTCGTACTGCACCCCGGGGTCGGCGCACGACCAGGCGCTGAGGGCGACCTTCTTCCAGAGGTCCTTGGCGCGGTAGGTGTCGATGACCTTGCCGTTGGTGCGGCCCTTGGTCTGCCACTCGCCGTCGATCTCGACCGCGCGCATGAACTCGTTGGTCACGCGCACGGAGTTGTTCGAGTTCTGCCCGGAGACCGTGTGGTAGGCCTCGCCGTTGAAGTCCGAGGGGTAGCCCGACGCGATGAGCGCCATGGCCTTCTTCTCCTCCTTCATCTTCCACTCGATGAAGTCGACGATCTCGGGATGGTCCATGTCGAGGCAGACCATCTTGGCCGCGCGGCGCGTGGTGCCGCCGGACTTGGTGCTGCCCGCGGCGCGGTCGAAGACCTCGAGGAAGGACATGAGCCCGGAGGAGGTCCCGCCGCCGGAGAGCTTCTCCTGCCGGCCGCGCAGGGCGCTGAAGTTGGAGCCCGTGCCGGAGCCGTACTTGAAGAGCCGGGCCTCGTTCTTCACCAGCTCGAAGATGGCCATCAGGTCGTCCTGCGCGCTCTGGATGAAGCACGCCGAGCACTGCGGCGCCTCGTAGGCGTTGGCGGTCTCGCCCACGGTGGCGGTCGACTCCTTGTAGGCCCAGTTGCCGCCCTGGCCGGTGATCCCGTAGCGCTGGAAGAGCCCGCAGTTGAACCACACCGGCGAGTTGAACGCGCCGTACTGGTTCACCAGCAGGAACGACAGCTCGGCCTCGAAGGTGTCGGCCTGCGCGCGGTCGGAGAAGTACCCGCGCTCCTCGCCCGCCTCGCGGATCGAGTGGGCGATACGGTAGACCACCTGCTTCACGCTGGTCTCGCCCTGCTTCGCGTCGCCGTGCAGGCCCGCGCGCCGGAAGTACTTGGACACCACGATGTCCGTCGCGAGCTGCGACCACGCCTTCGGCACCTCCGCCCCGCGCGTCGAGGCCACCACCGACCCGTCGGGGTTGCTGATGACGCTGTCGCGACGGTCGTACTCCACCGCCGCGAGGGGGTCGGCCCCGGTGGTGGTGTACCGCCGCTGCACCAGGTCGGACGCGGCCCGGCTGGCGCGCGGCGTGGTCTTGGACTTCGCCGCGGACACGTTGGCGGCGGCCTTCGACTTGCCGTTGGTCTTCCCCTGGATCGGTCCGTCGATGCTCAAGCGATCTCTCCCTGTGGATGGGTCTTTGGTGGAAGCCTCCCAACGGCCCGGCCCGTCGTCCAACAGGAGGGCGACGCGGTCGGGCAGCGCTGGCGGAGGGGAGAGTCACCATGCACCCACCCAAAGCCCGCTCGCCAGTTCGCTGACCCTTCCAGTCGCGGCACGCGTCTCGCCCTGACGCATCTCCAGGGATTTCTTCTCCCCCGCCCCGCGACGGCTCCAATCGACCGCAACGCAAGTTTCCCGCAGCGCCCTCGGACGGCGGCGGCGCTCCCCTCGCTCCACCCCAGGAGCTCCAGGGCGATCCCGGCCCCATCGGGGCCGTCACCGCCGCGGTCGCGCCCGGTCGCTCGGAGGAGCTCTCGGCATCCCCTGTCCAGCTCCCAGGCGGTCCATGGCATCATCGCGCGGATGAGCGCCCTGCCCGACTCCGCCCCGCTGCGACCCCCGGTCGCCCTGCTCTGCGCGCTCGCGCTCGGCTGCGGTCCGACGATCCGCCACACGCTCTCCACCAACGATCAGCGGCACATCACGTACGAGGACCTCTGCCACCTGCAGAGCTGGTACGACCAGCGCGCCGCCAGCCACGCCCCGCCCTTCCGCGTGGTCGACGAGCAGTCCACGGAGACCACCGAGCGCGAGCCGGACGAGCACGGCCACCTGCGCCACGTCGAGCTCGGCGAGGGCACCTACCTCCTCGCCACCCGCGAGGACCGGGTGCGCTTCCACCAGCTCCTGCGCGACGAGTACGCCCGCCTGCCTTCGCTGGCGATCTCCGCCCCGGAGGCGAGCGTCCGGGTGCACGTCTCCTTCTGGAAGACCGGCGCCGTCCGTCGCATCCGCCCCGACGTCGAGGTCAGCGTGGAGGTCGGCGGCAGCCGCGTCGAGCTGCCGTCGCACCCGTGCGTGGGGGAGTTCCTCTTCGGGGAGCAGTCGTACGCGATGCGCCACAACGTGCTGGAGGCCGAGAGGGCCCGCGCCCGGGGAGAGATCCCCGCGGCCTACGTGGGCGACGCCGCCGCGGAGCTCACAGCGGACGCCCCGAGCGCGGTGACCAGCGCCACGGACGCGGGCGCCACGGACGCGGGCGCCACGGACGCGGCGGTCGCGGGCGACGCTCGATGAACCCTCGCACCTTCGCCATCGCGCTCACGTCCTTTCGCGAGGCGCTGCGCGACCGGATCCTCTTCGCGGTGCTCGGCCTCGGGGCCGCCTCGGTGCTCTTCGGCCTCGGCCTGGGGTCGCTCTCCTACGCCGAGTCGGTGCGCATCGTCGTTGACCACGGGCTCGTCACCATCTCGCTCCTCGCCAACCTCATCGCGATCTTCCTGGGCGCCAACTTCCTCTACAAGGAGCTCGAGCTCCGCACGCTCTACGTGCTGCTCGCCAAGCCCGTGGCGCGGCACGAGCTCGTGCTCGGCAAGTACCTCGGCATCCTCTTCACCGTCGCCGTGTTCATCATCGTCACCGCGGCGCTGCTGCTCGCCGTGGTCACCCTCATCGCCACCGAGGACAGCTTCGC
This sequence comes from uncultured Myxococcaceae bacterium, assembly GCA_966211675.1. Lineage (GTDB taxonomy): Bacteria > Myxococcota_A > Polyangia > Polyangiales > SCUS01. Next base: position 5,520 of record CBIHPK010000250.1, read on the forward strand.
CGCCGCGCAGCGCTTCGAGGCCGCCGTCGGCCCCGCGATGCAGCTCGTGCGCTCCCGCGGGCTGCGCCTCGCCGCCCTCGCCGCCGTGCTCGCGGTGATCCCCCTCGGGCTCCTCTTCCCCCGCCTTCGGCGCGCGCTCTCCCTCGCCGCGGTGCTCCCGGTCGCCTCCGCGATGCTCGCGGGCTTCGCCGCCCTCGCCTACGTCGTCGCCCCCTCGGAGACCGTCTTCGTCCTCGTCGGCGCGCTGCTCGTCTTCGCCGAGGTCACCGTCACCGCCGCCGTGTCGATGCTCTTCTCGTCCTTCAGCACGCCCTTCGTCACGGCCATCCTCTCCTTCGGGGTCTTCGCCATCTCGCGCAGCACCTGGCTCATGCAGCACCTCCCGCGGCGCACCGTCTCCCTCGCCGCGCGCACCGCCCTCGAGACCGTCGCCCGCGTCGTGCCCAACCTGCACCTCTTCGTCCCCGAGCGCGCGGTGCTGCTCTCCGACGACCCCAACCACCCGCTGGTCCGCTACGTCGCCCTCGCCATCGGCTACGCCGCCCTCTGGGCCGCCGGGCTCCTCACCGCCTCGTCGCTCCTCTTCCGCCGCCGCGACCTCGTGTGAAGCTCCCGCCCGCCGCCGCCCGCTACGCCGCCGCCGTCGCCCTGGTGCTCGGCGTCGCCTCCGCGCGCGTCCTCGTCGAGTCCCGCGCGGCGCTCGACGAGGGTCGCGCTCAGCTCGCCCGCGGCGCCGTCGACCCGGGCGTGCGAGCGCTCCGCCGCGCGGCGCACCTCTACCTCCCGGGCAACCCCGCCAACGCCGGCGCCTACGACGCCCTCGAGCGCTTCGCCCGCGACCAGGAGACCCTCGGCCACCAGGACCACGCCCTCCTCGCCTGGCGCGCGGTGCGATCGAGCGCCCTCGCCACCCGCTGGATCGTCGTGCCGCACCGAGAGCGCCTCGACCGCGCCAACCGCCGCATCGCTCGGCTGATGGCCCTGCTCCCTCCGCCACCCGAGGAGCGCGACACCCCCGTCGCGCGGCGCGAGGAGCTTCACTACGCCCTGCTCCTCGAGGACCGCGCCCCGGAGCCCGCGTGGGTGCTCGTCCTCGGCGTCGGGCTCGCGCTCTGGATCGGCGGCGCGCTCTTCGCCGCGCGCCACGGCTGGGACGACGACGACCGCCCTCGCAGCCGCGCGCTCGCGACCTCCGGCGCGGCCGTCGCGGTGGGACTGATCCTCTTCGTACTGGCGCTCCTGCGGGCTTGATCTACCCCGCACCGGGAGCGCACGATGCTCCCCCTATGCGCATGAGGGACGTTCGCTGGCTCCTGCCCCTGGGTCTCCTTCTCGGCGGGTGCGCCTCGTCGGGCGACGGCACCGTCATCACCCCGAAGTCCGACGCCAGCGTCGACCTCGGCAAGGTCGTCGACACGGGCGAGGACACCGGCTCGGACGCCGCCACGATCGATGCGCCGGACGTCCTGCCGGGCCGGGTGTGCCGCACCAACGACGACTGCACCTCGCCGGACCTCTGTAGCAACGGCCAGGTGTGCCGCTTCAACCGCTGCGTGGTCGTGGGCGGCACCCCGAGCTGCGACGACAGCGTCGCGTGCACCGACGACAGCTGCGACGCGACCGCGGGCCGCTGCGTCCACGCGCCCAACGACATGCGCTGTCCGAGCGACAACTTCTGCGCGGGCGAGACCGGCTGCGTGCGCGAGCTGCCCTGCGAGATCGGCGACGCCACCTGCGCGCGCCTCAACGGCGACCCCTGCACCGGCACCTGGAGCTGCGACCCGGCCCGGCTCCGTTGCGTCCGCAGCGCGCCGTACAACTGCGCCGACACGGACACCTGCACCATGGACCTCTGCATGCTCTCGGGCACCGCGCCCATGTGCTTGCACAACGGCCCGAACTACATGACCGACATCGCCAACTGCGGCTCGTGCGGGCACGCCTGCCCCGCGGGCCCGCACCAGACCGCCGCCTGCGCGTCGGGCACCTGCTCGGCCACCTGCGAGGCCGGCTACGTCGACCTCAACGCGATGTCGGCGGACGGCTGTGAGTGCAACAGCGCCGCCGTCGACGACCCCGACCTGATGTTCCGCGACGCCAACTGCGACGGCATCGACGGCGACCCGGCGCGGGCGATCTTCGTCTCGCCGCGCGGCAACGACAGCAACGACGGGTCGATGATGATGCCCAAGCGCACCGTCGCCGCGGGCATCGGCGCCGCCACCGCCGCGCGCCCGGTGCGCTCGGTGTACGTCGCCGCGGGCAGCTACGAGGAGACCCTCTCCATCACCGCGGCGGTCAATGTCTACGGCGGCTACGACGACACCCGGATGTGGGCGCGCGCGCGGGAGAACATCACCACCATCCGCGTCTCCAGCGCGGGCGCCACGGTGCGCGAGGTGGCGGGGCCGATGGAGCTGCAGCTCCTCACGATCCGCTCGGCGGACGGCGCGACGCCGAGCGGGAGCACCTACGGGGTGCGTATCATCGGGAGCACCGGTCCGGTGGTGTTTCGCGGCTGCACGATCGCCGCGGGCAACGGCGGCGCGGGCGCGGCCGGCGCGGCGGGGGGCAACGGCGCGAGCGGCAACGGCGGGGGTTCGGGCAGCGGGACGAGCCCGGGCGGCGGCGGCTCGTCGGCTTGCGGCGTGCCCGGCGGCAACGGCGGCGGCGGCGGCGGCAGCGGGACCACCGGAGGCACCGGAGGCAACGGCGGCCAGGCCCCCGGCGGCGGCGTCGGCGGGGCCGGCAGCGGCGGCGGCCGGGGCACCGGCTGCAACGAGAGCTGCGCCAGCTCGGCGAGCACCTCGGTGGGCGCGGGCGGCGACGGCGCGCAGGGGGTCAACGGCACGCCGGTCGGGTCGTTCGGGCAGATCAGCGTGAGCGACGGCAGCTACACCGCGGCCGCCAGCAACGGCGGCACCGACGGCCGGGCCGGCGGAGGCGGCGGAGGCGGCGGCGGAGGAGGCGGCACCGGGACCCGCACCACCTGCGGCTTCTCGCTGAGCTGCACCACCCGCGCGGGCGGCGGCGGCGGAGGC
>CBIHPK010000251.1:0-8516 GCA_966211675.1 uncultured Myxococcaceae bacterium
GTCGCTGCGCTCCGGTGAGGGGCACTGGGATGACGTAGCCGTCGCCCCAGCGCCCAACCCGTCACAGCCCCGGCGATGAGGTACTACAGGTTGAAGAAGATCCGGCCGTTGAGCGAGGCGGTCCAGAGGCCGGTGTAGATCGCGTCGCCGCCGCCGCTCCTCAGGAAGAGCGGGAAGTCGAAGGCCGCGGTGATGTCGGCGAGGGGCGCGGCGCCGTCGCCGCCGGCGAGCGTGTAGCCCACGTAGACCCCGAGGGGCATCCCGAAGGAGTCGAAGTTCGGGAACAGGAAGCCCGTGCGCGCCCCCACGAAGAGGTTGGGGTTGATGCTGGCCGTGAACGCGACCGGGATGCTGAGCTGCTTGCCCAGCGGGTCGCTGAAGACCAGGTCGACGAAGGCGCCGGTGTCGAGCCGGGCGGTGTCGCCGAGGTGGAGGAGCACCGGCACCCCGACGTTGACTCCGAAGTCGCGGTCGATGGGGAGCGTGAGGGCGAGGCGCGCGCCCACCTCGACGTCGCCGCGGAGGAAGCGGTAGGTGCCGTAGACCGACGGGGCGTTGTACTTGAAGTCCGGGCTCAGGGTGAGCGGGAGCACCGTCGCGCCGACCTCGAGGTCCTCGGTGATGCCGAAGCCCGCGCCGAGGCCGAGGCCCACGGAGTTGGACGAGGCCGTGACGCCGAGGAACGATGTCTCGAAGTGCGCGATGGCGAGCTCCGCGTCGAGGCGCAGCGTGCTGCGGGTGAGCGTCAGCGGGCGCCGCGAGAACGACAGCGGGAGCCGCTGCGGGGCGTCCTGCGCCTGCGCGCTGGAGGCGGCGGAGAGCGTGGCGAGGGCGGCGAAGGCGACGGACAGACGAGTGATGTGCTTCACGAGAGAGACCTCCATCGACGAGGAAATGGGCGCGTGTCTGCGACCCACCGTGGGCGGACCGATGGGCCGCGCCTCGCCGGAGGGTAAGACCCATTCCCCGGAGGCCGCAGATTTCAGGCAGCGGTGAAGCTCGGCCTCAGCCCGCCGACGTCGCCGCTCGCACCGCCGCCACGGCGCGCTGCACCGCCGCGTCCGCGTCCCCCGAGGCGAGCGCCAGCGCGTCCTCCAGCAGCTCCACCTCGCCCAGCCGCTCGCCCAGCTTCGCCAGCTCGGTGAGCGCCGCCGCGCGCGCCGCGCTGCCCCCGTAGGCCGCCGCCGCGACCAGCGCCTCGGTCGCGCCCATCGCCGCGAGCGCCCTCGTCGCCATCGCCCCGACGCCCGCCTCGCGGGCCTTCATCGGGGTGCGCGCCACCGCCGAGAGGGCGCCCGCCGCGACCTCCCGCCAGCGCCGCTGGAACACCCCGAATACCTTCCCGCGTAATATTTCCTTGTCCGTGCGCGCCGTGGCCAGCAGGAAGGGCAGCAGCGGCGCCCGCGCGGCGTCGTCGATGGGCGGCAGCAGGCCCGCGAGGAAGCCCCCGTCGTCGGCCACCATCAGCCCCATCACCGGGTGCACGTCCGCCGCGGCGATGGCCCGCTGCAGCTCCTGCTTCTGGAGGGGGTTGCGCCGGCCGTCGCGCACCTGCGCGGCGTAGGAGCGCCACTGCTCTCCCTGGTCGCGCGTCGTGCCCCGGGCCTGCGGCGCCACGTCCGCCAGCACCCGCTCGGCGGCGGCCCGCACCGGCACCTTCGGTCCGGCCACCACCTCGGCGAGCGCCGCGTAGCCCGCGGGCGTCACCGTCGCGCCTGCCATCGCCTCCGCGGCGGCGACCCGGGCGTTCATCGGGGCCCACGCGCAGAGCATCACGGCCGCGAGCGCGTCGGTGCCCGAGGCGCCCGCCGCCCGCAGCGAGGCGACGTCCTCCGGCGACAGGAACACCGCCGCGCCGAGGACGCCCTGCATCGCCCGGAGGTCGCCGCGACGCAGCAGCGCCGCGCCCGCCGCGAGGGGGTTGGGGCCGTAGTGGAAGCGGGCGAAGAGCCGCTGGTTGAGCTCCGGGGAGAGCGCGTCGAGCGCGGCCCCGTCGCCCGCCACGTCGCTGAAATCGAGCGCGCCGGTCATGCCGCCACCTCCTCGCGGGCCCGCGGCGAGAAGCGGTCGGCCCGGCCCGTCGGGAACATCGCCTGCCACAGCTCCTCCGGGGGACGGCCGAGCGCGGACCCGAGCCGGGCGAACACGAACACCCCGAGCCTCCCCTGCGGCGGCCTCGCGATGGCCGCGAGGTCCGCGTCGTCGAGGGAGATCCCGGTCGCCGCGCGCAGGGCGTCCACCTCGGCGCGCACCGCCTCCGGGGCGCCGCCCGCCCGCTTGATGCCCAGGGCCGCTCGCATCAGCGCGTGGTAGCCCGCCATCGCGGTCATCCAGGGCTCGACCCGGGCGCCGAGCCCGACGGCCTCCAGCGCCCCGGCCCGCGAGAGCATCTCGTCGATGGACAGCGAGTCGAGCTCGCGCAGCGCCCCCGGGAACTCCGCCGCCAGCGCCCTCAGCCGCGCCCGGTCGGCGACGACCCCGTCGCGCTCGTGGGCGGAGCGCAGCGAGAGCAGGGAGCGGTACTTCCGCGCGAGCGAGGGAGCGTGGGCAGAGAGGGTCATGGCAGCGGCGGGCGCCACCGTAGCGCAACGCCTGCCGGGGTCGAAGCGGTATAGCGTCGCGGGAGCGCCGTGAACCCACCGGGCTCCTTCTCGCCGTCTCGCTCGCTGACCGCCCGGGTGGCGCTGCTGCTGCTCGTGCCCATCACCGTGCTGCTCACGCTGCACGGGTGGATCCGCCTGGAGATGCGCCGCGCGGACCTGCACGCGGGCGCGGTGCGCAGCCTGGACAACCTCGGCCACGTGGTGGCGCTCTCCTTCAACGCCTTCCTCGACGGCCGCAGCCTCGACCAGCTGGGCGAGCTCACCGACGGGCTCTCCGGGGCCGAGCAGCTCCGCGGCGTGCTCGTCTACGACGACCATGCTCAGCTCGTGCACCGCTCGCGCTCGGTGGCCTCGCTGGCGCCGCTGGTCGCGCCGCTCGCTCGCCGGGCGCTCACCGCGCCGGGGCCCTTCACCCGGGTCGTGGCGTCGCGCGACGACGGCGACCAGCTCGCGTGCGCGGTCGCGCTGCGCACCGGTCCGCAGGCTCCGCTGCGCGGCGTGGTGGTGCTGGTGCGCGACCTGCGCTCGCTCGACGACCGGCTGGCGCGCTTCACCCGGGAGATCACCGTGCTCGGGCTCGCGCTCGGGGTCATCCTCACGGCGCTCACGCTGGTGGGGCTGCGGAGCGCGGTGATCCGCCCCATCGGCGCGCTGGCCCGGCACGCCGAGCGGGTGGCGGAGGGCTCGCTCGACGAGGTGGTGGAGCTCGGGCGCCGCGACGAGGTGGGCCGCCTGGCGCTGGCCTTCGACCGCATGCTCCGCTCGCTGCGCGCGACCCGCGCGGACCTCGACGCCCAGCACGAGGCCGCCCGCTCGCTGGAGCGCCGGCTGCAGCACGCGCAGCGGCTCGCCCTCATCGGGCAGCTCTCGGCCACGCTGGCGCACCAGGTGGGGTCGCCGCTCAACGTGGTGCTGGGCCGCGCGCGGTACGCGCTCCAGCAGGGCGTCCACGAGCCCCGGGTGGAGCGCCACCTGAGGGAGATCGAGTCCGGCGCCGTGCAGATCTCGCAGGTGATCGAGTCGCTGCTCTCGCACGCCCGGCGGGTGCGGGGGCGCACCGGGCCGGTGGACCTGGGGGAGCTGGCGCAGGCGACGGCGAGGTTCCTGGAGGCGGAGTGCGAGGCGCAGGGGGTGCGGATGAGCGTCGAGGCGGCGGAGGGGGTGGTGGTCGAGGGCTCGCGGCCGGAGCTGGAGCAGGTGATGCTCAACCTGATGATCAACGCGATCCAGGCGCAGCCTTCGGGCGGGGCCATCCAGGTGCGGGTGCGCGCGGACGAGTCGAACGACCAGGCCGGGGCGGAGTTCAGCGTCGACGACGCGGGCCCCGGCGTTCCGGCGGAGTCGAAGGCGCGGGTGTTCGAGGCCTTCTTCACCACCAAGGCCGCGGAGGGGACCGGGCTCGGGCTCTCCATCAGCGACGAGATGGTGCGCCGCCACGGCGGGACCATCCGGGTCGAGGACAGCCCCCTCGGCGGCGCGCGCTTCGTGGTGCGCCTCCCGCGCACGGGCCAAGGAGGCGAGGCGTGACGGCCCCCGAGGAGAGCCCCAGGCCCGGTCCCGGCTCGGTGCTGGTGGTGGACGACGACGAGGGCCTCGGCCGCTTCATCGTCGAGGTGCTCACCGACGCGGGCCACCACGCCGACGCGGTGTCCGGCGCTGCGCTCGCGCGACGGCGCGTCGAGTCCGGGGCCTACGACGTGGTGGTCACGGACCTTCGCATGCCGGGCGAGTCGGGCCTCGACCTCATCGCGTGGCTGCGGCGCTACGACCCGCGCATCGCGGTGCTCGCGGTCACCGCCTACGGCTCGTTGGAGACGGCGGTGCAGGCCATGCGCCTCGGGGCGGCGGACTACATCCCCAAGCCCTTCGAGCCGTCGGCGCTGCTGCTCGCGGTGGACAAGTCGCTGCGCGCCGGCGCCATGCGCTCGGAGATCGAGCGGCTGCGCACCGAGGCGGACGCCCGCTACGGCTTCGACGCGATGGTGGCGCAGAGCGACGTGATGCGAGAGCTCGTCGCGCTGGCCCGCCGCGTGGCCGACAGCGCGAGCGCGGTGCTGATCCAGGGCCCGAGCGGCGCGGGCAAGGAGACGATGGCGAGGGCCATCCACCAGGCGTCGCGGCGGCGGGCGCGGCCCTTCGTGGAGGTCGACTGCGGGGCGATCCCCGACCCGCTGCTGGAGGCCGAGCTCTTCGGGGAGGCGGGCGCCGAGGGCTCGGTCCCGCAGCGCCAGCGCCCCGGACGGCTGCAGGACGCGGACGGCGGGACGGCGCTGCTCGACGAGGTGCACGAGCTGCCGCCGCCCATCCAGATGAAGCTGCTGCGGGCGCTGAGGGACCGCGAGGTGACGCCCGTGGGCTCGACGCAGCGGGTGCCCGTCGACCCGAGGATCATCGCCTGCACCCACATCGACCTGCGCCACGCGGTCGCCGCCGGCGCCTTCCGCGAGGACCTCTACTTCCGGCTGAACGTGATCGAGATGGTGATCCCGCCGCTGGTCGATCGGGCGGAGGACATCCTTCCCCTGGCGCAGCGCTTCCTCGAGACCTTCAGCGCTCGCTCGGGCCGGAGCGTGGCGGGCTTCTCTCCCTCCGCCGTGCAGCTGCTCACCAGCTACGCCTGGCCGGGCAACGTGCGCGAGCTCCAGAACGCCGTCGAGCGCGCGGTGGTCGTGGGCATCGGGGCGGAGATCACCCCGGACGACCTGCCGGCGGCGCTGCGCCAGCCGAGGGGCAATGACTTCCTCGACGAGGCCGCGTCGCGGGGGATGACCATCAGCGAGCTGGAGGTCGCCTTCGCGCGGCGCGTGCTCATCAAGAACGGCGGCAACAAGAAGAAGACCGCGCGGCTGCTGGGCATCGACCGGCGCACGCTCTACCGCTGGCTGGGCGAGCGCGAGGAGCCCGCGGAGGGCGACGACGGCTGAGTCGCGCGGAAGGCCACGGCCCCGAGGGCGAGCGCCCCGAGGAAGGCCGCGACCACCGCGGGTGATCCGACCCCGACGCTGACGAAGGCCACCACGGAGAGCGCGATGGCCACCGCGGGGAGCCACGGGTGCAGCGGCGCGCGGAAGGGGCGCTCCAGCTCCGGCTCGCTGCGGCGCAGCTTGAGGACCGCGAGCATGCTGACCACGTAGACCCCGAGCGCTCCGAGCACCGAGAGGGTGATGAGCGCGTCGGTGCGCCCGGAGAGGGTGGCCGCGGCGCCGATGAGGACGGAGAGGGCGATGGCCCGAACGGGGGTCTTCATGCGCGGGTGCAGCGCCGCGAGGCCGCGGGGGATGAGCCCCTCTCGCGCGAGGGCGAAGACCTGCCGCGAGCAGCCCATGACGATGCCGTGGAAGGAGGCGATCAGCCCGAGGAGCCCGAGGTAGACCATCAGGTGCGTCATCGGGTGCCCTGGAGAGAGCACGCTCGCGAGGGCGTGCGGGAGGGGCGAGTCGTCGCGAATGAGCTCGGACCATGGGAGGACGCCGCAGGTGCAGGCGAGGGTTCCGAGGGCGAGGGTGACGAGCGTGGCGATGCCCGCGAGGTAACCGCGGGGGATGGTGCGCTTGGGGTCGATCACCTCCTCGGCGCTCATCGCGACGCCCTCGAGCCCGAGGTAGAACCAGATCGCGAAGGGCATCGCGGTGAACACGCCCCCCACGCCGTGCGGCAGCAGCGGGTGCGCGAGGAGCCGGGAGGCCTCGATGTGCGGCGCCGTGAGGAAGAAGAAGAGCGCGAGCTCGAAGGTGGCGAGCACCGTCACGATGAGCTCGAAGGTGGCTGCGACGGAGACCCCGAGGGCGTTGACCGCGCCGAAGACCACGAAGGCCCCCACCGCCACGGCGTCGACCGGGAGCGAGGGGACGCGGAAGTGCACGTACGACCCGATGGCCCTCGCGATGGCGGGCGGAGCGAAGAGGAACTCCATCAGCGTGGCCGCGCCCGCGAGGTAGGCGCCCCATGGGCCGAAGGCGCGCTGCGCGAAGGCGAAGGGGCCGCCCGCGTGGGGAATGGCCGTGGAGAGCTCGGTGTACGAGAAGATGAAGCACACGTAGAGCGCGGTGACCGCGAGCGTGGCGATGCCCATGCCGACGGGTCCGCCGTGGGCGAGGCCGTAGTTCCAGCCGAAGTAGTCGCCGGAGATGACCAGGCCGACGGCGATGGCCCAGAGGTGCACCGGGCGCAGGACGCGCTTGAGCGCCACCGCCTCCAGGGCCATGGTTCACGAGCCGGTGGGGCGCGCCGCGACGTCGACCACGGCGCCCTCGAAGGCCCGCGCCGCGGCCTCCACGGCGTCCAGCGCTCCGGTCACCCAGGCCCCCGCGAAGTTGGTCTCCGTGGGCGGTCCGAAGAACCTCGCCAGCGAGACGTCGGCGGCCTTGAGCGCGGCGTCGACCCCGACCATCGCCTCGACCGGAGGCGCGATGAAGTACCCGAAGGCCGAGCCCGGAGCGACGCCCGCCTGCGCGGCGAGGTAGCGGCCGACGCTTCCGATCACCGTGGGGAAGACCGTCACCCCCGCCGCGTCGACCGCGTAGAAGGCGAAGAGGTGCTCCAGCGCGAAACGCACCGCCGCGACGCCCTGCGCGACGCTCTCCGGGTCGTCCGCCGCGAGCACCCCGAGGATCTCCCCCGACAACGGCCCCGACGCGTGCCGGCTGCCCGCGTAGAAGGAGCGCGCGTAGATCACCTCCACGTCGGCGATCTTGGTCGCGTGGTCGAGCGCCGCGTAGAGGGTGTCGTCCTGGTCGCAGGTGAGCAGCGCCAGCGAGCGCCCGCCCGCCGCCGGGGGGAGCCCGAGCGCCGTGCAGAGCCGCGGGTCGGCGTGCGGCAGCAGCCGGCACGAGAGCAGCGTCGCGGGCAGCCTCTTGAGCTCGCTCACGTGCGCCCCCACCCGATGCCGAGGGACACGCCGCCTCGGCCCGTCACGAAGGCCCGCTTCAGGATCGCCACGCTCTCGCTCCCCGCCTCGTGGGCGCTGATGCCGATGGGTCGCACGTTGGAGATGCAGTTCTTCTCGGCGTTGTCCTGCCCGAGCCTGGGGTTGACCGCGAGGTAGACGGAGAGCGAGTCGCCGGTGCCGAGGCCCGGCCGCTCGCCCACCAGGATCACCGTCGCCCTCGCGCGGGTGAGCACGCCGATCTCGTCGGCCACGGCGATGCGCGCGTACTTCACATAGAACCCCACGCCGGTGCGCCAGCCCGCGTCGGCGAAGGCGCCGCGCAGGGCCGCGAGGGTGGGCGCGCCGTTCTGCACGATGGCGTTGGGGGAGAGCCCGTCGCCCACGATGATCTGCACGTCCGGGGCGGTGCTGGCGTGGGCCTCGACGGCGGCGCGGGAGACGTCATCGAGGCGCCGTCCCTGCGTTGGGAACAGCAGGTACTCGTGGCGGTCGCGGCAGCGGGTGAGCAGCGGGACGAGCTCGTTCTGCGCGGCCCAGTCGGCGGGGACCTCGCTGTGCACGGCGTCGCGCGCGTCGGCCTGTCCCTCGCGGGCGCGGAGGTAGTCGTCGGTGCGGAGCCGGTTGCCCGCGCGCCCCATGGCGATCTGCGAGGAGGTGAGCGCCACGAGCCGCGGGAGCATCGCCTCGAAGATGGGCCGCTCGACGGCGTGCGCGGGCCGTGGGTCGGCGGTGCACGCGTGGCCGTGGGTCCCTCCGCAGGGCGCGGGCGGGGCGGCGCTCGCCAGGGCCTCCCGGGCGAGCTGCTGCACCACGGCGTCGACGATGGACTGCAGCGTGGACTCGTCGAGCTTCACGGCCGTGATGGATACGCCAACCCGGGGGAGGGCGTCGAGCCGCGATCCCGTCTGGGGTTCGGAGTACGACCGCGAGGCCGTCGGTACGCGACTCCGCGGTACGAGCGCGAGGCCGCCAGCGGGGAGTCCCCGGTACGAGCGCGAGGCCGTCAGCGACCAGAGCCAGACCGC
>CBIHPK010000252.1:0-8478 GCA_966211675.1 uncultured Myxococcaceae bacterium
ACCGCCACCGCCACCGCCACCCGCCCAGGAGCGGGCTCCGCCATCGGTCCCGCCGTCGGCCCCGGCGACGGCGCTCGGGCGGTAGCGCAGCGCCGCGTTGGGCACCCGCAGCACGCCCGGGTGGCTCGCGGTGACGGCGGTGACCGTGGCGGTCATCCCAGGGCGCAGCCTCGACTGCGGGTTGTCCACGTCGATCACGGCCTGGTAGGTGACCACGCCGCTGGTGGTGGTCGGCGTGATGCGCAGCTCGCGCACGGTCCCTCGGAAGTCGTCGCGAGGAAACGCGTCGACCCTCGCGGAGGCCTCCATCCCCTCGGTGAGCTTGCCGATGTTGGCCTCGTCGACGTTGGCGATGACCCGCATCCGAGTGAGGTCGTTGTCGATGATGAAGAGCGTCGGCGTCTGGAGGCTCGCCGCCACGGTCTGACCGGGGTCCACCGCGCGCGTCGCCACGATGCCGTCGATGGGCGCCAGGATGCGGGTGTACGTGAGGTTGGTGCGCGCGACGTCGAGGGCCGCGGTGGCCTGCTCGATCTGGGCGCTCGCCACCCCCACGGTCGCCCGCGAGGCGTCCCGGGTGGCGGTCGCGGCGTCGACGTCGGCCTGGGCGTTGAGCCCCTGGGCGCGCAGCGCGATGGCGCGAGCGAGGTTGCGCTCGGCCAGGGTGAGGTCGGCGCGGCGCTGCACCAGCACCGCGCGGGCGGAGGCCAGCGAGGCCCGCGCCTGCGCCATCTGCGCGCGGTAGGGGGTGGGGTCGAGCTCCGCGAGCAGGTCGCCCTGGTGCACGCGGCTGTTGAAGTCGACCGCGACGCTGATGACCCGGCCGCTGATCTGCGCGCCGACCTGCACCTCCAGCACCGGGCGCACCGTGCCGGTCGCCCGCACCGTCTCCGTGAGGTCGCCTCGGGTGATCGTCGTCGAGAGGTAGCGCGGCGCGCTGGCGGCGGTCTTGCGACGAGCGACCACGGTCACGATCCCGGCGGTCACGGCGATCAGGGCGAGGACGGCGAGGATCCACCACGGGCGGCGCTTCGCTCGAAGACGGCCCAGGGAGGCGCTGCGGGCGGGGCTCTGGGCGGAGGCGGGGACCGGATTCGTGGTGACCATCGCCCTGAACATAGTCGTCGAGGCGTGGAGTGGCGGACGAGAGTCACGCCGCCCGGGACGAATCGGAGCCCCGCGGACGAAGCTCCGCTATACCCGAGTCGACGCCGATGTCCGACGACTCGCCGCTGCTCTCGCTGCCCCCCGACGAGGCCCACCTGTGGCTGCTCGACCCCTCGTCGTGGGACCTACCGTCGCGCTCCTCGGCGCTGCGCTCGTGGCTCAGCCCCGAGGAGTCGGCGCGGATGGAGCGCTACCTCTTCGAGCGCCATCGGCAGGAGTACCTCGCGACCCGAGCGCTCTGCCGGGCGGTGCTCTCCCGCTACGCCCCCGTCGACCCGACGGCGTGGCGCTTTCGCCACAACCCCTGGGGCCGACCGGAGCTTTGCTCGCCGGAGGGCGAGTGGCTGCGCTTCAACCTCTCCAACGCCGACGGGATGCTGGCCTGCCTCGTCGCGAGGGGCCGCGAGCTGGGCGTGGACGTGGAGGACACCGCGAGGGAGGTCGACGTCCTCTCGACCGCGGCGCACGTCTTCGCCCCCGCGGAGATCGCCGCCCTCCATCGACAGCCCCCCGGCGAGCACCGCGCCCGCTTCTTCCACTACTGGACCTTGAAGGAGTCCTACATCAAGGCCCGGGGGATGGGCCTCGCGCTGCCGCTCGACCGCTTCGCCTTCGAGCTCGACTCGGTCGACGGCGTGGCGCGCATCGCCATCGACCCTTCGCTCGGCGACGAGGCGGGGTCATGGCAGTTCGAGCGGCTGCGACCGACGCCGCGGCATCAGGTCGCCGTGGCGCTGCGCCGCGGGGCGGAGCGCGACCTGCGCGTGGTGGTGCGAGAGGCCTCCAGCCTGTTGGACGGGCTCGCTGTGCGCGCTCAGGCCTTGCGGTAGTAGAGCGCCCCTCCGCGGCGGAGACAGCTCACCCGGCCGCTCACCACCAGCAGCGACAGGAAGATGATCGCGTGCGGGTCATTGCCGCCAAGCTCCTGGACGATCTGTCGACAGGAGAATTCCTGGTCGGGATATTCATTCAACAGCGCAAGCACCCGAGCGCTGTACTCAGCCCTCCGTCCCCGAGGACGGCAGCCTTTTCGAACCGCCATTGGTCGCTCTCTGATGAGTGTGGGTCATGGCCTGTGAAGGCCCCCCAGAGACTAACCACTCGATTCAGGGTGTCACCGGCCGCGGTCGCGCGGGAGCATCGACACGCTGTACTTCTCCGAGCGCCGGGTGACGAGGCTGCGGGCCACCTCTCGCCGGTCGGCGGCTGCCACCAGGGCCAGCAGCTGCGCCTCGGTCACCGTGTCGCCCTCGGCCTCGTCCTCCGGCCACGGGATCGCGTCCGGGAAGGGCGTGGCACCCGCGACGGCCATCAGCTCCGTGGCGTCCTCGAGCAGCAGCCGGTGCGCCTCGCGGAGCATCGGCACCAGCGGCCGACCGTCGTCGATGTGCTGGTGCAGCGCCGCGCGCACCCTGGGCGACTGCATCGCCAGCGCGTCGATGATCACCGGAATGGACACCCGCCGCGATCCATCCTCTTGGCCCATGCTCTCCCACCTGACGTCCGGCGGGCCCGGCGTCAATCGCTGGAAGGGACCTCAGTGCTGGGGGACGCGGGTGGGTCCGCCGCGCACCCCGAGGGCCTGGTCTTCGTAGTGGACGTACACCCGGGTCCCGGGGTGCTGCGCGTCGGCGTAGACGCCGCTCCAGCCCGCCGGAACCCGCGGCTCGGTCCAGTGGTAGAACCAGCGCGCGTCGGGGGGGCTCATGTTGACGCAGCCGTGCGAGCGCATCGCCCCGAAGCCGTTGTGCCAGAAGGCTCCGTGCAGCGCGAAGGAGCCCTCGAAGTACATCACCCAGGGCACGTCCTCGATGCTGTACGGGCCGTCGTTGGCGCTGTTGCCGTCCATGGTCGTCGCGACGTGCTTGGAGAGCACGCGGAACCCGCCCTGCACGGTCTCGTAGTTCTCGTCGGGGTTGGTGCGGCTGCGACGGCCGGTGCTCACCACGCTCACATAGACGGGCCGCGCTCCCTCGTAGGCCACGACGCTCTGACGGTCGAGGTTGACGTCGATCCACTTCTCGTCCGGCGAGGAGAGGTCCGCCGGGGGATCGCGCCGGGTCACCACCCGCACCTGCCGCGCCCGCACGAAGGTGCCGTCGAGGGCGCGGTGGTAGCTCTCACCGCCGACGGTGACCGCGGGCTCGTCCGCGAGCTCGATGACCGAGAGCCGCGCCACCCGACCCACGGGGGACATGCTCCGACCGCTGGCGCGCCAGGTCGGGGTGCTCGGGGCCAGCGCGAAGGCGATCGGCAGGTGGTGCCCCTCCTCGAGGCCTACGCCCTGGAAGCGCTCGGCCTCTCGCAGCGGAGTGACCGCGCTCGCCCGCACGTAGCCGCCGGTCTGCGTGTGCCAGTAGCTGGCTCCGTCGGGGGCGCGGTCCTCCCGGTGGAGCGAGACGTACATCCCCGCGAGGAGCCTTCGCTGGAGCGGGCTACCCGGCGTCCCCAGCAGCGCTTCGAGGCGCGTCGTGCCCGCGTCCGTGGCGGGCGCGTCGAAGCGCCCCTGCTCGAAGGCGCCCAGGTCGTCGGCCGAGGGCAGCCGGCGAAACACCCCCGCCGATCGGTTGGCCCGTGCGTAGGCGAAGGGCATCGCCGCGCCGAGGTCGGGCGGATCGGGCAGCCGCGACGCGATCGGGTGTCCGGACAGCGAGGCGCTGAGCACCGCCAGCGGACCCACGCACACGTAGCCGCCGCCCTCGACCTCGTACCACCCGGCCCCGGTCACCCCGCGCCTCGCCGGACACCCCGCGCGCCCCACCGGGCCTCGCACGACCGAGACGGTCCCGCCCGCGCGGACGTAGCCGATCCAGCGGGCGTTGGGCTGCGGGGCCTCGACGACCCCGGTGCGCCATCCGAGGGCGGTGATGGTCGTGGGGGCTCCCGCGTCGGCGCCGACGTCGCTCGCCGCGTCGCTGCTGGCGTCGCTGCTGGCATCGGGAACATCGTCACCCCCATCGAGCGCCGCGTCGTCGGCCTCGGTGGCACCGGCGTCGTCGATCTCGGGATCGGGTTCGAGCGCCGAGCCCCCGGCGTCCTCGTCGGCGCGGGGCGCGCGGTTGGGGTCCGCCGGAAGCGCGACGGGCTCGATGGCGGCGGGCGCCGCGTCGTAGGGCTGGGTCGCCCGATCCCAGAGCGAGTCGAGGTCACTGCACCCGAAGGGCATCGCAGCCGCGAGCGCGAGAAACCACGGCGATCGGAGGGGAGGGGAGGTGCTCATGGCGGCAGCGACGGGGCGGTCCTCGCGCTAGCACGCTCGCCGGGAGAACCCCGCATTCCTGCCTACGACGCTTCTCGCTCGAGCAGCGCCCGCTTGCGCTCCACGCCCCATCGGTAGCCCGCCAGGCTCCCGTCGCTGCGACGCACCCGGTGGCACGGGACGACGACCGCCAGGGGGTTCGCCGCGCAGGCCCCCGCCACGGCGCGCACCGCCTTCGGTCGACCGAGGCGATGGGCGATGTCCGTGTAGCTGGCGGTCGACCCGGCCGGGATCTCCCTCAAGGCCGACCACACGCCCCGCTGAAAGGCCGTGCCGCGGGCGTCGATCGCGAGCGGCTGAGCGTCGCGCGGAGACTCGATGAGGGCGATCACCCGGGCCAAGGGGTCGCCGGTCGAGGGCTCCACCGGGACCAGGGCGGCGTCCGGAAGGCGGGCCTCGAGGTCGCGAAGGAGGGCCTCGCGATCGTCTCCGAGCAGCACCGCGCAGAGGCCCCGATCGGTCCACGCCACGAGGGCGAGGCCGAGCGAGCAGCGGCCGACGGCGACCTGCACCGGAGAGCCCTGAGGGACGGAGCGACGAGGGGTGGAGGAAGGGGTGTTCATGGCCTTGTGGGAAGAGATGATGGGCGCGCACCGGGGGATCGGGCTCGCCGTTTCCGGACACGCGAGTCGGTGGGTCGCTCGCCTGTCCGGAAATGGCCAGAGCCCGTCGCACCCGAGGGCCTACGATGAGTCCATGAGCCCCGATCGAGCCGCGCTCCATGGAGCCTATGCGTCGAGAGATCCCCGCTTCGACGGGGTGTTCTTCGTCGGGGTGACCTCCACCGGGATCTACTGCCGCCCGGTCTGCACCGCGAAGACCCCGAGGCTCGCCAACTGCCGCTTCTTCGACAGCGCCGAGGCGGCGGAGAAGGCCTCCTTCCGGCCCTGCCTCCGCTGCCGCCCGGAGCTCGCCCCGGGCAGCGCTCCGGTCGACGACCCGGGACGCATCGCGGGCCTGGTCGTCCATCGCATCGAGGAGGCGATGCTCACCGGGGGCGCGGGCCTGGAGGCGATCGCCGCGGGCTTCGAGCTGAGCTCCCGCCAGCTGCGGCGCATCGTGCGCGACGAGCTCGGCGTCTCGCCCATCGAGCTGGTGATGACCCGCCGGCTGCTGCTCGCCAAGCAGCTCCTCACCGGGACGGCGCTGCCCATCACCGAGGTCGCCTTCGCCAGCGGCTTCGCGAGCCTCCGCCGCTTCAACGACGCCTTCCTCCATCGCTATGGGATGCCGCCCGGTCGCCTCCGCCGACACGGCCCCGGAGCGGCCGACCCCATCGGCACCATCACCCTCCAGCTCGGCTACCGGCCTCCCTACGACTGGGCCTCGATGCTCGCCTTCCTGGGAGCTCGGGCGCTGCGCGGCGTCGAGTCGGTCGAGGGCGACGGGTACCGCCGCACCGTGCGCCTCGGCGGTCACCAGGGATGGGTCCACGTCCGTCACTCTCCGGAGAAGCGCGCCCTGCTGGTGGAGGTGACCCACTCGCTCGCCCCCGCGCTGCCCGCCCTCCTCGGCCGGCTGCGTTCCCTCTTCGACCTCGGCGCCCGACCCGACCTCATCGCCGCGCAGCTCGCTCAGGACCCTCGGCTCGCCCCCGCGGTCGAGCGCAACCCGGGCCTCCGGGTGCCCGGGGCCTTCGACGGCTTCGAGCTCGCGGTGCGTGCCATCCTGGGCCAGCAGGTGAGCGTGAAGGCCGCGACCACCCTCGCCGGGCGCTTCGTGGAGGCCTTCGGCGAGCGCCTCGACGCCTCGACCACCGGGCTGACCCACCTCGCTCCGACGCCCCCGACGATCGCCTCGGCCCGACCGGAGGCGCTCACCGCGCTGGGCATCACCGCGTCCCGAGCCCGCAGCATCGTGGCGCTCGCGGAGGAGGTCGCGAGCGGACGGCTGCGCCTGGAGCCGGGCGCCCGCGCCGCCGAGGCCATCGCGCAGCTGGTGGCGCTGCCAGGGATCGGTCCGTGGACGGCGCACTACATCGCGATGCGGGCCCTGCGCTGGACCGACGCCTTCCCCAAGGAGGACCTGGTGCTCCGCCAGCACCTCGGCGGAGTGAGCGCGGCCCGCGCGGACGAGCTCTCGCAGCCGTGGCGTCCGTGGCGGAGCTACGCGACGCTGCACCTCTGGCAGCGCCCGCCGGGCTGACGGTCAGATCAGCCCGCGGCGCATGGCCGCGAGCACCGCCTCGGTCTTGGTGCCGACCTCCAGCTTGGCGTAGATCGACCGGACGTAGCTGCGCACCGTGTTCTCCGTGACGCCCAGCGCGGTGCCGGCGGTGGCGTAGCTGTGGCCCTGGGAGAAGAGCGCGAGCACCCGCCGCTCGGCCTCCGTGAGCACCGCCTCGACGGGCCCGCCCTCCTCCGATCGAACCCTCGCGATCACCGCCCTCGCCGCCGCGGGCGAGAGGGGCATGCGGCCCGCGACGCAGTCCTCCAGGGCCGATCCGAGCCTCGAGGCGAGCTCCTCCTTCAGGAGGTAGCCCGCGGCCCCCGCCCGGATCGCCGAGAGCACCCGCTCGGGCGCCTCGTCGACGGTGAGCACCAGCGAGGGCACCGGAGGCTGGGCCGCCGCCAGCGCGGGCAGCAGCGCGAGGCCGCAGCCGTCCGGGAGCCCGAGGTCCACGATCGCCGCGGAGAAGGGGCCCCGAGAGAGGGCCGAGCGCGCGGCCCCGAGCGTCGTCGCGGAGGCCACCGCCCACCCCAGGGACTCCGCCTCGACCGTGACCAGCGCGAGGACCCTCGGGTCGTCCTCGACCACCAGCAACCGCCGCGGGTTGAGCGCCTGCGAGGCATCGACCATCGTGCGGAGACTCTACCGCATCGCCGCCGCTGGATGGCGTCCGGGCCGAACGTTGCGCCGTCGATCGCCGCGGGAGGGATGTTCTCCCGGAGCGCGGAGAGGCGTACACATCGCCCCGTCATGTCCCACGACGCCTCCTCGTCGCCTTCGCCTTCGTCCGCCGAACCTCCCTCAGCCGGCCACGGAGAAGGGCCCCACGGCCACGCCATGCAGTCGTCCGGAGCCCTCGCGTCGCTGGCCCTCGGCGCGCTCGGGGTCGTCTACGGCGACATCGGCACCTCGCCGCTCTACGCCGTGAAGGAGTGCTTCGCGCCGGCCCACGGCGTCTCGCCCACGGTGGAGAACGTCCTGGGCGTGCTCTCGCTCATCGTGTGGTCGCTGATCCTGGTGGTCTCGGTGAAGTACGTCTCGTTCATCCTGCGCGCGGACAACCAGGGCGAAGGCGGCGTGCTCGCGCTCCTCGCGCTGGTCACCTCGCGGCAGGAGATGGCCGACCGCTCCCGCTCCCGCTCCCGCGCGGTGCTGGTGGTGCTCGGCCTCTTCGGCGCCGCCCTGCTCTACGGCGACGGGATCATCACCCCCGCCATCTCCGTGCTCTCCGCCGTCGAGGGCCTGGAGGTCGCCACGACCCGCGTGCACCCCTTCATCGTGCCCACGACGGTGGTCATCCTGGTGGGGCTCTTCCTCATGCAGAAGCGCGGCACCGCGGGCATCGGCGCCATCTTCGGGCCGGCCACGCTGGTGTGGTTCGTCAGCATCGCCGCGGCGGGCCTGCCGTGGATCTTCCGCCGGCCGGAGGTGCTCGGCGCGATCAACCCCATCCACGCGGTGCGCTTCTTCGGCGAGCACCACCTGCACGGCTTCCTGCTGCTGGGCTCGGTGGTGCTGTGCATCACCGGCGGCGAGGCGCTCTACGCGGACATGGGCCATTTCGGCCGCAAGCCCATCCGCTGGGCCTGGTACGGGGTGGTGTTCCCGGCGCTGATCCTCAACTACCTGGGGCAGGGCGCGGTGCTCATCGAGCGCGGCGAGGCGGTGCGGGCCAACCCCTTCTTCGGGCTGCTCCACGGCTGGCTGGTCTACCCGATGGTGGCCGTCGCCACGGTGGCCACGGTGGTCGCCTCGCAGGCGCTCATCTCCGGCGCCTTCTCGCTCACCCAGCAGGCGGTGCAGCTCGGGTACTGCCCGCGCGTGACCATCATCCACACCGCCGGCTCCGCCGAGGGGCAGATCTACATCCCCGAGGTCAACCG
>CBIHPK010000253.1:0-8423 GCA_966211675.1 uncultured Myxococcaceae bacterium
TCGCGACGGTGAGGCGCACTGGGCTGGCGCCGCGGTCGCTCCCCACGATGAGGTCTACCCTCAGGCCCCAGGCGGAGGGGGGCCATGTGTCCCATGAGACCTTGAGAGCGGTGCTCGGATGGGCGTGGGACTGAACCCCCAACGCTGTCGGCCCGCCCGGACGTCGGCCCGCGCCGACACCCGTCGGCCACGCCCAACGCCTCCCCCCCGCCATCCCGCCGCAACGGCGCGCGAACCCGCGTGGCACCCGCTCTGCACGGCACCGCCGCATGCGTCCTGTCCCCGCCCGCTCCTCCGCCGTCCCCGCGCTGCACAAGCCGGACGCCATCTTCTCGCTCCGCCACGCCCCGAGCTGGCTGCTGCTCACCATGGCCGCCGGGGCCGTCAACGCGGGCGCCTTCCTCGCGTGCCGACGCTTCGTCACGCACGTCACCGGCACCGTCACGCTGCTCGGCATGGACTCGGACAACTGGCACCTGATGCTCGACTACGCGGTGGTCTTCGCCTGCTTCATCGCGGGCGCCATGACCTCCGTGCTGGCGATCGACGGCCGCTATCACCGCGGCCTCACGCCCCTCTACGCGCTGCCGCTCGTGGTGGTGACGGGGCTGCTCTCGCTGGTCGCGGCGCTCGGCAGCGCCGGGCTCTTCGGGCGCTTCGGCGGCTCCGTGGAGAGCCTCCCCGACTTCGCGATGCTGTCGCTGCTGAGCTTCGCCATGGGCCTGCAGAACGCCGCGGTCAGCACCAGCACCGGCGCGGTCGTGCGCACCACCCACCTCACCGGCCCGGCGACGGACCTCGGGGTCTTCCTCGCGACCTGCTTCTTCACCGCGGGCGAGGAGCGCCGGCGGGCCTTCCAGCGCGCGCTGCTGCGCTTCGGCAAGGTCGCGGGCTTCGCGCTCGGGGCGGCGCTGATGGTGCCCGCGGCGCGCCACCTGGGGTACGGGGCGTTCTTCGTCCCGGCGCTGCTGGTGCTGGGCGCCACCGCGCGCAGCTTCGTCCCCGCGAGCTCGGCGCTGGAGGGCTACACCCCGGGCACGCCGGTCTACCCGCTGCGCCTGAGCTCGCCCGTCGAGGCCGTTCCCCACCGGACCTCCGGGCCGTCGAGCGCGCTCGCGGCGATGCGCGCCAGCCATCCCGACGTCGCCCGGAGCGTGGCCGACGCGCAGGGTTGAGCTCAGCGCAGCGAGGCCCTCGGCGCCCACGCGAGCGGCGCGATGGACAGCCCCCGCCAGCGCTCTCCCATCCGCGCGGTCCACCCGGCAGAGGTGAGGAACCACCCGCCCTGGTCCTCGATCACCTCCGCCGCGTGGGCCATGAGCTCGGTGACGGGCTCCCAGGCGAAGCGGGTGGGGTCCGTCGAGGCGAAGACCATGGTGCGCGCGTAGTCGTGCGGCGAGTCGCTGGTGCGCGTCACGAACAGGTAGAACTCCTCCCCGCGGCGCACCACCACGGGGCTCTCCAGGTTGCCCCAGCCGAAGCTCGCGACCGGGTCCGTGAGGGCCACCGTGGGCATGGTCCAGCGGACCAGGTCGCGGCTCTCGGACACCACGATCTGGCCGATCTCCCGGCTCTCGTCGGCCCCGACGGAGTAGAGGTACCAGACCGCCCCGTGCCGGAGGACGAAGGGGTCGCGGCCTCCGGGCGCGCTGCGCGGCGAGCGCTCCCATCGGTGCAGGTCGGCGCTCTCGGCCCGCAGCACCCGGTGGTCCGGCGTGTTGCCGTAATAGAACATCGACCATCGACCAGCGGCCGTCGGCAGGACGAAGGGCGCCCACAGGCTCTGCTCCGGGGGCTGCGAGTGCAGCGCGTCGCCTTCGTCGGACCACGGCCCGAGGAGCGCCGGGGCCGTCGCGTGGAGGAAGCTCATCTCCCTCGACGGATCGCCCTCGGAGTCGTGGGTGATGCCGAAGAGGTGCCACCGCCCTCCGGGCTCCCGGACGAGCGTGTGGTCATTGAGGTAGCGCGTCCCCACCGGGCGATAGACCCGCTGGAAGGGACCCACCACCAGCGGCACCCACGCCGACGAGCCCGTCGCCCGCTGCCGCGGCCGCTGCGGGGCTCCCGCGCACCCGAGCGCCATCAGCGCGCACCCCGTCACGGCCCGACGCCACACCATCTCTCGGGCGCTGGTTCTACGCGCTCCCCACCAGCCCCGCCATCGACCCTCTCGGCACCATCCCTAGCTCCATCCCCACCCGGGCCATCGCGCGGATCGTCCC
Organism: uncultured Myxococcaceae bacterium; assembly: GCA_966211675.1. Classification (GTDB taxonomy): domain Bacteria; phylum Myxococcota_A; class Polyangia; order Polyangiales; genus SCUS01. The sequence goes on from CBIHPK010000253.1 coordinate 2,223, forward strand.
CTCCAGCGGGTCCGTGGTGAACTCCATCCTCCCCCACGCCTCCCTCAGCACCCCCGCCGGAACCCCCTTCCCGGTGATCGCCCTCAGCGCCTCGCTCGTCTCCCTCATCCCCCTCGCCGGGTCCTCCCGCAGCCTCGCCACCTCCGCCGAGTGCGCCTCCACCCACGCCCGCACGTTGCCCGCCGCCATCGCGTGATAGGCCCGGTGCATCACCAGCACCGCCGTCGCGAAGCGCCCCTGCGGCCACAGGTCCCGCTCGTCGATCCACACCATCGCCCCGGCGTCGGCCACGAGGCGCGCGCCCCACGGCTCGGCCACCCACGCGGCGTCGAGCATCCCACGGCGCATCTGCGCCAGCATCGAGCTGCCCTTCATCGGGCTGATGGTCACGTCCCCGCCGTACTCGGTCGCGTCCATCCCCTGCGACCGCAGCCACCCCCGCAGCGCGAGGTCGTTGGTGTTCCCCAGCTGCGGCGTCGCCACGTGCCGGCCGCGCAGGTCCGAGGCGCACCGGATGCCCGCTGCCCGCCGCACCACCATCACCGCGCCCCCGGACGCCGCGCCCGACACCACCCTCACCGCCCTCCCCCGCGTCCTCACGTAGGCCGTCACCGCGGGCACAGGCCCCAGGCACCCGACGTCGATCGCCCCGGCCAGCAGCGACGCCATCACCTCCGGCCCCCCGCCGAACACCGCCCGCTCCAGGCGCACCCCCCGCGCCGAGAGCGCCCGCTCGAAGCGCCCGCTGTGCAGCCCCACCAGCGACGGGGCGTGCGCCAGCGTGCCCATGCACCCCACGCGCAGCACCCGCGCGTCGGCCGGGCTCCGGCACGCCGAGAGCGCCCCTGCGAGCGCGCCTCCGAGCGCCCCTCCGAGCAGCGCCCGACGGGTGATCCCCTCAGGCACGATCGAGCCCCCAGGCGCGGCGCACCCGCTTCTCCAGCTGCCCGAAGAGCAGGTGATCGCTCGCGAGGCCCAGCGCCACGATCACCACCATCACCCCCATCACCAGGGCCATGTCGTGCAGCTCGCGGCCGAGCTCCAGCACCTGGCCGAGGCCCCCGGAGATGAACAGCAGCTCGCCCGCGAGGAGCGAGCGCCACGCGAAGGTCCACCCCAGGCGGGCGCCGCTTACGATGCCCGGTAAGGCCGCCGGCAGGATCACCCGAAGCCACAGCCTCGCCCCGGTCGCCCCCATGGTGCGCGCGGCGCGCACCAGCAGCGGGGGGATGGTGTTCACCGCGCTCTCCGTGGCCAGGGTGATGGAGAGCAGCGAGCCCAGCACCACCACCACCTGGATGGCCATCTCCCCGAGCCCGAACCACAGCAGCGCCAGCGGCAGCCAGCACACCGACGGGATCGCTTGCAGCCCCAGCACCACCGCGCCGAGGGTGTCCTTCACCCAGCGCACCCGGGCGAGCGCCACGCCCAGCGCCACGCCCGCGACCAGCGACACCGAGTAGCCCACCAGCAGCCTGGCGAGGCTCTTCACGACCGCCCTCGGCAGCAGCCCCGAGCGCACGTTGTCCCGCAGCGCCAGCGCCACGTCCCCGGGCCCCGGAAACAGGAAGCGGTCGCCGGACCTAGATGCCGCCGCCCAGATCGCGACCAGAAGCGCCAGGAAGCCCAGCGCCCGCAGGCGTCCACGCGTCGTCGAGTTCTTCACGGATGACCTTCTCGATCTCGATCTTCAGCTCGCGCTCGATCACCGCGGCGAGCGTCGTCACGTCCTGGTCGTTGGCCTCCCTCGGCCTCGCCAGCTTCACCGCCAGGTCGCGCGTGATGCGCCCCGGCCGCGTGCCCATCATCACCACCCGGTCCCCGAGCCTCGCCGCCTCGCGGACGTTGTGCGTGACGAAGACCACCGTCTTGCGGGTCTCCAGCCAGATGCGCTCCAGCTCGCCGTGCAGCACGTCCCGCGTCTGCGCGTCGAGCGCCGCGAAGGGCTCGTCCATCAGCAGGATCGACGGCTCGCCCACCAGCGCCCTCGCCATCGCCGCCCGCTGCCGCATCCCCCCGGAGAGCTCGTGCGGGTGCGAGTCCCGCGAGCGCCAGAGGTGCACCATCTTCAGGTAGCGCTCCACCCTCCGGGCCCGCTCCCTCGCCGGGACGCCCGCCATCTCCAGCGGAAACTCCACGTTGCGCTGCACCGTCAGCCACGGAAACAGCGCGCTCTCCTGGAACATCACCGTGCGCTCCGGCCCCGGCCCCACCACCGGAGCGCCGCGCACCGTGACCTCACCCCTGGTGGGCCTCTCCAAGCCCGCGATGAGGTTGAGCAGCGTCGTCTTGCCGCAGCCCGAAGGGCCGCAGAGGCACACGAACTGCCCCTCGCCGATCTCCAGGTCGACCGGCGCCAGCGCCAGCGGGGCCCCAGGCCCCCAGGACTTCGTGACACCTCGCAGCGCGATCAGCGGCTCCATCGAACTGGAAGTGCGTCTATCATAGCGACACACCCCCAGACAACGTCACCCCCGCGGGTAGATGATCGCGTTGTGGTAGCGGGCCTCGACGCGCCCGGTGTTCTCGTAGGCGTGGGGCTCGTCGGCCTCGAAGAAGACCGAGTCGCCCGCGTTGAGCTCCACCGCCTCGTCGCCCACGTGCAGCTTGAGCACCCCGGTGAGCACCGTCAGGCTCTCGCAGGTGCCCTTGGCGTGCGGCTCGCTGCGCGAGATGCCGCGGGCGGCCAGGCGCAGCTCGTAGCACTCCACCGAGGGCGACGCGCCCGCCGGGGTGAGCGGCCGCGACTCCAGGCGACCGTCCGCGGAGCGCAGCACCTGAGCGTCCCCGCGGCGCAGCACGCGCACGCGCTCGACCCGCTCCTCGCCCAGCAGCGACGCGAAGGGCACCCCGAGCCCCGCGGCGATCTTCCACAGGATCGCGATGGTCGGGTTGGTCTTGCACGTCTCCACCTGCGAGAGCGTGGCGCGCGACACGCCCGAGCGCGCGGCCAGCTCGTCGAGCGAGAGGTCGCGCTGCTTCCGGAGCGCCCGGAGGTTGTCCGCCACGCGCCGCGTGAGCTCCGCCGCGCCGATGTCGTCGCCCTCCACCTCCGGGGCCTCGGCGTCCGTCGATGACGCGGCGCCGGGGGCCTTCGAGCGGGCGTTTGACTTCCTGGGAGTCTTCGACATATTGAATCGCCGTCCATTATGGAGAACGTTGCAGGATCGGGTGCCGGGCCACAATACACCCGCGCGGCGTGCGAAGGCCACCGTCTGAGCGCGGGCTGGCGATGATCATCCAGCCGCCGAGGCAGCGCGGGGTGACCATCTGGTTCACGGGGCTCTCCGGGGCGGGCAAGAGCACGCTCGCCGAGGCGCTGGCCCCCCGGCTGGCGGCGCTCGGCCGACGGGTGGAGCTGCTCGACGGCGACGCGGTGCGCACGCACCTCTCGAAGGGCCTCGGGTTTTCCCGGGAGGACCGGGACACCAACGTGCGTCGCATCGGGTGGGTGGCGCAGCTGCTCACGCGCAACGGGGTCTTCGTGATCACCGCGGCCATCTCGCCGTACCGCGAGGCGCGCGACTGGTGCCGCGAGAGCATCCGGGACTTCGTGGAGGTGCACGTGAGCACCCCCCTGGAGGTCTGCGCGGCGCGCGACGTGAAGGGGCTCTACCAGCGGGCGCTCGCGGGGGAGATCCCCCACTTCACTGGAGTGAACGACCCGTACGAACCACCGACGGACCCGGCGCTGTCCCTCGACACGCAGCACCTCTCGATCGACGAGGGCGTGGAGCGGGTCCTGGCGGTGCTGCGGGAGCGCGGGTACCTGCCGGCCTCCGACGAGACGACCGAAGCCTCTACTCTATTGGAGTGAAGTGATGACCCTGATGACCTCTCCCTACCTCCCGCGCTTCAGTGACCCGGGTGACATCGACGAGTTCGTGAACACCCTCGGCCGCTTCGAGCGGGGCGAGCTCAGCGCCGAGGACTTCCGCCGCTACCGCCTCACCCGCGGGGTCTACGGCCAGCGGCAGACGGACGTGCAGATGCTCCGGGTGAAGATCCCTCAGGGCGTCCTCGCGCCCGCCTCGCTCGTGGCCCTCGCGGAGGTGGCGGAGCGCTTCGGCCACGGGCACGGCAACGTCACCACGCGGCAGAACGTGCAGTTCCACTTCGTGCAGATGTCCGACGTGGAGACGGCGATGCGACGGCTGGACGAGGCCGGGCTCACCACCCGCGAGGCCTGCGGCAACACCGTGCGCACGGTCACCGCCGACCCGCTGGCGGGCGTGTGCAACCACGGCACCTTCGACGTGACGCCCTACGGCGAGGCCATCACCCGCTTCTTCCTCCGCAGCCCGTGGGCCAACTCGCTGCCGAGGAAGTTCAAGATCGCCCTCGGCTACGAGCCCGGCGACACGGCCATGGCGGGCATCCACGACATCGGGCTCATCGCCCGGGTGCGCGAGGGCAGGCGAGGCTTCCTCATGCGCGTGGCGGGCGGGCTGTCGACCTCGCCGCAGGCTGCCATCGTGTTCCATGAGTTCCTCCCCGAGGAGCGGCTGCTGGACGCCTGCGAGGCGGTCAACCGGGTCTTCGACCGCACCGGCAACCGGGACAACAAGCACCGCGCGCGGCTGAAGTACGTGCTCCGCAAGATGGGCCAGGAGCCCTTCCTGGCGGCGCTCCACGAGGAGTACGCCGCGGTGCTCGCGCGCGGCGGGACGCCCCTCGACCTCTCGGCGACCACGGCCCCGCCGGCGCCGCCTCCCCCGGCGACCACCGACGACGCGCCCTCGACGCGAGGCCCGGGCTACCTGCTCTGGCGCGGCGGCAACACCGTCGCCCAGGACCAGCCCGGCTACCACGCGGTGCTCATCCGCCTGGCGCTCGGGGCCGTGACCGCGACGCAGCTCCGCGCGCTCGCGACGATCATCAAGGACTTCGCCGACGGCTCGCTGCGCACCAGCATCGATCAGAACCTGGTGCTGCGATGGGTCCCCACGCACCGTCTCCCGGCGCTGCACTCGGCGCTCGACGCCATCGGCCTGGCGAAGCCCGGGGCGCGCACGGTGTCCGACGTCACCACGTGTCCCGGCGCGGAGACCTGCAACCTGGCGGTGACGGCGTCGCGGCAGGTGGGCTCGGCCATCAGCGCGCGCCTCGAGGGCGACGTGGCGCTCGCGCCCGCGGTGAAGACCGCGTCGGCGGCGGTGATCAAGGTGTCCGGCTGCCCCAACAGCTGCGGCCAGCATCACATCGCGGACATCGGCTGGCACGGCGCGGCGCGCAAGGTCGGCGACCGCACGGCGCCGGTGTACCAGCTCCACCTGGGCGGCGGCTTCGACGAGAACGGGGCGCGCTTCGGCCGGCAGATCGTGAAGATCCCGGCGAGGAGGGTGGCCGAGGCGGTCGCGCGCCTGGTGCAGCTCTACGCCGACGAGAAGGCCGACGGGGAGACGGCCACGGCGTTCTACAAGCGGGTGACCGGGGCGAGGGTGCACGCGCTGCTCGACGACCTGGCGGACCTCGACTCGGACACCGCCGACGAGACCTTCCTCGACATCGGCGAGACCATGGGCTTCCGAGTGGCGATCGGCGAAGGCGAGTGCGCGGCCTAGTCCCAGAGACTACGGTGGGCCCTGCGGTGACGATGGACCTCGACGCGCTCAACCTCGACCTCGAATCCCGCAGCGCGAGAGAGCGCCTCGCCTGGGCCGTGGAGACCTACGGCGACCGGCTGCTGTTCACCTCCTCCTTCGGTCCGGGCAGCGGCGTGCTGCTGCACCTCTGGTCCGAGGTGGCCGACCAGCTGCCCGTGTACTTCATCGACACGGGCTTCCTCTTCGATCAGACGCTGGCCTATCGGGACACGCTGGTGTCGAAGCTGGGCCTGAACCTCGAGGTGCTCAAGCCCGCCCTGGAGAAGGGCCGCTTCCTTGAGCGCTATGGCCTGACGCTCTATCGAGACGACCCCGACCGGTGCTGCGCGCTCAACAAGGTGGAGCCCCTCCAGGCGACGCTTCCGGGCAAGGACGCGTGGGTGTCGGGGCTGCGCCGCGACCAGTCGAAGACCCGAAGCGAGACGCCCATCGTGCTGTCCACCGACGGCCCGCTGAAGGTGCACCCCCTCGCCGACTGGAACGCCCGGGACGTCTATCAATACCTCAAGGTCCACCAGGTTCCCGAGCACCCGCTCTTCGAGCAGGGTTATGTGTCGGTGGGCTGCGCGCCGTGCACCCGCCCGGTGATGCCCGG
>CBIHPK010000254.1:0-8347 GCA_966211675.1 uncultured Myxococcaceae bacterium
TACGTCCTCCTCATCGAGCGCTCCAGCGCTCGATGCGCCTGCAGAGAGTCCCGCGACGGCGGGACGATCAGTTCCAGGATCCGACTTCAGCGACCGCAGGCCCGCTCGCGGGCCGTCCGCGGGCGCGGAGTCGGCGGTGTCTCGATGGCGTCCACATCAGAAACGCTCTTGCCCGAGGACACCAGAGAATTCCGGGAAGGATCAGGGTTTCCAACCCGCGGACGCGGGCGCACCGCCCGGACAACATCACGAGCCGCCCTCGCTCAGGGCGTCGCCGCAGGCGTCGCCGCGGGCGCGGGCTGAGCGCGCGACACGTCCACGTCGATCCCTCGAACCGTCTCCACGAGGCGCACCCGTCGCTCGCCCATCTGCGTGTCGAGCTCCACGATGCGGCGGGTGAGCTGGTCGAGCTGCGTCGCGCCGCGGCCGAGGCGCGCCGTGAGCTGCGCCCGGAGGTCCGCGGCCTGGGCGTTGCGCTGGATCGCGAGGAGGTTCTCCCGCGTCTCGGCGACGCTCGCCTGGAGGTCGTCGCGGCGCTGCTCCACGTCGGCCCGCTCGTGGGTGAGCGCGTCGAGCTGGCGGCGCAGGTCGAGCGCGGTGCGCAGCGCGAGCGCGACGTCCGCCGCGGGATGGCCCTCCCGAAGGTACTGCTCGATCGCGGTGGCGGCCTGCTCGTCGCTGAGCTCGGCGTGGTCGGTGAAGGCGCGGCGGGTCGTGACGATCACGTCGCCGTGCGAGCGAGAGGCCACCTCGATGGGGACCAGGGCGTTGCCGCCGGAGGTCTCGGTCCCGGCCGGGGGCTCGAAGAGCTGGGCTCCGTCGAGGGCGTGGCGCAGCATCACGCGCGCGGTGCGCTCGACGCCGTTGCGCACCCGGTAGGTGGTGCGCTGCACGTTGAAGCGCTCGATGGTGAGCTCGCCGCGGAGCATCGTCAGCAGCCGCGCGCCCTCGACCGCGGCGGTGGCCGAGTGCTCCACCGCGAGACCGCGCTCCAGCGCGAAGGGGACCGTCGTCGTGGCCGCGTCGGGCAGCGGCTCCAGCAGCCCCTGGCCCAGGTACGCCCCGGCCTCGAAGATGGCGATGGGACCGCGCTCCAGCAGGGCGCCCGTGCGGTTCTCGAAGCGAGCGACGTGGAAGGGGTGCGAGGCCGAGTCGGCCACGCCGGGGTCCGGGGCGAAGAGGTACATCTGCGAGCCGGGGACGTCCCTCGCGGCGAGCATCACCATGGTGGCGCTGCGGTCGGGGATGGTGACCCTCCCGGGGAGGTCGTAGCGGGTGACGCCGCCCTGCACCGCGAGGGCCGCGAGGGCGCTCACGTTGCGAGGCGCCGCGCTGGGCGCGCGGGTGACGGTCTGCATGGGGGCGTCGCTGAGCTCGCCGTCGGCGGAGAGGAGGTTGAAGGGGTAGCTCACGCTCACCACGCCGCCGCCCTCGGGCGCAGGGAACTGCCACCGTCGCACCGCGCTGGCGATGCACTGGGCCCCGGAGGCGACCGGGTACGAGCTCGACCCGACGGAGGAGCCCTGCACCGAGCCGTCGGGTCCGATGAGGAAGCGGACGATCACCCGGCCCGAGGCGTTGGGGTTGCTGGCGAGCGACTGCTCGTGGCAGTGCGCGACCTGCCCGAGGTTGCGCAACACCACCCGGCGGATCGCCTCGGGAGAGAGCGATCCGGTCACCGTGGGCGCGGCGGCGCGCACCATGGGGCCCGCGGCGCGGCGAGCGTTCAGTCCGCGGCCCGCGCCGGCGCCGTAGCCCTGGCCTGAGCCGGTCCCGGCCCCTCGGCCCATGGTGCCGAGGTTGCCCAGGCCGATGGTGCCCTCGCCGGTTCCGCCGCCGCCCGCGCCGGTGCCGTCGACGCCGAGGCCGCCGTAGCCCATGGCGTCCGGGGAGGGCGTCGGGGAGGGCTCGGCGGGCGGGGCGCTCTGCTGCTCCTGCGCGAGGGTGGTGTCGCTCTGCGGGACCGCGTCGATCACCGCGCCCTGGTCCGTCACCGTCGGCCGAAGCGGCACCGTCGGCCGCGACAGCTCCGAGCGGAACGACACCGGCGCCCCGGCGACCAGCGAGAGGTTCACGTCCGACCAGTCCTCGCCGGAGATGTTCTGCACGATGCCCCAGGCCTGCACCTGCGTGGTGTCGCCGCTGAAGACCAGGCGGTAGGAGGGCCGCCAGATGGGGGTCTCCACGGTGTAGCCCACCAGCAGGTCGTGCTCGCGGCCGTCGAGGGCGAGGCGCACGGTGCGGCGGGCGTCCGCGGGCGGGGCGTCGCTCGCGGGGTGCTCCTCGGGCAGGGGGAAGGCCGCCGAGCGCACGGAGCTTCCGCCGCGCTCCATCACCGCGAGCGTCGCGAGGAAGTCGTCGACCTCGCGCTGGGTCACGCGGAAGCGCACCTCGCCTTCGCTCACGTGGCCCTGCCGCTCGAAGTAGCCGACGCCGTTGCGGTAGACCACCACCCGGCGCAGCGGGAGCGACGAGGTGGTCTGCACCGCCGCGCTGCGGCCGCAGCCGGTGGCGGCGAGCAGGGTCGCGAGCAGGGCCCTGGAGACGAGCGAGCGCGGACGCTCGGGGGAGTTCTTGGACATCGGGGAGGCACCTCCGTCGCCCGAAAGGTCCACGACCCACGCGGCCGCAACCCGGGCGGACCGGTGGTTCGCCGGTCGCGCGCGAGGTGTCAAAACGCTGTCTGGAATGGGGACGGGGAGGGATCAGGGAAGGACGGACACGGTGAGCCGGTACTGCGGCACCGGGGTGTCGCCGCGGCTCACGCAGACGACGTAGGCCCCGCCGGGGAGCCCGCTGGCCTGGGGGTAGGTCCACGGCGCGAAGGTGCTGCAGAGCCCGCGGCCGGGGCTGTCGTCGTCGCGAGCGATCTCGATGCCCGACGGGCCGAAGACCGTGAGCATCGGGTCGCCGCCCGCGAGCGAGCACACCCGGTCGTCGCCCGTGTACGTCTCGGCCATGAGCGAGCCGCCCTCCGGGAGGTTTACCCGAATACAATCCCTGGTATCCGTGCCGCCGAGGGCGCCGGTCACGGACGCGCCCGTCGTGGCGATCGCCGTCGCCGTCGCGGGGGCGTCGTTGGGCTCGGCCTCCGGCGTGTCCGCGTGGCAGGTGGCCGCGGTCGCGCTCTCCCTCACGCAGCCGCCGCCGGTGCAGCGCGTCGAGCCGGTGCGCAGGTCGCACGCCGCGCCCGGCGCCACCGCGCGCTGGCAACGCCCCGCTCCCGTGGCCGTCGAGCAGGCGAGCCCCGCGTCGCAGCGCGGCTCCGTCGCCCGGCAGGACGCCCCCGCGGACCCTCCAGGCCCCACGCAGGTGCCCATGGTGAAGGTCGCGTCCGGCGCGCAGTCGCTGTTGACGGCGCACTGGGTGGCGGTGCCCAGCGGGTCGCAGGCGCCGCCGAGGCTCACCGGGCGGACGCAGATCTCGTTCTCGCGGTCGGGGCCGATGGTGCACTCCAGGCCCACGGCGCAGCGGGTGGGCGACGGTCCGCACGGGGCGCCCGGGACGCTGCCCGCGGCGACGCAGGTGCCGATGGTGTCCGTGAAGGCGCAGACCGAGCCGTCGACGCAGGCGTTGCGGATGCCCCACGGGTCGCAGACGCCGCCCCTCGCGATGGCCGTGCGGCAGCTGTCGCCAAAGCGGGAGTGGACGCACGCGAGCGAGGCGTCGCAGGGGGTGCCCTCGTCGCGGCAGTCGGCGCCGCGGGTGCCCGTGCGAAGGCAGGAGTTGGCGCCGTCGACCCACTGGCAGACGGCCCCCTCGGGGCACACGGCGTTGCTGCCGGGGCCGCAGATCGCCCCCAGCGTGAGGGCGGTGCGGCAGAAGCCGCGGGAGCAGCGCAGGCCCGTGTCGCAGTCCGGGTCGACGTCCACGCGGCAGTGCGTGTCGAGCATCCCGTCGGGCACGCAGCGGGGCATCGCGGGCGTGCCCGTGAGGGCGCAGGACGATCCCACGGCGCAGGCGTTGCCGCGCACCGCGGGGTCGCAGATGCCGCCCACGGCGACCTCCGGGAGCTCGGTGATGGAGAGCGCGTAGGTGCCCTGCGGCACGATCGGGTCTTCGCCGAAGTTGCCCGACAGGATCACGAACACGCGAGAGCCCGCGGTGACGTGGCCGGTGAGGAGCTCGGAGGCGCGCGGTCGCATGGCGGCGCTGCGCTCGACGTTGTTGTTGCAGCCGAGGGAAGCCTCGCCCGGGAGCAGCACGAAGCACTCGGACTGCACCGCGAGCACGGTGTCGAAGTTGGCGTCGGTGCCCGGGTCGTCGACGCTCACCCGCATGCGGCCGGAGGTGCGCGGGACGTAGCGGTGCACGACCTGGTACTGGCCCTCGTTGACCTCGCTGGTGACGCAGGTGGGCGGCAGCGAGGGAGCGCGAGGCGCCACGCGGTTGTCGCCCACGTAGTGGAAGACCCCGCCGTCGACCACGCCCCGCGCGTTGAGGTCGACCACGGCGATGGCGCGGCACGCGGCCGGGATGGGCCGGTCGATGCGCACGTCCACCGTCGCGTCGCCGAGGAGGGAGCCGTCGAGGTCGGAGCCGTCGGGGCCGCGGGCGTCCATGGCCGCGTCGGACTTGCTGCCGAGGTCGTCGGGCCCGGTGTCCTTGCCGCCGGCGTCGAGGGGGCTGGAGCTGGGGCAGCCGGCGAGGAGGGCGGTGAACGCAAGGGCGAAGGCCAGGCGAAGGAGGATCATCGTCGAGGAGCGTGACACGCGCATTGGTTCTCCGAGTGGGGGCGTCGGGCGCGGGCGTCAATCGCCTCCCACGGATCGGATGTCGCGCGTTCGGCGTCGCGACGGCTCGACGATCTCGCTGGCGTGGCTCTATAGGTTCCCGACGGAGGCGTCGAGGTCGCAATGGGGAACGCAACGAGGCTCTGGCTGGCACTGGCCTTCTCATCGCTGGGCTGCGTGACGGCGCGGCCCCCGCCGCCGGCGTCGAGCGGCGCGACGGCCGCGGCGGCGCCCATCGGGTGCGCGGGTCCGGGGCAGCCCACCTGCGCGTCGATGGCGGCGGCGATGCGGCGCGAGGGCGCCGGGGACGACCCGGAGACCGCCATCCGGGTGCTGGAGTACGGGTGCTCGCTGCGCGAGGCGCGCGCCTGCTACAACGCCGGGCTCCAGTGGGTGAACGGCGACGGCGTGGCGCACGACACCACCCGCGCCGCGAGGCTCTTCGGCCTGGCCTGCGACGGCGGCATGGCGCCCGGCTGCACCGACCTCGGGATGATGTTCGTCAACGCGGAGGGACTGCCCCGGGACGACGTGCGGGCGCGAGGGCTCTACACCCGCGCGTGCGAGGGGGGCCACATGCGCGGCTGCTCCGAGCTGGCGGTGATGCTGCTCAACGGGGAGGGCGGTCCGCGCGACCCGGCGCAGGGGCTGCGGCTGATGTGGCGGGCCTGCCAGGGCGCCCACGCGAGGGCGTGCAGCCAGATCGGGGTGCTGGTCTCGCGGGGTGCTCCGTCGCCCATCCCGGGGCGCTCGCCGGGCTACTGGCTCTCGGAGGGCTGCCAGCGAGGCGACGCGCTCGGGTGCAGCATGATCGCGGAGATGGGCTCCCAGCCATTGCCGCAGATGGAGCCCTCGGGCGGCGACGGCCGCGGCGCCGTGCGGATTCCCTGAGCCGCCCCATCGAGGCCCCCAACCGCGCGTAGGATCGCCCCCCCCTCCAGCGCCGCGCTGGAGACGCGGCAGGAGTCCACCAGATGTCACTGTATTCGATGATCGCGGGCCGCGGGCCCAACGGGTTCGGCTATGGATCGACCGCCGAGGAGGTGACCGCGGGTCTCTCGCTCTCGGGCAGGACCATCCTCGTCACGGGCTGCAACTCGGGCCTCGGGCTGGAGACGATGCGGGTGCTGGCGCTGCGCGGCGCTCACGTGATCGGCACGAGCCGCACGGCGGCGAAGGCCACCGAGGCGGGCGCGAGCGTGACCGGCCAGACGACCGGGCTCGCGTGCGAGCTGTCGGACCCGTCGTCGGTGCGCGCCTGCGTCGCGGCGGTGAAGGCGATGGGCGTGACGCTCGACGCCATCGTCGCGAACGCGGGCGTGATGGCGCTGCCCGAGCTCACGCTGGCGCACGGCTACGAGATGCAGTTCTTCACCAACCACGTGGGGCACTTCATGCTGGTGACGGGGCTGCGCGACGCGCTCGCCGCCGACGGCCGCGTGGTGATCGTGAGCAGCGACGCGCACCGGCGCGCCCCGAAGGAGGGCATCCAGTTCGACAACCTCGACGGGGCGAAGGCTTACTCGCCGTGGGCCGCGTACGGGCAGTCGAAGATCGCCAACCTGCTCTTCGCCAAGGAGCTCGCCCGGCAGTTCGCGGGCTCGAAGCGCACGGCCAACGCGCTGCACCCCGGGGTCATCAAGACCAACCTCACCCGCAGCATGAACCCGCTGGTGGGGGCCGTCTTCGCGGTGGCCTCGCCGCTCGGGCTGAAGTCGATCCCCGAGGGGGCGGCGACGCAGTGCTACCTGGCGGTGAACCCGGGCGCCTCAGGGGTGAGCGGGGAGTATTTCTCCCACTGCAACGTGGCGAAGTGCCGCGCCGACGCCAACGACCCCGCGCTGGCGAAGCGGCTGTGGCAGCGCACCGAGGAGATCGTCGCGGCGCTGCCGGGCTGAAGGGCCGCTACGGCGCGCACGCGGGCATCGCGGGCCCGGTGCAGGGCGCGACGGTGGTGCCCGAGAGGCGCCCCTCGGCCCAGGCCATCGCGTGCCTCGTGTTGCGGCCGACCACCGTCGTGTGGAGCGCGACGTCGTCGGTGCACACCTCCACGTCGACCCCGGAGCGGCGCAGGAGCAACAGGTTGCACGCCGCCTCCTGCGCGGGGGGCATGATCGTGTCGAGCATCCCCTGGACATAGAACACCGGAGCGCCCGCGGGGTCGCCCTGAGCGAGCTCCACGTTGTCGCGCACGAACTCGTAGAACCCTCGCCCCGGCCCGGAGCACGCGGCGCCCGCCGGGTCGGCGGCGCAGGCGACGAAGCCCGAGCGCAAGGGCTCGTCGAGCCAGTCGCGCACGTGGAGCGCGAGACCCTGCACATAGCCCCCGTAGGGGGTGAGGCAGAGCGAGGTGATCGCCCCGGGCGACGAGAGCCGCAGGGCGGCCGGGAAGGCCTCCGGCCCGCGGCCTGATCCGAGGTGGTTCTCGAAGTAGGCGAAGGCCATGGAGGTCGCGACGACGGGCGCGGTGATGCCGTAGGAGATGGTCAGCGCGTCGGGGTGACGGAGCGCCTCCAGCAGCCGGAAGGAGTTGATGCGCGACGGCCACTCGGGGGCGTAGACCACCGCGGCGGCGAGCTCGCCGTCGGCCCCGTAGGAGCGCACGAGCGACTGCGCCGAGAGCACCGCGCCGCCCCCCTGGCTGTGCCCGACGAGCACGATGCGAGAGGTGAGCGACCCAGGCGCCACCATGCGCCGCAGGGCGCGCGCGGCGTCGAGCAGCGACTGCGCGGTGTCGCGGTTGTCGAGGTACCCCTGGGTGCCGTCGGTTCCGAGGCCGGCGTAGTCGGGGGCGATGACGGGGTAGCCGCGCGCGGCCCACGGGAGCGCGAGGTCTCGCAGCGTGTCGGACCTCCGCGAGGTGGCGCAGCCATCGCCGAGGCCCTCGCTGGGGTGCGCGACCACCACGAGAGCGCGAGGTCCAGGGGCGCCGTGCGGGAGGTAGACGCGCGCGCTGGAGAGGCCCTCTCCCACGGTGTTGCGCATCGTGCGAAAGGCGACGCGGTAGACGTCCACGGGCCACGCGGCGGAGACGCCCTCGACGTTGGCGGCGCGGAGGTTGGACTCCACCGTCGCGAGGCCCTGGGCAGGGTCGACCGCGCAGCGCACGACGTCGCCGCGGTGCTCCATCGAGAAGGTCGGAAGGCCCGCGGGCGTGACGTAGACGTCGCCCGCGGAGTCGGCGCAGGGGATGGCGAGCGAGACGGTCACGGCGGCGTCGGAGACGTCGGCGACCGCGTCGGGCGGGGCCTCGCCGACGTCGGGGGCCTCCGGGGCGTCCTCGGGCTTCGTCGGGGCGTCGGGGGCCTCCGGCGCGTCGGGGGCGGCGGCGACGTCGGTCGAGGAGAGGACGTCGGGCGCGTCGACGACGGAGGCGTCGCGGGGTGCCGACGCGTCGGTGGTCGCCGCGGCGCCGCCGCTACAGCCGACCGCGAGGAGGAGCAGTGCGACCGACGAGCGAGCGCCGAGCGTGGGCATTGACCGGGACTCTACGACGACCGGGGCGGGACGAGGGATTGGAGCGGATCCCGGATGGAGGTGGGAGGCTGCTGGGGCGTCGTGGTGTTGTCGTGTGCCCCCACCCTGCGCTGCCGCGCGCCCCTGCCCCCAAGGCA
>CBIHPK010000255.1:0-8329 GCA_966211675.1 uncultured Myxococcaceae bacterium
GGAGCGGGCGGCGCGGGCGGCCCCTCGGTGTGCGTCTACTACGTCGGCGCCACCCCCACGCAGACGGGCGTAACCTGCTCTCGGGCCGGCGGCGGCGCGGGCGGCGCGGGCGGATCGGGCGGATCGGGCGCGGCCCCGGCGGGCCCGACCGGGATCTCCGTCGACACCCGCGGCGGCTGAGCCGACGTCCGCGGTTGCGACGCGCGGTGGTGTCCTTCACCCTCGCGCGTCGTGACCGAGGGCAACGATCCCAAGCGCGAGGCCTGGCTGGAGGTCAGCCCCGACGCCCCTCAGCCTCTCGGCCCCTCCCCCTCTCCCGAGGCGCCCACCTCGTGGCTCCAACCCGAACCTGAAGACGCTCGCCCCGAGCCCGGTCGCCGAAAGGCCCGGGCGAGCGAGCGCGCAGCGCCCACCGCGGCGCAGGACGCCGCCTCGCTGGCCATCGTCGCGGCCCTTCAGCGCGAGCTCCCCCTGATGGCCGCGCTCTGGCCCGACGTGAGACCCGCCGAGCTGCTGCGATCGCCGCCCCCGGTCGAGGCCTTCCAGGCGCGCTGCGACTTCGCCCGCCGCGCCATCGACGCCGTGGGTCGACGCGACGCCGAGGCGCGAGCCCGCGCCGAGCTCGCCCAGCGTCGCCTGGGAGACGAGCTCGCCCGCCTGGGCCAGCACGGGGCCGCCCTCGAGGCCGCGCTCGCCAGCCTGGAGGCGATGCAGGCCGCGGAGCTCCTGGACGCCGTGCGCACCCTCTTCCGCGACCAGCGCACGCTCTACGCCGGAGACGTCGCCCGGGTCGACGCGGCGGCGGTGGAGGTGGGGATCACCCCGACGAGGGCGCGCGAGATCCTATCCGCCGAGGGCTTCTCGCTGCAGTCCGTCGAGTCCCGGCCCTGGTCGCCCTTCGCCCAGCTCCCGGGCGCTCCGGCCACGATGGACCAGCTCGCCGTCGCGCTCATGGCCCACCCCGCCCAGGCCATCGAGCTCCTGCGCCAGGGCGCCGTGCTCGACTGGCTGCGCGCCAACGGGGCGAGCCCGATGGTCCTCGAGCGCTCCCGCGAGGCCCGGATGTCCGCCGAGCGCGGAGCCTCCCCGATGCTGGCGGTGCACCTGCAGACCTGGGCCCTCGGCCGACGGGAGCTGCGCCTCGGCGACGTCTCCGTCCCGACGCCCGACTCGCTCGGCTCGCTGGTGCGCGCGGGCTCGCTCTCGCTGGACGCGCTCGCCAACGCGGCCCGCGAGGGCCTGCTCGCGACGTGGCTCCGCCTCTCCGGCTGGATCGTCGCCGCCGGCGCGGCGGACCTCGTCGCCCGCAACGAGCCCAGCGGGCTGCGGCGCCTCGCGTGGTCCCTCGGAGAGCCGCTCTACCTGGGCTCCGCGGCCATCACGGACGTGTCCTCCCTCGCCCGGCTGGTGCTCGCTCAGCCCGCGCTGAGAGAGTCGCTCCCGGCGCTGCTGGCCTCCGGCGACCTCGTGGCCTGGATGGAGTCGCTGCCTCCGCCTCGCCGCGACGACGCCTGGCTCGACTCGCTCCGCCGGGCCCAGGGCGACCCGATGCTCCGCGGCGACACGCTCTCGTTCTGGACCGGCGTCTACGCCCTCACCCGGGCGCCCGGCCTGGAGGTCGTCGACCGTCGCGGCGAGGCCCACGTCTTCCATGGCGTGCAGGCGCTGCTGGTGACCGCCGAGCTCGCCGGGGCCTGGGACGGCCTGAAGCGCAGCTATCGCAGCGGTGAGCTGGTGGCCTGGGTGAGCACCCACCGTCCGGAGCTGGCGCTCCCCTCGCTCCCCCGGCCGCCGAGGGAGGAGGAGGCGGAGCTCAACGAGTTCCTGTGGGCGCTGGGGCACCGGGGGCTGGTGCTGGAGTGGGGCGATCGCGACCTCGCCATCAGCGCGCCGACGGACCTCGTGCGGGCCTACCGCGACGACTGGCGCAACCTGGAGGTGCTGCTCTCCCGCGGGCACATCTTCGCGTGGATCTGCCGCTTCCACGGCGACCGGATGCTCGTGCCGCGCGACCGCGAGGGGGCGGGGCTCTCCGTGGCCGAGGCGATGGAGGCCCTGCGCTCCGAGCTGCCGAGGCTGCCGTCGGGCTTCGGGGCGCTCAAGATCGCCCTGCTCTGCGGGCTGCGCGCGCTGCCGACGGACCCGTGCCGCCCTGGCGACGACGCGACCGTCGAGGGCTTCGTCGACGTGACCATGAAGCCCGACGGCGACGCCCGAGCCTGGGACCCTTTACGGGCCCATGTACTCCACGGGACGGCGCTGCTCTGGGTCGCGCTCGACCCCCGGGTCCGCCGGCCGATGACCCGCTCCCTCCTGGTCGCGGCCTTCTCTGCGTGGAACCCCGGCGCCGACCAGGTCGAGCACACCGAGCGCGTGATGGCGGGGCTCTCTCGCAGCTTCGGCCGCCCGGTCCCCTCTCCGGCGCTGCAGGCCAGGCTCTCGCAGACCGCGCAGGAGGGACGGCGCACGGTGGAGATGAGCCGCGAGCTCATCGACGCCCACCGCGGGCGGCGACGCCTCGGGGCGCTCGCGATCTTCTTCTTCGTGGCCCTCTGCGCGATGGCGGCGCTGCTGCTGCGACCCGCGGCGGGCGTCGGCGCTCAGGACGCCGGGCCCGACGGCGACGCGCTGGTGCGGCTGCGCGTGGAGGTGACGATCCCCGCGGCGCAGCGCAACCACCCGTGGGACCCCGACGGGAGCGGTCCGGAGCTGCACCTCGCGCTGCAGACCCGCGACGGCCCGGTGGAGGTCGGCCCCTGCGTGGCGGGCCGGGAGTGCGCGCAGACCTTCGACAACGTGCGCCTCGCCGCCAATGCGCCGCTGCAGCTCCTCGTGGACGAGGACGACCTCGTCACGAGAGAGCTGCTCGGACGCATCTGGCTGCGATGGCAGGGCGGCCGGCAGGAGACGCTGCGCAGCGTGGTCGGGCCCTGCGTGGTGACCGTGGAGGTGCACCGGGTGCTCCAGCTCCCGACGCCCGCTCCGGCCGCGGCGACGCCTGCGCCCGCGCCCTCGGCCCGCGTCGACGCTGGAACCCCCTCGACCGCGCGCCCTCGACGCTCGACCCGCTCTACTCGTCGACCTGCGCCCTGACCCGCGCGGCCTGACGTCGGTCGGCGCCCTACGGAGCGAGCACGAGCCCGATGGCGTCGATCTCGTTCCAGCCGGGGACGGCGCGCGAGTCGAGCACCAGGCGAACCGCGCCGATGGTCCTTCGCGCGGGCAGGCTCACCTCGGCGACGACGGAGCCCGCGACCCTCGTGGGCGCGCCCTCCCAGAGCACCACCGGGGCGGCCGGTCGGGTCACGTCGTCGACGCGGGTCACCGCGCCCGCGTTGAAGGTCTCGACCCACAGCACCGACGACGCCGTCACCGGCGAGGCGAAGCGCACCTCGATCCACTCCTCGCCCGCGTCGGTCGCGCTCGACGCCCACGCCCCGGCCAGGTCGCCGTTGGCCGGGTACACGTCCGGAGCGAAGCGCACCGCAGCGGCGGCGTTGGTGGTCGACGAGTACTCCGAGGAGAACCCGATCACCTCGCTGGCCCACCGGACGCCCCTCGCCGAGAGCTCGCTCGCGTCGACGGGCGAGCGCACCATCGACGATGGGCCGATGGTCGCCACGGGCCTGGGCCTGGTCGGCGCCGGTCCGCGGGCCGAGCCCTTCGACACCGCCGTCCCGATCACCGCGAGCGCGAAGGCCACGATGGAGAGCCCCGCGGCCACGGAGAGGCAGCCGTTGCGAACCGGCGGAGGACGTCGGACGCGCAGCGCCTCGGGCAGGGGAGCGGCCGCGAGGAGCCCGACGGTGTCGATCTCCGCCCAGCCCGGGTTGACCACGTACACGCGCAGCCGACGAATGATCCTCGGCGGATCGACCGCGACCTCCAGCACCCTCGCCTCGCCCTCGCTCCGAGGCAGGGCCTCGTAGAGGAGCTGGTCGCCCTGCGTGGCGTCGACCACCGCGAAGGTCGACCCCGGCTGGTTGGTCTCGAAGACCCGCACCGCCGTCACCGGGAGCTCGTGGGCGAAGTCCACCTCGACCCACTCCACGGGGCTGCGAGAGGGCCCCGGGGCCCACGCTCCGCCGATGTCGCCGCAGCGGGGGAACACCCTCGGCGGACCGAGCAGCGCCGACGGCGACCACGACCCGCCGAAGGTGCTCGACGCGCGCGCCCCGGAGGGCCAGAGGCCCCGCTCGTAGGACCACGCATCGCGGCCCTCCATCTGCGAGGGCGAGTAGCGCACGCCCGCTCCATGTACCGATCCGCCAGGGCCCTGGAGAAGCCGTTGGTGGAGCGAGAGCTGTGCGTCGGACGGAGGAGCGACCGGGGCGACCGCGGCGACCGCCGTCGTGGGCGCGAGCCAGGTGGTCTGGCGGCAGTAGGCACACTCGAGCGAGGCCTGGCCGGGGCGTCGATCGAGCGCGGCGCCGCAGTTGCCGCAGCGCGTGACGTTGGTCTCTCTAGGCATCGTTGAGGGGATCGATCATACGTCGCCCCGTTTGCTGCGAGGAGGCTCGCGTTGGGGTTCCGCTCAGCTGCCGCCGACGAGCATCCAGGCGAGGGCGTAGGAGGCGAAGATGCTCGCTCCCGCCAGCACGCCCGCAACGAACACCCTCCACGGTGAGCCGCTCCGCACGCTCTGCGCGAGCACCCCGAAGGAGGTGAGCAGCAGCAGCTCGCCGAGGATGATGAAGTACGGCGTGTTGGAGAGCATCGGGCAGCCGCCGTAGCGCCACCAGCCGAGGCTCCGCGCCATCTCCTCGTAGAAGGGGATGTTGACCGCGCCGAGGAGGCCGCCCAGGAGGAAGCCGCGCGCCCCGAAGCGCTCGCCGAGGCGCAGCCCGATGTACGCGAACTGCACCGCGACGACCTCCCAGGCCATGACCATCCACCACGGCGAGCGCCACACCATCGCGCTGTGGCTCACGGAGTAGTCGAGGGTGCGGGTGACGTCGACGAGCCACGCGTCCGCGGCGAGCTCGACGAGCCCGGTGGTGATCCCGAAGAGCAGCAGCCGCGCCATCACCGGGTCGCGTCGGCGGAGCGTGAACCCGACGAGGATCGCGTTGTTGAGCAGGCCGATCGCCGCGGCGCTCCTCCCGTCCGAGCCGGGGAGCTGCGAGAACAGGATCACCCCGGCCACCGCGTTGAACACCGTCCAGAGGACCACGCGCAGGCGGGCTCGCTCGCGCTCGGGCGACGCGTCGCGGGTCACCGACCGGTCGCTCATCGACGACGCTCGACCCGCTCCCTCCGCCATCGCCTCCGTCTCACTTCCAGAAGCGCTCGCGGATGCGCTCGACGTAGGCGACGAGGTTGGGCAGCCGCTTCAGGTGGGCCTTCACGCCCGTCTCGAAGGGCCCGTCGTGGATTCCGTACAGGAACGCCCACACCGTCGCGTCGATGCTGCGCGGGACGTCGCCGAGGAGGTACTCGCGGTCGCCGAGGTAGCTGGAGAGCGCGTCGAGGTGGCCGATGCCGAGGGCCTCGACCTCGGCGACGCTGTGCCGGCCGGTGCCCTGACCGTAGAGGCTTCGGATCACCTGCTTGCGGACCATCCCCGACACGAGGCCCGTGGCGAAGCCCGGCACGCCGCCGTCGCGCCGGAGGTACTCGCGGAGGTTGGGGCCGAAGACGGCCCACCCGCGGTCGTCCTGCCAGCGCAGGTACATCGACGTGAAATAGAGGTGCTCCTCGACCATGCCCTTGAAGGCCGTGGCGACGGCGCGGTCGCGCGCGTCGAGGCCCTCGTCGAGGTCGCGGTGCTTCCGGCTGAGGTGCGCGATGATGGCGCTGGAGTCCGCGATGCGCTGCCCGTCGTCATCGAGGTAGGGGAGCTTCGACTTCGGGGCCTTGCGAGAGTCGCCCCTGGCCAGCGTGTACTCGACCCCGGCCAGCCGGCACCAGGTGGCGACCTTCGCCACGAAGGGGCTGAGGTCGATGAGGCCGAGGGCGGGCGCGAAACCGTAGAGCGTAGGCGGTGTGGTCATCGAGCGCGGTATGCCCGCACCCCGGTGGGATCAGCAACATCCCTGCGACGCTCCGCATCGGCCGGCCCCGGGGTCACGCTGGCGCCTCTCCCGCCCGCCCGGACGCCGCGCCCCTCCGACGACCGGGACCGTTGTAGTCTCCCGCCTCCTCCCTCTCCCTCACCCGAACCGCTACCGACCACCACGCCATGTCCGGCCGCATCCAGACCCTCGCCACCGCCACCGCGCGCACCCTCGCCATCAGCTTCCCCACGGTGCTCGACCAGCTCCTCGGGCGCACCAGCATGGACGCCTGTGACCGCCGCCTGAAGCAGTGGTCCAGGGCGCTGCTCGACGACGTGGGCATCCGCATCGAGTCGCGGGGCCTCGAGCACCTCGTCCCCCGATCGCCGATGATCGTGATGTCCAACCACCAGTCGCTCTACGACATCCCGGTGATCTTCCAGGTGATCGACCAGCGGCTGCGCATGGTCTCCAAGGTCGAGCTCGCCAGCGTGCCCGTGTGGGGCGCCGCGATGCGCGCGTCGGGCTTCATCTTCGTCGACCGCCGCAACCGCGAGGCCGCCATCCGGAGCCTCGGCGAGGCCCGCTCGAAGCTCGACGAGGGCGTGCTCGTCTGGATCGCCCCGGAGGGCACCCGCAGCCGCGACGGAGCGCTCCTGCCCTTCAAGAAGGGCGGCTTCGTGCTCGCCGAAGAGATGAACGTCCCGGTGCTCCCCATCTCCATCCACGGCACCTCCACCATCCTCCCGGCGCGCACCTGGGACCTGCACCGCGACCAGGGCGTCCGCGTCACCATCCACCCTCGCATCCGACGCGACGCCTTCGCCTCGCGCGAGGACTTCATCACCGCCGTGCGCGACGCCATCGCCTCCGGCCTCGGCGACGCCCCCACCCGATGACCGCGACCGCGTTCACCCCCGCGCGCGAGGAGGCCCGCGTCCACGAGCTCGTCGCCGCGGTGCGCTCCCGAGGCCTCGACGGTCCGCTCTGGCTGCTCTGTCCCCACGAGGGCCGCCGGGGCGCGCTCCTCGACCACATCGCCCGCGCCGGCGGCGGCTGGATCCACCCCCTGGACTGGCACGGCCTGCTCGACCTGATGGAGCACCGCCTCGGGCTCGCGTCGCGCCCGCTCCTCGCCCCGGTCGACCGGCTGCTGGTGGTCGAGTCCGCCCTGGAGCACGCCGCCGCGCACGACCGGGCGCTCACCAGCGCCCTGCGCGGCAACGCCCTCGACGTGGCCCGCGCCGTCGCCGGGGTCATCGACACGCTCCGGCTCCACGGCTGGGACGGCGAGCTCCCGACGCCCTCCGACGCTCGCGCCCACCGCGTCGCGCTCGGCCACCTCGGCATACTCTCCAAGGTAACCGTCGCCCTCTCCGCGCACCTCGCCACCACGGCCTCGACGGACCTCCCCGATCGCCTCGCCCGCTTCGCCCTCACGCCCCCTCGCCCTGTGCTCCGCGGGGTGCTGCTCTGGGTCGACGGGACCGATCGGCTCTCCCCCCGGGAGGCCGACGCCCTCGCGCTCGCCGCCGCCTGCGGAGCGAACGTCTCGCGGCCTCCCTGGATCGAGCTCCCGGCGGACGCGCTCGACCCCGACGCCACGGCCGCGACGCTGCTCGACGCGCTCCGCGAGGGCGCGGCGAGGGCGGCGACGGACGACGGCTCGCTCTCGGTGCACGCCGTGAACGACCCGCTGGAGGAGGCCGAGGCGGTCGCGGCCCTCGTCGACGCGCACCTCTCCTCGGGAGGGCGCGCCGAGGACGTCGCCGTGGTCTGCGGACCGGAGTGCGGCGCGTGGCCTCGCGTGGCGCGAGCCCTCGACCGCTGGGGCATCCCCTGGAACGGCGGAGGCTCGCTCCCGGTGCAGCAGTCGCCGCTCTGGCAGATCGTTCGCGCCTCGCTCCGCCTCGCCTGGAACGGCCCCGACGCCATCGACCTCGCCACCGTGCTGGCCGCTCCGGGCTCCGGGATCTTCGGCTCCGAGCGGGACTACTTCCTCTCGCAGCTCCGCCGCCAGGTGCCCTCGACCTGGGCGGACGTCCGGGCTCTGCTGGAGGAGTCGACCGCCGTCGACGACCCGGAAGACGGCGTCGCGCCGGACCCCGCGGACGCTTCGCGCAGGGCGCGCGGAGAGCAGATCCGAAAGCGCGTGGGGGCCCTCTTCTCCGCGTGGGAGAGCGCCGGCCCGCTCCGCGATCGCACCGCCGACCAGCGCGCCGACCTGCTGCCGGAGGTGTTCGAGGGCGTCGTCGTCCCGATGCTCGACCCGGTGGCCATCGCCCGCGCGGTGCACGACCCGCGCGCCTGCGCCGTCTGGATCGCCGCCGCCG
>CBIHPK010000256.1:0-8302 GCA_966211675.1 uncultured Myxococcaceae bacterium
GCCGTCGATGTATCCGACGCTCAACGTCGGCGACAACATCTTCGTCAACAAGTTCATCTACGGGCCGCTCGTCCCGTACTCGCAGCGGAGGCTCTTCCAGGGGGCCAGCGTCGCGCGCGGCGAGGTGGTGGTCTTCATCTACCCGCAGGACCCGGCCAAGGACTTCATCAAGCGCGTGATGGGCCTCCCCGGCGACCGCATCTGGGTGCGCGAGGACGGCTCCGTCGAGGTCAACGGCCAGCCCCTCTCTCGCTGCGAGGTCGGGCCCTGGCGAGGGGACGACGGCGAAGGGGTGACGCACGGGGAGGTTCCGCCGCGGAGGCTCTTCCGCGAGACCCACGGGCAGTACAGCTACCTCACGCTGCTCTCTCGCGACCCGGCCGAGCGCGAGTCCAACATGGCGGAGTTCTGCGTGCGAGCGCCCTGCACCGTGCCCGCGGGGCACGTCTTCGTCATGGGCGACAACCGGGACAACAGCTACGACTCCCGCTACTGGGGCTTCGTCCCGATGCGCAACATCAAGGGCCGCGCGATGCACATCTGGTGGTCCAACCTCCCGGGTGCCGGCTTCGGCTTGCGGTGGGAGCGCTTCGGTCAGAGCATCCTCGGCGAGCCCACGGTTCCGCCGGAGCTCACCAGCGGGCTGCGCGCGTGCCAGCGCCGCGGCCACTGATCCGAAGTCTGCGACCCGTCGGGAGGAGGCCTTCCCCATGCGCCCATCGTTCGCCCCGTGGCTCCTCTGGCTGGGCCTCGCCGCCTCGTGCAAACGCGGCGATCCGTGGGCGACGTGTCGCGAGTCCCCGGTGGCCTTCTCCAGCACCCTCCCCCGATGCGCCACCCCGGGCTGCCTCGCCTGCGCCTCGCAGCTCGACGAGACCTGGCGCGCCCGGCGTGACCCCGCCCGCCGCGCCGAGTTTCGAGTGAACTTCATGCGCGCCTCGGCGGACGCGCGCGACCGCTTCGTCGAGAAGACCCGCCCCGACGGTCCCTTCGCCTACGAGCACTGCACCGCCGGGACGGTCCGCGGCGCCTCCTGCGCCATGCTCTCGGCCACCTGCGTCGAGGTCTTCGCGAGCGCGCTCCGTTCGGGCCAGACGCCCGTCGCCCAGCGCACCCAGATGAACCTCGCGGTCGACCACGCCTGCGAGGCCCCGCGGCGCGCGCTCATCGAGCGGCTGCGGACCTGCGCGCCCGACCTCGGCCCCGCGGGATGCTCCACCGACGCCTGCCGCGACTGCACCGTCGGGCACATCGCCGCGCTCTCGCTCCTCGCCCCCACCGCCGACCAGGCCGACCAGGCGGAGGGCTTCCAGGCCTTCATCCGACAGACGCCCGAGGTGGTCGCGCGCGCCGCCGCCGAGGCCCTCGGCTCCCCCGATGCGCCGGTCGACCTCGACCCCGTGGTCGTCCATCGAGGGCTGCGTTCGTACTGCGTCGACCTGCTCGGCCACAGCGCCGCGCCGCTCCCCTTCGCGTGCCACGCCCAGGTCGCGATGCTGCTCACGCACCCCGAGTACACCCGCGAGTTCTCCGAGTCCTGGGAGGCCATGCGACGTGCGCCGTATGTGACCTTCCGACCGGTCTTCGATCGGGTGCTCGGCGCCGTCGCGAGGGAGGAACACCCCGCGATCATGGTGCTCCAGCAGCTCGATCGGCTGCAGCCCGCGTCGGTGGTCGACGGGTATCGACGCGCCCTGCTCCTGCCGGGGATCACTCCGGACGCCGCAGCGGCGCTGCGAGAGCGGCTCGATCGCATCGGCAACGTGACCGTACCGCCGAGCACCGGGGCGGCGCCCACGCCACCGCCCGCAGAGCCCTCGGGGGGCGGCGGCGCGGCGGTGTGAGCGACGAGGGCGACTGGCACGGTGGCTGCTCAAGGCCACCGCGAGGTCCCCTCCATGAACACTCCTTCTCTCGCGGCTTCCCTTGCGCTGATCGTCTCCCTCACCGGCTGCGGAACCCTCTTCTCCGCTCGCGCTTCGGTGACGCCTCAGGGCGCCTCCGCGCGGGCCGACGTCGATGGTCGCGTGGTCGCCGCCGCCGGAGCGGTCGCCGGCATCGCCTCGGCCCTCTCCTCCGGTGGGTCCGCTGATTCACAGGCCGGGGTGACCGCCGGGGTTCACGCCCCGTCGCCCTCGGTGGCCGTGAGCACGTCGGGCGGCGGGGACCTCGCCAGCACCACTTCCACCAGCACCAGCACCAGCAGCACGAGCGGCGCGGTCGGCACCACGGCCAGCGCCTCGGGGGATGCCATCGCGAGCATCCAGATGGGCCACGTGGGATCGGTGACCATCGAGCGCATGACCACCGTCGGGGTGGACGACAACGTCGTCGCGGGCGGGTCCATCACCCTCGATGGAGCGCCGATGGTCGAAGGGGGCCTCGTCATCGTCGACGGGGCGATCGAGCTCGCGGGAGCGCCGGGCGCTGCGAGCACCACGACCACCACGACCACGACCCGCTCCAGCGTCGCGGCGCGAGGGCGGACGGGCGTGCGGGTGCATGCGCAGGGCGAAGGGTCGGCGCGGTGGCGCATCGGCGGCGGCGTGATCGTCGCGGCCGATCGGGCGGGGCATCGCTGGCGGCTGCGCGTCCAGGGCGGCGACCTCGCGGTGCGCACCGAGGGGGCCAACCCCGAGGGGCGAGCGGTGTGGGTTCCGACCGGCGGGTCGCTGCGAGTCGAGGTGACCGCCATGGGCGACGGGCGGTTGGCGCTGGAGGGCGACGCCCCCTCGGTGGCCGTCTCCACCGGCGGCAACGTGGTGCTCTCTACCCAGACCATGGGCGCGCTCGACGAGCTGCTGCGCGTGGCGCCCGCCGGGAGCGACGACGCCCTGCGCATGGCCGCCGCGGTGCAGGTCGCGCTGCGCGAGGCCGAGCGCGCGGAGCCGGCGTTCTACAACGTCCCGATTCGCGGGCGCTCGATCGTGCTGGTGGTCGACGTGTCGTACTCGATGCGCGAGCCCGACCCCCGCGCGGTCGACCTCTCCATCGCCCCGGGGCTCACCCCGACCAAGCTCGACGTGGCGCGCGCCGAGCTCGTGAAGGTGCTCGGCTCGCTCCCCGCGGACGTCGCGGTCAACGTCGTGGCCTTCAGCTCCAACGTGGTGAGCCTCTGGCAGAGCCCCCGCACCATGGATCAGGCCGGGCTCTCCGAGGCGATCCGCTGGGTGGGCGCGCTCCAGCCCCGGGATGAGACCGAGCCCGTCGCCGCGCTCGAGGCCGCCGCGGCCATGCAGCCCGAGCAGATCGTGCTGCTCTCCGACGGCCGCCCCACGGACCGCGAGACCATCGCCCGCGCCCTGCTCGGCCTCGCCGATGGCGTCTCGTCCCGCATGCGCCTCGACGTCGTGGGCATCGGCCCCGACCAGGACCGCACCTTCCTCGCCGCCCTCGCCGCTCGTGGGCGAGGCGAGCTACGGCTGCGCTGATCCCTCGCGCCACGCGGCGCGCGCCCTGCCCCCGATCGTCGCCAGAAACCCTCCCTCCACCGCCGCCAGCGCCTCCACCACCGGGTCGACCACCGACGCCCAGCGGGCCCGCAGCTCCGGGAGCGCGGCCTCCAGCGCCGACCCCCTCGCCCGCAGCGTCACCGGCGCGTCGGTCATCACCCCGGCGCGCACCAGCATCGCGCGGCGCGCGGGCTCGATGAAGTTGCGGTCCACCTGCGCCAGCGACTCCTCCAGGCCCGCCAGCACCTGGCCCGCGTGGCTCTCGAAGGCCGCCTGACGCCGCACCGCCAGCGAGCGAAGCGCCTCCTCGTGCGCCGCGCCCGACTGCCTCAGCGCGACGGCCAGGCCCGACTCGGTGCGGGAGCGCTCGGCCGCCAGCTGCTTCAACTGCACCGCGGCCCGGTCGGCGTCCTCCTTCACCCGTCGCGACTCGGTGGTCATCCGCTCGACCCGGGCGCGGAGCTCGTTGCGGGCGGCCACCGCGGCGGCGAGGAGCTCCTCCGCGTGGGCCGTGGCCAGGCGGCGCGCGGGGAGCGAGGGGCCGAGGTCCTTCTCGACGTCGAGGAGTTCCTTGAGGCTCTGGGCCTCGCGGCGGCGGCCCTCCTCCAGCTGCTGCGTGAGCGCGGTGATGGTCGCCTGCTCGGCGCTCTCCCGGCCCCTCAGCCGGGCCACCTCGGCGTTCATCTCCACGATGCGCTGCTGCCGCTGCTGGAGCTCGCCCCGCAGGTCGTTGACCTCGTCCTCCAGCTCCAGGAGCTTCTTCCGCCAGTCGTCCTTGCCGAAGAGCGCCGGCTCGTCGCCGCGGTGCTTCACCAGCGCCGCGTCCTTCACCTGGACCGCCTGCGCCCACTCCGTCGCGTCCGCCTGGACGGCCGCGATCTGCGCCAGCGCCCGCTGCCCCTCGGACTGCACCGAGGCCATCGCCAGAGTGCGCGCCTGCCCCTCGGTCTGGATCGCCGCCAGCGCCGAGCGCGCCACGTCCACCGAGTCGTGTCGCGTACACCAGCGCAGCACCAGCTTGGCCGTCTCCACCTCGCGCAGCAGCTCGACCTCCCGCTGCACCATCGCTCCGACCTCGCCGTCGACGCGGCGCAGCTGCACCCCGAGCTCGTCTTGCGCGCGGAGGAGCGCGGCCTCCTGCTGGGCCTGGGACTCCAGCGCCTGCCGGAGCTGCTGCACCGCGGGGCTCTCGGGCACGGGCGAGGTGATCAGGTCGTCGGGCAGGTGCGCGGCGAAGGGGAGCGCATCGGGCCACGACGGCGGGACCTCGCACCGGGCCACCTTGGAGAGCGCCGCGATGGCGTCCCGAAGCACCGGGAGGGCCTTGCCGTAGAGCCCGCCCACGCGAGCGACGTACTCCTGATAGAGGGCGTCGGCGGTGTCGAGGCGGGAGAGATCGGGGCGGCGCGTCGCGCGAACGGCTTCGAGCAGGCGCTTGCAGAGGTCGCGCAGCTGCGCGGCCTCGGGCTCGAACTGGCGGAGCAGCTCGGCCTCCTGGGCGCGGCTGTTCTCGAGCTCGGTGCGCTCCATGGACTCGGCCGCGGCGCTGATGCGGGTGGGGGCGGCGCCGAGCTGTTCGAGGCGGGTGAGCTGGCGGGTGAGCTCGGCACGGGCAGAGGTCACGCGGGCGGCGAGCGCGCGGAGGTTGGCGTCGTCGTCGCCCTGGAAGGCGAAGCGCCCGGGGACCTCGTAGACGTCCGTGATGCCGAGGAGGGTGTCCGGGTCGCGAGGCCGCCAGAGGCCGTCCGCGGAGGGGATCGAGGGCGAGGAGGCGGCCTCGGTGGCGAGGTGGGGCGCGAGGTCGGCGAAGGGCGCGAGGCCGTCGGAGAGGGCGCGCTCACCGAGGCCGAGCACGGAGAGCGCGGACTCGAACTCCGCGAGGGCCGAGAGGTAGGCGCGGACGGCGGCTTCCCGAGGCGAGCTGGTGGACATCGGCGGGGGTTATACCAGCGGGGCACAGGCTTCCAACGGCGGCACGGGCCCTTCCGTTCGATGCGCCGCTCAATACCGGACGTTGTCGATGGTCACGTCGTAGCCCGAGGTCGCGCCCGGCGGGTGCACCTCGCGGAGCTCGCAGCGGGTCTCGCCCGCGGCGTTGACGCGCGTCGTGACGTCGACCGCTCGCCACATCGCTCCGCGCGCGAATCCGCCGGGAGCCGCGAAGCCGCCCACGAGGTCGGGCGCGGCGCCGTAGGTGCCGTAGAGCCGACCGTCGCAGTAGATGTTCACCAGCGGGTGCGTGAGCGTCCCGGTGAAGTTGTGCGCCATCACCCGGAAGGTCTCGCCGTCGCGGGGCCGGTCGATGTTGATGTTCTCGGGGGTTCCGCGGGCCTTGGTGAGGTTGTTGTCGATGTCGAGGCGGGGGTTGGCGCAGAAGCCGAGGGCGCGCCACTCGGCGCCGTGCGGACCGTCCTGGCACTCGCTGAGCGGCGACGGCATGTAGCCCCAGTCGGCGCGCGGGGTCGGAGCGCCGCCGGTATCGCCTCGGATGACCGCCTCGCAATTGGCCCAGCTGCAGGCGTCCTGCGTGGGCTGCGCGGCGCCCACGGAGGGCCACCATGAATCACGGCTCCCGGGGCGGTGGAGGTAGAGGTCCACGTCGACGTCGCTGCTGCGATCCCAGCAGAGCTCGACGCGCAGGCCGGGGCCCGCGATGTGGACGACGAAGGTGCACGACAGCGTGGTGCCATCGGGGACCGTCACCGTCAGCGTCACGGTGTAGTCGCCGGAGAGCGACGGGCGGAAGACCGCGTCGCGCTGGTCGGGCGTGGAGAGCGTGAAGCTGCTCATCGCCACGAGCTGATCGCAGGGACCTCCCTGGATGGTCCATCGCCACGCGGTGGCGCGGCCGCCGAAGAAGAGCGCGCCGCGCAGGGGATACTCCCCGAAGGGATGACCGTCGGGGACTCGCGGGTCGTCTGGTCCTGGGCACAGGATGGGGCAGCCGATGTCGGTGAGGCACCCGGTGCAGGTGTTGTCCTGGCCGTTGCAGATGTCGGGCTGCGGGGAGATGCCGCCCTCGCACTCGGTCCAGCGGCCGACGGCGAGGCAGCGCTGGGTGCCGTCGCGGCAGGCGCCCACGTCACGGCGGCCGGGAGGTCCGTCGAAGCAGGGCTGGACGGCGCCGGGGACGCAGGGGCAGCCGTCGTCCGAGCGGCCGTTGCAGTCGTCGTCGAGCCCGTTGGCGCAGATCTCGAAGCGACCGCAGAAGTCGCGCACCGGCATACACGCATCGGGGACATCGGGAACGTCCCGCACATCGGGGACGTCGGGGACGTCGGGGACGTCGACGACATCGACGACATCGGGGACATCGGGAGCGTCGAAGACGTCGGGAGCGTCGAAGACGTCGGGAGCGTCGAAGACGTCGGGAGCGTCGAAGACGTCGGGAGCGTCGAAGACATCGGAGGCGTCCACGATGTCGCTCGCGTCGACGACGTCTGAGGCGGCGTCGAGGCGCTCATCGCGGAGGCCCGTACGCGCACCGCAACCCGCCAGAACCAGGGCCACGATCGCTGCTCGCCTGGACATCGCGGCGACGCTATCACGCTACCGGGAGCGCGAAACCTTCACTCCATCGGGTGCACGAAGAGGCCGCTCCGCAGCTTGGGCTCGAACCACGTGCTCTTCGGGGGCATCAGGCGACCGGCGTCGCTCACCGCCAGAAGCTCCGCGATGCGCGTCGGGTACATCGCGATGGCGAGCGACCAGCCCTCCTCGCGGACGCGGCGCTCCAGCTCGCCGGTTCCGCGGATGCCGCCGACGAAGTCGACGTGGTCGTCGCGGCGAGGGTCGGTGATGCCGAAGATGCGGTCGAGGACCAGGTCCTGGCAGAGCGAGGCGTCGAGCGAGGCGACCGGGTCCGTGGCGTCCCAGAGACCGGGGCGCACCGTCCCGAGGTACCAGCGGCCGCCCACGTAGAAGCCCATGGACTTCGGTGACGGAGGCGACGCCGTGGCCGCGGGCTCGAGGGTGCAGACCACGTCGAGCGCTTCGAGCAGCGCCTCGGGAGAGCGCCCCTGACGGTCGCGCACCAGCCGGTGATACGCGAGGATCTGGAGCTGCTCGTCGGGGAAGAGCACCGCGAGGAAGCGGTCGTGCTCGCCGGGGGTTCCGAGGCGCTTCGCGTGGACGCGCGACGAGGCGGCGCTGCGGTGGTGGCCGTCGGCGACGTAGAGCGTGGGCACCTCGGCGAAGTGCGCCGAGAGCGCGGCGGACTGCTCCACCGTGGGGACCCACACGGTGTGGCGGATGCCGTCGTCGGTGGTGAGGTCCGTGTCGGGCGCGAGCGCGGTGATGGTCGCGACCAGCGCGTCGATGGCCGGGTGCGCCCGGTACGCCAGGAACACCGGCTCGTCATGGGCGTCGAGCGCGTCGATGTGGCGGGTGCGGTCGTCCTCCTTGTCCGCGCGGGTCTTCTCGTGCTTTCGGATGATGTCCCGGTCGTACTCGTCGACGGAGACGCAGCCCACGAGGCCCACCTGGCGGTGCGATCCCATGGTCTGGGCGTAGACGTAGATGTGCGGCGAGGCGTCCTGCACCAGCACCCCGCGGACGCACAGCTCGGCGAAGTTGCGCGTGCCCTGGGCGTAGACCTCGTCGGCGTGCTCGTCGACGTCCGGGGGGAGGTCCACCTCGGGGCGGGCCACGCGGAGGAAGGAGTCGGCGTTGCCCGCGGCGAGCGCGCGGGCCTCGCGCGTGTTGATCACGTCGTACGGCGGAGAGGCCACGCGGGAGGCGAGGCCAGGGGGCGGACGCAGCGCGCGAAAGGGTCGTACGAGGGCCATGCGGACGGATCTCGCTTGGGGCGGCGGTGGGTGTCCATCGCCGCGCGGCTTCACTCCCCCGGG
>CBIHPK010000257.1:0-8214 GCA_966211675.1 uncultured Myxococcaceae bacterium
CGGGTCGGCGTCGCGGACCCGGCCGGGCCCTCCCCTGATGGGGAGCTCCCCGCCCGTTCGCGCCGATCCAACCGTCCAGGGTAGAGTGGAGGCCACCATGCGACGAGCCCTCGAGATCGAGATCGAAGCCTGCGACGCCCTGCTGGGGCTGCTCCGGGTGCACGCCGCCGCGGAGGTGCACCGGTGGCCCTCGCACCTCTCCGGCGGCCTCGCGCTCGCCGTCGACGACGAGATGGAGCGCCTCGAGCCCATCGTCCGCGACCTCGGCGTGAGCTACCAGTGCCTCGAAGACCACGCCGTCGCGACCATCGACCGCACGCCGCAGTCGCGCTTCTCCGACGTCGACGGCGCCTTCCACCTGGTGGCCTGCCCCATCACCATCGACATCGACCTCGACCCGCTGCGCATCGCCCTCGACCGCGGCGACCGCCCCACCCGCGACGGGGCCATCGAGGTCGCCAACGCGCTGCGCACCGTCGTCGCCTCCCTCGCCCGCAGCGAGCTGCTCGTCTATCACAAGCTCCTCCTCGCGGGCGCCGAGCAGTCCGCCGACCGGGTGCTGCGCTTCGTCGACGCCTTCCTCGCCGAGGCCTGGACCGCCGCCGCCGCCCCGGAGCCCGCGCTCCCGTCGATGCTCCCGGTCGCCATCGGCTACGAGCCGCACCCCTCGCTCGCGGAGATCCCCGCCGCGGGGCAGCGCGCCGCCGAGTCCACCGAGGTGTTCCGCCTCGACCTCGACCCCAACTCGCTCGAGGACGCATGAGCCGTCGGGCCCGCGCCGCCGCCTTCGCCGCGCTGCTGATGGGCCTCGCGCCCTCCGCGGCCCCCGCCACCACCATCGTCCCGGTCACCACCGAGGAGCTCACCCGCCGCTCCGACGAGGTCGTCGTGGCGACGGTGCGCGCCTCCACCTCCCGCTGGGAGCACGGCCTCATCGTCACCGACCATGAGCTGGTCGTGGAGGCCTCCCTCCGCGGCCCGTCCGTCGTCGGCGGAACCGTCTTCCTCCGCACGCCCGGCGGCGTCGTGGGCCGCATCGCTCAGGTCATCCCCGACGCGCCGACGCTGGAGGTCGGCCGCAGCTACGTGTTCTTCCTCTCCGGCGGCGTCGGCACCTTGCGCTTCCTCGCGCACCTCACCGCGGCGGTGGTCCCGGTCGAAGCCACGGCGCAGGGCGCTCTCGTCGCGCGTCCCTCCTCGTCGCTGCTCGTGGACCGTTCGCAGTCCGCCCCGACCGCGGTCGCTCCTCCGCCGATGCCGCTGCCCGCGATGCTCGATCGCGTCCGAGCGGTGCCCCGGTGAAGCGCCTCGCCTCCACCGCCGCGCTGCTGCTCGCCTCGCTCGCCGCCGCGGCGCCCGCGCAGGCCTACTGCCGCACGATGACCTCCCGCGTCCGAGCCCAGGAGGGCGAGTGCCCGATGTACGGCGTCGCCCTCTCGTGGCGAAACCTCTGCGCGGGCTACTCGCTCTACCGGGCCAACCTCCCGATGGGCCTCACGCTCCCCGACCTCGACCGGATCACCGCCTCGTCGACCGGCGCCTGGGGCCGCGTGGCCTGCGACGACAACGGCCGCGAGCCGCAGTACTACCGCATCGTCCCCAACGGCCAGACGTCCAACCCCACGGGCTACGACCCCTACGGGTCCAACTCCAACACCGTGGCCTTCCGTCCACGCTGGGAGGACGACGCGCTCCACCGGCCGGGCACCATCGCCATCACCGTGGTCACCTTCGACTCGCTCACCGGCGAGATCTTCGACGCCGACATCGAACTCAACAGCCGCGCCACCGCCAACCCCGGCGGCTTCGTCTTCTCCACCGGCCGGATGCCCGAGCCCGACGAGTGCGACCTGCAGACGATCCTGACCCATGAGTTCGGCCACTTCCTCGGCCTGGCCCACTCCAGCATCACCCGCGCGGTGATGTACCCCACCGCGGGCCTCGGCGAGATCCGCAGCGACCTCAACAGCGACGACTCCGCGGGCGTCTGCGCCATCTATCCCGAGCGCGCGACGCCCCCCGGCCGATGCATCGGCGTCCCCTATGGCGGCCTCGCCACGACGCCGGGCGGCGCCACCGTCGTCGGTCCCAACAACGTCTCCTGCGCCATCGGTCGTCGCCCTCGCGGCGCGACCGGCGCGATCGCCCTCGCCTCGCTGGCCCTCGTCGCGCTGCTCCGTCGGCGACGCCGCCTCGGCGTGAACCGCGATTGACGCCGACGGCGTGACGTAACGCTCGCGGCGCCCGGCTCACACCGGCCTGTGAACGATCGTCCACGAGCCTCGGACGCGTCGCGACCCGGCCCTTGAACGCGAGCCGCGGCGGTTCTCTTCGCACCTCGCGCTGATTTCCCGGCGCAGCGGCGCTGGTACGACGGCTGCTCTGTCGCCCTCCCGGAGGCGACGAGCGCAATGACCCATCAGACCGACGAGACTACGCAGGGCGACCGGGAACTCATCACCAGATTGCTGCGCGGCGATGCCGGAGCCTGGCGGGAGTTCCAGGTGCGCTTCGACCGCCTGGTGCGGCGGCAGGTCGAGCGCGTCTGCCGCGGCTTCGCGCGAGCCCTGGGGAGCGACGAGATGGAGGAGATCCGCGCGGAGTTCTACCTGTCGCTGGTCGACCGCGAGATGCGCAAGCTCCGGCTCTTCGACCCGACGCGCGGGCTCAAGCTCTCGAGCTGGGTGGCGCTCCTCGCGGGCAACTCCGCGCGCGACTTCCTGCGCGCGCACCGCCGCCGCCCGGCGACGCTGAGCCCCACCGGCGAGGTCGACCGCGTCGACGAGCGCGACCTCTTCGAGGACACCGCCTCGCGAGAGCGCTGCGGCCGCACCCTCGACGCGCTCCGCACCTTCCCCTCGCAGGACCAGCGGCTCCTGCTGATGCTCCACGTCGAGGAGGCCTCCGTCGACGAGATCGCCCTGGCCTGTGGCGGCTCGGAGAAGACCGTCTACACCCGGGCGCACCGCATCCGCTCGCAGGTGCGCCAGCGCTGCAACCCCGCCGCCCTCGCCGCCTGAGAGCTCCCCCGTCGCTCGCGCTGTCGCAAACTTCCGCTCGCCCCATGGGCCCCCGCTACGGTGGCCCCACAAGACCTCGCGATGCGGCCCTCGCTCACCACTCCCGCCCCAGTGACCTGGTCGCTCGGCGTCGCGCTCGTCGCAGCCCACGTGGCCCGGCGCCTCGCCCACCACGCCGGTCCCGACGCCCTGCTCCGATGGGGCGCGCTGCGCTCCGGCGAGCACCGCCTCGCGGACGGCTGGCGCCTCGCCGCGCATGGGTGGCTGCACGTCCACGCGATCCACCTCGCGCTCAACCTGGTGCCGCTGCTCCTGCTCGGGCCGTGGATCGAGCAGCGCGTCGGCCGTCGCCGCCTCGCCGCGACGTGGACCCTCGCCACCGTCGCGGGCGGCGTGCTCGCGGCCGCCACCGCCCCTTCCGGCGCGCTCATCGTGGGCGCCTCCGGGGGCAGCTTCGGGCTCCTCGGCTTCACCCTCGCGCAGCTCCACGCGACGCCCTCCCGGGGGCGCACCGCCCTCGCGGTCTTCATCGCCGTGCACCTGATCGCGGACCTCGGTGACCCGGGCGCCGCGCTCTCCGCGCACCTGGGCGGCGCCCTCACCGGGGCGATCGCGGGCCTGGTGTTCCGCCCGCGCGAGGCCGTCGTCGCGAGGGGATGATCAGCGGGGCGCGGCGCAGCGGACGTCGAGCCGCACGGAGGTCTCCCCCGCGGAGGCGCGCTCGCACGCCGCGCCGAAGAGCGTGAGCGTGGTGCGCTCCGCGTCGGTCCAGTCCCAGCCGCTCCGGTGCTCGGGGTCGCGGGTGAGGGCCTGAGCCCCGAGCGTCACGCTCACCGTCGCGCTCGCCGAGACCGCCGGGGACACGCCGAACACGCAGCGCGACACCTGCCGCTGGATCTGGTCGAAGGCGCTGAGCAGGTCCTCCGGGCGGCGGACGCTGTAGTAGGGCCGGGCAGCGGTGGCGGGGTTGGGCCGTCCGCCCGCGACCGCGAGCTGCGAGAGCACGGTGATGAGCTCGGGCTGGTTGTCGCCGTCGATGCCCACGACGTAGGTGGGGATGCCCTGCGCCGCGAGCCGGGCGACCTCCGCGACGGTGCGGCCGTCGTCGAGGCAGAGGGAGGGGTCGTCCTCGCACTGCTGCTGCCCGGTGCCGCCGAGGGCGGTGCAGGTGCAGCGGGCGCCGTCGAGCGCGCCGTTGCAGTTGGGCGCTCCGTCGGTGGCCAGCAGGATCGCTCGGAACCTCCGCGGCGCCGCGCGACCCTGGAGGTAGCGGCCGGCGGACTGCACCCCGAGCCAGGTCGGCGTGCGGCCGTTGGGCTCGGTGCGGCCGAAGCGCACCAGGATCGGCAGGGCCTGCGAGAGCGCGGGGTAGAGGTCCGGCGTCGCGCCCACCGCGCAGATGCCGGTGCCGCCGATGCCCGGGAAGAACTGCAGCCCCATGGCGATGCGGTCCTGGTAGCGAGGGAGCGTGGTCGCGAGGGCGTCGCGCAGGACGTCCCAGCGGCGCGGGCTCCCGGAGCCGCCCAGGAGGTCGCGCTCCATCGAGGTCGAGCGGTCGGTGAGCAGCAGGAGCTCGACGGACGAGGGCGACGCGAGCACCACCTGCGCGGCGCACGCGTCGGGCCGGACGACGGCCACCTCGGCGCGGTCGACGCTGGCGTCGACGAGGAGCCCGGTCTTCGCCCCGCACGAGAGGAGCGCGGTCGAGAGCGCTGCGATCAGGCCGAGGGCTGCGCGGTCGCTCATCGCGGGGCTCCTAGGACACCGAGTCGGTGGCGGGCTCGCCGTAGCCCAGCGCGTACCCGCGCCAGTGCAGGAACAGGGTCTGCGCGATGGACATCACCGGCACCGCGAGGAGCGCGCCCAGGATGCCGAAGGCGTGCTCCCCGGCGAGCAGCGAGAACACCACCAGCACCGGGTGGATCTTCGCCTGGTCGCCCATGATCTTGGGGTTGAGCAGGTTGGCCTCGAGCTGGTGGATGCCGATGATCCAGAGCAGCACGAAGAGCGCGGTGCCGAAGCCCTGCGTGAGGCCGATGGCGACCGCGGGCACGGAGCTGAGCACCGTGCCGAAGATCGGGATGAGCGAGAAGATCGTCGCCACCACCGCCAGGGTGGGCCAGTACTTGAGGTCGGCCAGCGCGAAGCCCACGGCGCTCAGCGACCCGTTGACCAGACAGATGATGAGCTGGCCGCGCACCACCCCGGAGAGCCCCCGGTCGAGGCGTCGCAGCAGGCGGTCGAAGGCCTCGCGAGACTCCGGGCGCACCAGCGTGCGGAAGAAGCCGAGCACCCTCGCCTCGGTCACCAGCAGGTACGCGCTGACCATCAGGGTCATGAAGAAGTTGAAGATCCCGCCGATGACGCCGCCGATGATGCCGCGGCCCACGCGCAGCACGTCCGCCACGTGGCCCTGCCCCAGCTTCTGGAGCTCCCGCTGGATCGTGTCGCCCTCGCTCTGCGCCCGCCGCCGGGGCCGCACCGCCCAGTGCGCGTCGTCGACCCGCTCGACCACCACGCCCTCGGGCGGGAGCGTCACCCGGTAGACGCCTCCGGCCTCCGGGCTCACCCGCAGCGCTCCGTCGTCCGGGATCCGTTCGCCGGCGGGGGTCTCGGCCTCCTCTCTCGGCGGCGTGGTGACCACCGCGCCCTGCACCCGCGCCACCAGCGAGCGCACTCGCGGCATCCAGTCGCGCTCGGCCCGCTGGCGCAGCGAGGGCACCTCGTGGAGCGCGAAGGAGCGCGCCTCGGAGACCACCCTCGGGGTCATCGCGAGCAGCGTGACCACCAGGGTCGCGATCAGGGTGACGTAGATGCCCAGCACGGCGACCCAGCGGGGCACCGCCTTGCCCCGGACCTTCAGTCGGGTGAGGGCGCCCACCACCGGGTGCAGCACGTACGCGAGCAGCACGCCCAGCACGAAGGGCAGCAGCACCGCGCGAGAGGCCACGATGACGGCCGCGATGACCGAGAGCGAGACGGTCGCGAAGATCAGCCGGCGGCGGCGGACGACGTCGACCATGGGCCTAGCGAACCTTCCGCGGTGCCCGTCGACGCGCGGGGGGAGCGGCCTCGGCGGGGGCCTCGCCCAGCGGACGGAAGTAGGGAGCGAGGCGCTTCCAGGTGGCGTCGAGCGCCTCGGGCATCACCCGCAGGTCGGCCACCACGGGCATGAAGTTCATGTCTCCGCGCCACCGCGGGACGATGTGCACGTGCAGGTGCTCGGCGATGCCCGCGCCCGCCGCCGCGCCGACGTTGATGCCGATGTTGACCCCCTCGGCGTTGACCGCGACCTTCAGCGCCGAGGCCGAGGCGCGCACCAGCTCGAAGAGCGCCGCGTGCTCCGAGGGGCTGAGCTCGCCGAGGTCGCTCGCGTGGCGAGTGGGCACCACCATC
The DNA here is from genome assembly GCA_966211675.1 of uncultured Myxococcaceae bacterium. Taxonomy (GTDB): domain Bacteria; phylum Myxococcota_A; class Polyangia; order Polyangiales; genus SCUS01. Next base: position 6,417 of record CBIHPK010000257.1, read on the forward strand.
AGGTGCCCCGACGCGAAGGGGTACTTGTTGAGCATCACGAACGCGTCGCCGCGCACGCAGAGCACCAGCCGCTCGGCGAGCCTCGACGGGTCCTCCGCGGGGTAGCGGCAGAAGATGCATCCAGGCTCCTTGGGGCCGCGGATGTACTCCATCCGCCAGGGGGCCCAGAGCCGTCCAGGCTTGTCGCTTCGGCTGGTCACGGTCGCGCCGCGGAGGTTCGCCCGCGCGAGCACCGGACGCAACCCAACATCGCGGCGGAGCCCATCTCTACGAGAGGGGCGCCGCGGCGAGGAGGGGGGTCAGGGAAGGGTCAGGGAGAGGGAGGCGAGGAGGGAGGAGCGGGGCTCAGGACTTGGACGGCAGATCGCCGAGGTCGCCGAGCTTCTCCTTGATGAGGTCGCCGAGGGTCGAGCCGCGGCGCGACTCCTTCGGGGCGACGCTCGGGGATCCGCCGCTCATGCGCTCGGGAGCCGGGCCGGTCTCGCCGGTCGCGGTGCTCTCGCTGCGGGCGGAGCCGCCGCGCATGGAGAGGAGGATGCGCTTGTCGCCGATGTCGAGGCCGGAGACCTCGGTGCGGATGACCTCGCCGCGCTTGAGCTTGCGCGTCCCGTCCGTGACGTCGGCGGGGTAGTCGTGGCTGGCCACGAAGCCGTCGATGCCGGGCGAGATGGAGATGAACAGGCCGCCGTCGAAGATGTTGATGATCTTGCCCTCGACCGGCTTGCCCTGGGGGAAGTCGTTCGGGATGTGCGACCAGGGATCGTCGAAGAGCTGCTTGATGCCGAGGGAGACCTTCTTCTCATCGTGGTTGATGGAGAGGATCACGGCCTCGACGTCGTCGTTCTTCTGGTAGAGGTCCGACGGGTTGACCACGCGGAGGGTCCACGACAGGTCGGACTTGTGCACCATGCCGTCCACGCCGTCGCGGATGCCGATGAAGATGCCGTAGTCGGTGATCGAGCGGACCTTGCCCTCGACCTTGTCGCCCGGGTTGAACTCGTTGACGAAGAGCGTCCAGGGATCGGGCTCGAGCTCCTTGATGGAGAGCGAGATGCGCTTCGCCTTGGCGTCGACCTCGAGCACCTGGCACTCGATGTCGTCGCCGACGTTGAGCAGGTTCTTCGGGTGCTTCACGCGGCGCGTCCAGGACATCTCCGAGACGTGCACGAGGCCCTCGACGCCCGGCTCCAGCTCGATGAACGCGCCGTAGTCGGTGATCGAGACGACCTTGCCCTGGACCTTCTTCCCCTGCGGGAAGGCCTCTTCGGCGTGGCTCCAGGGATCTTCCATGGTCTGCTTGAGACCCAGCGAGACCCGCTCGGTCTCGGCGTTGTACTTGAGCACCTTGACGGTGACCTCGTCGCCCACCTGGAAGAGCTCGCTCGGGTGCTGGACCCGGCCCCAGCTCATGTCCGTGATGTGCAGCAGGCCGTCGATGCCGCCGAGGTCCACGAACGCACCGTACTCGGTGATGTTCTTGATGATGCCCTTGGTGACCATGCCCTCGGAGAGCTTCTCCAGGGTGTCGCGCTTCAGCTCGTCGCGCTCCTTCTCGAGCAGCACGCGCCGCGAGAGGACGATGTTGCCGCGCTTCTTGTTGAACTTGATGACCTTGAACTGGAAGCCCTGGCCGATCATCTTGTCGAGGTTGCGGATGGGGCGCAGATCAACCTGCGAGCCCGGCAGGAACGCCTTGACGCCGCCGCGGATGGTGACCGACAGGCCGCCCTTCACGCGGGCGGAGATGGTGCCTTCGATGATCTCGTCGCGCTCGCACGCGGCGGAGATCTCGTCCCAC
>CBIHPK010000258.1:0-8162 GCA_966211675.1 uncultured Myxococcaceae bacterium
AGGCCCGCTCGCGGGCCGACCGCAACCGCGGAGTGGGCGCTCTCTCACGAGACGCACGCTCGAGGACGACCTTGTGTGAGCCATCGTGAACATTCCGGGAAGGATCAGGGTTTCCAACCCGCGGACGCAGGGCGCAGCGACCGGACAACATCACCGGCCGCGTGAATCAGGACGCCTCGAAATCGAGGGTTTGCGGTGTCGGCGCCCGGGCACCAGCGACCGCCTCACACGAGACTGCTGCCCTCGACCGCGAGGTGCTCGACGGTGTAGCCGTATCGCCTCGCGAGCTCGTCGGCGACGCGCGACCGGTGGCAGTGCGTGTGGTCGGCCTCGAGGCAGAGCAGGCAGCTCGGGGCGGCGCGGGCCATCGAGGCCGCGTCGGCGAGGGCGTCGACGGCCTCCGGGGTGGCGAGCTGGGCGTCGACGATCTTCCAGAAGGTGGCGTAGTCCCGTCGGCGGTTGGCCAGCCGCCCCTCCTTCGGCGTGCCGAGCGCGCGGAGGTGCGCGTAGCCGATGCCCTCGGCGCCGAGCGCGGCGGTGAGCGCCTTCTTGGAGAAGCCCGCCCGGCGGGAGTTGGGCAGCTCGCGCACGTCGATGAGCTTCTGGATGCCGTGCTCCTGGAGCGTGCGAAGCAGCGCGAGCTGGCCCGCGTGCTCGTAGCCGATGGTGTAGAGCTTCATGGGGCCTCGTAGGGGGAGCGTAGCGCCAGGAACTTTCTCCGTAAGCCCGAAGACCACGGCGGCGTTCTGCGCGTCAGAGGTTCACCACCATGCGACGCACGCTCATGCTCTTCTGTCTCGCGCTCTTCTCCTCGCTCGCGGCCTGCGCCGGCGCCCAGCGCCACGCGCGCACCCCCGACGCCCTCTCCCTCGGCGGCGACCTGGCCAACCGCTTCGTCCCCGCCGGGGCGCGCAGCACGCTGGTCGCCCGCATCCACCTGGGCACCGCGGCCATCGACCCGTCGGCGCACCCGCCCATCAACCTCGCGCTGGTCATCGACACGTCGGGCTCCATGGAGGGGCGGCCCATGGACGACGCCCGCGCGGCCAGCCTCGTGCTGCTCGACTCGCTGCGCGACGGCGACCGCCTCGCGGTGGTGACCTTCGACTCCCGCTCCGAGGTGATCTTCCCCTCCGCCGAGCTCGACCCCGCGCAGCGCGCCGAGGCCCGCCGCCGCATCGGCGCCATGCGCGCCCGCGGCACCACGGACATGGCCAACGGCCTTCGCCTCGGCGTCGAGCAGGTGGCCGCGCACCTCAACGCCGCGGGCATCAACCGCGTGGTGCTGCTGGGCGACGGCGTCCCCAACGAGGCCGCCGGGATCGAGGCGACGGCCGTGAGCGCCGGCCAGCACGGCATCTCCATCACCTCCATGGGCCTCGGCCTCGAGTACAACGAGACCCTGATGGGGGCGATCGCGCAGCGCTCCGGCGGGCACTTCCACTACATCGAGGACTCCGCCGCGGTGGCGACGGCCTTCCGCACCGAGGTGCTGCGCATGGAGCGCATCGTCGCCCGCAACGCCACGGTCACGCTCAACCCCGGGCCCGACGTGCAGATCGAGGCGGTGCTCGGCCACGACGCCGCGCGCACCGACGCGGGCGTGACCGTCGCCCTGGGCGAGCTCACCGAGGGGGCCTCGCGCGACCTCATCGTGAGGCTCAACGTCCCGTCGCACCGCGCGGGCTCGCCGGTCGAGCTCATCGACGCCCGCCTCGCCTGGAACGACCCCGCCGCCCCCAGCGTGCGCTACGAGCGTGACCTCTTCCTCGGAGCGCACGCCAGCAGCGACGCGGCGGAGATCGAGGGCGGCCGCAGCGCCGAGGTCGAGGCCGTCGCCGCGCAGGTGACCCTGGCCGTGGGCACCGTGGCCGCCATCCGAGAGGCCCGCAGCGGCAACGTCGCGCAGGCGAGCGCCCAGCTCGACCAGCTCCTCGACCGGGCCCGCAGCGTCGCGCAGAACGAGACCAACGCCGCGTACCACCGCCAGGTGAGCAACGTGAGCTCGCTGCGCCGCGCGCTCAGCCGCCCCTCCGTCGCCACCGCCGGAAGCGCCCAGCCGACCCCCTCGGCGCCCGCGCAGGCCGCGGTGAACTCCGCCCACGACGAGGCCCTCACGGTGCTCGACGGGTATTGAGACCTACGAGCGCGTGACGTCCGTCACGAAGAGCTCGTGCAGCGACGCCGCCCCGTCCTCCAGCGCCCTGCGCTCCTCCGCATCCTCCACATCGCCCGCCCCCTCCTCGACGATGCGCGCGAGCGCCGCGGTCAGCACCGCGCGGTCGTCCTCCGTCGGCGCGAAGTCATCGACGTCGAGGGTGGCCCCGGTCGAGGCGCGCCATCGGTCGAGCACCGCGTCGAGGCCGAGGATCACGGGGCGCAGGTCGTTGAGCCTGGCCGTGAGCTGATCGAAGACCGTCGACGACGCCGACCAGCGAGCGCCGTCCTTCCAGGTGATCGTGCGGGTGTCGTGGCTCATGGCCTTGAGCCTAGTACACCCCATCGCCCTCATTCGACCGAGAGCAGGAAGGTCTCCAGGTCGGCGAGCTGCCCTTCGGCGAGCCCCGAGGTGCGGCCGTGGCGGTCGTCGCGGTTTCGCGACACCAGCACCTCGCGAAGGGTCGGGGCCGAGCCGTCGTGGAGGTAGGGGGCCGTCCGCCACAGGTCGCGGAGCGTCGGCGTGTCGAGTCCGGTGAGCGTGGCGCCGAGGCGCTGACCGCTCCCGGGGCCGAGGGTTCCGACGTCGTGGAGGACGGGGGTGCGGGTGCCGGGCAGGAAGGCGCTGTCGGTGTACCGGGGCCCGGAGTGGCAGGTGGCGCAGCGCGTTTCCTCGCTGCGAAAGAGCGCCTCGCCCCGGGCGCGAGAGGCCGCCCACGCCGCGTCGCCGTCGCGGCGGAAGGGCGAGGTGCCGACGCGACGGAGGCTGGCGACGTAGGCGGCGAGCGCGTCGAGCTCGGCGGAGAGCCCGACCTTGGGCGTGCCCAGCGTCACGTCGTGGCCGTCCGCATGAAACACCGCATCGCTCAGGAACCCTCGGCCCCCCTGCCCCCCGCGGATGTCGTGCTCGAAGTCCTGCACCTCGTCGAAGTTGGCGCTCCAGTGCATGGGGCCGTGGTCGGTTCCGCCGCGGCCCTGGAGGGGGATGGTGTTGCGCAGCCCCTCGCCCCGCTGCGTGAAGTCCCAGACGAGGTTGTCGCCCTCGCCGTCGAGGTGGCAGCTCGCGCACGACAGGTACGAGGTGCGGCTCATGCGCGGGTCGCGGCTCGCGTAGAAGGTCCGCTGACCGAGGGCGACCTGGGCGGGCAGCGGCTCGGCCGCGACGGTGACGACGTCGGCGAGGGGCGTCGGGGCGCGGGAGAGGTCGCGCACGTCGTAGACGCGCACCGTGCGGGTGGTGAAGCCCTGCACGAAGAGCCGGGCGCCGTCGGGGCTGAGCGCGAGGCCCTCGGGCGCGCCGCCGACGTCGGGGATCGAGCCGGTGATGTTGAACCCCTCGGGGTCGAGCGCGACCACGATCTCGGCGCCCTGGAGCGCGACGAAGAGCCGGTCGCCCTGCGGCGAGAACGCGACCGCCGAGGCGTGGTCGAGGTCGTCGAAGGAGTAGCGCACGGGCTCGGTCGGCGCGGCTCCGGACTCGCCGGGCGACACCAGGGACAGCACGGCGCGCGCGGTGGTCTGGGAGGTGAGCGCGTCGCGGGTGCGGAAGGTCCCGGTGACGTTGTTGGCCTTGAGCGCAGGGACGAGGGCCTCGCGCCCCGCGGGCCCGAACGCGAGCGCGCCGAGGAAGCTCGGCACGCCGCTGTTGTCGGTGTCGCTGTCGAGGTCCTCCTGCGCCGGCAGGAGGCCGACGCCGACGCGCCGGGGAGAGGCCGGGTCGCTCGCGTCGACCTGCACCACGCGGGCTCCCTCCGCGTCGCCGCGCCAGCGGGCCACGAGCGCGGTGCCGGCGGCGTTGACGGTCACGCCGCGAGCGTCGAAGCCCACGTCCACGGAGCCCACGACGGAGCCCGCGGTGTCGACCACCACGAGGCGCCCGGCGTCCTGGAGCGTCACGAAGAACCTCCCTCCTCGGGGGTCGGCCGCGACGCCGAAGGGCCTCGCGCCCGCGCCGAGCGCGACGGCCGCGCGGCGGGAGCGGCTCGCGGCGTCGAGGAGCCACAGGGCCCCGTCGTCCTGGCACGCGACGGCGACGGTCGCGCCGGAGACGGCGACGGTGCGCGGGTGGTCGCACACGGGCACCTCGGCGAGGCGGGTGGTGGGCTCGTCGGAGAGCACGGCGACGGTGTCGGCGTCCGGGTTGACGACCCAGACCTCGCGGCGGGTCGGGTCGTAGGCGATGGTGCTCGACGCGGTGGGGCGGGGCGTCGTCGGGCGCGCCACCACGCGAAACGGCGCCGACGCCTCCACTCGCATCCCGCGGGCCTCGACGGTGACGAAGGCGCGGAAGGCCCCGAGGTCGCTCCAGCGGCGGCAGGCGCGCTCGGTGGTGGCGCGCACTCCGTCGGGTTCGAGCACCCACGCGAAGCGGGCGCCCGCTCCACCGTTGTGGACGGCGGTGAGGCAGGTCTCCTCGCCCTGGTAGACGAAGCCCGCGCCCTCGATGCGGGCGCTCAACGGCCCGGCGACCGTGACGTCGACGGGGACGTCCGCCGAGGGCGCGTCGCGGCTCACGTCGGCGGCTCCGGCGTCGGTCGCGGTCGCGGCGGGAGCGCCGTCGCAACCGAGCGCGAGGGCGGCGAGGAGGGGCAGGAGCGAGGGGCGGGTCATCGGCCGGCTACCGGGTGGTGCACGCGACGGTGCGGAAGGTCGAGCGGAAGGCGGTCGCCACCGCGTTGCCCGAGTAGTCCCGGACGCCTCCCGCGGGGACCAGCACCTCGTACTGCGTGTCGGGCTTGAGCGGGCGCGCGGGCCAGAAGTTCACCACGCCCTCCTGGCCCGAGTAGTGGCCCTCGAGGGGGGCGGTGGTCCCGACCTCGCGCACGACGAGCGAGCCGCGCCAGACGGTGCCGAGCTCGACGAACTCGTTGAAGGTGAGGCCCACGCGCGTGGAGAGCGGCTGCGCCGTGGCGTCGTCGCGAGGCACCACCATGTTGACCCTCGGGGGGCTCCGGTCGGGCTGCGCCCGGAAGGGGAACACCCCGGTCGCGTGGTCGGGCACGGCGTCGTCGTCGACGGAGACGACGGCGACGTTGCCGATGGGCGAGATGGTGTCGAGGTCGCCGGTGAAGTTGAAGGTGCTGATGGGCGTGGCGACGCGGGGGTTGGACACGTCGAAGGCCATGCCGAGGCTGCTCAGCCCGACGAAGGCGACGTCCTCCTTGAGGAAGACGTAGCCGCCGTTGGCGCGCCCCGGGTGCAGGTAGCTGAAGAGGAAGCGAGGCGAGCTCGGGTCGGTGATGTCGTAGCTGATGAGCCCGCCGCCCAGCACGTGCCGCGTGTAGAACATCCGGTTGCCGTTGACGTGCCCGGTGTACCCGAGCTGCACCCGGCGGGTGGCCGCGCCCTCGTCGGCGTCGCGGATGAGGAAGCTCCCGCCGGGGATCGGCCGCGGGTGCGCCGGGTCGCCGATGTCCAGGAGCGTGGTGCGCGAGCCCTCGCTGGAGATCATCACCAGCATGTTGCCGATGGCGTGCACGCCGCCGACGCTCATGGCGGGGTTGGCGGGCTCCTGCGCGACGAGCGTCGGGTTGCGGGGGTCGCTCGCGTCGACGATGAAGAGCCCGTTGTCCGTGGCCCCGACGTAGACGTAGGGAGCCTGCCAGAAGGTGCTCATCACCACCCGGCGGTAGGAGTCGGGATAGACCACGCCGGGGAGCACGAACTCCCTCACCATGCGGACTGCGCGCAGGTCCGAGACGTCCCAGAACTCCAGCCCCGAGAGCGAGGCGGTGACCATCCAGCGTCCGCCGATGGGGGAGAAGCCTGCGGTGTGCGACTCGCGCATGCGGGCGTCGGTGGTGGTGGCGACGTGCGCCGGGTGGCAGGCGTCGGAGAAGTCCCAGACGGAGATGCCGCCGCCGCCGGCCTCGTGGGCCCACGGCATCACCAGGTAGCCGTCGTACATCAGCACGGTGTTGTGGTGGTCGCGGTCCGTGGGGCCGCCGTCGAGGTACGCGCAAGGCGTCGTGAAGGACTCCGTGGTGAACGCGCGAGAAGGTCCGCCGGGGCCTCGCAGCGGGGGGTACGCGCCGGGCTCTGGGAGGCCCGCGTCGGAGGGCGCAGGCGCAGGGCCCGCGTCGTCGAGCAGGTGGCACCCGGTGGGCGGCGGCGGGAGGTCGACGGGAGCGGACGCGTCGTCGTTGAGGTCGACGTCGGGGGAGGACTTCAGCTCGTCGCCGAGGTCGATGCCGAGGTCGTCACCGAGGTCCGAGGGGCGATCGATGCCCGCGTCCGCGGGGGGCGCGGCGGGGCTCGACTCGCAGGCGGCGACGAGGAGCGAGAGCGAGGCGGCGAGCCAGCGGGTCCTTGGGGCGTGCACGGAGGGTGGCGCATTGTCGACGCGAGGACCCGCGCGGCGCAATCCGGCGACGTCCGCGGTGTCATGCAAAGGGGCCCGCTCGCGCGAGCTCTTCTTGATCGCCTGGATGTTGGCCTCCATCGCAGGGCGAGCGGACGGCGCTTCGCGGGCTTCTTCGGGGTGCTCATGGCGCCCGACGCTCGCGAACGCGTTGGCTCACTCGGGAAGTGAGCTGAACTCACTCGGGAAGTGAGCCGCGCCCCTGCGACGACCCCCTTGACCGTCGCACCTCGCCGGGCTCGGAAGGACCCACTCGGTGAACGAAGTGGGCATGACCACGAGGCTTACGGGCGACGCGGGTCGAGAGCGGGCTCACGCCTCGGGCGCGAAGAGCAGGACCGCGTCCCGAGCGAGGGCGTGGAGCCCGTAGCCCATCGCCCAGATCGCGAGGATCGGCTCCCAGGGGTCGGAGAACTCCGCGTAGGGCGACACCCCGCGCGCCGCGAGGAGCCCGTAGAGCGTCGAGTGGTACGCGTCGGAGCCGGCGGCCTCGATGGCCTGATCGCGATCCGTCGGGGCGGTGGGCCCGGGCCGGATCCTCGCCTCGCGCGCGACGCGCTCGCTGTCGCTGCCGTCGGCGGCGCGCATCAACCGCTCCCGCACCTCGAGGGCCCGACCGCGGTCGACGTCCGTCGCAGCGAGCTCGAGCGCCTCGACGGTCGGGACGGCGACGACGCCGAGCGCGCCGCGACGAGCGTGCAGCGCCCTCGAAGAGCGCGGGTCCGACGGCACGCGACCGATGGGTCGCCATGGGTGCGCCAGCTGGAGGTGGCCGAAGGGATCGCGCATCAAGCCGGAGCGCCAGAGCGTTCGCGGCGGTGCCAGATCGAACCAGCCGCTGAATCGGGACGCGCACTCGCGCGCGAGCGCCTCGACCTGCGCGATGGCGTCGGGGTCCGCGGCGAGCTGCACGGCGGTCTCGATCGAAGGCGGGAGCGCCGTCTGGACGATGCCGCTCTCGGCGCACGCGAAGCAGGGGTCGAACCACGCAGGCTCGGTCGAGAGTCCATCGTCGCCGTAGACCTGACCGGCGCCGCCGCAGCGCGCGCAGAGGAAGCCCGCGCCCCGCGCCGGGTCATCGCGCCACGCCGGAGGGAGCATCCCGCCGGACAGCAGCGCCTCCCACGCGGCCTGCGGATCGGCACAGCCGACGACGGCGCTCCTCGCCTCTCGGAGGCGAGGCCGTCGCGGACGCAACAGGCTCGAACCGATCGTCTCGGGGTCCACGACGGGGAGCCTACCGCCGCGCGCGTGATGCAGACGGCACTTGCTGTTGTCCGGTCGCTGTGCCCCGCGTCCGCGGGTTGAAAACCCTGATCCTTCCCGGAATCTTCTCGGGGCTGCTCGCAAGGCGGAAGTGACGAGAGCGGCCGACCACGCCCACGAACGACGCCTCACCGTCGAGGAAGCGACGAGAGCGGCCGACCACGCCCTCCCAACGCGCTTTCGCTGATCCGGTCCGACGTGCACGACGTCGTCCCATAGAGAGCCAGAGAGAAACCGTACTCGGATGCTGAGCGCGTAGCCGCGGAGGCGCGTTGGGAGGGCGTGGTCGGTCGCCCCGTCGCTCCGCGACGGTGAGGCGTCGTCCGTGGGCGTGGTCGGCCGCTCTCGTCGCTTCCTCGACGGTGAGGCGTCGTTCGTG
>CBIHPK010000259.1:0-8081 GCA_966211675.1 uncultured Myxococcaceae bacterium
AGTTCCATCGCGGCGGTCGGTGACCTCCCGACGGTTGCGCCAGCAACCGGCGCTCTTTCAGCAAGCCCCTCGAAGGAGGGGCGCTCAGTTCCAGGCTCCCACTTCAGCGGTTGCAGGCCCGCTCGCGGGCCGTCCGCAACCGCGGAGTGGGCGGCGTATCTGCGGCGTCCCTGCGGGGACCCATGTGCCTCCAGAAACTCCCTCACGTCAGTGGTTCCGGTGCGTTCCGATCGCTGGCGATACATGTAGAAGCGATCGGGTTTCCAACCCGCGGGCGCGGGGCGCAGCGATCGGATAGCCGCGCGAGCCGTCTGATCAGAGCACCTCCCACCAGCGCGGCGAGGCCGCGAAGGCCGCGTGGATCACGCCGACGTGCGAGTACGCCTGCGGGAAGTTGCCCCACATGGCGCCGTTGGAGGGGTCGAGGTCCTCGGCCAGCAGCCCGAGCGGGCTCTTCACGCGATGGAGCAGCTCCATCATGGCGCGCGCCTCGTCCTGGCGGCCGACCTTGGCCAGGGCCTCGATCAGCCAGAAGGTGCAGATCACGAAGGCCACGTGCGCCTGGCCGAACTCGTCGGAGCGGTAGCGGCGCAGCCAGCCGCCGTGCTCCAGCTCCTGGCGGATGGTGTCGATGGTGACGTGGGCCCGCGGGTCGTCCGCCGTGACGAGCCGCAGCGTGATCGCCTGCAGCAGCGCCGCGTCGACCTCCGTGCCGCCGTAGCTCTCGACCAGGGTGCCCCTCGCCGGGTCGACCGCCCTCGACAGGATCTCGTCCCGGATGCGCGTCGCGTGCGCCCGGAACTCCGCCTCCGCCTCGGGCTTGTGGATGGCCGCGATCATCGCCATGCGGTCGACCGCGGCCCAGCACATGAGGGAGGAGAAGGTCTGCGGCCGCCACTCCGAGCGGTACTCCCAGATGCCCGCGTCGGGCTGGCCCGCGACCTCGGCGGCCTTGCGGGCGAGGCGCTCCACGAGGTCGAGCGTGGCGGGCGTCGCCTGGTCGGCGAAGCGCTTGTCGAGGAAGATGGGCGCGAGCGCGAGCACCATCTCGCCGAAGACGTCGTGCTGGAGGTGCTGCGCCGCCGCGTTGCCCACGCGCACGGGACCGTTGGAGAGGTAGCCCGGCCAGTCGGTGAGCACGGCCTCCTCCAGGTCGACGCCGCCGTCGATGCGGTAGAGCGGCGCGAGGTCGAGGTTGGGCGCCGCGCTCGCCACGTTGAGCAGAAACTGCAGGAACTTCTCCCGCTCCTCGAAGTGCCCGAGGAGCCCGAAGGCGCCGAGGGCGTAGTAGGAGTCGCGCAGCCAGCAGTAGCGGTAGTCCCAGTTGCGGCCGCTGCCGGGCGACTCGGGGAGCGACGTGGTGAGGGCCGCGACGATGGCCCCGGTGTCCTCGAAGCAGTGCAGCTTCAGCGCGAGCGCCGAGCGGATCACCTGCTCCTGGTACATGGGCGGCACGGCGCAGTGCTTCACCCACCGCTGCCAGTACTGGGTGGTCTCCCTCAGGAAGCGCTCGCAGAGCGGGGCGAGGGCCTCCTCGATGGGCTCGCCCCAGGCCAGCACCAGGTGCCTCCGCTCGGTGAGCGCGAAGGCCCGGGCGTTGATGTACGAGAGCGGCACGTCGGTGGTGAGGCGCACCTCGCTGCCGAAGCCGCGGTAGGAGACGTGGTTGGAGCCCTGCTCGCACTTCGGCACGGCCTTCGACCAGCCGAGCCTCGGGTTGCAGTGGATCACCACCCGCGGCGTGCCCGAGAGGGGCTCGACGATGCGAATGATCTTCGACGGCCGGAAGCTGCGCTCGAAGAGCATGAAGCGCGGACAGAAGTCGAGCACCCGGAACGACCCCGAGGGCGAGGTGAAGCGCGTCTCGAGGATGTTGGTGTTCTCGAGGTAGCGCTGCACGCCGAGGGTGCCGTCCTCCGGAGCGACGGTGAAGTGCCCGCCCCCTTGGGCGTCGAGCAGCTTCGAGAACATCGGCTCCGAGTCGAAGCGGGGGAGGCACGACCAGACCACCGCGCCGTGCGCGTCCACCAGCGCCGAGCACTGGCAGTTGCCGATGAGACCGAGCTGATCGAGGGACATCACCTGGGAGCCTAAGACGGTGCCCCTGGATGACCAGAGGCAACGGCGCTCACCCCCCGCGAGGCCACCGCCGGATCATCGCCACGGAGAACCCGAAGCGCGCCCCCGCGGCGGGCCCGTCCACGGCCACCGGCGAGACGAGCCCCATGGCGCTGCCCCGGTAGACCATCACCCGCCCCTGGAAGCCCATGAAGCGCTCGGCCCCGATGGCCACGTCCGCGAAGCCGTCGCGGTCGACGTCCCTCGCGCCCGCGAGCGAGCCCCCGAAGTACGAGCTCATGGCCGCCCCGTCGAAGCTCTGCGCCGCCGTCTCCGGAAGGCCCGTGCGCGCCCCCAGGAAGAGGTACGCCGCGCCCGTGTACCCGGTGCGCCTGGGCGCTCCCACCATCACGTCGTCGTCGCCGTCGCCGTCGACGTCCCCCGCCCCCGCGATGGCCCCGCCGAACTCCGCGTCGGCCCCGCCCGGACCGCTCAGCACCCGCGACGCCGCGCTCACCCGCAGCGACCGCTCGCCATGGAAGACATACACCCGACCTCGCGAGCTCTCGACGTTGGCCGCGCCCACCGCGAAGTCCGGGAGCCCGTCGGCGTTGGTGTCCCCGAGGCCCGCGACCGCCCCGCCGAACTGCCCCCCCTCCGGGCTCTCGATGCGCAGCGTCGCCGAGGACGACACCCCGAAGGTCGCGCCCGCGAAGAGGTAGGCCGCGCCGGTGAAGCCGCCCGTGGCGTTGGCCCCGACGACGAGGTCGCTGTCGCCGTCGCCGTCGAGGTCCCCCGCGTCGGCGATGGACGACCCGAAGCGCACCATCGTCGAGTCCGAGGGGATGAGCACCGAGGTGGGCGACGCGGCGATGCCCCCGGGCGACCCGAGGTAGAGAAACACCCTCCCGGTGGTGCTCGCCAGCGGCGCTCCCACGACCAGGTCGGCGTAGCCGTCGGCGTTGATGTCCCCAGCGCCCGAGACCACCGAGCCGAAGAGCGAGCCTCCCTCGCCGAGCCCGGTGAGCACCGAGTCCGGCGCGCTGCGCAGACCGCCGAGGCCGCCGAGGTACACGAACACCTGGCCGAGCTCTCGCTGCGCCGACGGGGCGCCCACCGCGAGGTCGCCGAAGCCATCGCCGTTCACGTCCCCGATGGCCGCGACGGAGAACCCATAGAGCGCCGCGGGCATCGGCGGAACCAGCGTCAGAGCGCCCCCCGCCTGGAGCCCCGTCGCGCTCCCGAGGAGCACCGTCACCCCAGGTCCGGGAGAGGCGCGGAAGGGCATCCCCACCGCGACGTCGTCGTAGCCGTCGCCGTTGAAGTCCGGCAGCGCGCCCCAGGTCGATCCGCCCGGCGGGGTCACGCCCTCGGGGGTGTCGGCGCCCCCGCTCGCGAACTCCCTCACCACGCTCGACACGCCCCCCGCTCGCAGCCGCCAGAACACGTCTCCACGAGGCAGGTCGACCGTCGGCGCACCGCGCCCTCCTCGGGGTCGCAGCGTGGTGATCACCGCGCTGCACTCGCGGTCGCGGCACACCTCGACCACCGAGTCGCTCGCGTCCGGGTCCACGTCCGACGGAACCACCCAGCGCAGCATCGGCCGTCGGCTGGTGACGTGCACATGCGACGGCGGCCACTCCAGCCGCGGCAGCTCCCTGCACACGCTTCCGCTCCGCACGTAGCCCGCGTCGCAGGCGAACCCGCAGGCCCCGGCCACGCAGGTGGCGCTGCCGTGCGCCGGGACGGGACACGGATCGCATCGCCCGCCGCAGGAGGCCGGCGAGTCGTCGCGGGCGCAGTCGTCGCCGCAGCGGTGGGTGCTGGGGTCGCACGCGATCCCGCAGCTCGCCGCCACGCAGGTCGCCCGCCCGTTGGCGGGGACGCGGCAGCGGGTGCACGAGGGCCCGCACCCGAGCGGCGAGGTGCCGTCCGAGCAGGCGTCGCCGCAGCGCATGTATCCCGCGCTGCAGGTGATCTCGCAGCGCCCCGCGGTGCACGCGGGCGCGCCGTTGGCGGGCGTCGCGCAGGGCTCGCAGCGATCGCCGCAGGAGGCCACCGCGTCGTTGGCGAGGCAGCGCTCTCCGCACAGGTGGAAGCCCGCCGCGCAGGTGATCGCGCAGCGCCCCGCGACGCAGGCGACGGCGCCGTTGGCGGGCGTCGGGCAGGGCTGACACCGGTCGCCGCAGGAGGCCGCGGCGTCGTTGGGAGCGCAGCGATCGGCGCAGCGGTGGGTCCCGGAGGGACAGGTGAAATCGCAGGCGCTGGTGGTGCCGGTGAGGGTGCAGCGCGCGGTGGCCCCGGCGGGGGCGACGCAGGGCTCGCAGCGGGCGCCGCACGAGGCGGGGCTGTTGTCCTGGAGGCAGGCGGTGCCGCAGCGGTGGGTGCCGGTGGCGCAGGGCGTGAGGCAGCGGCCCTCGATGCACTGCGAGCCCGCGGCGCAGGTCATCCCGCAGGCGCCGCAGTGGCCGTTGTCCACGCGCGTGTCGACGCACCCCACCGAGGGGCAGTGCACCTGCGCCTCCGGGCACGCGCACGCGCCGTCGCGGCACCAGGCGCCGGCGGCGCAGGCGTTGCCGCAGCGGCCGCAGTTCTCCGGGTCGCTGCGGGCGTCGACGCAGCGGTCTCCGCACTGCGAGGACTGGTCCGCGGGGCACTGGCAGGCGCCGCCTCGGCAGCTCCGGCCGGAGCCCTGCATCCCGCACGGGGTCTGCGCCGGGAGCTCGTCGAAGACGCACACTCGGAGCACGGCGTCGCAGCGCTCGGCGACGGTGCACGGGTCGTCGTCGCGGCACCCGGCGCTGTCGGTGCAGGGCCGCACCGGGCGGCATCCGCGGGTGAGGTCGCAGGCCGCGCCGGCGGGGCAGAGCCCGCTCGTGGGCGAGTGCTCGCAGCGCCCGCTGCGGCAGGTGTCGACGGTGCAGCCCACGTCGTCGTTGCACTCGCCGTCGGTGCGACAGCCTGGGGCATGGGCGTCCACGGCGTCGCTGCGGTCGGCCTCGACGCGGTCGCTCGTGGCGTCCGGGGCGACGGTGGCGTCGAGGGGGGGAGCGCCGACCACGGACTCGCCGGAGGCGCAGCCGAGGCCGAGGAGGATCGCGAGCGGCGTCAGGCGCGGGGACATCGGGTGGTCGCTCTGGGGTGCAGGTCGAGGCGCCCCGGGGCGGCGCCGCCGGGCAGTGATCGCGCGATGCTACGTGCTAGCGTCCGCGCCGCCAACGGATGGAGGGCAGCGATGTCAGACGAGAGAACGGCCGACGGGTTCTGGTGCATCGAGGACGAGTCGCTGGGGTTGACCGTCGACCTGACGGCGATGGCGCTCGACCCCGACGCGATGGCGGTGATGGCGCCGCGGGTGACGCGCGCGGTGGAGGCGATGGCGGCGCTGGAGTCCGGCGCGATCGCGAACCCCGACGAGGGTCGCCGGGTGGGGCACTACTGGCTGCGCGCGCCGGAGCTGGCGCCGGAGCCGTCGATCGCGGAGGCGATCATCGACGCGCTCCGCCGGGTGAAGGACTTCGCGGCGAAGGTGCACTCCGGCGAGGTGAGCTCCTTCGGCCGGCGCTTCGAGCAGGTGCTGGTGATCGGCATCGGGGGATCGACGCTGGGGCCGCAGTACGTCTCCAACGCGCTGGGCGGGGCGGGCGACCGGATGCGCGCGGCGTTCATCGACAACACCGACCCGGACGGCATCGACCGGGTGGTGTCGCGGCTGCGCGCGGGCGCCGGCCTCGACGCGACGCTGACCGTGGTGATCTCCAAGTCCGGCGGGACCAAGGAGACCCGCAACGGGATGCTGGAGGTCGCGCAGGCGTACCGCGAGGACGGGTTCTCCTTCGCGGAGCACGCGGTGGCGGTGACCGGCGACGGGAGCGAGCTCGACCGGGTGGCGCGCGCGGAGGGCTGGCGCGCGGTGTTCCCGATGTGGGACTGGGTTGGTGGTCGCACCTCCGAGCTGTCCGCGGTGGGCCTGCTCCCGGCGGCGCTGCAGGGCCTGGACGTCGACGCGATGCTGGCGGGCGCGCGGGCGATGGACGTCGCCACGAGGCGCGACGGATGGCAGCGCAACCCGGCGGCGGCGCTGGCGGTGGCGTGGTTCCTGACGGGCGACGGTCACGGCGACCGGGCGATGGTGGTGCTGCCGTACAAGGACCGTTTGGAGCTGTTCTCGCGCTACCTGCAGCAGCTGGTGATGGAGTCCCTCGGCAAGGAGAAGGACCTCTCCGGCGCGACGGTGCACCAGGGCATCGCGGTCTACGGCAACAAGGGGAGCACCGACCAGCACGCCTTCGTGCAGCAGCTCCGCGACGGGCGCGACGATTTCTTCGTGACCTTCATCGAGGTGCTGCGCGCTCGCTCGGGCGGCGCCTTCGAGGTCGACCCCGGGGTGACCTCCGCGGATTACCTCTTCGGGTTCCTCGAGGGCACGCGCCGCGCGCTCTCGGAGAAGGGTCGGCCCTCGCTGACGGTGACCATCGCCGAGGCCGACGCGCGCGGCGTGGGGATGCTCATCGCGCTCTACGAGCGGGCCGTCGGGATCTACGCGACGCTGGTGGGCATCAACGCGTACCACCAGCCGGGCGTGGAGGCGGGCAAGCGCGCGGCGACGGAGCTGCTCTCGCTGCAGGCGCGCGTCGAGGCGGCGCTGCCGGGCGACGAGGACGGCGCGCTCGACGCGGCGGGCATCGCGGCAGCGCTGGGCGAAGGGGACGTGATGCAGGTCGCGCGCGTGCTGCGTCACCTCGCGGGCGGCGGCGAGCACGCGGTCTCCCGCGTGACGGGAACTGGACTGCTCACCGCCAGGTATTGCAGCCGCCGCGCGAGTTGACCGAAACACGATGTGTGCACGCTTCTTGGCGTGTCGCTTTTCCACCGGCCTAAATGGGCCCCGAGGAACGAGGGACCACACCGATGAGCGCAGAACTGACCGTACGCCAGAAGATCCTGATGGCCGCCGTTGCGATGGGCAGCGACACCGAGAACTTCTCCGTAGAAGACCTGATCGTGCGGTCCTGGAAGATGTTCCCGGAGTCGTTCTCGCTGCGCGGCTTCGAGCGGCTCTACCCTGACTCCAACCGCGTGCTGGCGAAGCTCTCCGGGGCCGACGGGCTCTGCGGGCTCGGGTGGCTCGAGCACACCGACCAGCGCACCTACCGCCTGTCGCGCAAGGGCCGCACGGTGGCCCGCACGCTGGCGTCCATCCAGGACAACGTCGCGATCGAGCCCGAGGCGGAGGCCGTCGAGGAGAAGGCCGTCGAGGAGAAGGTCGACCGCCCGGCGCCGCTGCGCGTGGCGAGCGAGCCCGCCGTGAAGGCCCCCGTGAAGGAGAGCCGCCCGGCGCCGGTGCGCGCGGCGAAGGCGGTGCGCGAGGTGAAGCCCGCGGCCGTGGCGGAGGGCCGCCCGATGACGAGCACCGCGACGCTCACGCCGATGGACGTCAACGCGCTCCAGCAGATCGCGAAGGCCGACGCGCTGAGGAAGTTCCTGCGCGGCCAGCCGCTGTCGTTCTCCGACGCGTGCGCGTTCTGGGGCTTCTCCTCGGCGAGCCGCGCCGCGGTGGTGCAGCAGCGCCTGGACATGACCACCGACCTGCTCAAGCGCGCGGTGGAGAGCTTCTCCAACGGCGTCGACGCGCGCATCCCGCCGCTGTCGACCTGCTACGGCCTCTTCAACCTCAACAGGCTGATGGCGGAGAAGTTCGCCCGCGAGCTGGAAGGCCTGCGTCTGCCGGTCGCGGCGGGGGGCTGAAACTTTTCCTTGCGAGATGCTTGACGGTCTCCCGCGACGAGCGTAGACACCGCCTCCCGCTGACGGAGGGGCCCTGACGAGGGGCTCCAGACGGCAGAGGGAAAAAAGAAGCCGGCAACGAGAAAAAAGTTGACGGCGGACGGAGAGCGGGTAAAACCGCCCTCCCCGACGGCGAGAGGTGAAGCGAGAGCGACACCAGCGCCGGAGGAGAACGAACCGAAGGGATCCTTCGATCCCGAACCGGTCTTTGAAAATCAGGTTGCAAGGAGATCTTC
>CBIHPK010000260.1:0-7959 GCA_966211675.1 uncultured Myxococcaceae bacterium
ACCGTGCGCCGATCGTGGAGTGAGCCGATGCAGGGCCTGCGAGTGATCCTCGCCCTCGTGGCGCTGACGTCGACGGCGGGGGCCCAGACCCTCGACGTCAACGCGATGGTGCACCAGGGCGTCGAGCTGCGTCGGGAGCGGCGCGACCGGGAGGCGCTGGAGGTGTTCCTGAGGGCGTGGGAGGTGTCGCACGCGCCGCGGGTGATGGCGCAGATCGGCTTCGCCGAGCTGGCGCTGGGCCGGTGGGTCGACGCCGAGGCGCACCTCACCGAGGCGCACAGCGCGGCCACCGACCCGTGGATCGCCGAGCACCGGGCGCTGCTGGAGGAGTCGCTGCGCGACGTGGGGCAGCACGTGGGGAGCCTCGACGTGCGCGGCAACGTGTCGGGCGCGGAGGTGCGCGTGGAGGGCCATCGGGTGGGCTCGCTGCCCTTCGCGCGGCTGGTGCGGGTGGCCGCGGGCACGACCACCCTGGAGGTCGGCGCGCCGGGCTACCTCCCGGTGCGGCGGAGCATCGTGGTGGCGCCCGGCTCGCTCACCCGGGAGACCGTGTCGCTGCTGGCGATCGACGGCCCCTTCGGGGCGCCTCCGCCGCCGCTCCTCGACGACGCTCGCCCTCCGGTCGCGGTGTCCCACGACGCGGGCCCGACGATGCGCGCCCTGGGCTGGACCGCCGCGGGAGGCGCGCTCCTGGGCGTCGGCATCGGGGTCGCCGCGCTGGTGGTGCGCAACGACGCCGTCGGCCGGTGGAACTCCGACGCCTGCCTCGCGAACGGCCGCACCCGGCTGGAGAACTGCGGCGGCGAGCAGGACACCGCGGTGACCATGGGGGCCGTGAGCGTGGCCGGGTGGGTGACGGGCGCGGCGCTGGCCGTGACCTCGGTGGTGTTGTTCGTGACGGCGCCCTCGTCGGCGGGGCGCGCTCGCGCCGGGAGCATCGGATGCGGGATCGGTCCTGGCGACGTGGGCGTGACGTGCGGAGGAACGCTATGAACGGGGCGACGATCGCAATGGGGCTGTGTCTGGCGGCGCTCGCCACGGGCTGCCCGGGGCTGCTGCCGGCGACGGACCGGGCCTTCGACGCGGCGGTCCCGCTCGACGCGCCGGTGGTCGCGATGGACCGCGCTCCGACGGTCGACGCGCCCGTGGTGGTGATGGTCGATCGGCCCGCGCCGATGGACGTGCCCGTGGTGGTGATGGTCGATCGGCCCGCGCCCGTGGACGTGGTGACGGTCGTCGACGACAGCGGCCCGCCCCCCGACACCGGCGCGGTGACGATGGGGACCGACGCCCCCGGCTGCGGGCGCAACGGCGCGCCGTGCTGCGAGGGCGGCGCGTGCGAGGGCGACCGGGTGTGCCTCGCGCCGGGGGGAGGTGGGGCCGCGCGCTGCACCGACTGCGGCGGCAGCCACCAGCCCTGCTGCGCCTACGGCCGGTGCGACCGAGGCAAGCTGTGCGTGATCGACGGCGAGCGCGCGACCTGCGAGGAATGCGGCGGCAACGGCGAGGCCTGCTGCGCCTACGGGGTGTGCGACGGAGAGCGGCAGTGCATCGCGACCCCGGGCCGCGCGCCCACGTGCCGCTGACCGGTCGGGGAGCGCGAGGGGAGGGCGGTGATCTGGGGCGAAGGTCGCGGGCGGCCCCGATGTGGGCTTCCCCCGGTTCCGTTGGCAGTGATGCGCGTGCGTTGGGGAGAAGAACCGCCAGGGGCGCAATGGTCGCAAGGAGGAGTTCTGCCGCAGGGGGCGCCTCGGGTTCGCGAGTTGAAGCTCACACTCCGACACGAGTTGAAGGGTTGGAGCGCCTGCCCGCCCACGCCCGTCTCTACCTTGCGACCCGTAGCGCCCCTGGCGGTTCTTCTCCCCGTCGCCCGCGCATCAGGACCCCATCGATGCTCGCCGGGAGATCCGCCTGGTCCGGGCTCGACGATGACCGCCTCGTGCTGGTGCCCGCCAGCGTGCATCCGCAGCCGATCTCCTTCGACGAGCGGTGGGAGATGCTGCGGTCTGCGCGGCGTCGACCCGACCGCAGAGTCCGCGACAGCCCTCCCGCGCAAGGCTGGAGCGGTGCTCTACACTGGCGACACCATGACCTCGCCGCCACCCGAAGTCCTGTCGGTCCCGTCGGCGTGCGAGCCGCTCCCGGAGGGCCCGTCCCCACGCTGGCGGCGCTCGGCCGGCGGGCTCCGCTGGATGCGCGTCGCGATGTACGCCGTGCTCGCGGCCTACGTGCTCTCGACCTTCTTGATCCTGATTGACCAGGGTGCGGTGCTCGCCAGTTCCTTCGTGGCCTATCCCCTCTACGCCGTCTTCGTCCTGGCCTACGTCGCCTTCGCCGCTGGGCTCTGGCGCTTCGGCAGCGTGCCGGCCTCCACCGGCGCGGCGCGCCCAGCCCGTCAGTCGTTCATGTGTTACGCCTCGGGGCAGGCGCTGTCGGTCCTCTGGTTCCTGGCCCTCGTGTGGCCCACCCCCGCGCTCCGCACCCACGGTGACCTGATGATCGGCCTCTTCGTGCTGTGGCCGATCGCGGTCATGGCCCTGCAGTGCGCCGGCCTGGGGCTGCTGGTGCGCGCGCTGGGCGCGGCCCTCCGGTCGCTGGGCGAGACGCCGCCCGCCTGGGCGCCGAAGGCGGTCGGCGCCTTGAGCATCTGGTGGATCCTCTTGATCGCGCTCCCGCCCGCGCTCACGTTCGCGTTCCCGAGCGTCTTGGTGGACCTCCCTCATGGCACGCTGAGCATGATGGGGTGGGTGGGGATGGTGGCCGCTGGCGCCTTTGGGCTGGCGCTGGCCTCGGTCATGGGACGCACGGCGGAGGTCCTCGCGCGCCAGGAGAGCCCGGAGTCCGCGCTGCGCTGAAGCCTGGCGCTCGTCACGCCGGAGGCCACGGCCGATCACCTGTGCGCTGCTTCGATCCTCGCCCGCCACCGGGCATCCGCGTCCCGCCGCGAGACACCGCGCCCCTCGGCGATGCTCTTGCGCCCGGCGAGGATGTGAGCTTCCGTCTCCGGCGACACCAGGTCGTCGTCGCCCTCAGTCTCCACCAGCTCGACGCGGTACTGCCCCGGGGGCAGCGCCGCGAACTCCGCCACGTCCGTCCCGTTCCAGTCGATCACCCTGGCCGCGTCGCCCATGCTCGAGGGGGCCGCAG
The DNA here is from genome assembly GCA_966211675.1 of uncultured Myxococcaceae bacterium. Taxonomy (GTDB): domain Bacteria; phylum Myxococcota_A; class Polyangia; order Polyangiales; genus SCUS01. The sequence goes on from CBIHPK010000260.1 coordinate 3,148, forward strand.
GGGACGTTTCCCGGGCAACCAGAGTGTCCCTGTGAGCCTGCGAACGGGTGCCGGGGACACCCCACCGGCAGGCCCTCGCGGTCGGTCGTCAGCGGGTCGGCAGATAGAGGTTGCGGCTCGACGCGGTCGGAGGACATCGGGCGCGGTCGTCGAGCCACAAGCTCCCCACCAACCTCGCCGGGAGATCCGAGCGACAGCGTGCGATCCGCGAAGTTGAACATCGTTCAACCGGGACGTGTCCTCAGGTCAGGGCAGCGAGCACTTCAAGCAGTCGCACAACGAAAGGCGCCCCGACGGACGAGCCGTCCACGACCCGGGCTCGAAGAGTCGCGCTGACCCCCGCGAGACGAGCAGAGAGATCCGCGGAGAGAGCGACAGGGAGGAGAATGACAGAGAGGTACAGGGCGCCGTGTGGGTCGACGTAGCCCGAGACGGAGAGCTGTTCGCCCGTCTCGGGAATCACCTCGCCCGTGAGCCGCCAGAGCGAGTCGGGGATTCCTTCCCCTGCGAGCAAGGCGTAGCGCGCAGAGAGTTCACGCGCGCCAGGGCGCACGCTGCCCGGCCTCTTGTCGGCGCGCAGGTTGTAGCGGCCTCGGAGCTTCACCCATGCGAGGTGCCACGGGGCACGGAGGAAGCCCACGAGCACGTCGACATCGGCAGGCGGCTCGTCGAGAAAGGCCAGCGGCGCCCCCTTCGTCGCGGCGGGATTGCTGTCGAATATGCGGTGCGTCCAGAAGCGCCAGCGCTCATGCTGGCTTGATTGCGACGCGACGTGGTCGAGCACGTCATGGAGGAAACGCTCTACGGCGTTCGCCCCATCGGGGCGCGCGTCCTCGCCCGGGCGCAGCGCGAACGCCCCGAGGCCCGGGAGGATCTCGTGGAACTGTCGAAGGCTTTGGTCCTTCGTGCCGGGGTAGATCACGTACGCGCCCGCGGTGCGGCGAATGGCGTCGCGGTAGGCGTGCATCTTGAGCAAGTCGACACGCTTCGCCTGCGTCCCAACGAGCTCGCCACCACGGGCTTCGGAGTCAACGAAGAGGTCGTCCAGGCCGTCGATCCGGTACTTCGCGTCGAAGTGGATCCACACCTCCTCGGGCGCGATCGCGTCGGGCTCACGCGAGCAGACTCGCAGCGAGCAGTCGGGGCGCATCGGCAGCGTCCAGGACGCTGCCGACGACGCATCGGCGCGGAAGCGATGGTTGAAGAACAGGGTGAGATCGAAGCGTCGCCCCCCACGCTCGACGGGCACGCTCAACACATGTTCGTGGCCGCGACGCAAGGCGACACCGAGGCCGTCGTCGCGCACGGCAACGAGCGATGACCAGTCGACCTCGCGGTCGGCGAGGCGCCCGAGGAGTGCCGCGAGCTGGAAGTACACCCAGTATTCGTAGAGCGTCGCGACGTCGCGGCGACCTGCGGCGAAGACGTCGTCGTCGGTGCTCCAGACGAGCCGTGCGGCGGCTTCGAACTGAATGTAGGCGCGGAGCACCTCGCGGTAGCCCTCCCGCTTCTGCAGAACCTGGCTGTCGAGGGGGACACGCCCAAGCGGGCCAATCTGCGAGAAGAACGGACGGCCGAGGACGCCGTCCACCCACGCGAGCAGGCCGGAGGCCTCCTGCTCGCCTCGCTGCCGCACCGCGGTTGTTGGGGTGCGGCGGAGGGCGGAGAGCAGGTCGTTCACGGTTGCGCGCCACCGCTCCAACGCGAAGCGCACGAAGCGGTTCTCGGGCGTGTCGAGGACCTCGTGCGCGGCGCCCACGGTCACGCGCGCTGGCAGCGTGTCGAGTCCGAGTACGGGCGACGCAGCCCCCCAGCGGACGCGGGGCCCAGGGCGCGTGACCTGTCGGGCGAGCGCGCTTCCCGCGGGCGCTCCCCGCGACGGAGGGAGGTCGAACTCCTCGCGCACCCACCTCCGATGCGGTCGCCCCTGGATCTGCTCGATCGCCACGTCGAGAGCCCCGTCCGTGAGGAGCGCGCGGAGGAATGCAAAGCGCTGGTAGAGTGTGGCGGCCTCCTTCGCGGGGTCGGGCGCGACCATGAGGGTCGACGGCGCGAAGCGGTGAAGTAGTAGCTCGGTCATCGCGTGCGCGATGTCTCGCAGCATCCAACGGTAGTGCTGTCGGTAGTCCAACTTGCGAGCGCGCACCTCTACGCGAGCGGTGGCGTAGCTCCCGTCGGAAGCAGTCACGATGATCGCAAGCGTCCCGACGTTCAGGCCGGGGCGCAGTCGTCCGGTACGCTGAGACTCGTCGTCTGGGTCGAAGAGTTCTGCGGGTGCTACCGACGCGAGTACGCGCGGCAGGTCGAGCGTGACGTCATAGCGGTACTCCGCACTTTCGAGAAGCTGGACGCGCTCTTCGACGTACGCCTCCCCAGGAAGAGGCTCATGCAGCGCGAGGGTCCCCGGCGGAGCACGCTGGACGCGGCGGAGGCGAAGCTCACCCAGTCGAACACCTTTTGCGTCTACGAGATCGACGCTGGCCCAGAGCTCGTCTGACGCCATCCTTGGTCTACTCGGCGAAGCTGACGAACTGCTGGTCGCGCAGCACGCGGGTCATCCGCACGAGCTTGGCGAACGCGAGGGGAAGGCGCGGAGTGCCCGCGGGCGGCGCCAGCGGATCAAACGCGGGGCCGTTCGTCGTCGCGGCGGGGTCGAACGCGAACCCCGCGAGTGTGCAGAGGGAAGGTTCGAGCTTGCGTCGCGCCCCATGCATCCGCGGTACGACCTTCTGGAGCACCACGAGGTCGAGCGCCGCGTCGAGGCCCTGCTCGCCTGCGGCCGCGAGCAACGCACTGAACCGGGTGGCTTCGTGAAACACACGATGGCCGAACTCGTAGCCGCCGACCGCTAGAAGCCGGTGCAATTGGCGGAGTCGCTCGACGAACTCGGGCTGATGGGGCGCAGCGTGAGTGACGTGCCAGTCGTCCGCCGCGGCGAGCGCGAGAAAGCCGCGCACCTCTTCATTGTCGCCCGAGGCGCACTGCGATGGCTTCGATGCACCAGGGACGAGCTCCTCGGCGGCGACGCGAAACTCGATCGTGTTTGCCCGGTCGAGCACCTTGGGTGAGAAGAGGTAGGTGGTCTCGTCGACGTTCACCGTGCCGACCAGGAAGAGGTTGCGGGGGAACACCCGGGTTTCATCCGCTCCTTCGGGCACACGCCACAGACCGTCGTCGTCGACGCACAGGTTCGGCACGCACGGTTCACCCGACTCCATGCCCGAGAGCACCTCGGCGAAGTAGCGCTCGACGTGCGCGAGGTTCATCTCGTCGAGCACGAGCAGGTAGGGGTTCATCGGGTCGGCGGCCGCCTTGAGGATGAACTGGAGCACTCCGGGGACCGCCCACGCGCGCCGGTCCTTCTTCGCGGGGAGCAGCGCGTCTGGGTAGCCGAGGAGGGCCTCCGAGCCGGTCCAGTCGGGGCGCACGGGGACCACGCGATAGTGCTCCGCGCCGAACCAGCGGCCCACCTGCATGGCGAGCTGCGTCTTGCCCGAACCCGACAGCCCCGCAAGGATCACGAACCGTCGCGTGGCGAGACTCACGAGGAAGGTTCGCACGCGCGCGAGGTGCTGCGCTCCAAACGAAAGGCCGCACTTTGAGAGGGCCACCGCAGCGTGCTCGACGATCACCGACAGGGTGGGCTCCCGCTGCTTCGGCGCCGACCCCGTGGTCTGATAGACAGCGGCCAGCAGAGGCCAGAACAGCAAGACCATCTCTTCGAAGCGGTCGACGACGCCGGGCCCCACAGCTTCGAGCTCTTCGGGCTTGAGAAACTGCGAGATTGACGCGCGTGCCCCTTCCTTTCGTGAGGCGTGGTCGATCCACTCCGCGAGCGTCACGAAGTCTTGCCCCTGCGTTGGCGGCTGCATAAACGCCTTGAGGCGATGCCAGCGGCCGTTGAGCGACGCATCCACCGCGGCGACGGTGCTCGCGGGAACCGCTGCGAGTGCCTTGCGGCACTTCGCGAGCGCCTTGAGGCTCTCTATATCCTCCTCTGCGGACTGACTCTCCCCCGCCCCCATGCAGAAGCAGAACTCCGCCCCCTCGGTCGACAGGATGAGCGCGAGCTGAAGCCCGAACGACTTGTTGGGAACCTCGGCGGGGTAGACGCAGCACCAGAGGTTGCGCGGACCACGCCCGCTCGGGTTTTTCATCGAGGCGAATGGCTTGAGCAGTAGCGCAGTGGCGTGTCGGGTCGCTGCGTCCTTGGCAATCGTGAGCAACCGTTGGCGGATGCTGTCGAGCGCGTCCTTCGTGGCTTGCGGGAGCGTGGCGAAGTTTTGGCTCGTGAGCTTCCCTGCGAAGGTCTCGCAGTCGGCCTTTGTGAACTGCACGGTCGCCGCGGTCGTCATCGCCGCGACCATCGGAGGGCGTGACGACAGTCGTCAAGGAGGAAACCGGGGCCGACGCCCGACCTCGCGTGCGGGTCAGCTTGGCGGCGATGCGAAGTGAGGCCCCGTTCATCGCCACGATGGCATCCACGGCGAGTCGACCGCCGGGCTGGACCATCCCGTCCTGACGCCAGCCCCGGCTCCACAAGCTCCCCACCGAGCTCCCTAGGAGCTCCGCGCGACAGCGTGTGCACCGATGAGACGTGGATCTCCGGCCACTCGTCGCGCAGTTCGACGTGCAGGCTGGCGGTGAGGACGTTGTGCGCGTGCTTCGCCGCGGAGCAGGCCGCCCGATGCGGCGCCAGCGGAACCTTCCCCAGGAGCGACTGATAGCCGCGCCCGCTGGGATCTGTGCGGGGGACGGCCTGAGGCATCCCCTCATATTGCGCCGAAGATTCCGCGGAATACCGAATGCTGG
>CBIHPK010000261.1:0-7942 GCA_966211675.1 uncultured Myxococcaceae bacterium
CGCCCCGGCGCGCTCATCACCACGCTCGCGCTGATGTACCCGCCCATCCGCTTCCCGCTCGACTTCCTGTGAGCCTCCGCGGCCGACGGCGGCGACGTCCGCTACTTCGGGTTCACGCCCGGCCAGTACGCCTCCGTCGCCCTCTTCGCCGTCGGCCTCGGGCTGCTCTTCACCGGCCCCCGCCGCGAGCAGGCGGATCGCCCGAGGTGACGCACGGAATTCTTCCGTGACCCGGGATGGAAATATTCCAGTGCTGACCTCTGGCCGCGGCGGAGACCTCGGGGCGGTTGGGCTCGGTACGCGAAGTGCTCGAAGCCTCGGGTGATGTCCACCGCGCTCCCGCGACCGACGCCTCCATCGCGCCGGTGGCGACCGCTCTCCTCGGTGCTGCCCGCCGTCGTGTGGTGCGCGATCGCCATGCTGGCCTTTCTGCTGCTGGTCCTGGCGAGCGGCCCTCGGGAAGCTCCGCCCCTACCGGACGCCGCCGGTCCGGAAGCGCGCCGGCCATGACCTCGAAGGTGGCCCATTGCCTGCGAGAGGGGGTCCCATGAGCAACGAGGAGTCGAAGCCGACGGCCCCACCGGCGGACGAGAGGGCCGAGGGGGAAGCTACGAGGACGGCGAAGCGCGAGCGCTCCACCTGGCAGTCCCTGAAGGAGGACGACTCCTTCCGGGCGACCTTCGTGGTGGTGTTCGTCATCCCCGCGGCGCTGATGGTCGGCACCATCGTGTGGATCGTGCGCGCCATGGTGATCAACTGACCGCGCCCGGGCGCGCGGGCCGAGCTCAGTCCGCGGAGGCCGACGCGACGGGGATGCAGATCACCGCGCGGGTGCCCCTCGGTCGGAGCGGCGTCAGGGACAGCGCCCCGCGGTGGATCTTCACGATCTCGCTCGCGATGGCGAGGCCCAGGCCGGTCCCTCGCTCGGCCGTCTTCGTGCTGAAGAAGGGCTCGGTCACGCGCGCCACCAGGTCGGGACCGACCCCGACGCCGTCGTCGTCGACCTCCAGGTAGACCGAGGCCGCGTCGCGGTGGACGCGGAGCCGCACGGCGCCACCGCGCCCGCACGCGTCGCAGGCGTTGAGCAGCAGGTTGACGAGCGCGTGCTCGAGCAGGCGGCGGTCCCCGCGGACCATGGCCACCTCGTCGGGGCCCACCCGGAGGTCGACGCCGGCCTTCGCGTAGCGGTGGCGGACGAGCGCGGCGGCGTCGCGCGCGACCCCGGCGGCGTCGACCCGCTCGAGCGCCGGCTCGGCGCCCCGCGCCAGCCGAAGGAACCCGCGGATCACCCCGTCGATGCGCGCCGTCTGGTCGAGGATGCGCTGCGCCGCGTTGGCCGCGCGCGGGTCATCGGCGGCGCGCGCGAGCAGCTGCTCGGCCCGCCCGTGGATGACGCTGAGGGGCGTCGCGATCTCGTGGGCCACGCCCGCCGCGAAGGTCAGCATCGTCGCCGCGCGGCCCTCGCGCTCGAGCTGCCCCTCGCGGCGCTGCTCGAGCTCCGCGGCGGTGAGCTCGTGAAGGAGCCCGAGCTCCTTGCGCTCCGCGCGCGCGGCGAACCAGCCGAACGCGAGCACGAGCCCGCCCGCCAGCGCGACGCCGAAGAGGATCCTCCATTTCGCCCGGACCTGTCGGTCGCGCTCGGAGGCGACGCTCATCGCCACGACGACGTCCCAGCGCCCGAGGCTTCCCCCGTCGACCCTCGACGCGCCGGCGACGGCGACGCGCCGAGGGAGCCCGAGCCCCGCGGCCTGCTCCCGGGTGAGCCGCGTGGACGCACCCCGGCGAGCGATCGCGAGGACCATCCCTCGATCGAACCGTTGACCGGAGGCCGTGAAGAAGGTCTGCGTTCCGGGCGGTCTCAGCGCCACCCACTCGTCCTCGCCCGCGCTCAGCTCGGCCAGCAGCTGCGCCGCCCGCAGGCTCACGTCGACCCTCCGCCCGCCGGGCGCCGGGATCGCGACGGAGACGTGGTCGCCCGCCGCGGCGAGCGGTGGGTCGTCCGCCCGAACGACCCGCAGCGCGTCGTATCGCCAGCGCCCCGAGATCAAGCGAGTGGCGTCCGCGCGATCGCCCGCCGCCGCGGCCAGGGCGTCGGCGCGGACGACCTCGAGCCTCGCCGTCACCACGGAGGCGACGAGCGTGGCGAGCACGGCCTGGCGGTGCTCGACGTCCACGAGCGAGGCCTCGGCCTCGCGGCTCTGGTCCCACAGCCCGACCGCCACCACGAGGCCCAGCGAGAGCACCATCAGGGCGGCCAGCCACGGTCGGCGCGTCGCGTGGCGGACCCCGCCCATCGATGACGTCACCGCGCGCACGACCCGACCGCTTCGATCACCATTGGGGTTCTCGACCCGCACTGCAAACCCCCGACCTCTCCGATGCGCGACCTGTTGGCGCGGGCGCCTCGTCGGATCGTGCGCCGCGGAGGACGCCGGGGGCGGAATTTCTGTGGAGGCGACTCGGAAAATTTCCGTGCCCGGGTGGCGCCGACCCGCGGACGTGGCGCTCCGACGCCCGCCTCCTCGTCGGGCCCCGGGCTTGCTCGGCGCAGCGACCCATCGGGTCCCCCGCCGACGGGCGGCGCGCCGACCCGCCCTCGCCCTCCCCTCTCAACCCCACAGAAGACGGAAGCCCCCAATGATCATCGGCCAACGAGTCGCAGTCGAATCAGCGCGTGTCCTCCACCGAGTCGTCGAGTCCGGCGTCGGGCGAAGGCTCACGCTCGTCACGGTCTTCGCCGCCCTCGTCGGCTGCGGGTCGACGCAGGCCTCCGACGCCGCCGTGCCCGCGGCGGGGCGGCCGATGTGGAGCCAGTGCAGCGCGTCGGTCACCGCGTGGTGTCATCGCCAGGGCCAGGGCGACCCGACGCTCGACCGCGACTGCGAGGCGAACAGCACCCGGGAGTATTCGGCCCTGGCCGACGATCCCGCGCGACGTCAGTACCTCACGGCGCACGGCTGCTCGCTGTAGGGGACTGGGGCCCCGACGCGGGCGCTCAGGTCCTGCCGGCGTCCTCGGGCTCGTCGGCCAGCCACTTCGCGAGCGTCTTGGCGTCGATGCCGAGCCGCTCGGCGGTGCGCGTGCGGTGCCCTCCGAGCTGCTCCAGCGCCCAGGCGGCGTAGCGGCGTTGCAGCTCGCGCACGGGCACGATCTCGCCCTGGAACGGCACCCTCGAGGACGGCGAGTCGGAGAGCGCCGCGGCGGGCAGATCGGTGGGCTGCAGCTCGGCCGCGCGGCCCAGCAGCACGCCGCGCTCGATCATGTGCGCCAGCTCGCGCACGTTGCCAGGGAAGCGGTACCCGGCCAGCCGCGCCATCGCCTCGGCCGAGACCCGTCGCACCGTCGACGCCGGGTAGCGCGCCACGGCGAGCTGGAGGAAGTGCTCCGTCAGCCGTGGCAGGTCGTCGAGCCGGGCGCGCAGCGGCGGCACCTCCAGGGTCACGACATCGAGGCGGTAGAAGAGGTCCTCGCGGAAGCGCCCTGCGAGGACGTCCCGGCGCAGGTCGCGGTGCGTGGCGGCGATCACCCGCACGTCCACCGCGCGCTCGCGGCTGTCGCCGATCGGGCGGACCACGCCGCGCTCCAGCACGTCGAGCAGCTTGGCCTGCAGCGCCGGGGTCATCTCGCCGATCTCATCGAGGAAGAGCGTCCCGCCGTGGGCCTCGGCGAAGAGCCCCGCCCGCGCCGCGGTGGCGCCGGTGAAGGCGCCCTTCACGTGACCGAAGAGCTCGCTCTCCAGCAGGGCCTCGGGCAGCGCGGCGCAGTTGACCGTCACGAAGGGCGCCGCCGCCCGCCGGCTCTCGGTGTGTAGCGCGCGCGCCACGAGGCCCTTGCCGGTGCCCGTCTCTCCCGTGAGCAGGACCGTCGCGTGGGTGTCCGCGACCCGCTCCATGACGTCGCGCACGGCGCGCATCGCGGCGCTGTTGCCCAGCAGCGTGGTCGCGGCGAAGCGGTCGCGCAGCGTGCGGCGCAGCGCCGCGGCCTCGCGTCGAACGCGAACCTCGTCGAGGCCCCGCTGCAGGAAGATCACGAGCTCGTCGAGGCGGAAGGGCTTGGTCAGGTAGTGGTAGGCGCCCTGCCGGATCGACTCGACGGCGGTGTCGATCGCGCCGTATGCGGTCATCACGATCACGGGTCGCTCCGGGGCCAGGCGGCGAGACTCCGCGAGGAGCGTCAGGCCGTCGACCCCGCCCATGCGCAGGTCGGTCACCAGCGCATCGACCGGGCCGTGCTCGAGGCGCTCGATCGCGTCGCGCCCCGAGCTGGTGGCCATCGCGAGGAAGCCCCGGTCGCACAGACCCTCGGCCAGGGTTTCGGCCAGATCGAGCTCGTCGTCGACGACGAGGACCTGAGCAGGCGGAGAGTGGTTCGCTTCCATCGTAGGGTTCCTCAGCGGCGGGAGGGAGAACGGTGGCACGGCTGCCGCGAGGCGTCCGCGCTGCTTTCCCTATGGGCTGCAGCCCGACGCGTCGACGGTGCCGGGCTTCTATCTCTACTACCCGAGCGCCGCCCAGCGCTCCGCGCCGCTGCGCCTCTTCGTCGAGGTGGCCCGGGAGCTGTGCCCGACGGCGACGTCCCCGCGCTGACGGCCCGCAGCGCGTCGGGCGTGTCTGCACGACCCGTCCGTCGACCGGCCGCGGACCTGGCGCCCTCGCGTCCGCTGGTGATCCCGCAGCACCCGGCCGACCGCGACGTGACGGTGCGCGGGCTCTGGCCGGTGGCCGCCGCGGGCGTCGTCGTGGGGCTGACTCAGCGATGGCAGGGCCCGGAGAGGCTTCACAGTCCTCAGGGGCCCGATCGCGACGAGCCCACGGTGCACGACGCGGGCGCGCTCCAACTCTGGAACACCCTCGCCGGCCGGGTCGGTCCACGCTTCGATCTCGGCACCGAAGACGTCGGCGCCGGGGCGTTCGTGGGCGGCCGCTTCGTCCTGCTCCTAAGGGGGAAAACCCCAGCGGCGGGGTGCGGGTGCGGCGCTTCGGTCTCGAGCCCTGAGTCCGATCCTCCGACGGCTCGTCGCCCCGCCAGAGGCGAGGCGACTCGGCCCGCCGCCCACGTGTCGCGCCGGTCGGCGGTCTTGGCGGCGACGCCCCCGTCGTCGATGGAGCGGCCAACCCGCGGAACTTCTGCTCGCCGCGAGAGACGGCGATCGCGCGTTGCAGCGACGGCGCCGTTCGCCGGAGCGCCCGCGGGCCGCGCTCCGGCGCGGGATACCCCGTGCTCGTGGAGTTCACGCGGGCGGCGACCCTCCGCGAGCTGGGAGCTGTGAGCGCGCCGTTCGTCACGCGCGGTGAGAACCCTGTGTGGCGGACACAACCGTCCCACCCACCTCGCGATCGCCTCGTTCTCCCGATGAAATCGTAGATCACTCCGGCGCCGTCTCCCGCCCACCCGCTGGTACACGGCGTGCTGCATCGGTCCGGCGGTGGCGCCAGACGCGAAGCGTGCGTCGCGGACGGACACCACAAGAGGGAGTGAACCATGGACGACCGTCTGGTCAGCGTCCGCGTGCGTGCTTCGTGGCTCTGTCTGCTCGTTGCCTGGGTCGCCGCGTCGGCCGCATGCGCGGGCGCGGAGGAGTCCCCCGTGGTGACGGTGAGCGACGAGATCTACGTGAGTCGCACCGCCGTGTGGGACACGCGGATCATCCCCGTCTGCTGGGAGAACCCGGACCCCGCCAACCTCGCCGAGAGGCGCTGGGTGCAGGACTCGGTCGCGCGCACGTGGTCCAACGTCGCCGCCGTCGACTTCGTGGGCTGGGGCGCGTGCGCCCCCGGCGCGCGGGGCATCCGCATCCGCATCGAAGACGGCCACCCGCTGGTGAACTGCCTCGGCCGGTGGCTCGACGACCCAACCTGCACCTGCCTCGGGGTCGGGCCCTACGACGCGTCCCGCTGCGACGCGCTCGGCCTCGCCCCGGGTGACGGCTGCTGTCGTCGGCTGGGCGGCACGCCCGGAGGCATGCGGCTCAACTTCACCTACGCCGCGTGGGACGCGAGCTGCCCGGCGAGCTTCGGCCGTGAGTGCTGCATCCGCTCGACGGCGGTCCACGAGTTCGGCCACGCGCTGGGCTTCGCGCACGAGCAGAACCGGCCCGACACCGACCCGCGCCGCTGCACCGCCGACGACTCCCCGCAGGGGTCCAACGGCGACGGCGACGCGCCGGCCATCGGCCCATGGGACCAGAACTCCGTGATGAACTACTGCGGTCGCTCGTACAACAACGGCGGCAACCTGAGCCCCATCGACGCGCAGGGCGCCCGCGCGGTGTACGGCCACCGCGACCCCACCCTCCCGCTGCTCAACCTCTCGTGCGCCGCGCTCGGCGTGAGGCCCGAGTGCCTCTTCACGCCGACGACCGCGCAGGATTGCGCTGCTACCTGCTGTGACGGGCACGCCGAGACCGCCGCCGCGTGCGGCAGCCGCGAGGTGTGCGAGGACCTCGGGCGGTCCATGTGTCACGGCCACGGCGACGTCGCGAGGCTCTCGCTCCCGGGCGCCCTGATCGCCGCCCCCGCATGCCCGCGCGGGGGCCACGACGAGGTGTGCCGCGCCGACCGGACGTGCGCGGGGCCGGATCACTCCTGCGTCGAGGGCGTCTGCCGCACGGCCTGCACGGCGACCTGCCAGGACGGCCAGTCGCACGGCCCGTACAGCGCCTCCGGGGAGCTGGAGTGCGAGCGCTGGGCGCACTGGGCCTGCGCGGGCTCGTCGGTGCGCGAGGCGTCGTTCAACGGGGCGGTGCTCGCGCGCAACGACGCGCGCTGCGGCGACCTCGGCGACGCGTGCTGCGCGGGGGCGGACGCGTGCCCGCTGCGCGGGGAGTGCGTCGGGGGCCGGTGCCGCAACCGCTGTGCCGCGCGTTGCGCGGACGGCCAGCTCGCGCCCGACCTGGGGGAGGCCGCGGACGACGGCGACTGCCTGCGCCGCGGGAGGCGCTGGTGCGACGCCCTCGGTGGCCTGCTCCGCGCGCGATTGAACGACCGCCTGCTGCGCGACGAGGGCGTGTGCGGCGCGCACGGCCAGGCGTGCTGCGGCGGCGCGTCGGCGTGCGACGAGCCCCGCGCCCGTTGCGCCGGGGGCCGGTGCCGCAACGACTGCTACGCGCGCTGCCGCGACGCCACGCTGATGGGCCCCGGCGACGCGAGTTCGTCGCGGGCCTGCGTCGAGTGGGGGGTGGGCGCGTGCCGCGGCAACGGGGGCGCCGTGCGGGTGCAGTTCAACGGCGCGTACGTGCTGAACCGCGGGAGGACGGGCGGCGCGTGCGGCGGCGTGGGGGAGGTCTTCTGCCTCGGCGCGGCGTGCGACCACGGCCTGGAGCGCAGGGGCCTGCGCTGCGAGGACCCGGTGGCCACCGACCCGTCGCCCGCCGCGTGCACGGGCGTCGGCGAGCCCGGGGTGTGCGAGGTTTGCTGCGGCTCGACGCGCGCGTCGATCGCGACGCGCCGCGACTGCTGCCCCCTCGCGGGGGTCTGCGGCTCCGGCGCGCCGGTGCGGCACCGGTTCACAACCGAGTCGATGATCCAGTCGTCGGTGGTCGCACCGCTGGCGTGCCCCTGAACGACGGGGCGGCGCGTGCGATATCGGGGGCGAGCGTCATGGGACTCGACGCCCTTCACCGCATCGACATCACCGTCGAAGACCCGTGCGACCCGACCGCCCGCAAGCGCTTCCTCGCGGTGAACGCCGTCGGCTGGCCCGGCGACGACGAGGCCCGGCTGACGCTCCACTGATCCCCACCGGGAGCTCGCCGGGAGTTCCGCGCGACCGCGAGACCCGGCTCAACCGCCCGAGGCGGGGTGCGCAGCCATCGTCATGCGCTCGGCGAGGCCATCCTTGAACGCGCGGCCCGGTCCGCAGCATGGAGCGCTCCACGGGACACCGCTGCGCCCGCTCAGCCCCGCGTGTTCCAGGCCTCGGCGGCGGCGATGCCCCGCTGCTC
>CBIHPK010000262.1:0-7492 GCA_966211675.1 uncultured Myxococcaceae bacterium
GCGCGGGGGTAGGGCGCGCGGCAGCGGGGAAGGGGGCCTCGCCGCAACAGCCGCCCTCCCCTCACACCGGCATCACGCCGCGCTTGCGGTAGGGCCGCTCGACCTTCTTGTGCTGCGCCAGCTCCAGCCCCCAGGCGAGCACCTTGCGCGTGTCCCTCGGGTCGATGACGTCGTCCACGAGCCCCCAGCCCGCGACCTTGTACACGTCGATGTACCCCTGGATCATCTCCACCATCTGCTGCTTCATCTCCGGCGGCATCGCCTCTCCGCGGAAGAGCTTCCTCGACGCGATGCCCACCATCCCCTCCGCGCCCATCACGGAGATCTCCGCGCCCGGCCAGGCCACCAGCAGGTCCGGCTCGTAGGCCCGGCCGCACATCACGAAGTACCCCGCGCCGTAGGCCTTGCGCGTCACCACGGTGAGCTTCGGCACCGTCGCCGCGCTCATCGCGTGGAGCATCTTGGCGCCGTGCCGGATGATCCCCGCGTGCTCGACCTTGGTGCCCACCATGAAGCCGGGCGTGTCCTGGAAGAACACCAGCGGGATGTTGAACGCGTCGCAGAGCTGGATGAAGTGAGCGCCCTTGTCCGCCGCGTCGATGTCCAGCACGCCGCCGAGGTGCATCGGGTTGTTGGCCACGACCCCGACGGAGCGCCCGTTGATGCGCGCGAGGCAGGTGATGAGGTTGCGCGCGTAGCGAGGCTTGAGGTCGAAGACGGCGCCGTGATCGACCACCGCCTTGATGACCTTGTACATGTCGAACGCGCGCCGGGGCGAGTCGGGCACGAGGTCGAGCAGCGACTCCTCGCGTCGCTCGATCGGGTCGGTGCAAGGCACGACCGGCGGCGCCTCCTCGCAGTGCGAGGGGAAGTACGAGAGGTACGTCCGCACCGCGGCGATGCAGCTCGCGTCGTCGGGGTACTCGCCGTCGCCCACGCCGCTCGTCTCGCAGTGGACCTTCGACCCGCCGAGCTCCTGCTCCTCGACGTCCTGGCCCGTGACGGCCTTCACCAGCGGCGGGCCCGCGAGGGCCATGGAGCCGATGTTCTTCACCATCGGCACGAAGTCCGACAGGCCCGGGATGTACGCCGTGCCCGCGGCGCCGGGGCCCACCATCGCCGCCACCTGCGGGACCACCCCGCTCATGATCACCTCCTCGCGAAAGAGGTGACCGCTGCCGGCGAAGCGCGAGATCTCGTCCTCGCTCCCCCTCCCCGGCTCGATGCGCGCCCCCGCCGAGTCGATGAACCACACCATCGGGTGCCGGCCCTTCAGCGCCATCTCGCGCATCCGGGTGACCTTCACCTCGCCGACCTCGCCGATCGACCCGCCCTTCACGGTGAAGTCGTAGGCCGCGGCGCACACCACCCGCCCGTCGACCTTGCCGAAGCCGCACACCACCGCGTCCGCCGGGGGCTTGTCCGCCCCCTCCGGGCCCGCCGCCACGCCCATCTGCGTGCCGTGCGCCCCGACCTCGAAGAAGACGCCGTTGTCGAAGAAGAGCGCGAAGCGCTCGCGCGCCGAGAGCTTCCCCCGCTCGTGCTGCCTCGCGACCTTGTCCGGGCCGCCCATCTCCCCGATCTTCGCGCGCCGCGCCTCCAGCGCCGCCACCCGCTCCCGCATCGTCGGCATCGTGTCGTCCTCCCTACGTCGGTCTATGAGTCACCGGGCGCCACGGCCCTCGCGATGCGCCCCAGGATCTCTCCCCCGACCCCGCCGCCCAGCACCCCGACCAGCGTCGCGGCGAGCATGTCCGACGGCAGCGTCGCGCGGGTGAAGTGCCCGTGCAGATAGAACGTCGACGCCAGCACCACGCCCATCGAGGCCGCGTAGGCCGACTCGATCTTGCGGCGCGACACCTTCACGTCGATCCAGAGCACCGCCAGCGCGAGCAGCGCGTAGAGGGCCGCGAGCATCGTCTGCGAGAAGGGCTCCGCGCGCACCACCACCCGCAGCGGGGCCTGCACCGACTCTGGCAGCCGGTCGAGGATCAGGGTCATCGCCCCGGGGCCGTGGATGCTCCCCAGCACATGCCGTGACGCCACCGTCGCCGACACCCGCCGCGTCTCCCTCGGCCCCTCCTCGCTCGTGCGCTGGAACACCCCGCGCACGGTCTCCTCGGTCTGCCCTCGCGCCGCGGTGAGCTCGTAGTGCGCCTGCGCGTCGGTGCCGACGTCGGGCTTGAACGCCCCCTCGGCCTCCAGCACCACCGTCGCCGCGGCGCCGCGCACGGTCACCTCCGCGCGGTCGCCGGGCCGCGAGAGCCGCACCACCGACTGCGGCGGCGGCGGGTGCAGCGTGATCGCCGCGGGCCCGACGGTCGCGAGCAGCACCGCCGCCGTCACCGCCCGCAGCATCGGCCGCAGCCGGTCGCCCTCGGGCAGCGTGGCCGTATGCTCCCACGCGACGTAGCCGAGGCCCAGCATCGCGATGGCGAGCAGCGCCGTCGCCGCGTACACGCCGTAGCGGGCCGAGCGGGTGACGGTGAGGACCAGGCCCCCGAACACCGCCGCCGCGGCGAGGTAGGGGAGATATTTGGCCAGCTCCGAGGGCGGCTCGAACTCCACCTTCGGCTTGGTCGGGGTGCGCTTGGACGAAGGCTCCGGGGTCGCCATGAAGGCCTCGGGCTCTACCACAGCCCGCCCCGCGCCGCGACGCTCTCAGCCGATGCCGAGCACCCGCTCGAGCACCGGCCGCACCAGGGCCGCCCGGCCGGCGTCGAGCGTCGCGGCCACGCCGAGCGCCTGCCACGACCGCTGCTGCGAGGCGTCGCCGCCGAGCACCACCACGCGCCCGTACTTCGTGTCCGGGTGCGAGCGCACCGCGCGGATCCACTGCTGGTCGTCGATGCCCTCGGCCGGCAGCGAGACCACCACGGCGTCGAGCATCCCGGCCCCGGCGCAGAGCGTCCCGATCTCCGCGAGGCCTGCCATCGGGTCGGAGCGGGAGATGAGGTCGAAGCTGTCGCCGAGCGAGAGCGCGAGCTCTGCCACCGTGGCCGCGTCGGGCACCACCGCCAGCACCATCGGCCGCCGCGGACCGAGGCCCGACGGGATCGGCATGTGGAAGCGCCGCAGCAGGTCGAGCAGCGCGCGACGCCGGAAGCGAAGGTGCCCTCCCGGCGTGCGGAAGGCCTCCACGTCGCCGCTCTCCACCCAGCCGTGCACGGTCTTGAGGTCGACCCCCCAGAGGCTCGCCACCTGCGACGCCACGAAGATGGGCTCGCGCGGAGCGATCGGGATGCGCCGCGTCGGCGCCGCGCGCTTGCGGGAGGGCGGCGTCCGCGAGGCCGCGAGCGCCTCCGCGAGCAGCGCCCGAAACGACCCGCGAGGGCCGCGGTAGACGCCGTCCGTGACCGGCGCCGCGTCGACGTCGAGCGTCACGATGCGAAGCGAGTCGTCGGTGCGCCCACGCGCCGCGCGGATCCATCGAGCCGACCCCTCGCCCAGGCTCGCGCCCAGCACCACGACGTCCGGCGTGGCGCCCGCCCCCGCGCGCTCGCCGAGGCCGATCAGCGCCTCGTACGGATCGCTCCAGAGGTGCAGGTACGCGCCCGCGCTCATCCAGAGGCCGGTGGCCTCGCCCGGGTCCGCGGGCGCCGCCGCGTCGTCGCCCGGACGGATCATCTCGAGCGCCTCGACCATCGCCAGCCGCGCCGAGCGATCGCCCTCGACGACCAGCACGTGCGGTCGATCGCGCAGCAGCGCGTCGGGGGTCGGGTACCCCCAGCGCTTCAGGAACTTCAGCACCGCCGACTGGTGGAAGCGCAGGTGCCCTCCCGCCGTGCGAAACGACTCCAGCGCCGCCTCCGCGGACTGCTCGTCGACGCGGTGACACCAGTTGTGGATGGTCTTCAGGTCGACGTCACAGATCGAGGCGAGCTGCGACGCGAGGTAGACCGGCTCGCTGCTCGGATCGATGCGAGGCCGCGTCCCGCTGGCGCGATGCCCAGACTCGGGGACGATGGACCCTGGCGAGCGGCGAACGACGTCGGTCATCGTCGCGAGGCTGCCCCCTACGACCGTGCCCCGCAAGTCCCTCTTTAGCCCGCGGCCTCCCACGCTCCATCTCGGTAGACGAAGCGGGTCGGGCCACCCACACGTGGGCGCGACGAGGCAGCCTCCGGGTGCTCCGGATCGTCCGGCAGCAACACCGCGAAGGTGTCGCCCACCGCGATGACCGAGGGCTCGAGCGGCACCGACGGTTCGCGCGGCATGGCGAGCAGCGCGGCGACGCTCGGCGCGTCGACGATCTCCGCGAGCGTCCGCCAGGTCGGCGGCGCCAGGACGATCTCCGCCCGCGTCGCGCGCGCGATCGCCTCCCTCGGCGTGAGCCACCCGCTCTCCACGGTCTCGCCTCCGTCATGCCTCGCGCGGCTCACGTCCGCCGGCGCCTGCGCGATGAAGAAGCGAGCGTCGAAGCGACGCGTCTCCTGTCGCGGGGTCACCCACCGCGACCACGGGACCAGCGCCGCGAGCGAGAGCGTGACGCCGTGCTGACCGAGGAGCGCCGCGAGCGATGGCCGCTCCTTCGGCTCGAGGGCCGAGCGCAGCGCGTCGATCACATCGGGAGCGACCTCGCCTGCGGAGAGCAGCAGCCCCGACTCCTCCAGGCACTCTCGCAGCGCGGCCACGTGGAGCGCCCTCGCCCTCGCGGCGTCTGGCTCTCCGAGGCGCCGGGCGCACGCGTCGGCCTCGAGGTCGCACGCCACCGCGGGGTCTGCGTCCTCGGGGTCGAGCCTGCCGCCCGGGAAGACGTACGCCCCGCCCATGAAGCGCACCGCCGCCGCGCGCTTGACGAAGAAGACCTCCGGCCCGTCCGGCGAGTCGCGCACGACGAGCACGGTGGCGGCGTCGCGGGGCGGCGGCGCGTCGCCCTCGAAGCTGAACGAGACGGTCACGCCGGCAGGCTCCCGAGGAGCGACTCCAGCTCGCCCACGGCGTGGCCGTCGCGCTTGCGCTGGGCGGCCTCGATGCCGTCCTGGCACCACCGCCGCGCGTCGGCGATGTCCCCCAGCTCCTGGCTCACCTGCGCGGCCATCAGATACTGGGGCACGTAATCCGGGAACTTCGCGCGCAGCTTGCGGAAGCCCTCGACGCAGTCCGTGAGTCGCCCGGCGCTGCGGTACTCCAGGGCGAGGCCGTAGTACGGAAAGGGGTCGTTGGGCTCCCGGGAGACCATCATCTCCAGGGCTTCGAGTCGCGAGGGCATCGGTGGGCTCCTTCGGTCGAGGGAGCGATGAGCCCCCTTTCGGGTCAGTTCTCGATGACGCCGATGTACGGCAGGTTGCGGAACTTCTCCGCGTAGTCGAGTCCGTACCCCACGACGAAGTGGTCGTCGATGGTGAAGCCCAGGTAGTCGATGGGCACCTTCACCCGGGTGCGGGCGGGCTTGTGGAGCAGCGAGCAGAGCTTGAGCGAGCGCGGCTGCCGGGTGCTGAGGTTCTCCAGCAGGTAGCGCATGGAGAGCCCGGTATCGACGATGTCCTCCACCACGAGCACGTGCTGGTGGGTGACCGACTGCGTGAGGTCGTAGGTGATCTGCACCACCCCGGAGGTCTCGGTGCCCGCGCCGTACGAGCGCAGCCCCAGGAACTCCACCGACAGCTCCCGGTCGATGTGCCGGATGAGGTCCGCCGCGAAGAGGAAGCTGCCCTTCATGATGGGCACCACCACCAGGTGCTCGGCGTCGGCGTAGTCGCGGGTGATCTGTTCCCCCAGCTCCCGCACTCGCGTCGCGAGGGTCTCTTCATCCAGCAGCACCTTGAACTTCTTCATGTCCGTTCTCCGATTCCGAGGGTATCGACGCCGACGGTCTGCCGCCCGTCTATCACGCCGCCCCGCGCCGGTGCCTACTTCGCGACCTGACCCCCTGGACGCGCGTCATCGAAGCGACGCGACGGCCTCCAGCGCCGCGAGCGCCATCGAGCGCGCCGCCCCGGTGATCGCCCCCAGCGTCACCGCCACCACCCCGAGCGTCGCCAGCTCTCGCAGCGGCGCCCGGAGCTCCGCCCGCTCCAGCGGCCTCCCGACGCGCCCCGCCAGCGCCACGGTGAGCTCCATCGCGACGACCGTCAGCAGCGCGGAGGCCGCCAGCGTCGAGGCCGCCGAGAGCGCCGAGGCCACCGCCCGCAGCGCCGTCGGCCACGCCGTCGCGGCGCCCCATCCCCGCGCCCCCACGGGCATGGCGTCGTAGGTCGCGGCCAGCGCGCGCAGCACCCCGCGGTGCGCCCCGGAGGCCAGCAGCGTCGACGCCCCGACGAGCGACAGCAGCCGCGCGAGGGGAGCGTCCGCCCCGGCCCAGGGCCGATCGATCCAGGCGCCCGCGACGGAGAGCGCGATCAGTGGCGCGCCCAGCACCAGCGCGAGCGCGGCCCCCACGGCGAGCTCGCGCAGCGCGGCGATCAGCAGCCAGCCGTCGGGCTCCACGGGCCCGGCGCCCGCGCGCAGCCCCACGGCGAGCGAGAGCGCCACGGCCATCAGCAGCCCCGCGCGCAGCGGGGCGAGCGCCCGCGAGGCGAGCCAGAGCGACGGGACGATCCGCAGCGCCGGGAGCGCGAGCCCGAGCAGCGCGGAGAGCAGCGCGCTCACGCGACCCACGCGGGGATCGACGCCCACACGTGCCGCGCGAACTGCGCGACCGCGCCCGCCCCCCACGCGGCGGAGAGCGCGACCACGAGCGCGACCACCGCGAGTCGGGGCACCGCCGTCAGCGCCGGGTCGCCGAGCCGCAGCGGGGCCGCCAGGAGCCCGACCGCGAGGCCCACCAGCGCCGAGGCGAGGAGCGCGGGCGCGGCCACCGAGAGCGCGAGGACGAGGGCGTGCTGGGCGAGCGAGACCGTGCGGGCGAGGTCCACCCGGGGGAGGATCGCGAAGGACCCCGGACGGGGTCAACCGCTGCGGAAGATCAGTTGAGGGCGAAGGGGAAGGTGACCGAGAAGGTCGGCCGCGAGAAGGCGGGGAGGTGCGCGTCGCGGACGGCGCGAGCGATACAGCTGCCCACCGGCGTGCCCGCGAAGGGCGGAGCGACGTTGGCGGTGTTGACGCGCCCCTGGCTGTTGAACACCACGGTGACGGTCGCGGTGCCGCCCGACCCGGTGCCGCAGGCGCGCACCGCCGGGCCGACCCCGCGCATGGCGCCCGCCACGTCGGGGCGCGAGGGCATCTCCGGCAGGCCCGTGGCCGCGGCGGCCGGGGCCGGGGCGGCTCCGCTGGTCGGACGGGCGACGGAGTTCATGAGGTCGTCGAGGCTGCCGCCTGCCGCCGCGGGGCGAGGACGCGCAGCGGGCGCAGGCGACGGGGCGGAGGCGGGCGACGGGGCGGAGGGGGCCGTCGTGCGCGCGGCGGTGTTCGACGGGCGCTCGCGCTCGCGGGGACGCTCGCGCTCACGCGGCTCGTTGGCGGGCGCCGGAGCGGCCGGAGCCGCGGCCGTCGGGGGCGGCGCGGGGGTGGGCGTCGGGGCCGCCTCGGGCTGGGTGGTCGGCGTGGGGCT
>CBIHPK010000263.1:0-7480 GCA_966211675.1 uncultured Myxococcaceae bacterium
CGCTGACCTTCTTCGAGGCGGCCACGGCGCTCGGCTGGATGTGCTTCGAGTCCGAGGGGGTCGAGCGCGTGGTGCTGGAGGTGGGCCTCGGCGGTCGGCTCGACGCGACCACCGTGTGCTCGCCGGAGGTCACGGTCATCACGGGCATCGCGCTCGATCACCAGGGCTACCTGGGCGACACGCTCGGCGCGATCGCCACCGAGAAGGCCGGCATCCTCAAGCCCGGCGTCGGCTGCGTGCTGGGCCCGAGGCTGCGCCAGCCCTCCGAGGCGAGGACGGCCATCGAGGCCGTGGCCCGGCGGGTCGGGGCGCCGCTCCTCGACGCTCCGCCGGTGCGCGTCCGCTCGGTCGAGGCCTCGACCACCTCGCTGGAGGCGACCTTCGCCGGGGCTCGGTTGCCCCTGAGCGTGAGCCTGGGCGGCGGATATCAGCCCGAGAACGTCGCGACCGCCGTGGCGGTGCTCGACCGGCTGCGATCGCTCGGCGCGAGCATCGAGCCCGGAGCGGTGCAGTCGGGCCTCTCGGCGGTGCGCTGGCCCGGACGGATGGAGCGCCTCGGGGACGTGCTCCTCGACGGCGGCCACAACCTCGACGGCATCGCCGCGCTCTGCGCCTCGCCGGGGCTCCCGGCCATCACCGCGCTGGTCTTCGGGGCCTCGTCCGACAAGCCCTGGGCGGAGATGCTCGCCCGCCTCGCCGCGGCCTTCCCCGAGGCGCGTCGATACTACGCCGCGGCGCCGCTCCCCCGGGCGGTGTCCCCGGAGGCGATGCGGGCGGTGCTCGACGGCGAGGCCTGCGCGTCTCCCGAGGACGCCCTGAGGGCCGCGATGGCGGGGCGAGGGGAGGGCGTGGTGCTCGCCTGCGGCAGCTTGTACCTGGTCGCCGCGGTGCGCGCGGGCTTACTGGGCCTGGTAAACGACCCCCCGGTCGGGATGTGACCCGCCGCCGCCCCGGTTGACCCGCGAGGGCTTTGGGGCGTTCATCGGTGGATGTCCGCCCTCACTCGCGCCTTCGGGCTGGTCGTCAGCGTCCTGGTGGCTGTTTCGTCGGGCTGTACGGGCGACAACGTGCCCGCCGGGCAGTGCCGCTACGACTCGGACTGCGAGAGCCCGCTGGTGTGCGTCGGCACCTATTGCCGCGCCCCCTGCCTGACGGACCGCGATTGTCCCAACAACGGCGTCTGCGCCCGCGGCCTCGGGGGCGTGCTCATCTGCGCCGCGCGAGACGCCCCGAGGCCCTGCCTCTACTCCAGCGACTGTCCCGCCACGACCTTCTGCACCCGCGACGGCATCTGCCAGGCGCGCTGCCGGGGCGACTACGACTGCCAGGTCATCAACCCCTTCAACACCTGCGTCGAGGGGAGCTGTCAGCTCGTCTGCCCGACGGGATTCGCCGACTGCGACGGCGACGTGCGCAACGGCTGCGAGGTCGACACTCGCACCTCGGCCCGGCACTGCGGCCGCTGCAACAACGCCTGCGTCGGCGCCGCCGGCGCCCCGGGGACCTGCCGCGCGGGCGCCTGCGTGGCCCCCTGCGCGACGGGCTTCGCGGACTGCGACGGCAACGCGGTCAACGGCTGTGAGGCCGACCTCTCTCAGTCCGAGCACTGCGGCTCCTGCGCCAGCCGATGCTCCGGCGAGCGCGGCCTCTGCCTCGTCGCGATGGAGCCCGGGACCGGCGCCCGCAGCTACTCCTGCCAGCCCTCCTGCCCGACGGGCACCGCGACCTGCGGCACTCGCTGCTCCGATCTGCAGTCCGACCCGGCGAACTGCGGCCGCTGCGACGAGCTCTGCCCCAGCGGCGTCGGCGCGACCGCGACCTGCGAGGCCGGCCGCTGCGGGCTGCGCTGCACCGAGCCCACCGCGCAGGGTGACTGCGACGGGATGGCGGCCAACGGCTGCGAGGTCGAGCTCCGCCGCAGCCCCACCCATTGCGGAGCCTGCGGCAACGCCTGCCCGGCGCGCGCCCACGCGACGCCGGCGTGCACCGACGGCGCATGCCAGATCGCGTGCGAGACGGGCTGGGGCAACTGCGACGGCGACGCGGCCAACGGCTGCGAGACCGACCTGACGGTCACCGGCGCCCACTGCGGGATGTGCGGCAACGCCTGCGCTCCGAGGCTCAACGGCTCGAACGAGTGCGCCGCCGGGGTCTGCGTGGGGGCCTGCGCCCCGGGCTTCGGCGACTGCGACGGCATGGCGGCCAACGGCTGCGAGGTGACCACCACCAGCAGCGTCGAGCACTGCGGCGGATGCGGGCGGGCGTGCGCCCCGAGGCCCCACACCGCCGCGTCCTGCGCCCAGGGCGCCTGCCAGTACCGCTGCGCGGACGGCTTCGTGGACTGCGACGGCGACCCGGCCAACGGCTGCGAGGTCGACGTCGCGACCAGCACCGAGCACTGCGGCGGCTGCGGCCGCGCGTGCAGCCGCACCAACGGCACGCCGACCTGCGCCGCGGGCAGCTGCGCCATCGCGTGCGCGGCGGGCTTCGGCAACTGCGACGGCGACGCGGCCAACGGCTGCGAGACGGACACCGCCAGCAACACCCTCAACTGCGGGGCGTGCCGGACCGTGTGCAGCTTCCCCGGCTCCGGCGCGCGCTGCGACCGGGGGGCGTGCGTTCGCACCGACTGCGGCGCGGGCCTCGGGGACTGCGACGGGATGACCGCCAACGGCTGCGAGACCACCCTCGCGACGGACAGCGCCAACTGCGGCGCCTGCGGCAACCGCTGCGTGCTGGCCAACGCCACGGCGGTCTGCCGCGCCGGAGGGTGCGCCGTCGGCGCCTGCGCCGCGGGCTTCGCGGACTGCGACGGCGTCGCGGCCAACGGCTGCGAGGTGGCGCTCGCGACGGACGCGCTGCACTGCGGATCGTGCCCGCTCGCCTGCAACGCCACCAACGGCGCCGCGACCTGCGTGGCCTCCACCTGCCGCATCGCGTGCGCCGCGGGCTTCGGAAACTGCGACGCCAACGTGGCCAACGGCTGCGAGGTCGACCTGCGCACCACCGTGGGCTCCTGCGGGGCGTGCGGCCGGGCCTGCGCCCTGGCCCACGCGACCTCCGGCTGCGCCGCCGGGGCCTGCACGCTCGTGCGCTGCGACGCGGGCTTCGCCGACTGCGACGCCAACGTGGCCAACGGCTGCGAGACGGACCTCAACAACACCGTCACCGCCTGCGGCGCCTGCGGCCGGGCCTGCGCCCTCGCCAACGCCACGCCCACCTGCCGCGCGGGCGCCTGCGCGGTGTCGATGTGCAACGCGGGCTACGGCGACTGCGACGGCGTCGCCGCCAACGGCTGCGAGACCAACCTCAACACCACCGTGGGCTCCTGCGGGGCGTGCGGGCGGGCCTGCGCCCTGGCCAACGCGACGCCCACCTGCGCGGCGGGCGCGTGCGCCGTGGCGAGCTGCGCGGCCGGCTTCGGCAACTGCGACGGCGTCGCCTCCAACGGCTGCGAGACGGACCTGCGCGGCTCGAACGGCAACTGCGGCCGTTGCGGCAACGTCTGCGGCGCGGGGACGGTCTGCAGCGGCGGGGCCTGCGGGTCGATCTGCGGCGCCGGGACGACCTACTGCATCGGCCGCTGCGTCGACCTGAACACCGACGTCACCAACTGCGGCGCCTGCGGCACCGCCTGCCCGGCGCGCGCCAACGCGACGGCCACCTGCGCGGCGAGGGTCTGCGGGTACGCCTGCAGCGCGGGCTTCGCGGACTGCGACGGCAACGCGGCCAACGGCTGCGAGGTCAACCTCGCGACCTCCGTCGCCAACTGCGGACGCTGCGCCAACGCGTGCGTGCTGGCCAACGCCACGCCGACCTGCACCATGGGCGCCTGCGCGGTGGCGAGCTGCGCGGCGGGCTTCGGCAACTGCGACGGCGTCGCCTCCAACGGCTGCGAGACCAACACCGCGACGACCGTCGCCCACTGCGGGGTGTGCGGCAACGCGTGCTCGGTGGCCAACGGCACGCCGGGCTGCCGCGCGGGCGCGTGCGCGGTCGCGGCCTGCTCGGCGGGCTACGGCGACTGCGACGCGGTCTACGGCAACGGCTGCGAGGCGGCGCTGGCCACGGACAACGCCAACTGCGGCGCCTGCGGGACGCGCTGCGCCAGCGGTACGCAGTGCACGGCGTCGCGCTGCGTCCCGGTCAACGACACCTGCCAGACGGCGACGGCGATCGACCTCACTCGCGGCTCGGCGATCGACCTGCCGTTCACGGTGGTGAACGCCGACCACACCACGGCGCTCCCCACCGACTGCGTGGCCAGCACCGGCGGCGACGTGTACTTCTCCTTCACGCTCACGCGCCCGGAGCTCGTCTACGCCGACACCTTCGGCGCCACCTTCGACACGGTGCTCTTCATCGCCCGCGACGGGCGTCCCCGCGGCGGGGCGTGCGACTCGTACATCCTGGGCGGGCGCCCGGGCGAGGTGTGGTGCAACGACGACGCGGTCAACACCTCGCGCATGGACGTGTACACCCCGAGGTGCACCACCGGCGGCGCGCAGTCGATGATCGTGGGGCGCTTCCTGCCGGGGACGTACTTCCTGGGCGTGGCGGGCTACGCCTCCTCGACCGGCGCCGGGACGGTGCACTTCCAGCACCTGCCGCTCACCACCAACGGCGCCGTCGACTACGTGCCCAACGTGGTCACCGGCGGCAACTACAACTTCGTGCGCCGCCCCTTCGTGGGCCCCGGGACGGTCAACACCACCTGCGGCGGCGGCGCGGGTCCCGAGGACACCTTCTGGTGGCGCAGCTGCCCGGAGGCCGCGGCGGTGGCGATCCGCGCCGACACCTGCGGCACGCCCTCGCCGACGGACACGGTCATCGACATCCGTCACGCGACCGGGGCGGCGGGGGTCTGCAACGACGACGCGGGCTCCTACTGCTCGAACAACACCGTCGCCTCCAACGTCGCTCAGACCCTGCCCGCGGGCGCCGGCCTGCACACGCTCACGATGGACACCTACCGCGACCCCGCGGCGGGCGCGCTCTACTACCTCGTGATCAACCCCATCATCATCGGCGAGCGGCGGCGCGGTCCCTTCCTCGGGTCCGTCTGCCTCGCTCGGGCGATGTCCGTCCGCCCGCGCCTCTGACCCTCCACTCCGCCACACGGGCCTTGTCGTTGCACAGACCCGCGTGCCAGATTTCCTCGGAGCCTCCCTGGAAACCGATCACGACCGAAGGTTACGACCCATGACGATGGAAACGTTGACGAGCGCGCAGGCTTCGGCGGGCGACGATCCCGGCGGGCCGCAGGGCGAGGTGCCCTCGGACGTGGCGGCCATCCGCGAGGCGCGGGCGCGCTGGGAGGCGGGCACGGTCGCGAAGGTGGTCGCGAAGTCCCCGCTGCGGCAGCCGCGCTTCACGACGCTCTCCGACCTGGAGGTGCCCGACGTGGTGACGCCGGGCGACCTGCGCGTCGACTACCTGCGCGACCTCAACCTGCCGGGGGAGTTCCCGTACACGCGCGGCATCCAGCCGACGATGTACCGCGGGCGGCTCTGGACCATGCGGCAGTTCGCGGGCTTCGGGACCCCGGAGCAGACCAACGCCCGCTACCACTACCTGCTGGCGCAGGGGCAGGCGGGCCTCTCCGTGGCCTTCGATTTCCCGACCCTCATGGGCTACGACTCGGACTCTCCCCGCTCGCTCGGCGAGGTGGGGATGTGCGGCGTCGCGGTCGACACGCTGCGCGACATGGAGGTGCTCTTCGACGGCATCCCCCTCGAGAAGATCACCACGTCCATGACCATCAACGGTCCGGCGATCGTGATGCTCTGCTTCTACGTGGCGCTCGCCGACAACCGCGGCATCGCTCGCTCGGCCCTCGGCGGGACCATCCAGAACGACTGCCTCAAGGAGTTCATCGCGCAGCACGCGTGGGTCGTGGGCCCCCGCCCCGCGATGCGCATGGTCACCGACACCATCGAGTTCGCCGCCAAGGAACTCCCGCGCTGGCACCCGGTCTCCATCTCCGGCTACCACATCCGCGAGGCCGGCAGCACCGCCGCGCAGGAGCTCGCCTTCACCCTCGCCGACGGCATCGCCTACGTGCAGGCCGCCATCGAGCGGGGCCTCGACGTCGACAGCTTCGCCCCGCGCCTCTCCTTCTTCTTCGACGTGCACGTGGACTTCTTCGAGGAGGTGGCGAAGTTCCGCGCGGCGCGGCGCATCTGGGCGAGGGTGATGCGCGACCGCTTCGGCGCGAAGAAGCCCGAGAGCCTCAAGCTCCGCACGCACGCGCAGACCGCGGGCGTCTCGCTCACCGCGCAGCAGCCCTACAACAACGTCGCCCGGGTGGCCCTGCAGGCCCTCGCGGCGGTGCTCGGCGGCACCCAGTCGCTGCACACCAACTCGCTCGACGAGACCTACGCGCTGCCCACCGAGGAGGCGGTCACCATCGCGCTGCGCACGCAGCAGATCGTGGCGCACGAGACCGGCGTGGCCAACACCATCGACCCGCTCGGCGGGAGCTACTTCGTCGAGTGGATGACCAACAAGCTCGAGGCCGAGGCGCTCGACTACATCCGACGCATCGACGACATGGGCGGGATGCTCAGCGCCGTCGAGAAGGGCTACCCCCAGCGGGAGATCGCGGGCGCGGCGTACCGGTTCCAGCGGCAGATCGAGCGGAACGAGAAGGTGATGGTCGGGCTCAACGACTTCACCATGGCGACCGAGTCGTCGCGCATCCCGACGCTGAAGGTCGACGAGGAGACCCAGCGGCTGCAGTGCGAGCGCCTCGCGAGCGTGAAGGCCTCGCGCGACCCCGCCCGCGTCACCGCCGCGCTCGCCGCCGTGCGCGCCGCGGCGCAGGGCCGGGACAACCTCTGCCCCCCCATCATCGAGGCCGCCAAGGCGTACTGCACCGAGCAGGAGGTCTGCGACGTGCTGCGCGAGGTCTTCGGCACCCACACCGACCCGGCGGAGTTCTAGGAGTGAACGTCTCGGACCGCGCCGCCGGCTCCACCCTGGAGGGCCGCTATCGCCTGGAGGCGAGGCTCTCCAACTGGGGCGTCGGCGAGGTCTGGCGCGCCGCCGACACGCAGCGCGGCCGAGCGAGCGTGACGGTGAAGCTGCTGCCCGCGCCCACCTCGCGGCGCACCGAGCGCATGGCCGCGCTACGGCTCCTGGGCGACCGCCTCGCCAAGCTCCAGCACCCCAACGTGCTGCCGCTGGTGGAGGTGCACACCGCGGGCGCTCAGCCCTTCGTGGTGTACGAGGCCTGGGAGGGCATCGGCCTCGGAGAGTGGCTCACCGCGGCGCGCGCGACCGGCGAGCCCACCTCCCTCCGCACGGTGCTCGGCATCGCCGACCGTGTGCTCGCCGCGGTCGGGGCGGGTCACCGTCAGCGCTCGCCGGGCTCGCTCATCCACGGAGCGATCCACCACGAGGCGGTGCGGGTGAGGGTGGAGGAGGGCCGGGAGCCGGAGGTGCGGGTGCTCGACTTCGGCCTCGGCGCGGAGAAGGA
>CBIHPK010000264.1:0-7479 GCA_966211675.1 uncultured Myxococcaceae bacterium
CCACCCGGCAGACCCCGTCGCCGCAGCACCCGTCCGCGCAGGGGCAGTCCGTGCCTCCGTCCCAGCGGGGCAGCGAGATGGGGCACGCGCACGCCCCCAGGAACCCACCCCTACGCAGCTCTGCCGCCCCAACTGCCGCTTGCAGGTGCAGACCACGCACGGGCGAAGGCCGAGAGCGCGGGGAAGACCCGAAGCGGGCGAAGAAGGCGAGGCCGAGGGTGACGAGGTCCAATGGACAAGCGCACCTCGGGCTCTTCCAGTTGGGTACGATCCTGGGGGTCCTCGCCGCCGCGCATCTCTGGTCGCCACGGTAGGTCGAAGCACTGCACCGGCGGGTGTGCGTGCGTCGGCGTGGAGCCGGCGCTGACGGCGACGATGGGCGTGGACCGGCAGGCCGCCGGCTGGATCCGGCGGGCGGCAGACGTGTTCGCGCTCGGGTTGCCCGCCGAGGACGGAGCCCGCGCGGGCGGTGCTGGCAGGTTCTCCGGCGGCGGATCTCGGGTCGCCTCAGGCGCCGGGCTGACGGGACGCGCGCGCCAGGCAGACCAACCAGCGGAAGGGGTTGCCGCTGTTCACCGCCCCGGCCCGGGCCACGGAGGCGCCGAAGCCCGAGCTCGCGCCGTCGAGGCCCGTGAACGTCGCGGCCGGCGTGCTCCCGATCCCGGACGCGTTGCCCGGGTGGACGTACACGCGGCCGACGCCAGAGTCGACGCCCGACGCACCGATCGCGAGGTCGGCGTACCCGTCGCCCGTGAGGTCCCATCCGATGGCGAGGCCGGCGCCGAAGTTTCCGCGCGCGCCGTCGGGCCCGGTCAGCGTGACGGCGGGCGGCGTGGCGGGCCCGCTTGCGCTCCCGAGGAACACATAGACCTGCCCCGCCCCCGCGCCCGCCGCGACCGCGGAGACGGCGAGGTCCGAGTAGCCGTCGCCGTTCAGGTCGCCAGCCGCGGTGTGCGAGCCGAAGCTCCCGAACATCGCCCCGGACCCGTCGAGGGTGACGGCGGGCCGCGACCCCTCTCCGCTCACGGGCCCGAGGTAGACGAACGACCGCCCCGTGCCCGACGGCACCCCCGTCGCCATGATCACGAGGTCGCTGAAGCCGTCGCCATTGGTGTCTCCCGCGCCCGCGACCCTCTGGCCGAGGCTGCCGCCCGCCCCGGTGGCCGTGCGGATCCGCGCGACGGGCCCCACCCCGATCCCGGCGGCGCTACCGGCGTAGACGTAGGCAGCGCCCGAGCCCGAGCTGACGCCGGGAGCCCCGACGATGACGTCCGCGTAACCGTCGCCGTTCATGTCCCCGGCGCCCGCGACGGACGTACCGAAGCGCGTCGAGGCGCTCTCCGGCGGGGACAGCGTCCGGGCGGCTGTCGCGCGCAGCCCGGTCGCGCTCCCGAGAAAGATCAGTGCGTTGTCCGCGTAGCCCGACGAGGAGGTGGTGCCGAGGATGACGTCGCCGTAGCCGTCGCCGTTCACGTCCCCCGCGCCCGCCGCGGTCACGTAGCTGTAGCTGCCCGTGATCCTGGACGGGGTGGTCGCGACCCCGGTCGGGCCCCCGAGGTAGACGAAGGCCGCGCCGATCGCCGAGTAGAACACCGTGCCGGTGACGAGCAGGTCGGCGTAGCCGTCGCCGTTCACGTCCCCGGCGCTCGCCGTCGACTGGCCCAACTGCAGGGAGTCGCCGGCGGGGCCGTTGATGGTGGTCGCGGGCGTGGCGGCGAGGCCCGCCGGGCCGCCGTGGAAGACATACACGCGGCCCCGGTACGAGCCCGTCGACGGGGCCCCGACGGCCAGGTCGGCGTAGCCGTCGCCGTTGACGTCGAGGGTCGAGCCGCTGCTCGTGTTCACGGGCGCGCTGCGCGGCCCGACGAACATCTCCCAGGTCGCGCTCGACTCGGTCCCGGTCGCCGCGCCGCTGCGCCCGAAGGCCCGCCAGAAGAGCACGCCGGTCGGGAGATCCTCCGTCGGGAAGGCGGTCGTCCCCTCGACGTCCAGCGTCGCGAGCACGGCCGCGCACGCGCGGTCACGGCAGAGTTGCACGCGAGCTCCGTCGCTTCCCGGCGCGAGCGCCCAGCGCAGTGCCGGGCGGCGCGAGGACACGGCGGCGGTCGACAGCGGCGCTACGAGGCGCGGCGCGGAGGGCGCGACCGTCGCGCACGCCCCCGCGACGCAGGTGGCGCCCGAGGGGCACGCGCGCCCGCAGATTCCGCAGTGGACCGCGCTCGTCGAGAGGGTCGTCTCACACCCGTCAGCCGCCCCGGCGTTGCAGTCCCCGAACCCCACGTCGCATGTGAACCCGCA
Source organism: uncultured Myxococcaceae bacterium (assembly GCA_966211675.1). Classification (GTDB taxonomy): domain Bacteria; phylum Myxococcota_A; class Polyangia; order Polyangiales; genus SCUS01. Next base: position 2,299 of record CBIHPK010000264.1, read on the forward strand.
CACCCCGGCCCCCGCGCAGGTGGCACTCGCGTTCGCGGGCACCGCGCAGGGCGTCGTCGTGAATCCGAGGCCGTCGGCGTTGCAGACACTCCGCGAGGCGCCACCGCAGGCGGTTGCGCCGGGGATGCACACCTGCGGGCGGCACGCGCCGCCGCTGCACGACTGCCCCGGCGCGCAGGACGAGGCGGCCCAGCCCAGCCCGTCGGCGGCGCAGGTCTCCAGGGTGCCGTCCGACGCGCAGCGCGTGCCTCCGGGAGCGCAGAGGCGGGGGCTGCAGACGCCATCGCGGCAGCCCTCGGTCGCGCCGCACGGAACGTCGGTGCGCCCCTGCCCGTCGGCGTTGCACACGCTGCGCGCGCCGGGCGAGGCGCAGACCGCGCTGCCGGGCGAGCACGACGTCGGCACGCAGACTCCGGTCGCGCCGAGGCAGACGGTCGCCGGCGCGCAGGCCGCGGCCGTGTACCCGAGGCCGTCGGCGTTGCACCGGCGGCGTACGGCGGGAGACTCGCAGGAGTCGCCACCCGGCGTGCACACCCACGCGGCGCAGGCGCCCGCGGCGCAGGTCTGCATCGCGCCGCAGGGCGAGGCGGTGTACCCGAGGCCGTCGGGGTCGCAGACCTCGCGGCGGTTGTCGCCCGAGGGCGCGCAGCGCGACGCGCCTGGCGCGCAGAGCCGAGCGATGCACGTGCCCGCGCGGCAGGTCTGGCCCGACCCGCAGGGCGTCGCCTCGTAACCGCTTCCGCGGGCGTCGCAGACCTCGCGGGCGCCGCTGGCGGCGCAACGGGCGGCGCCGGGGGCGCAGACGCGCGCGGCGCAGCGGTTGTCGGCGTTGCAGAACTCGGTGTCGGCGGCGCAGTCGTGGTCGCCCGCGCACTCCACGCAGATCATGCGGGCGGCCTCGCAGACGAGCCCCAGGTCGAAGCACTGGCGGGAGGACTGGCAGGCCCGCGGCCGGGCCACGCAGGTGGCGTCGCGGCACTGCTGGGAGGCATCGCAGTCGGCGTCGCCGCTGCAGTCTGCGCAGAGCCCGAGGGTCGGGTGGCAGACCTGGCCGGGGCACTGGCGCGACGAGGTGCAGGTGGTGGCGGCCACGCAGCGCTGCGCGGTGCACACCTGGTTGGTGCCCGCGCAGTCCGCGCGGGTCCGGCAGGCGACGCAGACACCGCGGTCGCGGTCGCACACCTGGCCAGTGGGCGCGCACGCGGCGTCCGATCGGCAGGGAGCGGGGGCAACGTCGGGCGCGGCGACGTCCGACGCTCCGCCCGCGTCGCGGCAGGCGCCCGATTCGCAGGGCGTCGCGCCGTCCAACGAGGCGTCCGACGGGGCGTCCGATGGGGCATCCAATGGGGTGTCCACCGGCGCGTCCGACCGGGTGTCGACCAGCACATCGACCTGCGCGTCCACCCGCAGGTCGACCGGTCCCGGCCCGAGCGAGGGGCTGCATCCGACCAGCGCCAGCGCCACCACCGACCACGCACCTCGATTGATCATCGACCCGGAGCCTCCCTGGCCAGTTCCGGAGGTCCACCGATCGACTGCGCGTCGACGGCAATCCCTCGAACACCCCACCGAATGTCACGAGGAGCACTTCACTCTATCCTCGGCACCGATTCGCCGTCCACGACGATGAAGGCGAGAGCGACGCCCGTCAGAGCAGTTCCCTTGTCACGGGACCTCCCAGACCATCCTGGGTGACGCCAGACGAGCGCCCTCGTCGCGGGTGAGAGGTCGCCGCGGTGAGATGCCGCCGACTCTGCGCTTGCGGACGTCCCGCGGGCGTGCATTCGCTGTAGGGGGTACCGATTCGGGTGCGCAACCGCCTCCAGCAGAAGCGCGAGAGCCCCCCCCCTTGGCTGGCGACTTCACGCAGAGTGCGGGAGAGCCAGATCCTGGTGGCCATTGACATGCACCGTGCCCTCGCCGGCCTCGGGGGAGATCGACACCCGCGCGACTCCCGGCAAGGGGCGGGTGCCCGACGAGGGTGTCGAGGAGACCTCCTTCTGTCTCGACCTGCGCGCCGACGGCAACGACGCAATTCGTTGTCCCCTCCAGGACGCCCCCTGTCCCCAGTTCGGCTTTGCCGCGCCGGGCGACGGCGGGGCGCGAAGCTGGACCCTCGACCAGATGGGCGCCGTGTACGGCCAGGGGACGTTGCGCATGGTAACCGCGGCGGTCTCGCTACGAACGATGTCCCTCACGAACATGGTGCTCCTGCCGAGCACCCGCTCATTCAACACCTTCAGCTTTCAATGGATGCCCGACGACTCGGGAGCGTCCGTCCAATACGACTTCTCGCGCGAGGACTGAGTTCTCCCGGCGCGGTCGGGTCGAACCCTTCGAGGAGATCGAGCTCGACCTGTTGCGGCTCTGGCTGCGGTAGCTCACCCCACGCGCAGCAGCGCGAGCCGTCGGTGCTGCCGGGCATCCCGCACAAGCCGACCGTCGCGCCGATGGCCAACTGACCCGCGGAGGCGCACGACAGGCCCGCGGCCATGGGTGCGCCGTCGGGGTCGGACGCGGCGATGTGGGTGCGCATCACGTCGAGTCACTGCGATCGGCAACGGCCCGCCACCCTCCGAGGGGTTCACTGCCCTCTCGGGCCGCCCCTCACCTCTTCTCGGGGGCCTCGACTGGCAGGTAGACCACCATCGCCCGCAGCCCGCTTCGGCTTCAAGGCGGGCGATCTCCTGCTCCAGCTCCCAATCGTTCTGCGCCGCAGGCGCACCTGGAGCACCTCCCCGTCGGGCGCGCTGTTCCGCGCGGGCGTTTCCTACCTTCCTCCCACTCTCGCGGCCTCGCTGGCGCGATGCTCGCGCCTGTGGACACGACGGGCTGCCCTCGGTGCGTGGCGGAGCGGCTGGCCGGTGGGCGTGGGTGGTGATGAGTGTCGCGCTGGGTTGCCTGACCTGGTTGGTATCGCGCCGGAGCGACCACCAGCCAGGCAGACTGCAGCAGCGTCGCAACGACGACCTCACGACGCGGGACGGTGCGCCTGCTGGGCTCCCTCGGACAGCTGCCCCTCCTCCTGCGCCGACGACGGCCCCGACCCGAAGGACACGGCGCGCCCGCGCAATCCTGTGTCGCGCCAACGAGGCGGTCCAAAGGCCTGGGAGACTTCAGAGGCGGCGCCCCGAAGCGCACCCCGGCCTCGGAGGCCGGTGAATCGTGGCGCCCTTGTTGCGAACACCGACCGCGTCGGATACCGCCCGGGTCATGTCGCTCCGCGGGATGGTTCCGCTGCTGCTCGCGGTAGCGCTTGCCTGGACGACACGCGGCGTGGCGCTCGCGCAGGAGGCCAACCCCGACGAGGCGCCGAGGACCTGGGTGCTCCCCCTGGAGGAGGGCCAGTCGAGCGTCATCTACGAAGGGTTCACGCGACCCTACGTCGACGGAAGTCCCGTACCCGCCGGTGAGCGACCCCCCGCGGTCGCCGAGTATCGGGGCGGCGTGTGGCAGCGCCCTGCCCCCGGGGCTCCGGCGTCGTGGTTGTTCTCGGGTGCGCTCCAGCCGGCGCCTGCGGTCGTCTCCGCGGGTCGCGAGGCTGCAACGATGACCCTGCTCCTCGGGGGGGAGGGGTTGACGGTGACATTCCCGGAGCCCTCAACCTCGCTCGTCGACACGGAGGGACAGCCGGTCGACGCCTACCCCGTCCTGGAGCTCATCGCCGCCGGCTGGCTCACGCTCCCCGGGGAGAGCCGCCCGACCGCCTTCGTGCACGTGGCGGAACGCGGGGCGTCCACAGCGCGCGGGACGTAGTCAGGTAGGTGAGCTGCTGGCGTACCGCGTCGCCCCGCGGCTGATCGCGTCCCTCGAGGTCGTCGTCGAGCTCCGCGACGGGCGCGACCACAACTGCGCGAAGACCGCCGCGGACGACGTGTTTTACGGGGGCGCCAGCAGCTTCCACCAGCTCGGGCTGCCCGACCAGACCAAGGTCCCGCAGCGCGTCCCCGCCCCCTGACGACGGCCCCCGGCCGAACCGCTGCCGACCTACCGCGAGGCCCCATGGAGTGCCCGCGGCATCCGCTCGCGCGGTGACGCTAACCCCGCCCTTGGCCCTCACGGTTCGGGGCGTCTCGTCTACGCCCGTCGCTCGTCAGCGCAGCGCGCTCTCCGGGCTCTCCTGCCGGGCGAGAGCCGTGGCGGCGCGTCCCATCACAGCGGACAGCGCCAGGACGACGGCGACCTCGGCCGCCAGTCCGAGCGCGAGGACCAGGCCCAGCCCGACGCGAGGGAGGATCGTCGCGGAGCTCAGGAGCGCGATCTCCACCGGGACAAGGAGGATCGGCAGGGCGATGGACGCGACGAGCGCCCTCGGCACCCAGGCGGGCGGCGCCTCGCCCAGCGACCTCAGGGTCGTGCCCAGCGCACGCACCAGCAATACCGAACAGGCGACGTACAGGGCGATCACCGCGACGTCGCACAGCACGACGAAGGCGAGCAGCCAGCGGTCGCCGACGCCGAGCGCGCGGGCGAGCAACGCCAGTAGCAGGTAACAGAAGAGGCTCAGCGCGACTCCACAGGCCAGACACGCGAACGCCTGGCGCGCTGGGCGGGCCGCGCCGGTGGAGGCCGGTACGCTCCTGAAGCGCCAGAGCCCGGCGGCGGAGGCGACGAAGCTGACGAGGCCGATGGCGCAGTACAGGTAAAACGCCTTGGGGCCGCCGAGCGCCACGCCCTCAGGGGCAAGGAACGAGAGGACCAAGAGCACGTAGGCCGCGAGAGAGACGTAGACCGAGAGGCGCATCCAGCGGAGCCCCTGCGCCGCGCGCCGCCAGCGGGGCGACGGGCCCTCCGGGCGCGGCTCGAGCGCCGACAGAACCGGCGGGGCTTCGGGCGACGGCGCGATGATGGCGCCGCCGAGTAGACCACGGCCCCGGGCTCGCGCGGTGCGGCTGTGGGCGCCCTTGCTCTCCAGGGACCTCACCGGAGCAGCGCGAACGCCCACGTCACCCCGAGCGGGGCGGTCGCGAGCAGGAGCGCAACGAGGGCCTTCGCGCCGCGGGCCACGCGCTCGCCCCGACGGGAAGGCACCAGCCACGCGAGCGCGGCGACCGCCGCAAGCACCGCCGATGGGAGCGCTCCGCGCTGATGGACGCGCACGGTCTCGAGGCTCGGGTCGGACCGGACCGCGCGCCCGCGTCGGGCGGGCCCGACGGCGCCGCTGCGGTGCTGCTCGTGCCG
>CBIHPK010000265.1:0-7219 GCA_966211675.1 uncultured Myxococcaceae bacterium
CGGTTGAAGCCAGCTCGCTCAGCAGCGAGCGGGTGAGCGCGTCGTAGCGCACCCGGTCTTCACCGAGGAGCCGTCCCGCGCGCAGCAGCCGGGCGAGGGCCTTGTGCTCATCGACCCGGGAGAGCCAAGCGCGCTGGCGTTCGTCGATGGGCATCTGGACATGGGTTCAGTGCCATGGCCCGACGGTGCTTGTCTACGGGCTCGGGGGGGGCTTACCGCCGCTGCGACCAGGGGTCGTCCTCGACGCCTGCGCGCTGGTTGACCTGCCTCGCCAGCGAGAACAGCAGGTCGCTCAAGCGGTTGAGGTAGATCTTGAGCTCCGACCGCGCGCCCTCCTCCCTGGGGAGGCCCACCACCGCGCGCTCGGCCCGGCGGCACACGGTGCGGGCGAGGTGCAGCGCGGCGGCCGTGGGGGTGCCCGCCGGGAGGATGAAGTTCTTCAGCGGAGGGAGCGACGCCTCGCTCACGTCGATGGCCGCCTCCAGCTTGGCGATCTCGCTCTCGTCCAGCAGCGGGATCTTCAGCAGCCCCTCCTTGCCCGGCACCGTCGCGAGCTCCGCCCCGAGCGTGAACAGCTCGCTCTGGATCGCGCTCAGCAGCACGTCGAGCTCCTCGTCGGCGCCCGAGGCGCGCGCCACGCCGATGGCGGCGTTGAGCTCGTCGATGGTCCCGTAGGCCTCGACCCTCGGGCTCGCCTTGGAGACCCTCGCGCCGCCGAAGAGCCCCGTCTCCCCCTCGTCTCCGGTCTTCGTATAGATCTTCACGCGCCCCCCAGCATGGTCCCCGGCCGCAGCGGGTGACCCGCAAGAAACTCCCTCGAGCTCAGCCTCTTCTTGTTCTCGAGCTGCAGCTCCGTAAGGCCCAGCAGGCCCTCTCCGGTCGCGACCCACACCCGGTCGCGGGTCACCGCGACGACCTCGCCCGGGGCGCCCGCGATCACCGCCGGGGGATCATCGAGCCTCGTGGCGTGCACCATCAGCCGCCGTGCTCCGAGGGTGGTGGAGGTGCCCGGCCACGGGGTGAGCCCCCGCACCTGGTCGTGCAGCGCCCGGGCGGAGCGCCTCCAGTCCATCGCGGCCATCTCCCGGGTGAGCGGCGGAGCGAGCGTGTGCCGCGAGTGGTCTTGCGGGACCGGCGTGAGCAGCCCGGCGACGTAGTGCCCGAGCTCCTCTTCGAGCAGCGTCACGCCCAGCGAGCAGAGCCGGTCGGAGAGCGACGGAGCGGTCTCGTCGGGGTCGATGAGCGTCCGCCGGATGGAGAGCATCGGTCCGGTGTCCAGGCCCTCGTCCATCTTCATCAGCGTGACGCCCGTCTCCGCGTCGCCCGACAGGATCGACCACTGGATGGGCGCGGCCCCCCGGTGCCGGGGCAGCACCGAGGCGTGCACGTTGAGGCACCCCAGGCGAGGCGCGGCCAGCACGTCGGGCGGCAGGATGCGCCCGTAGGCCACCACCACTGCCACGTCGAGGGAGAGCCCTCCAAGCCACTGGGCCACGGTGCCGTCTCGGAGCTTCACCGGCTGCATGCACGGCAGGCCGTGCTCCACGGCGTAGCGCTTGACCGGCGGGGCGGTGACCACGTTGCCACGGCCGACGGGCTTGTCGGGCTGACAGACCACGGCGATCACGTCGGCCAGCCTGGTCAGCGCGGCGAGGGGAGGGACGGCGAAGGCCGGGGTTCCGAAGAAGACGACGCGAGGGCGCATGGGGATGAAGGAGAGTCTACGGGAGGAGGCGCGCTCAGGGGCGAGCGTCCTGCAGGGCGCGCTTCTTCATGTCGCGGTCGATCATGCGGCGCTTGAGGAGCGACACCCGGTCGACCATCAGGGTGCCGTCGAGGTGGTCGTACTCGTGCTGCACGGCGATGGCGAGGAGCCCCTCGGCCTTGAGCTCGAAGACCTTCCCGTCGAGGCCGGTGGCGCGCACGGTGACCTTCTCGGCGCGCTCGATCTCTTCGTGGATGCCCGGAAAGGACAGGCAGCCCTCTTCCCACACGGTCTCGCCCTCGCGGTGCACGATCTCCGGGTTGATGAAGTAGTGCAGCTCGCTCGCGTCTTCGGTGCCCGAGGCCACATCGATGACGAAGACCTTGAGGGAGACGCCGATCTGCGGCGCAGCGAGGCCCACGCCCGGGGCGGCGTACATCGTCTCGGCCATGTCTTCACAGAGAGCGCGGACCTCGTCGGTGACCACGGTCACCGGCTCGGCCTTCACGCGGAGTCGCTTGTCGGGGTATCGGAGAATCGTTCGGATCGCCATGGACCTCACCTGTCTAGCGGACCAGTAGAGAACTAACGCGGTAAACCATCGGTTCGCAACCTGCGAGCCGCGGCCCGCTCGTGTATCGTGCCACCGTGTCGAACGCAGTCACGCGAGGAATCCGGGTGCAGGTGAAGAGCCAGTATCTGCCCGAACGGTCGCAGCCGCGCCGTCAGCAGTACGTGTTCGCGTACACCGTGACGATCCACAACGAGGGCCCGGAGACGGCGCAGCTGCGGTCGCGCCACTGGGTCATCACCGACGCCGACGGCAACGTCCAGGAGGTGCGCGGAGACGGCGTCGTGGGCGAGCAGCCGACGCTGCCTCCGGGCAAGAGCTTCGAGTACACCTCCGGGTGCTCGCTTCGCACCCCGCGAGGCACCATGGAGGGCACCTACCAGATGGTCAACGACGCGGGCGACCGCTTCGACGCGCGCATCGCGCCCTTCTCGCTGGCGCTCCCCCACAGCCTCAACTGAGCGAAGCTCTCCCTCCTCCACCGGCAGCGCTCGATGGTCATGGGACGCACGTCGGCGCTGGTGGTGCGGAGGGCGCTCGGATCGCCCCGCGACGTCACCCGCGCTCACGACGCGCTGCGAGAGGCGGGCGTCCCGGTGGGCGCCTCGCTGGCCGCGGCGCTGGGCGACGACCGGTGGGGCGTGGTGCTGCTGGCGGAGCGCCGCGCGGTGGTCGTGGGCGCCCTGGTGCTGCGCTGGCTGCGCGCGGTGGGCGACGGCCCGGAGGCGGCCCCCGCGACGGCGTGGGTCGAGCGGTGCTGGTCTGCTGGGGATGATCCGTCGGTGGTGGAGGCGCTGCTGGACGCGGCGCTCTCCGAGGCCGGGGCGAGGGGCGTCGAGGCGCTGACCGGAGCGCCGCGGAGCGCATCGCCCGAGGCGCTCGCCGAGGCCGCGGCGGAGGTGCCCGAAGCGTCCGTCGAGGGCGCTGAGCGGGTGCTGGCGGAGGGGGTCACCGCGAGGGTGGCGGCGTCACCCGCCGCGCCGGAGATGGCGACGCTCTGGAGCGGGGCTCAGGCCTTCCGAGCGCGGTGGGCGGTCGACCGGCAGAAGCTGGGGTGGATGATCGAAGGGTGCGTCGGGTCGAGGGAGACCGACGACGGCGACGCGCTGCGCTTCGACGAGAGCACGCGACGGCTTCGGGAGGTGTGGCTGACGCGCCCGTCGAGGGTGGCCTTCGACGAGGGCGTGTGGCGCGCGGCGATGGCGCTGTCGGCGACGCCGGGCGCTCTCACGCTGGTGGAGGGCGACGGGTTCACGCTGCCGGCGATGGAGGTCGGCGTCTTCGACCTCGGGCTCACGGGCTACGTGGCGCTTCGAGCCGACGCCTTCGCCGGGGGCGCCGAGGCGCTCTCCCGATGGACCGCGCTGGCTCTCTCCACGGAGCTCGCGCTGCTCTTCGACGAGGCCGGGCGGTGGTCCGGCTGGAGGGTGCTCGACCCGGTGTCGCGGGCCCGTCCGATGGGGTGGCCCGACGTGCAGGAGCTACCCCTCCGGGAGGGCGAGGCGCGCGAGGCGCTGACGGCGCTGCTCTACGACTGGATGTGCATCGACGCGGGCGCCAGGGTGCGCCCGGACCTGGCCACGGACCCCGAGGACATCGCGCACATGGTGTCGCTGCGCGCCCGAGCCCGGGCGCTGGGCGAGTCGGCGAAGGAGCGCGGGGACGACGCGGTGGCGGGCGTGGCGGCCGACGTCGCGGCGCACGTGCACTGGAGCTGGGGCTTCTTCCGAGTGCCGGAGTGACCCGCGGTGAAGGGGGTCAGCGCACGATGGCGAGGACCCCTTCGCCCACGAGGCGTCGGAGGAGGGTGACCTTGCCCTTGTCGTCGAGGTCCTCGCCGAGGTCGGCCATGCGGAGCGGGCCCTCGTGGGCGAGGGCCGCGTCGAGCATCGGGGCGACCGCTCCGGGCCAGCGGGTGCTGCGGCCGTCGACGGTGAGCACCAGCGCGTCGCCGTCGAGGGCGACCTCCGCGCGCACCCGGCCTCGACGGGTGAAGACCGTCTCGGCGGTGATCGGGGTGACCGCGTCGGCCATCAGCCCGGGGAGGTACTCCTTGTGCTCTCGGTCGAACTGCGCGAGCAGGCGGCCGCTCACGTCGTCCCAGCGCATCGCCGGGAGCGCGCGCTCGACCATCGCCCGCATCGCCTCGCGGAGCGCGTCAGGGGCCGTCCCAGGGACCAGCGCCCCGAGGGGCAGGCCCGCCCGCAGCGTCGGGTCGACGAGCGACTGCGCCGCGAGGGCCTCGAGCAGCACCTCGGACCAGCGCCAGGCGTGCAGCCCGATGGTGACGTGCATCGACGGTCCATCGTCGACGGCGACCGCGTCGTGCATGAGGCCGCGCGGGATGTAGAGCACGTCGCCGCGCTGTAGCAGCAGCTCCGCGGTGCGCTCGCCGGGCCTGGTCGCGGCGGGGTCGAAGCGCTCGCCGCGCAGGGGCAGGCCCGCGGGGCTGTCGTAGAGGCGCCACTGCTTCTGCCCGAGCACCTGCACCAGCAGCACGTCGTGGCTGTCGTAGTGGGCCGCGAACCCTTGGGCGCCGCCCGGCGTGAGGTAGAGGTTGGCCTGGGCGTGGACGCCGAGCTCGGACTCGAGGTGCGAGACGAGGGCGCGCACCCCGGGGTTGAGCTGGTCGAGGTTGTTGATGATGAGGGTGGCGCCGGCGCTGAAGAGCCTCGCGACGCGGATCGGGTCCACGAGGTCGCTGGCGTCGGTGTACCCATCGGGCTCGACGGGGTCGCGCGCGTTGACCACGGAGACGTCGGGGTGGCGGTTGACGCGGGTGGTGAGCATCGCGTCGACGGCGTCGAGGGTGACGAGCGAGGCGCGCGCCTCGTCCGGGCGCCCTCGCACATGCAGGGGCTCGCGCTCCCAGTGGTGGTCGAGGAAGTGCTGGAGGGAGTGCGGGGCGATGAGCCCCGCGAGGGTGGGAAAGCGCTCGCTCATGGGGGATGGAGAGAGGGAGGAGGGGGCGATCAGCGGCAGTTGCGACCGCGGCCCGCGCCGTCGGCGTAGGAGCCGGAGTCGGAGTCGGTGCAGCTGCGGGGCGCCCCGCGGCCATGGCCCACGCCGTCGGCGCCGGGGCCGCTGTCGGAGTCGGTGGCGCCGGTTCTGCCGCGGCGACCGCCGCCGCGCCGACCGCCGCCGCCGCGGCCGCAGTTGGACTCGTCGCCGGAGTCGGAGTCGGTGAGCCCGGTGTGGCCGCGGCCCGCGCCGTCGGCGTAGCGGCCGCCGTCCGAGTCGGTGCGACCGGTGCGGCGCCGGCAGGCCTCGGCGTCCTCGGGCTTGAGCACGACCACGCCGATGGCGGCGCCGATGGCGACGCCGATGGAGGCGAGCGCCGAGCGCCGATGCACCGACGGAAGCTCCGTGATGTCAGCGGGGTCGAGGGTGATGGGCTTCTTCTCCGACGGGTCGTTGTTGGCCACTGCGGTGCGCTCCTCCAGTTAAGGGCGGTGTAGGTACTTCCCTCGACGGACGAGTTTCACACCCCAGCGCCGCGGCTTGTCAACGGGCATCCTGCGGCCCTGCGGTGAATGCTGACGGCGCCGCGATGGCGCTCCTCCACCGCGCACCGCATGGGTTCGATCGTCGACCGCGTCCGCAAGCTCGTCGCCCTCGCGGCTTCACCCAACGAGCACGAGAGCCGCAGCGCCGCCGCCATGGCGTGTCGGCTCATCCGTGAGCACGGCCTCCACGTCACCGACCCATCGCCTCACGCGCACCCGCTCGGCCCGCGGCGCGCCCCACTGCCGCGAGTGCTCGGAGCCCATCGGCGACGACCGGAGCTACCAGACGACGACGGCGTTGGAGACGTGGCCCCAGCTGCCGAGCGGGGGGGCCTGCTCGCCGCTGTTCGCGAGCGCGACGCCGCCCACGACGAGCCCGACGGTGGCCGCGCCGATGGCGGTCCAGAACCACCAGCGCGTGACGATCGAGTTGGAGGGCCGGCGGTCGGGGCTGATCGAGACCACCACGCGCGCGCCGGGGGCGAGCTCGACGATGCGCTCCTGGGTGTGGCCGTCGGTCCAGGCGACGTGGATCGCGTGGCGGCCCGACGGGGCGCGCGACTGGGTGCGCCCGCGGCCCACGGGCACGCCGTCGACGCGGATGGTGGTGGTCGCGTCGGGCGTCTCGACCACGAGGGTCGCGGGGAGGGGGCGGGCGCTGGCGTCGACGGCGACCTCCACCTGCTCGCCGAGGCCCACGCGCCGCTCGACCCGGACGGGCTCGTAGCCGGCGCGGCTCGCCTCGAAGCGGTGCGGGCCGGGGTCGACGTCGAGCACGCGGCGCAGGTTGCTGGTGGCCACCTGGTCGCCGTCGACGAGCACCTCGGTGGGATCGCCCGCGACGCGCAGGGTGACGTGGCCGAGCGCGCGGCGGCACTCGTCGAGCACCCCGCGCACCTCGGCCTCGCGCGCCGGGTCGGTGGTGATGGCGACGAGGCGCTCCAGCGTGGCGACGGCGCGGAGGTAGCGGCCGACGCCGCGGTAGGCGGCGGCGAGGGCGGCGAGGGCGGCGGGGTTCTCACGCAGCGACACCGAGCGCTCCAGCGGCGGGACGGCCTCGGCGAAGCGCTGCTCGCCGAGCAGGGGCATGGCCTGCTCGAAGAGCCGGCGGGCCTCGTCGTCGGAGGGGCGGAGCGGCGAGGTGGTCGCGGAGACGCCGACGTCCTGGGCGAGCGCGACGGCGCCGCGCGAGGCGAGCGCCGCGAGGGCGAGGGCGAGGGCGGCGGGTCTCATGGCGAGTTGTAGCTCCCGATGTTGAGGCCGCCGATGCGGTGCGTGGTGGGCGGCGCGGCGACGGCGGGCGCGGCCGCGGCGGGCGTCGGGGCGGCGCCCGATGCGTGGCGTGCGTGGTGCCCGCGTGCGTGACGGCCGTCGCGATCGGGCTCGGCCGCGCCCGCATCGGCGACCACCCCGACCGCGGCGACGGGTGGCGCTGCG
>CBIHPK010000266.1:0-7132 GCA_966211675.1 uncultured Myxococcaceae bacterium
ACCCCCTCCCCCGCCCATGCCGGCGATGCCCGTGCCCGTGCCCGTTCCGGTGCCGGTGCCGGTGCCGATGCCGGTGCCCACGGCTGCGCCGACCCCGGCGATGCCCTCGCCGCCGCCCCCTCCTCCGCCGCCTGCGCCGCGGGTGAGGGTGACCGACTACCGCCGTCCTCCGGCCCGCGAGATGGCGCTGAGCACCAGTCCCCACACCCGTCCCCTCGACAACGACGAGTACCAGATCACCCACCCCCAGCAGGACTTCAACGCCCGCTACGGTCCCACCCGGACGCTCCCTGGAGCCGTCGCGGGGGCGGTGGCCTTCGGCCTCGGCGCGGCGCTCACCTTCTGGCTCACCCGCGAGGGGGCCGCTGCGCCCGCAGCGCCTACGGTGCGCCCGCTCTCGGCAGGGCGCGCTCCGGGGCCGCTGCACCACCCGGGCGTCGAGGTGCGCCGCGTCTCCATCGCCTTCGACTGGACCGCCCGGGCCTCCATCCAGCACGCGCTCTCCGAGGCCTCGGCCCGCGTCGACACCAGCACCCCGCAGGGGCTCCACGCCGCCGCGCAGATCGCCCGCAACGCCCTCGCCAACGCGCACCGCGCCGCGCGCTACGGGGTGTTCCAGAGCTGGGCGCTCGACCCGGCGAGGGGGCAGCAGGTGTTCGGCCAGGTCGCCGACTCGCTTCGGGGTCGGTACACCGTCGAGACCATCGACAACGCTCGTCGCGTGGCGGCCCCGAAGCTCGCGGCGCGCTCCGAGGAGGGCCCCGGCCTCGTGGTGGTCACCCTGCTCATCGCCGCCAAGGGGGCGCTCCCTCCGCTGCCCCCGGTGATGAACCTCCCGGCGCTCATGGCCGCGCTCGAAGGGATGATCCCGCTGCGGGCCGAGCAGCTCGCCGCGCTGGAGGTGGTCTGGTCGCCCGCCGAGGAGGGCGACCCGATGTCCTCCGCGGAGCTGGAGGTGCTCTACCCCGAGCTGGTGCGCCTCGACGAGGGCGCCGCGCTGGGCCGCCGGGTCTGCGGCTCCTGCCACGCCGTGTACGCGGGCGAGCTCGGCCGATGCCCGGCCTGCGGCGGGGTGTGACCGCTCCCTTGCGGATCGCAGGGGGAGTGCTCCATCGTCACCGCCATGACCACCCTCCTGTCGCCTGCCACGTTGCGAGTCGCCGACCTCGACGAGCCGGTTCGCGCCTGGCTCATGGAGCAGCGCTATGACCAGTTCGTCGAGAAGCACGAGGGTCCGCTGTCGTGGAAGGACCTGGTGCACCCGCGCGCCTCGGGAGGCCCCGACGACCCGGACTTCGTCTCCTTCGACGGCCACGAGGTGCTGCTCCCGGTGGGGCGCAACCGCCACGAGAAGCTCCGTCGGCTTCGCGCCATCGTCAGCGACGACGGCCGCTGCCTCACGCTCTTCCTGACCGACCTGAGCTTCCACACGGGCCCCGGCGCCGGGCGCTTCGCCTTCTGCGAGCAGGCCCCCTCCGGGCACTGGTACCTGTGCACCATCTGGCACGAGTGGTTCCCGACGCGCTGAGCGCCGCCGAGGGCGCGTCGCTGGTGTAGGCTCCGCCGCCCTCATGCACGCGCTATTGGAAGAGTTGGGAACGGCCGCCTCGGCGGCGCTGGTAGAGGCCTTCGGCGCGGAGGGCATTCCCCCGTCGCTGGTGTTCGAGCCGTCGCCCCGCGCGGACGTGCAGTGCACCGCCGCGATGCAGCTCGCCAAGGCGCTGCGCAAGGCGCCGCGCGAGCTGGCCGCGGCGATCCTCCCGGCGGTGACCGCGCACCCCGCCGTGGAGAAGGCCGAGCTCGCGGGAGCGGGCTTCATCAACGTCACCCTGCGCGACGCCTGGATCGCCGCGCACCTCGACGACGCCCTCTCGCACCGCCCGGTGGGCGCGGGGCAGACGGTGGTGCTCGACTACTCCTCCCCCAACGTCGCCAAGCCCATGCACATCGGGCACATCCGCTCGACGATCCTGGGCGAGGCCATGAAGCGGGTCTTGCGCGCGGTGGGCTACACCGTCGTCGCCGACAACCACCTGGGCGACTGGGGGACGCAGTTCGGCAAGCTCATCGTCGGGTGGCGCCGCTACCTCGATCGGGCGGCCTACGAGCGCGACCCGGTGGGCGAGCTCTTACGCATCTATGTAAAGTACACCGACGAGGAGAAGGCCCAGCGGGCCGCCCTCGGCGCTCCCGTGAAGGAGGCCGAGGACGACGACGCCCCGCTCCCGGCGCAGGCCCCGGAGCTGCTGCTGGAGGCTCGCGCCGAGCTGGTGAAGCTCCAGGCGGGCGACCCCGAGAACGTCGCGCTCTGGAAGCAGTTCGTGGACGTCTCGATGGCGGAGTTCGACCGGGTCTACAAGCGCCTCGGGGTGAGCTTCGACGAGGTGCTGGGCGAGAGCTTCTACAACGACCAGCTCGCGGCGACGGTCGACGAGCTGCTGGAGAAGGGCATCGCGGAGCACAGCCAGGGGGCGGTGATCGTCACCTTCACCAAGGAGCGCGACGGCGAGGCGCTGCCGCCGATGCTCATCCGCAAGGCCGACGGGGGCTTCCTCTACGGCACCAGCGACATCGCGGCGATGCGCTACCGCATGGGGCGCTGGAGCCCGTCGCGCATCCTGATCGTGACCGACGAGCGGCAGCAGCTGCACTTCCGGCAGCTCTTCGCGGTGGCGCGACGGCTGGGGGTCCCGGCCCGCCTCGAGCACGTGTGGTTCGGGCTGATGCGCCTGCCGGAGGGGACCTTCTCGACGCGCGACGGCAACGTGATCTCGCTGGAGTCGCTGCTCGACGAGGCGGAGAAGCGCGCGGCGGACGTGGCCCGCTCGCTCAACGCGGAGCTGCCCGAGGCGGAGGTCGCCCAGGTGGCGCGCGTCGTGGGCCTCGGGGCCGTGAAGTACAACGACCTCTCCAAGGACCGTCAGACCCTGGTGACCTTCACCTGGGACAAGGCCCTCGCGCTCCAGGGCAACACCGCGCCGTACCTCCAGTACGCCTATGCGCGCATCCGATCGATCCAGCGCAAGGTGGCCGAGCTCGGGGCCGTTCCGGGTCCGCTGGTGGCGTTGGAGCCCACGGAGCGGGCGCTGGTGATGACGCTGCTGCGCTACCCGTTGGCGGTGGAGGAGGTGGCGATGTCGTCGCGGCCTCACGCGCTCTGCGACTACCTCTTCGCGCTCGCGGGGGCCTTCTCGAGCTTCTACAACGAGCTGCCGGTGAAGGACGCGGAGCCCGCGGTGCGCGCCGCGCGTCTGACGCTCTGCGACCGGGTGGCGACGGTGCTGCGGCGGGGCCTCGACCTGCTGGGCATCGAGGTCGTGGAGCGGATGTGACCACGCGGCTGGTCACCGGGTATCCGCGGCTGCTGGCGCGGCGCATCGCGACGGAGGTGCTCGCCGACCCGGACGCGAGCGTGGTGATGCTGGTGCGGGCGCGCTTCATGGAGGAGGCGAAGCGCTGGGTGGCCTCGCTGGGCGCCGACGCCGGGCGGGTGGAGGTGCTCGAAGGGGAGGTGACGGCGATCGACCTGGGGCTCGGGGGGAGGGAGTTCCTCGACCTGGCGAGGCGCGTCGACGTGGTGCACCACGCGGCCTACTCGACGAGCATGGAGGTGGGGGCCACTGCGATCCGGGCGCTCAACCTCCAGGGGACGCGAGAGGTGCTGGAGCTCGCCCGCGCGGGCCTCGACCAGGGCAGCGCGCCCCGGGTGGTGGCCTACAGCTCGGTGCTCGCCCTGGGCGGCGCGGAGGGCCTGCTGCGCGAGGAGGACCTCGACCTGGGGCAGCGCCTGCGCACGCCCGCCGAGGAGACGATGCACGGCGCCGAGCGGCTCTTGCGCCAGGCGATGGACACGCTGCCGGTGACGGTGCTGCGCGCGTCGATGATCGTCGGCGACTCGCAGACCGGAGAGATCGACCTCTTCGACGGGCCGTACCTCTTCATCATGTTGATGCTGAGCTCGCCGGTGGACCTTCGGCTGCCGCTGCCGGCGGGCGGCGACCTGCCGCTCAACGTGGTCCCGGTCGATCATGTGGCGCGCGCCGGGGTGACGCTCGGGGTGATGCGAGAGGCCGTGGGCCACACCTTCCACATCGTGGACCCGTCGCCTCCGACCACGAGGTACGCCTTCGAGCGCATCGCTCAGCTGGCGGGGCGGAGGGTTCCTCGGGGGATGGTCCCGGTGAACCTCACCCGAGCGCTGCTCAACACGCCGGGGCTGGAGCGCCTGACCCGCAGCCCGCGGGCCTTCGTCGACCGGCTGGCGACGAGGGCTCGCTACGCCAACTCCCGCACGAGGACGCTGCTCGCGGCGCAGGGGGTGGAGTGCCCTCCCTTCGAGGACTACGTGGGGCCGCTCGTGGCCTACGTGCAGTCGCGGCTGGAGGCTCGCCGGCAGCGGGCGGTCGAGGTCGACGTGGACGACCCGCTGGCATGAGCGAGGTGATCCTGGCCTCGACGTCGCGCTACCGCCGGGAGCTCATCGGGCGCCTGGGGATCACGGTGACGTGCATGGCGTCGCCCTTCGACGAGGAGGCCGCGAAGGAGGGTTTGAGCGCGCTGCCCATCGCCGAGCGGGCGAGGGCGCTGGCGATCGGCAAGGCCGAGGCGCTGGGGGCACAGCACCCCGACGCGGTGATCATCGGCTCGGACCAGATGGGCGAGCTCGACGGCGAGGCGCTGGGCAAGCCCCAGACGGCGGAGAACGCGAGGGCCCAGCTGCGGCGCATGGCGGGCCGTGAGCACCGGCTGCACACGGCGGTGGCGCTGCACCACCGGGCGAGCGGCCGCACCGAGGCGCTGGTGGACACGCACTCGCTGGTGATGAGGGCGCTGACGGACGAGGCGATCGCGGACTACGTGGCGAGGGACGCGCCATTGGACTGCGCGGGCTCGTACCGGGTGGAGTCGCTGGGCATCGCGCTCTTCGAGCGGGTGCGCGGGGACGACTTCACGGCGGTGATCGGGCTGCCGCTGACGAAGGTGGTGGGGCTGCTGGAGGGCTTCGGGGTGCGCGTGCTGGGGTGAAGGCAAGGGGGCGGGGGCTGAGCGTATGGCCCTCGGGGGCTCGACGTGTGGCCCTCGCGACGCCACCCCAATGCGCCTCACCGTCGCGAAGCGACGGGCGCGACCGCGACGCCAGCCCAATGCGCCTCGCGAAGCGACGGGCGCGACCGCGGCGCCAGCCCAATGCGCCTCACCGTCGCGAAGCGACGGGCGCGACCGCGACGCCAGCCCAATGCGCCTCACCGTCGCGAAGCGACGGGCGCGACCGCGGCGCCAGCCCAATGCGTCCCATCGGTCCGACGCTCCGAGTCCGAGGCCGGTCGAAGCCGGTCGAGTGGAGCCGCCGATTCCACGATCTCGCATTGGGGGGGGCGTCGCGGTCGCGCCCGTCGCTTCGCGACGGTGAGGCGCATTGGGGTGGCGTGGGCGGTCGCTCTCCAGGCGGAGGTCAGCCACCCCTCCAGGGCTTGACCAGGGTCAACTGCGTCGCGATCCCCGACGCCCACCATCCACCCTCGATGACCGCGTCGTCACCGAGCGATCTTCCGCCATCGAGCCCGGGGCCGATCCGCCGCCTCTTCGCCCTTTCGGGTCGCAGGAAGGTCCTCCTCGGGCTGCTCGTGCTCGCGCTCCTCCCGGTCGCCGTGGTCGTGCTCAGCGAGCGCGCGGAGTTCGTCGTCGGCGGCGCCCTCATCAACCTCGGCTACCGGTTTCAAGACCCGCTGGAGGACTTCGACTTCGAGCACGGGCACGACCTGCGCCCCTCGCACATCTGGGACGGCGCGCTGCTCCAGAACCGCCTCGCGTCCTCGGTGCGATCGCACTTCCCTCGCTCGGCGCGCCACCCGCTCGTGGCGGTGGTGGTCTGCATGGACGCGCGCATCGACACCACCGAGCTGATGGGCGACACGCGGAAGTACTACTACATGATCCGCACCGCGGGCTCGGTGCTGGGGGAGCGAGAGGAGGAGATGCTCGAGCTCGCCGTCGACAACGGCGTGCGGCTGGTGCTCTTCACGACGCACACCGGGTGCGCCGCCGAGCGCGTCGCCGCGACCCCCGCGTCCCGCGCTCATTACCCCGCCCTCGCCGCGGCGGTGGACGAGCGCGAGCGGCGCATCGCGGAGTTCCTCGCGCGCCCGGCGATCGCCGCGAAGGTGGCGGCGGGCGAGCTCATCGTGCGCCGCGCGCAGATCGACACGCTCACCGGCGCGCTGTTGCCGCGAGAGGAGTCGATCCGCGTCGCAGGTTCGCACTGGACCAGCGGGGAGCACGACCACCACCCCTAGAACCCATCCGATTGCGCGAACCCCTTGGATGGGTTTCGGGCTCCCACCGGCAGAAGGAGAGCGTCGCACCATGGACATCGAGGTCACGTTTCCAGGCGGCAAGCGGGTCGACGCGAGGGTGGGGGCGTTCACGGTGCAGACCGACCAGCCCACGGAGCTCGGCGGAGAGGCGAGCGCCATCGCGCCCTTCGAGCTCTTCCTCGCGTCGCTGGCGACCTGCGCGGGCATCTACGCCCTGGGCTTCTGTCAGGCGCGCAAGCTGCCCACCGAGGGCTTGAGCCTGACGCAGCACATCGAGCTCGACCCCGAGACGAAGCTCCCGGCGACGATCTCGCTCACCGTGCAGCTCCCGGACGGCTTCCCCGAGATGTACCGCGGCGCCCTCGTGCGCGCGGTCGAGGGCTGCAAGGTCAAGAAGACCGTGATGTCCCCACCGCACTTCGAGGTGGTCGCGCTGCCGCCGAAGGTTCCGGCGCTGTAGCGCGGGGCAAGGAAGCGAAGGGGCGACCGACCACGCCTACGGACGACACCTCACCCGGAGCGAAGCGAAGGGGGCGACCGACCACGCCGTCCCAGCGCGCCGTCGCCGACGAGTCGAGCGGGAAGGCCGTCGAGTCGAAGCGATCCCTGACCCGTTCACGTCGTCCGACTTCGCGGCCGTTGATGGGGTGATTGAGGCGCGTGGTCGGCCTCCCCCCCCTTCGCTTCGCTAGGAGCGCGCTGGGACGGCGTGGTCGGTCGCCCCCGACGCTTAGCTACCGGTGAGGTGTAGTCCGTAGGCGGGGTCGGTCGCCCCATAGCGTCCTTGCCCCCCGCGACACCGCCGGCAACATCGGCGG
>CBIHPK010000267.1:0-7085 GCA_966211675.1 uncultured Myxococcaceae bacterium
AAGCGCACGACAGGTTCTGCTCGATCGCGTGACGAGGTGAACGCCGCGTGACGCGACCGTGTCGCCGGGAGCTTTACCGGCCCGCCGGACGGCCGCCCTTGCGAGGGTCGCTCGCGGCCTCGAGCCGCACGCCATCGGCGCCGCGCACGATGCGGATCGCCTGCACGATCGCCCCGAAGCGCAGCGCGTCGGTCTGGTGCCCGCGAGCGCGCAGCTCGGCCACCACGGCCTCCGGCGTCGCGGCCTCGGCGGAGAGCGACTCGGGCTGCGCGGCCTGGTGGATGCGCGGGTGCGCCACCGCCTCGCCGACCGGCGTCCCGAGCACGATGGCCCGCCAGGCGGCCTGCTCGACGGAGGTGACGATGCGCGTCCCGCCGCTGCCGCCGACGACCAGCACCGGGTCGTCGCCCTGGAAGACGATCGTCGGCGTCATGGTGGAGACCGGCCGGCGGTTGGGCGCGCCGTAGTTGAGCGCGCTGCCCGGGATCGTCGCCGCGGGGCTGCCGGGCGCCGGGACCGGGGTGAAGTCGTCGAGCTCGTCGTTGAGCCAGAAGCCCGCGACGCTGACGCCCGCGCCGAAGGGGATGTTGATGGTGGTGGTGACGCTCGCGATGTTGCCCGCGGCGTCGACCACGCAGATGTGCGAGGTGCCGGTGCCGACCGGGACGCTCGCCGGAGGCCCCGCCGCGCGATCGGGCAGCGGGAGGTCGTAGTCGCGAGAGGGCCTCGAGCGCGCCGGGTCGAAGAGGGCGGCGCGCGCCGCGACGCGGGCGGGCTCGAGCAGCGCATCCACCGGGACGCGCACGAAATCGGGGTCGCCGAAGTAGCGGGCCCGGTCGAGGAAGGGCCCTCGCCAGGACTCGGCCATCGCGTGCAGCAGGTCGGCCTCCGCGGGCGCCGCTCGCCCACCGGGAACCCATCGCTCCAGCAGCGCGAGGCTCGCCAGCATGGTGTACCCGCCGGCGCTCTCCGGCGGCGCCGTCACCCAGCGGTGGCCGTAGCGGTGGCCCACCAGCGGCGCGCGCTCGGTCACCCGGTAGCGCCGCAGGTCATCCGCCGTGAGCACGCCGCCGATGCGCCCCGCGGTGCGCACGATCTCGTCGGCGAGCGGCCCCTCGTAGAAGATCTGCGCGCCGCTGGCCCCGAAGGACCGCAGCGTCCGGGCGAGCGCGGGGTTGCGGAGGGTGACGTTGGCGCGGATGCCGTCGGCCCCGTCGGGCACCCAGGTCTGCCCCAGCGGGTCGTGCCGGAGCGCGCCCACGAAGCGCTGCGAGAGCGCGGCGAGGTGCTCGCTCGGGGTGAAGCCCTCCTCCGCGAGTCGCGCCGCGGGGGCGACCACGCGGGCGAGCCCGAGGGTGCCGAAGCGGCGGAGCATCTCCTCGATGCCGCGGGGCTCCCCCGGGACGCCCACGGTGACGCCCAGCGCGCGAGAGGGCGGCGGGGCCCCTCCGTCGGTGCTCGGCGGACCCATCACCATCGGGGTGATCAGCCCCGCGGTCATGGCGGCCGGCGCGCTCTCGCGGAAGTCGAGGAAGGTCACGCTGTGGTCGCTCGCCCGGTAGTAGAGCGCGAAGCCTCCGCCCCCGAGGCCGCTCGACGCAGGCGACGCGACCCCGAGCGCGAGCATGGCGGCCGCGGCGGCGTCGGCGGCGGTCCCGCCCTCGGCGAGCACCTCGGCCCCGGCGAGCGAGGCCTCCGGGTGGTCGGTGGCGATGGCGAAGCGGGCGTAGGTGGCCGAGTGCTGCGGGGCCAGCAGCGACGACGGCGGGGCGGGCGGAGCCGCGGTGTGCGTCGAGGCGACGGTGCGCGCCGAGCCGCAGCCGGCGACGGCGAGGCAGAGCGCGAGGGTGATCCAGGAGCGCGAGGTGGGGGTGGGGTTCACCCGGCGACGATGCCCAGGAACAGGGCGCGCCGCCAATGCCCTTCAGTGCGCCGCGGCGGGGCGGCGGAACCGGAGCGTCATGCGGTCGCTCTCGCCGATCGCCAGGAAGCGAGCGCGGTCGGTCTCGCCCTGGCGGAGCGTGGGCGGCAGCGACCAGACCCCTTCGGGGTAGTCCCGGGTGTCGCGCGGGTTGGCGTTGATCTCCGAGCGCTCCTCGAGCACGAGGCCCGCGGCCTGGGCGAGCTGGATCACATAGGCCTCGGGCACATAGCCCGAGCGCGCGCTCACCCGCGGGTCGGCCCCGGCGGCGGCGCGGTGCTCGACGAAGCCCAGCACTCCGCCCGGCTTCAGCACCCGGAAGATCGCGGCGAAGACCGGCTCGGCGGCGTTGTCGTTGATCCAGCCGTGGAGGCTTCGGAAGGTGAGCACCACGTCGGCCGAGGCGTCGGGGCCGAGGTCGATGGTGGCGGGCGGCTCGAGGGTCGAGACGCGCACGTTGCCGTAGAGGTCCGGTCGCGTCGCGAGGAAGTCGCGGAAGCGGGCGTGGTACTGCGCGCGGGGCCCGGCCGCCGCGGGGATGGCCGCCACGAGGGTTCCGGAGTCGTGCAGCAGCGGCGCGAGGATGGCGGTGTACCAGCCGCCGCCCGGGGCGAGCTCGACGACCGTCTGCCCGGGGTGAACCCCGAAGAAGGTGAGCGTCTCCCGGGGGTGGCGGTAGACGTCTCGGGCGCGGTCGGCGGCGGGGCGGTGGGCGCCCGCGATGGCGGCGTCGAGCGAGCCGAACGCGACGGGCGCGGCGCTGGCGCTGGGAGCGGTCGCCGGGGTGCTTCGAGCGCCGGTGGTGCCGCACGCCGCGAGCGCGAGCGGAAGAACGAGGGAGGGGAGCAGTCTCATGGCGGGCATCCTAACCGCGAAGGCCGAGCGCCATCGCTGGGGACGATGCGTCGCATCGGCCGGGATTGCGTCCTCTGCGGGGCATCGGTGCTAGAGACCAGCTTTACGCGCGACAGGAGAGACGCCATGACCGACCGACGAACGTTCGCCATCCGGGCGCTGGGACTCGCGGGCTGCTTCGCGCTGGCGATGGCGGGCTCCGAGGCGTCGGCGCAGACCGCTCAGCCGATCGAGGTGCGCGTGGGCGAGACGGTGAGCTTCGCGCTGCCGCGCCTCGTGCAGATCATCGACACCGAAGACCACGCCATCGCCACGATGGTCGTGACGCCCGACGGTCACGCGCGGGTCACCGGGGTCGCCGCAGGGCGCACGCGCATCATCGGCCGCGACCTCGCGCAGCTCCCGTTGATCTTCCCCGTGACGGTCGTCCCCGCGCGACCGTAGCGCGCCCTCTTCCCCCCCGCGATCAGGCCGCGCGAGTGCGCCTGCCGCCGTGCTGCGAGTGGCCGCGGGTGAGCCAGGCGACGGCCTCCTCGCGCTTGGCGAACACGCTGATGGCGAGCTCGGGGAAGAGCGCCCGGCCGATGTTGCTGAGCGCGGCCATGGGCGCGCTGTGCGTGAGGATCGCCGCCCGTTGGAATCGATCGGTGTGCCTTCGGTGGAACACCATCCCGAGGTTGGTGTTGCCCGGCTCGTGACCCTCGTGGTGCAGGGTGTTCCAGAGCAGCGTGTCGATGTCCGGGTGGTCGACCAGCAGCGCCTCGGCGTCGTCGAGCCCTCGCAGGAACTCCGCGCGGCTGATGTAGCCATACGATCGCAGCTCCAGCACCCTGGGAGAGGGGCGGCTCACGACCAGCCTGGCTTCTGTGGAATGACTCCGCGCGTTGGTCACCGGTGACCTCCAAACCCCCTCTTCGTCAGCGCCACCTCCACCACCGGATGGGCTGACTGCTCGCTACCATGCCCTCACCCGGCGGGTGGGCGCAAGGGGACCGCTCCCCGGGCATCACCCCCGGCGCTGGCGTATGGTCCGCCGGCGTGATGCTCCGGCCCCATCGCCTCGTGGTGCTCTCTCTCTGCCTGGCCGGCTGCCGTAGCGCGTGGTCCCAGCCCGCCGGGGACGCCGCGCCGGTCGATCGTGCGGCCCCCCGCGATGCCGCCGCGGGCTGCCGCTTCCCCCTGGTGGCCATCGATCGGGACGACCACTGCGGCCGCGCCGGCCAGCGCTGGGTCGGCGGCGTCGCGACGGGACCGGTGACCAGCTGCCAGCCCGGCGAGTCCATGCGAGCCAACGGAGCGGGCTGCGATCCCCGGGGCGCGGCCGACCGCCCCGACGACGCGGGCGTCACCTCCCGCTGGGAATCCTCGACCGCGGCCCTGCGCGCTCGGGTCGGGGCGACGATGGCGCTGATCCCCGCGGCGACGTGGCGCACGGCGGGGCGCTGGGTCTCGGTGGGCCCCTTCGCCATCGACCGCACGGAGGTGACCGTCGGCGCGTGGCGCCGGTGCGTCGCCGCGGGCATGTGCCCGACGCTGAGCGACCCGCTGTCCTCGATGACTCGCGACGCGATGCCGGTGGTGAACGTCACGCACGCGCAGGCCGCGCGCTACTGCGCCTTCGCGGGCTCGCGCCTGCCCACGGACGCCGAGTGGTCGCTCGCGGCGCAGGGCGTCGAGGGCCGCTGGTCCCCGTGGGGGAGCCGTCAGGCGAGCTGCTCGCTGGCGCGCACCTCGGGCTGCGGCGACGGCGCGACGGCCGCGGGCGCCACGCCGGGCGGAGCGTCGCCGCAAGGGGTGCTCGACCTCGTGGGCAACGTGGCCGAGTGGGTGCTCGACCGCGAAGGCTCGGCGCGCCCGGTGGCGGGCGTCGACCGCGACCCGACGGGGCCGACCTCGGGCGAGGCGCGATGGGTACGGGGAGGATCGTTCCGGACGCCGGACGGGCGCGCCGACGGGCTGCTGCGCGAGGCGGTCGACGCGCGCGAGGCGCGGGTGGACGTGGGGTTCCGCTGCGCGCGAGGGCTGTAGACCCTCACCAGGCGCGGAGCACGCCCTCCTTGATCAGCTTGCGCAGGAGCACCAGGCGTCCCGCGTCGTCGAGCGAGGTGGGAAGGTCTCGCGCGGTGTAGCGCTCGTGCTGCACGGCGAAGCGCAGCGCGTCCTCCGCGTGCGCGGGGAAGGTCAGCGCGGTGCCGTAGCAGGAGAGCGTCACGCGCTCGCCGTCCGAGTCGACCCGGAGCACCGCGCCGGGGCGCACCCCGACGGGGCTGTCGACGGTGAGCGCGCCGAGGCCCGCGAGCTGCGCGAACTGCCCGGGCAGCCGCGCGTGACGGGTGCTCACCAGGTCGCGCGCGAAGTGATCGAAGAGCCCCTCCGCGTCGGCCTCCGCGGAGGCCGCGAAGCGCTTCAGCGCCTCGACGAGGTAGGCCTTCGCCTCCGGCGGGACGGCTCCGTCGCGAGCGAAGCCCGGCGGCAGTCCGCGGCGGCCGTGGACGTCGGCGATCGCCCAGCGGCCGAGGGCCTCGGCGAGGAGCTCGGTCCACGAGGTGAAGAGCGCCCCGAAGGTGACGTGCAGCGAGTGCCCTCCGCCCTCGGCGGTGCGCGCGTCGTGCATGATCCCTCGCGGGATGTAGAGCAGGTCGCCGGGGCCGAGGTCGAACTCCCTCGAGAGCGCGCCGCAGCTGGTCTCCTTGGGGTCGAACTCCTGGCGACGCAGCGGGAGCTCGATGGCCTGGTCGTAGAGCATCCAGCGCTTGGTCCCCTCGACCTGGGCGACGAAGACGTCGTGGCTGTCGTAGTGGGGGTGGAAGCCCTTGGCGCTGCCCGGCGTGAGGTAGATGTTCGCCTGGAAGCGGGTGCTGAGGTCGAGCTCGAGCGAGCGCACGCACTCGAAGAGCGGCTGGTGGTGCGTCTCGAGCTGGGCGAACACCATGGTGGCGCCGGCGTCGTAGAGCTTGAAGAGCTTCACCGTGTCGATGAGGCCGCTCGGGTACGTGTACTCGCCGGGGTCGATCTTGCGGCGGTGGTCGACCAGCGAGACCGACGGGTGGTGCAGGTCGTTGTCGCCGAGGTAGCGGTCGATGTCGCCGAGCGAGAGCAGCCCCTCGAAGGCGCGAGGGCGGTCGCGGAGCAGCACCAGCGGGGCGCGCTCCCAGTGGTCGCGGAAGAACGCGTCGACCGGCACCGGATCGAGGATCCGCGCCAGCGTGGGGAAGGTCATGGTCATGGGGAAGAGGAGGGCCGGGAAGTCCGCCGCGCGAGCGCGCCGCGGCGGGTGATCACCAGCGGCGACCGCGGCCGTGGCCCACGCCGTCGGCCCAGTTGCCCGAGTCGGAGTCGGTGATGCCGGTCTGCCCGAGGCGGGCGGTGCCGCGGCCGTTGCCCACCGGGTCGGCGTTGTTGCCCGCGTCGCCGTCCGTGAGGCCCGTCGCGCCGCCGCGGCCGTAGCGCCCGCGGCCGCCGTTGACCGGGTCGGAGTAGGTGCCCGAGTCGCCGTCGGTGAGGCCCGTCTGCATGCCCCGGGGGGCGCCGCGGCCGTTGTTCACCGGGTCGGCGTAGGAGCCGGAGTCGCTGTCGGTGAGGCCCGTCTGGTAGCCGCCGCCGCCCTGGACCACCACGTTCTGCGGCTGCGGTCCTGTCTGGACGGGCTGCGGGTTGGCGACGATGCACCCGCCGAGCGCCTTGGCGGCGCCGCCGAGCACGGTGGCGCTGAGGAGCGCGAGCGCCGAGCGACGGCCCTGGGTCTGCTCGACGATCTCATCCTCGGAGAGGGTGGTGGCGACTTCGGACTTCTTCGTTGGGTCGGACATGGCTTGCGGCTCCCTGGCGTGTGCTGCACAAAGCGGTTGATCGGAGAACGGCGGTCCCACCGTCATGCTCGACCAGAACGGTGGGGCTCCCGTCGCGTGTACGCGCGCCGCGAGCAACACCTTCTCGGACGTTACTCCGGGCCCTCGTCCTTTGGGAAGGCACCAGCGCGGAGCCTCGCAGCGAGGCTCACTCGTCGGCCTCCGGGTCGAGGATCAGCTCGTCCCCCGGCTCTCGCCACGACTCGACGGTGACCTCGTCGCCCACGGCCACCCACTGCCCGATGGACTCTCGGACGTGGACGATGTTCTGCCCGAAGAACACCTTGGACTCCCGGGCGCGAAACCCGCTCAGGGTCTTGAGGGGCTCGACGCCTCGGCTACCCCTCCATGGGTCGGTGTTGACGATCACGCAGCGGGCGCAGGGCTTCACCGCCCGGCACCGAACGATCCCGAGCCTGAA
Organism: uncultured Myxococcaceae bacterium; assembly: GCA_966211675.1. Taxonomy (GTDB): domain Bacteria; phylum Myxococcota_A; class Polyangia; order Polyangiales; genus SCUS01. The sequence goes on from CBIHPK010000267.1 coordinate 7,046, forward strand.
CGCCGACCAGCGGTCCTCCTCGAAGGCTTCGCTGTCGGCG
>CBIHPK010000268.1:0-6684 GCA_966211675.1 uncultured Myxococcaceae bacterium
CTGCCTTGGGGCGAGGGGCGCGCGGCAGCGCGGGTGGGGGCACACGCCTCAACCCGTCACACCCCGCGCGACGACCGTCTCAACCCATCAAGTCCCTTGTGGAAAGGTACTAGTCCGCCGGGCGCACCGTCGCGGCCCGGTAGGGCGTCGCGCCCACGTCCCGGGCCTCGCGGTCTCCGTGCCACCAGCGGATCTTCGACGCGAGACGCATCGCCGGCGCCTCGACCGCGCGGTGCATCGCCCAGGCGAGCACCATGGTGAAGGCCACCGCGGCCGCGAGCACCGCCAGCGCGCCCGGACCGCTGCGCACGTTGACGTGCACGCCGACGTGCCACCGCGCCTGCGCCCCGGCCAGCGGGTGCAGCAGGTACACCCCGTAGGAGACGCGCCCCACGAACTGCAGCCAGCGAGCGCGCAGCCACGTCTCCAGGGTCCCGATGCGGCCCGCCACGGTGAGGAGCAGCACCGCCGCGACGCCGCCGAGGGGCTCGAGCCGGTCGTAGTGCCAGCCCTGCCACGCGACCCAGGCGGCCAGCGCGAGGTGCGGCGCGAGCGGCAGTCGGCGCTTCGTGACCCAGTACGTCGAGGCGCCCAGCACGAAGAGGTACCAGTGCGGGATGAACCACCCGTGGATGAAGCGCCAGTGCATCGCCGCGTCGAGGGAGGGCAGCGCGGTGGCCAGCACCACCCAAGGCGCGACGGCCCTCGGGGCGAAGCGCAGCGCCGCCAGCGCCGCCACGAAGACCATGTAGAACTGCACCTCGATGGCGAGGGTCCAGTAGACCGGCTGCAGCGTCGGGAGGCGCAGGATCTCCTGGAGGTACAGCAGGTGCGCGCCGAGCACGTGCAGCGGCGGCGGCGGGCGGCCGCGGTAGCCGAGGGCGCCGATGATCCACGGGACGCACACCGCGAGCGCGAGGGAGACCCAGTAGGGCGGGTCGAGCCTTACCTGGCGGCGTAATCCGAAGCGCACCGCGTCGGCCGGGGTGATGGTGCGGTCGCCGATGGTGTTGGCGATGACGAAGCCGGAGAGCACGAAGAACACCTGCACCCCGAGCCAGCCGTTGTGGCAGGCGCGCAGCACGGTGGCGCCGAAGAGGCGGGTGAGCCCGGGGCGCAGGTCGCCGCCGGTGAAGTGGTAGAGCATCACCGCGCACGCCGCGATGCCACGCAGCGCGTCGATGAGGACATAGCGTGGGCGGGGCGGGGAGGTCATCGTCCGGGGGCCATCGGGGAGGGGCCTTGGGGGCGCGGACCTGACTACCCCGACGGGGGCCCTGTCAACCACCCGCGTCGGGAGGGCGGCGGGCGAGGCGGAGGACGATCTCGTGGTCATTGGGCTCTGGAGGTGCGCTCGACCCGCCGCGCGCGGCGCGACGACCGCCGTCTATGAGATGGCCGGGGCCGTGAGTCCAGCGCCGGGATCACCGGGGCGCCCCTCGGGTCGCGGTGTGGTAGCACCTCCCCCATCGAAGGTTTCCATGGCGATGACCCCCCGCACGAGCCCCTACCTGCAGCGCCTCTTCGACGGTCCGATCGACGTCGTCGGGGACGTGCACGGCGAGCTCGACGCGCTCCTCACGCTGATGCGCACGCTCGGCTACGACGAGCGCGGCGAGCACCCCGAGGGGCGGCGCCTGGTGCTGCTGGGGGACCTCTGCGACCGCGGCCCCGACAGCCCCGGGGTGCTCTCGCTCGCGCGGCGGATGATCGAGGCGGGGAGGGCGCAGGCGGTCCTCGGCAACCACGAGCTCAACCTGCTGCGCGAGGTGCCGAAGCACGGCAACGGGTGGTTCTTCGAGGCCGACCACGACCGGGCGAGGGGGGAGTTCGGCGCGTCGAGGAAGATGCCCGTGGAGGAGCGCGCCGGGGTGCAGGCCTTCCTTCGCGAGCTGCCGGTGGCCCTCGAGCGGGACGACCTCCGGGTGGTGCACGCGGTGTGGGACGACGCCTCCTTCACTCGCCTCGGGAGCGAGCTCGCGTCGTGGTCGCCGGAGCGCATCCACCGGGATGATCCCGGTCCGCCGACGCTGCAGGCGGAGCTCGCGCGGCTCGAGCCCGCGAGGGCCGTGGAGATGGGCCGCTACGGGTCGAGGCTCAACGACCGCGACGAGGTGCTGCCGCTGCTGGAGGCGGTGGGGCGCAGCGACGCGCTCTGGCAGCGGGGCAACCCGATGAGGGTGGTGACCTCCGGGCTGGAGACGCTCGCGGCGAGGCCCTACTTCGCCGGCGGCACCTGGCGCATGACCGACCGGGTGAAGTGGTGGGACCAGTACGACCACCAGACCCCGGTGCTCTACGGGCACTACTGGCGCTGGATGGATCCGGTCGCGCGAGGCAGCTACTCCAAGGGCGAGCCGGACCTCTTCGAGGGCGCCGCCCCCAACGAGTGGATCGGCAAGCGGCGCAACGTCTTCTGCACCGACTTCAGCGTGGGGGCCCGCTACAAGGAGCGGGAGATCGGGTGGACTGCTCCGTGGCGCACCCGGCTCGCGGCGGTGCGATGGCCCGAGCGGGAGCTGGTCGACGACCACGGCGAGCGCTTCGCCCTGGAGTGAGTCAGAACGGGAAGAGCGTCAGGTCGACCGCCAGCATCGCGCTCAGCCGGAAGACGCTGGCGTCGGCGCTGAAGACCGCATCGCCCGCGTTGGCCGAGGCGCGGGCCTCCTGCACGTGGCGGCCGAAGGGCACCATGGACGCACCCGCCGCGAAGACGAAGGGCGATCGCCCGATGCCCCAGCGGAAGAAGATCCCAGGAGAGAGCACCTGCTCGGGGGAGATGCGGCTGGTCACGTCGAGGGTGGCCGAGCGCTCGACGCCGTCGCTCCCGCGCAGCCGCACGTTGGCGTCGCCCAGCGGCAGCGAGAGCAGCGCCCCGAGGTCGATCACCGACACGTAGAAGCCCAGCGTCGAGGAGCGCGCCGGGAAGCTCACGTCGAGCCCGAGCGCGCCCACGAGCCCCACGCTCGGGACCATGGCCCCGCCGGAGACGCCGCTCGCCAGGATGATCTCGCCCCCGCCCGCCACGCCGACGAGCCCGGTGATGGAGAGCATCGGCCGGCGGCGCTTGAGCCGCCACGCGCCCGGCGGCGTCACCACCGACTCCAGCGCCACCCGGATCTGCTCGGGCGTGCGGGCCTGAGCGATCTCCGCGGCCAGGACCATCCCCCGGGTCACGTCCGGGGAGAGGCCCACGATGGGCAGCACCACCACCAGGGCCCGCTGCGCGTGCACGGCGATCTCCGTGAGCTCCCCCCGCATCACCGCGGCGTACATCGCCGGGACGCCCTCGTGCAGGGTCACCCGGTCGCCTCCGCGGCGGTCGAAGAAGGCCACCTCCACGCCGCGCTCGAAGACCACCCCCATGGCGGTGAGCAGCGCGCCCACGCGGGGGATGCGCGCGGTGTTGCTGAGGCGAGGGGTCTGGGCGAAGGAGAGGGTGTTGCGCAGCTCGACGAGCGAGGGGCGCAGCGCCTCCACCGGCCCGAGCGCGTCGATGCTCAGCGGCCTCGCGTACACCGTCTCCACCATCGCGTGGAACATCGTCGGAGACAGGGTCTCCAGGTCCGCCCGGTTGAGCGCGTAGGCCATGAGCAGCCCGCTGCCCTCGACGGCCACCTTCGCCTGCTGGCAGAGCTCGGGCTCGCGGCCGGTGCAGGTGAAGTCCGAGCCCACCTGAGAGAAGCGGTCGCCCAGGTCCGTGAGCGTCCTCGACTCGGTGGCCGCCGCCAGCAGCTGGAACCATAGCCTCCCGGTGAGCGTGCGCGTCTCTCCCTCGCGGGGAGCGCGGCTCGCGATCTGCCTCGGGAAGCCCACCACGTCGGCCTGGAAGGCCGTGCGCAGCGCCGATCCCGCGGTGATGCGCAGCACCGCGTCGGGCGCGACCAGATAGGCGCAGGTGTGCTCGAACCACGGCCTCGCGTCCCCCGAGCAGATGATGTCCCGGAGCTGGTCGAGCATGAAGCCCTCGACCTCCGCCTGCGCCCTCGACACCAGCAGGTTGGCGATGCCCCGGAGCGCCACCTCCACCAGCCCCGCGGCACCCGGGAGGGCGCTGCGCTCGGCGTCGCTCTCGGCCCGGGCGGCCTCCGCGCTGCCGCTCTGCGCGCCGTGGCCCCCGCCCCGCTCGGAGGCGCCTCCCAGCGGCGGGGGGGCGCCCCGGGGCGGGGCGGCCCCGGCCCAGAGCGACGAGACGCCGGGAGCGTCGGGGGTGAGGTTGCGCCCTCGCGCGGCGACGGCCACCTCGCGGGCCCGCCGCACCAGGGCGAGCTGCGCCGCCGTCGGGACGAAGCCGTCGACCACGTTGCAGAAGGCCGCGGTGTCCGTGAGGGCCGCGCGCACGTCGACGCGGATGGGCTCCGGCGCGCTCTCCGCGAAGGCCGCCGCGAACTCCACCTCGGGGCAGAGCCGCCGCGCGGTCTCGGCGCGCTGAGTGACCGCCGTGACGTGCGCGTCGAAGCGGGTGATCAGCAGGTCGCGGCGGTACGCGTCGAGGCCGCAGACGAAGCGGGCCGATCGCCCCTCGGCGCAGAGCGCCAGGAGGCCATCCTGGGTGGCCCGGTCGACGCCCGGCGGGGGCTCGAAGCGCAGGGGCTCGATGGCCTGCACGCGGGCGCACACCGTCGGGAGGCGGGACCAGAGGTCGCTCATCACCAGCGAGCGCAGCGCGCCGTGGGAGCACACCAGCGGGGCCGTGATGATCGGAGGCGCGGCGAGCACCGCCACGGAGGGAGGCGTCGCGGCGGCGGGCGTCGCGGCGGCGGGGGTCGCGGCGGCGGGCGTGGGAGGCGTCCCGGCGGGCGCGGGCGAGGGCGCGGGCTGAGAGAGCGCGGCGGCGGCGCGCAGGGTGGACACGAGCAGCGCGATCGCGGCGAAGGGGAGGCGGTGTCGTGGGCTCACGGGTGGGGGCGGTTCCGGGGCTGTGGGTTGACGAAGCCGGGCGCGGCGGTGCGCGCGAGGGTGTCGTAGAGGACGGCGCGGCGAGTGCCGGACGCGAGGGCGGCGCGGGCCCGGCGCAGCTCGAAGGCGAGGATCTCCTCGACGCGCTCCCGGGGAATCGCCCCGGAGACGTAGGCTCCGTTGAAGAGCATCGATGGCGTTCCGAGGACGGGCACCGACTCCGCGATGGCGTCGTCGTTGGCGATGACGCGGTCGAGGTCCGTCGGGTTCGGGGCGTCGAGGGCGTCGGCGAGGCGCAGCACGTCGAGCCCGAGCGCGGCGGCGTGGCGGTCGAGCGAGGCCCGGTCGAGCGAGCGCTGGTTGGCGTCGGTGTAGAGGTAGCTCAGCGCCGCGAAGAAGCCCTCGCTGCCCCGCTGCGCCTTCGCGAGCTCCAGCAGCACCGAGGCGCCCCACGCCCCGTGGTGGAAGGCCAGCGGTCGCAGCCGCACCACCAGCCGGACGTCCGCGGGGTGCGCCTCGCGAGCGGCCAGCAGCGTCGGCAGGAGCCTCGCGCAGAAGGGGCACTCGGGGTCGACGAAGAGCACGACGGTGACCGGCGCGTCGGCCGGTCCGAGCGAGGGGGCGTCCGCCACGGGGACCCACACCCGCCGCGAGTCGCCCTCGCCGGTCGCGACCGCCGGGGTTGTCGTGGTCGTGGGCAGCGTGGGCCTCGCTCGAGCGCCTCTCCGTGCGCCGGGAGCCGCCGTCGCGCTCGCCTGCGCCTGGCGCATCGCTGCCGCCAGTGCGGCCCTCGCCCGATCGGCCGCGTCGTCCGCGTCGGCGGTCGCGGTGCTGTCGCTGTCGTCGGGCCGCGATGGATCCTCGCCGCCCTCCGTGTCGGCGGCCTGCTCCTCGTCGCCGTCGCCCTCCTCGCTCGGAGGGCGCCCTCCGTCCGCGCCGCCCCGTACCACCAGGCCCTGCTGTCGCAGCAGCGCCACCACGCGCCTCGCGACGCGCTCCTCGTCGAGGACCACCTGCTGCTGGTTGGAACACCCCGCCAGCGCTGCCAGCAGCAGCGCCAGGAGGGAGCGACGCCGCCCGCGCGCCTGCGAAGGGACCACCATGACGGGCGCGAGGGAGCCACAGGGGACCGTGCTCGGGCAAGGGCCCCTTGTGAGGGCCTGAGGTTCGGAGTGGGGGTCGGCGCAGCCGTCGTCGTTCGGGGTGATGCAACCCGCTGCGAGGTCCAGGGGTCGGGCGAGGGCTTTCACCGCCGAGGGGGAGGCTGAGCAGCATCGGGATGATCCACCGCCCCGCGACGGTCGTAGCACCGTCTCCTCGCCGCCACCCCGCCGCCACCCTCGCGCGGCGCTGAGATGCCTACAAAAGCAGTGAAGTTGTGACGGCGCACGCGTCGCTCCGTCTGCGGTTCCTGCGATGGCCGATGGCGGTGTCCATGCCCACGTCGGAGCCCGCGACCCCGTCCGCGACGGGGTCGTCCACGGGCTGGTGCGCGATCCCTTCGTCGCGTTCGTCGAGCGCGTCCAGGAGGGCGGACGCTCGCTGCCTCGCTACGTCGTCGCGGAGTTCGAGGCCTTCGTGCGCTGCGGCGTGCTCGCGTGCGGGTTCATGCGTGCGCGCTGCGCGGGCTGCGGCCACGACCGCCTGGTGGCCTTCTCGTGAAAGGGCGGTTCCCGGCCGGCTCTGGTCCGACCACGCCATCAGTCCCCGCCTCACCCTGAGCGAAGCGACTGTCCTCTGGCCTCATTTCCGACGGTGTGGGCCGCTGTTTTCGTGGATCGTGGG
>CBIHPK010000269.1:0-6683 GCA_966211675.1 uncultured Myxococcaceae bacterium
CGGCCACGCGGTCGCGAGCGCGGGCGACGTCAACGGCGACGGCTACGTCGACCTCGCCGTGGGCGCCTACCGGGCCTCCTCGGGACTCGGGCGGGTGTACCTCTACGCGGGCGGCGCCTCGGGGCTCGGGGCGACGCCCGCCACCACGATCAACGGCCGCGACGGCGCCGACGGGGACTTCGGCGTCTCGGTCGCGGGCGTCGGGGACGTCAACGGCGACGGCTACGCCGACGTGGTCGCGGGCGCCTCGACGGCCTCTCGACTGACCGGGAGGGCCCATGCGTTCCTGGGCTCTGCGACCGGGCTCTCGACCACGCCGGCCACCAGCTGGACCGGTCCGGACGGACCCGACGGGCTCTTCGGCAACGCGGTCGCGGGCGCCGGGGACGTCAACGGCGACGGCTACGCGGACGTGCTGGTGGCCGCCGCGAGCGCGCTCACCGCGACCGGGCGCGTGTACCTGTACCTGGGCTCCGCGACGGGGCTCCCGACCGCCGCGGCGACGGTGCTCACCGGACCTGACGGGACGCTCTCCGACTTCGGCGTCTCCATCGGGAGCGCCGGGGACATCAACGGCGACGGCTACGCCGACGTGGTGGTGGGCGCCGATCGCGTGGGGAGCTTCGCGGGCCGTGTGTACCTCTACCTCGGCGGACCATCGGGCCTCTCCACGACCCCTTCGGCGACCCTGATGGGCGTCTCTGGAGTCGACGGCAACCTCGGCGCCTCGGTGGCGGGGGTGGGTGATCTCAACCACGACGGCTACGCCGAACTCGCGGCGTTCTCGTACAACACCACCCTCGGCGGCCGGGTGCGGGTCTACGCGGGCAGCGCGTCGGGCCTGGTCACCTCCGGGGCGACCCTGATCGCGGCGCCCGACGGCCTCTCGTCGGGCTTCGGCTCGGCGCTCCGGGGGGCCGGGGACGTGAACGGCGACGGCATCGCCGACCTGGTGATCAGCGCCTCGCAGGCCGCGAGCCAGGCGGGGCGCGTGTACCTCTTCCCAGGCTCCGCGAGCGGGGTGATGGCGACGCCCGGGTCGATGATCACCAGCGCCGAGGAGCGCGGCGCGGGCTTCGGGACCGCCCTCGCGGCGGCCTCCGGGCGATGAGCGCCGTGCGAGCCGAGGAGGTCGCGATCGGGAGCTCGTCGCTGAGGGTTCCTTCGCTGGGCGTCGGGGCGTGGTCCTGGGGCGACGTGCGCTACTGGGGATACGGGGAGCGGCACTCGCCGCGCGACGTGGTCGACGCCTTCGTGGCCTCGGTCGAGGCGGGAGCGAGGCTCTTCGACACCGCGGAGGTCTACGGCCACGGAGAGTCCGAGAAGGTGCTCGGGTGGCTCGGCCGTCGCTCCGGGGCGCCGGTGGTGCTGGCGACGAAGTTCGCGCCGCTGAGGGGTCGGGGCGGCGCGCGGGCGCTGCTCCCGGCGCTGAAGAACAGCCTTCGGCGCATGGGCGTCGCTCGCGTCGACCTCTACCAGATCCACTGGGCGGACTTCGAGGAGGCCTCCATCGACGACCTCATGGCGGCCCTCGCGGACGCGGTCGCCGAGGGGCTGGTGACCGCCGTGGGGGTGAGCAACTTCTCCGCCGCGGAGATGCGCCGCGCGCACGCCGCGCTCGACCGGCGGGGGGTGGCGCTCGCGAGCAACCAGGTCCGCTACAACGCCCTGCACCGCGCGCCGGAGACCGACGGGGTGCTCGACGCGTGTCGGGAGCTCGGCGCGTCGCTCCTCGCGTACAGCCCGCTGGAGCAGGGCGTGCTGCTGGGATCGTATCGGGCGGGCAGGGTTCCGACCGGGCCGCGAGGGGAGGCGCCGTGGTTCGCGGCGGAGCACCTGGCGGCGGCGGCCCCGGTGGCGGCGCTGCTGCGGGAGGTGGGCGAGGCCGAGGGCGAGCGACCGCCCGAGCAGGTGGCCCTCAACTGGCTGAGAGCGAAGCCCGGGGTGATCCCGCTGGCGGGAGCGCGCACCGGCGAGCAGGCGGCGCGCAACGCAGGCGCGTTGGAGTGGTCACTGAGCGACGAGGGCGTGGCGCGCATCGACGAGGCGACGACGCGCTGGCGGTGATCAGCTCCCCGCGTCGGCGCACGGACCCATCGAGCGCCACGGCCGGTCGGGCAGGCACGCGCTGGTCTGCTGAAGCGTCGCTCCCTCGCAGCCGCAGTACTGCGGCGCCACCGGGAGGCTCTGGCAGGCGTTGGAGACGCAGCGGCCGCGGGTGGTCGCGCAGCCCTGGGCGTACTCGCAGACCTCGTCCGAGGCGCAGTCGCGGTTGGCGCCGCACTCACGCTGCACCGGCCCCGCGTCCACTGGGGCGTCGGGGCGCGCGTCGACCGGCGCATCGACCACCGCCGCGTCGCTGCCGACCACGGTGGACGAGCACCCCGCCAGCAGCGCGAAGCACGCCGCGCCCGACCATGCGTGTCGATGGAGTCTCATGCGCCTGGAGTGGAGCACGTCCCTACGCCGGGAGGGGCTTCTGCACCAGCACGACCTTGTAGGTGTCCGTGCCGTCCACCATGTTGTCATAGAGCCGGGTGCCTGGATTGCGCGCGAAGTTCTTCAGCGCGACCTCCGCCAGCGCGCGGCGCCTCGGGCCCACCACGGGGATCTTGAACCCATGGAAGGTGGCGATGATCTGCTCCACGAAGGAGTCGATGCGGGCCTTGTCCTCGTCGCGCGCCCTGATCGCCTCCGGGGTCACGTCGCACACCTCGATCACCTTCATCCCGATGGACTCCAGCAGGTCGAAGCAGGGCTTCCAGGTCGACTCGGGGATGGCGTTGCCCCAGACCAGGAACCCCCCGGGCTTCAGGATGCGCCAGGCGGTCTTGAAGAAGCGCTCGTCCTCCGGGGTGGTGCGGCCTCGCATCTCGGTGACGTGGGTCTCGTTGACCGCCACGAAGTCCGCGGAGCCATCGGCGATCGCGAGCCGTGTGGCGTCTCCGCAGGTGGCGACCAGCCGACCGCCGAGCTCGGGGACGAACTTGCGGAGGCAGGTGTTGATGCCCGCCTGCTGCATGTCCACCGCCTCGTAGGTGCAGCGCGGCAGGATCTTCGTGCAGATCAGGTGAGCGCCCGCTCCGGTGCCGCAGCCCATCTCCACGATGTGGACCCTGCCGTCGCGGGCCTCGATGTACCGCCGAGCGAGGTCGAAGTGGTACAGGCCCGCGTAGGCGTTCTTGCCCATGCGCTGCGGATCGCTGGCCGGGATCGGGCACTCGCCCCACGCGGCCGGCCAGGTGTAGCCCCAGGTGTTGAAGGTGAACTCGTAGGGCTCGCCCCGGTCCGAGCGCACGGTGCCCATGGAGCGGTAGAGCGCGTAGAGGAGGGAGTAGATCGACTGCTTGCTGTAGTCCTCCTCCTCGACGTCGCCGCTCTTCAGGTCGATCTTCTGTCGGCCCTCGAGCAGCCCGGTCATCACCCAGGCTCCGATGATCCATTGGAGCCGGGTCTTGGAGTAGTCCGAGGTGTTGCTCAACGCGGTGAGGACATCCATGGGGCTCTGCGCCTCCCTCCGATGGGGGACGGATAGAGCGCGAGGGGCGGACTGAGAAGCCCTGAGGAGGGGGAGGAGGGGAGCGGAGACCCGCTACTGCGAGCCGGGGATGGGGAGGCGGCCGGGGATGGGCAGAGGGAGGTTGTTGCCGTTGCCTTGCGGCGACGGGAGGGGCAGCGGGATGGTGTTGCCGGTCGGCTGCGAGGGGATGCCCGGGATGGGAACGCCCGGGATCGGTCCCGCGTTGGCGCCGTTGTTGAAGCCGGGCAGCGAGGGCGTCGGCAGCGACGGGGGCCGCGCGCCTGGACCCGAGAAGAACCAGTTGCGCCCCGCGGCGCGGGCGCCGGCGTAGACGGTCTGCGCGGCGACGAGACAGGGCGTCTCGGTGAGCCCCCGGTGCTCGCTCCGGCAGAGCCCGTTGAGGTCATCGCGCAGCCGGTCGTCGACGCGGGTGCGGCGCGCCTCGGTGGTGTCGAGCGCGAGGCCCCCTGCGCCGTAGTTGCGATAGCCGAACTCGTGGCGGGCGCAGGCCCGGTCGAAGCTGTCGCGGAAGGGCCCGGAGATCTCTCCGAAGGAGCAGCCGCGGCTCTCCCAGTTGTAGGGCGGAGGCCTCACTCCGCGGAGGTTCTGGAAGGTCTCCAGCGGGAGCTGCATGTAGCCGTCGGCGGTGGCGACGAGCAGCGCTCGGGGGGCGTTGGCCGCGAGGGGCGTCGCCACCGAGCCCGCGCGGTTGCGCCGACGGGAGCGGGAGCCACCCTGCGGCGAGGGCGCGTTGCCGAGCAGGCCGCCGAGCGCCGTCTGCGCGGCCCCGACGGGGTCGTTCTGCGCCTGGGCGAGGAGGGGGCAGCTGAGGGCGGCGAGGGCGACGACGAGACCGGCACGAGATCGCATCGCGCGACGGTGCCCGAAGCGAGCCATGACCACAAGCGAGGGGAGGGCTCTGGAGTGACCGGGGAAAGTGGCGGCGGCGCATGGCTGCTCGACGCGCGGGGGGTAAGGTTTCTCGTCAGGGATGGCGTCGCTGGACGCGGGAGAGGTGCGCCGGAGCGGGAGGGAGGACGAGACGGGCCAATGACCTCCACGACGAGCAAGAGCGTCCATGGGGCGCCGGTCGACCTCATCGGCGGTCACTACCGGGTGGTGCGAACGATCGGCAAGGGCGGCATGGGCACCGTCTACGAGGCCGAGAACACCTGGACCCAGCGGCGAGTGGCGGTGAAGGTGATGCGCCCGGAGGTGGCCCGCGACGGGGAGCTCGCGTCGCGCTTCATGCAGGAGGCCCGGGCGACCTCGAGGCTCGCCCACCCCAACATCATCGACGTGCTCGACATGGGGCAGGACCAGGAGCTCGGAGCCCTCTACATCGTCGAGGAGTACCTCACCGGCCACGACCTTCGGATGCACCTCAACCTGGTCGGGAGGATGAGCCCGCGAGACGCGCTCGACATCATCCTGCCCGTGATGGAGGCGCTCAGCGAGGCGCACGCCCACGGGATCGTCCACCGCGACCTCAAGCCGGACAACATCTTCCTGGCCGAGACCTCGCGGGGGATCGTCCCGACGCTGATCGACTTCGGGGTCGCCAAGATCGTCGCCGGCGAGGCCGACGGGATGGGCCTCCAGACCCGCGTGGGCATGCTGATGGGGACGCCCTCGTACATGGCCCCGGAGCAGGGCCGCGGCGACGTCACGGTCGACGGCCGCGCGGACATCTGGTCCATCGGCGTGGTGCTCTACGAGATGCTCGCGGGCAAGCGTCCCCACGACGCCCTCACGGCCCCCGGGCTCATCGCTCAGATCATCTATCAAGACCCGATCCCCCTCGACCGCGCCGCGCCCGAGCTCCCGGCGGACCTCGTCGCCGCCGTCATGGGCGCCCTGCAGCGAGACCTCTCGAAGCGCTACCCCAGCATGCGGGACTTCGAGGACGCCCTGCGCGGCTGCGAGCTCCTTCGGGTGGTCCCGAGCGCCGTGACCTCGACCTCGCCGCCCCATCCGCTCCCCGCGCCCATCGCCTCGGAGCCTCCTCCCCCGAAGCGGAGCGCGGCGCGCGTGGGCTGGGTCGCGCTGGTCGCCGTGCTGGGCATCGGGGTGGCGCTGCTCTCGGCGGCGCTGATCCGCGGCACCGACCGGCCCTCTCGCCCCGCGGCGACGGCGACCGTGGTCCCGAGGCCCGCGATCCCTCCGCCCACGCCCCCGCAGCCGCTGATCATCGAGCCGACCCCGCCGCAGCCCGCCGCCCCGGTGACCGTCGCCCCGGTGACCACCGCGACGCCGCGACGGGCGCCCGTCCGCGTGGTGCGCCCCCGCGTGGTGCGCCCCGCGAGGCCCGTCGAGCCCGAGGCCGAAGAGCCCGCCGAGACCTCCGCCATCCCGGTGATCGAGTGAGGTAAAGCCCATGCTGCCCGACGCCCGCCGCGTGTGCCTGGTCGTAGTGGTCGCGCTGGTCGCGCAGGGGGGCGTCTCGGCGGCGCAGGTCGCGTGCGACGAGGAGGCGGTACGGGCCGGCAACGTGCTGCGCCGGGCGGGCCGCGACGAGGAGGCGCTCGAGCGCTTTCGCCAGGCCTGGGAGGCGTGTCACACCCTGCGCGCCCGGGCGCAGATGGCCCTCGCCGAGGCCGCGCTGGGCCGCTGGCTCGACGCCGACACGCACTTCGGCGAGACGCTCGCGAGCGGCGGCGACCCGTGGATCGAGCGCAACCGGGTGCAGCTCGAGGGCGTCCGGGCGCAGGTGCTGGAGCACATCGGATACCTGGAGCTGCGCGGCGGAGTCCCGGGCGCAGAGGTGCTGCTCGACGGACGCCTGGTGGGCACCATGCCGCTGAGCGATCCGCTGCGCCTGGTGGCGGGCTCCGTGACGCTGACGGTGCGCTCGCCGGGTTACCTCCCGCTCACCCGCACGACGCTCATCGCCGGGGGACAGCTCCGCCAGGAGAGCATCGAGCTGATCGCCGAGCCCGCGGCGCCTACGCCCCCGCGCGATCGGTGACGCGCCCAGCAGGACGACAGTGCCAGGTTCGCGGGATTTCTGCGTTGCGCCGGTGCTACGGGCTTTGATCCCTCTCGCTTCGACAGGTGTCGGGCGGGGGGGCGCCCCGGCGCGCCCAGGGGAAACGCGAGGGGCACAGCCGGGGGGGGCCCCGCCGACGCCCCCGCTCCCCCGGTAGCCCCGTCGTTTCCGGTG
>CBIHPK010000270.1:0-6658 GCA_966211675.1 uncultured Myxococcaceae bacterium
TCGCCGTGCTGCCGCGGCTCGGCGTGAAAGAGATCCCCCACGCGCCCCCGGCGGGGGTACCCCCCCCCGACGACGACGCAGCCGGGACCGCCGCGGTGATAGCGTCCGCCGCCATGCTCGCCCCCCGCCGCCGAATCCCCGTGCTGCTCGCCGCCCTCGCGCTCGCCTCGTGCCACCGCGCGCCCGCCCGCCCGACGACCGCCCCTCCGGCGACGGCCGGGCTCACGCCTCGCCGCCCGGTGGTCGATCGCTATCACGGCGTCGCGGTCACCGACGACTACCAGTGGCTGGAGGACACCGACGCCCCGGAGGTGCGCGACTGGGTCGCCTCGCAGAACCGTCGCACCCGCGCGGCGCTCGACCCGCTCCCCGGGCGCGACGCCATCGAGCGGCAGCTCACGGCGATCTACAACGCCGAGGTCGCCAGCTACAGCCGCGCCGTGCACCGCGGGGGCAGGCTCTTCGCGCTGCGCACGCGGCCCGGAGGGCAGCAGCCCTTCCTCGTGGTGATGCCCTCCGCGGACGAGCGCGCCGCCGAGCGCGTGGTGCTCGACCCCAACGCCCTCGACCCCAGCGGGCAGACCGCCATCGACCTCTTCGCCCCCTCGCACGACGGCCGCCGCGTCGCCGTGGCCCTCGCCCGCAACGGCAGCGAGGTGGGCGCGCTGCACATCTACGACGTCGACACCGGGAGGGAGCTCGGCGACACCATCGAGCGGGTGAGCAACCCCACCGGGGGCGGCAGCCTCGCGTGGGCGGCGGACAACGCGGGCGTCTACTACACGCGCTACCCCCGCGACGGGGAGCGCCCCGCGGAGGACCTCGCTTTTTACCAGCAGGTGTATTTCCACGCCCTCGGCACGGACCCGACGACGGACCGCTACGAGCTCGGCCGCGAGTCGCCGCGCATCGCCGAGACGGAGATCACCACCTCCGACGACGGACGGTGGATCCTCGCGACGGTGGCCAACGGCGACGGCGGCGAGTTCGCCCACTACCTCCACGGCCCCACCGGGGGATGGCGGCAGATCACCCGCTTCGAGGACGGCATCACCGAGGCGGAGTTCGGACCCGACGCGCTCTTCCTCACCTCGCACCACGGCACGCCCCGCGGCGCCGTGCTGCGCCTCCCGCTCACCGCCGCCAGCCTCTCCGCGGCCACGGTGGTCGTGCCGCAGGGCGAGGCGGTGATCCAGCGGGTGGTCCCGACGCGCACGCTGCTCTACGTGGTCGACCTCGTGGGCGGACCGTCGCAGGTGCGCGTCTTCGACCACTCGGGCCACGCCCGAGGGACGCTCAGCCTCCCTCCGGTCTCCTCCGTCGGGACCATGGTGTCCACCGGCGGCGACGCGGTGCTCTTCCGCTCGGAGACCTACCTCACGCCCCCGGCCTGGTTTCGCGCGAGCCCGGAGCTCAGCGCCCCGGTGGTGACCGCGCTGCGCGACGAGGCCCCGGTGCGCTACGACGACGCCGAGGTGGTGCGAGAGACCGCCACCTCGCGCGACGGGACGCCGGTGCCGGTGATGGTGATCCGCCGACGGGGGACCGAGCTCAACGGCCGCAACCCCACGCTGCTCGGGGGCTATGGCGGCTACGGCGTGAGCATGACGCCGTCGTACTCGCTCACCAACCGCCTCTGGCTCGACCGCGGGGGCGTGGTGGCGGTGGCGATCCTGCGGGGCGGCGGGGAGTTCGGCGAGGACTGGCACCGCGCCGGCAACCTCACCCACAAGCAGAACGTCTTCGACGACTTCATCGCCTCCGCCGAGCGGCTCATCGCGCTCGGCTACACGACGCCTGCGCAGCTCGCCATCCGGGGGCGCAGCAACGGAGGACTGCTGATGGGCGCGGCGCTCACGCAGCGGCCGGAGCTGTTTCGCGCGGTGTACTCCGGCGTCGGCATCTACGACATGCTGCGCGTCGAGCGGGACCCCAACGGGGCCTTCAACGTCACCGAGTTCGGCAGCGTGCGCGACGCCGATCAGTTTCGCGCCCTCTTCGCCTACTCGCCCTACCACCACGTCACCGACGGCGTGACCTACCCCGCGGTGCTGCTCACCACGGGCGAGCACGACGGCCGCGTGAACCCCGCGCACTCGCGCAAGATGACCGCCCGACTGCAGGCCGCGAGCGCTCCCGGTCGCCCGGTGCTGCTGCGGGTGAGCTCGCGCGCGGGCCACGGGATGGGCAGCTCGCGCAGCGAGGTGATCGCCGAGCAGACGGACGTGTGGGCCTTCCTCTTCGATCAGCTCGGGATGCGCGCGCCGCAGTAGCTCAGGGCATCGGCCGAAGCACCCTCAGCGAGTGCGGCGGAACCATCACCGCCGTGGTCCCGTCCGCCATGGCTGTCGAGGTCGACCCGGCCACGAGCTCCTCCGAGCGGGCGCCCAGCACGCCGGGCGGAACGGTGAGCGTCGAGGCCTCGTCGCGCCAGTTGAAGAGCACCGCCCACGCCTCGCCCGAGGAGAGCGTCGCTCGCCACACCGACGGGGGTCGCGCGTCCGTGGAGCGGAAGCGGTTGATCGCCCCGTCGAGGATCGGGCTCAGCGCGAAGCGCGCCCCCACCGCCTCGTCGAGCGGCGTCGCGGGCCCGGTGAGCCCGTCGCGAAGTTGGGTGAACCACGCCTCTCGGTAGATCGCCGACTGCGCCGTCGTGAGGGTGCTGAGGTCGTCGCCGTAGCCGAAGGCCCCGCCGGAGAGGGCTCCCACGGCGAGGCCGACGCGGCCCTCGTCAGGGGTGTAGCCGCGCAGCACGGGCTGGTCGGGGTCGGCGAGCACGCCCCAGCGGAAGGTCTCCCGGCGCGCCGCGAGGTTGCGCGCCGCGGCGGCGATCGCGGCCCAGAAGGGGGGCGTTCCGGAGAAGGTGTAGTCGGCCCCGACGCGCATCGAGTCCACGTAGGGGAGCGCCGGGAGGATCACCGCGCCGCACCCGTTGATGTGCGCGTCGCCGGCCCCCTCGGCGATGGCCGCGAGGCCCATCCGGTAGGCCTGGAGGCCCGTCACCGAGGCGTCGGCGCGCACCGCGGGGAGCGCCGCGGCGAAGAGGAAGTCGATCTTGAAGAGCGAGACGCCCCTCGCCCGGAGGCTGGCGAAGAGGGCGCGGAGGTGCTCCCTCGCGGCGGGCACGGTCATGTCGAGCACCTGGAAGCGCCGACCCGGGACGAGCTCCGCCAGCAGCGCCGCGCCTCGCTCGTCGCGCACCATCCACTCGGGGTGCTCCATGGCGAGGGGGGCCATCGGGTCTACCGCGAAGGGAGCGAGCCAGAGCCCCAGGGTGACGTCGCGGGAGCGCAGCGACGTGGCGAGCTCGGCCAGCGTCCCACCGAAGGCGTCGCGCTCTCGCCAGTCCCCCCAGGCGCGCTCCCAGCCGTCGTCGATGGTGATGTGACGGGCCCTCGCGTCGAGCGAGCGCATGGCGTCCACCTGGGCCTCGACGCGGGCGCGGGTGACGGCTTCGAAGAGGGTGTTCCAGCTCCACCAGCCGCGGGGGAAGGCGGAGGGGGGGCGCGCCCTCGCAGGCGGAGGGGCGTCGTCGCTGCACGCGAAGGGGCGCGAGGCCTGCGCCGGAGAGAGCACCCACGACCCTCGCAGGGGCGCTCCGCCCGCGGTGAGCGTCACGGCCTCGTCGCGCTGCACGCCGGTGGCGACGCGCAGGCTCCACTGCGTCGTCGGGCGCTCGGCGAGCACGGCGGTCCATCGGTCGAAGGGGCCGTCGGCGCAGAGCGAGAGCCCCCCGGCGCCCCAGGCGACGTCGCCTCGGAAGAAGCCCGTGGAGGCGCTGTCCTGGGAGACGTCCCCGGCGGCGGTGGGCCACACGACGCGGCCCATCGCGTCGCGGGGGCGCAGGGTGTTCGGCGCGATGGAGAGAGGCCCGGTGAAGGACCAGCTCTGCGCTCCGTCGAGCCTCGCGTGGGCGTCTGGAGGGAGGGTCACCGAGGGCGATCGGAGGTCGACGCCCAGGAGCGATCCGGCGCCCCGCACCTGCCACGCGACGCGGACGGCCTGCGAGGAGGAGCCCGCGACCGGGGCCACGTCGAGGGTGACGGACCAGCCATCGGGGCTCTGCCCGACGAGGCTCGACGGCGTGGCGCCGGGCGAGGGCGACATCGACGAGAGGGCGCGCTCGCTGCCGTCGCCGAGGCGCAGCACGAGCTCGAGGCCCGGGAGGGCGACGCGGGTGGACTCCACGCGCATCCGCCCGTCGCGGCCGAGCGTCACGCGAAAGCCATCGGGGGCGGACTCCACCGGGGCGACGTCGGAGGGCGCGACGTCGACGGAGGCGTCCATGGGAGCGGCGGGGTTGTCCCCACCGCAGGCGACGAGGAGGAGCGGCGACAGCAGCCAGCGCGATCGGAGGGACGGCATCGGGCGCGATGGTAGAGCAGGCCAAGGGGCGTCGGTGATGGCGGCGTTGGCGGCGATGCCCCTTGGCCTACGCACACGCCATCGTGAAGCCTACCCCGTCACCGCGCGGACGAAGGTCGCCCCGTAGCGGCCCTCCCCGGTGTGCACCACCAGGTTGTCGCTCGCCCGGAACTCCCCCGGCGAGTGCGTGTGGCCGCAGTACACCTCGATGCGCGCCGACGGGTGCGCCGCCGCCATCCGTCGCAGCACCTCGCCCACGGCCACGCAGGTGAACCACGGCAGCCACTCGTCGTCGGAGCGGGCGCCGTCGTGCCAGCACGCCTCCTCGAAGGGCGGGATGTGCGTCAGCACCACGACGCGCGAGGCCCCCGGCAGCACCTCGCGCAGCGTCGCCTCCAGGCGCGCCGCGTCCTCGTCGGCGAGCGCCGCCAGTCGGGCGCGGCGGGCCGCGCGGTCGAACATCGCCCCGGCCTCGGCCAGCTCGCGGATCAGCTTCCAGTCGTTGAGCAGCACCGTCGATCGCTCGGGCGCTCCGGCGCGGCCGTCGGCCCAGCCGTCCACGCCCACCACGACGGTGCCGTCGGACGCCCTCCATGGGCCCGCCGCGGGGAGCCAGCGCAGGCCCTCGTCTCGCTGGTGGAAGGTCGCCGCCCAGGCCTTCACCTCCGCGATCGATCCCTTGTAGAAGTCGTGGTTGCCGAGGACGAAGAGCACCGGCACCCCGACCGCCGCGCGCACCTTGCGCAGCCACTCGCCGAGCGTGGTCGCCTGCGCGATGTCCCCCGTCAGCAGCAGCGCCTCGGGATCGATCGCCCGCACCGCCTCCACGAAGCGCTCGAAGCCCGGCGCGTCGAGGAACTCCAGATGAACGTCCGTGGCCCACGCTGCTCGCATGACCGGGGAGGCTACACGCCCGACGATCCATTGACCGCGCTGGGGCCCCGCGCGCACCGTCGGACCCCTATGAGGCTCTCGACCTGCACGGTGCTCGCATCGATCCTCGCGGGCTGCGCGCCCAGCGTGGTCCTCGGACCCTCCACCGACAGCGGGAGCGACGCCTCCACGGGCGCCGAGACCAGCGTGCTCGATGTCGGGTCCTCCACGGATGTGCCCGTCGCCCTCGATGTGCCCGTCGCCCTCGATGTGCCCGCTCCCCTCGATGCGCCCACCGTCTTCGACGTGCCCACCGCCCTCGATGTCCGGCCCTCGGACGACCTTGCGCGGGTCGACGTGCTCGATGCCGGGGCCACGGTCGACGCGAGGGACGCTCCCCCGGCCGAGGTCTGTCCGGGCGTGGACCTGATGCGCGATCCCAGCAACTGTGGCGGCTGCGGGGTGCGCTGCTGCGGCGGGTGGTGCTTCAACGGCACCTGCGGCACCGAGGGCCCGCCGGGCACCGTCGGCTGCAACATCCCGATGTCCTGGTGCGTGGGACCGAGCCCGGTGAACCCGCAGTTCGACCCCGCCCACTGCGGCGGCTGCAACATCCGTTGCGCCACGGGGCAGTCCTGTCAGCAGGGCATGTGCGTGACGCCCGACTCCGGCGTCCGGGATGTTCCGGTCACGGACTCGGGGCCATCGAGCGACGTGCCGGAGTGCCTCCCGGGCTCCGGGGCCTCGTGCGGCGCGGGCTCGTCCTGCCTCTGTTGTCCCGCCGGCGGGCCGCGCTCGCACTGCCTCTGCACCACCACCTGTCGATCGAGCGACGACTGCCGCGACCCCTCGCTCCCGACCTGCAGCGTGAACCCCTTCGGCAGCCCGAGCGGGCTCTGCATGCCCGACACGCTCCGCTGCGCCTGGGGCGCCGTCTGCGCCGCCGCCGACACGCCCATCGCCACCCCGTCGGGCGAGCGCCCCATCGCCGACATCCGCGTCGGCGACGTGGTCTACGGCCGCCGCGACGGGGCCCTCGTCCCGGTGCGCGTCGTGCGCGTCTCGCAGACCCGCGTGTACCAGCACACCCTGGTCCGCGTGACGCTCCGCAACGGCCGGAGCGTCTCCATGAGCGCCGGTCACCCGACCGCGGAGGGACTGCGCTTCGCCGACCTCCAGGCGGGCACGCTGCTCGGAGGCGCGGAGGTCGTGAGCCGCGAGGTGGTCCCCTACGAGGGAGCCGCCACGCACGACCTGCTCACCGACGGCGAGGACGGGGCCTACGTGGCCGCGGGCGTGCTGGTCGGCAGCACGCTCCGAGGGGACGCGAACCCGATGCGAGAGTGAGAAGCGCGGAGGGTGGTTGTCGTGTGCCCCCACCCTGCGCTGCCGCGCGCCCCTGCCCCCAAGGCAGAGCCTT
>CBIHPK010000271.1:0-6645 GCA_966211675.1 uncultured Myxococcaceae bacterium
TCCAGGCTCCGACTTCAGCGACCGCAGGCCCGCTCGCGGGCCGTCCGCGGGCGCGGAGTCGGCGGTTGCTCGGCGAGCAGGACAAACCCGCCGACCGCCCCCCTCAGGCGCGGCGCAGAACGCCCAGCGAGACGAGCTCGCCCAGCAGCATCGCGACGTCGTCCCAGGGGAGTTCCGGCGACCACGCGGCGGCGTCCTTCGCGGCGAAGCGGGCGTTGGCGCGCAGCCCTTCGAGGAAGCCCTCCGCCTGCGCGGGGAGCGTGGCGAGCACCGCGGCGCCGTCCATCACCTGCACCAGCGCGTCGCCGTCGGGGCCCGTCGCTCGCCGCCACGAGACGGCCATCGCGTGGGCCAATACTGCCTCTCGCGCCACGGGCATCGCCGCGTCCATCGCGGCCTCGGACTGCGCGGTCCAGGCGTCGGCGAGGGCGGCGGGGGTGAGGCGCTCGACGGCCTTTCGGAGCGCGTCGAGGCGCGCAGCGAACCATGCCTCGGTGCGGGCGCGGCCGCTCGGGTCCGTGGGGTGCGGGCCCGGGCGCTCGGGGAGGGAGCGCCCTCGGAGGTCGGAGAGCAGGTCGTCGAGGAGGAGGTCGCGCGCGAGGTCGAGGGCGTTCACCGGGCGCAGCGTGAGGCAGACGTGGAGCGACTCGCTGGTGGCCTTCACGTGGTGCCACGCGCCGGCGGGCAGGTAGAGGACGTCGCCGGGGGAGAGTTCCTGCACGAGCAGGCTGGACTCGTCGTAGCCGTGGACCCGGGCGGCCCTCGCGGCCGCGTCGGGGATCAGGTTGCTCACCGGGCGGGCCACCGCGGGGGTGGGCGCGTAGTGCCAGCGCTTGGTGCCCGCGAGCTGGAGCACGAACATGGAGGTGGTGTCGAAGTGCAGCCCGTAGCCTGATCCCTCGGGCGAGAGGAAGGCCGCCACGTCGAGCTCCACGGGCACCGCGAGCGAGCGCCGCACGCCGTCGACGAAGGCCGCGAGCCCGGGGTCGGTCTCGTGCAGCCACTCGGCCTGGATGGTCATGGCCGCGGCGAGCAGCGGCTCCACCTGCGACGCCGTGATGGAGAGCTCGGCGTGCTCGCCGCGCGGGTCGCGGAAGCCCGCCTTCAACCGCCGCGGATCGCCCGCGTGAGCGCCCCTCGGTCGACGGGCCGCGTCGAGGAGGCGGTCGCGGTCGAAGAGCCCGTCGAAGCGGTCGCGCGGCCCGGTGGCGTAGAGCGAGCGGCGCTCCCAGTGGCGCTTGACGAAGTCGGTGAAGGAGAGCGGCGCGAAGAGGGTGGTGACGTCGAGGGTGGTCATCGGTAGAGGGGCCGCGGCGACGGCCGCGGGGCGCCGACTCTACACAGGCTCAGTTGCTCATGCTGCGGGAGCGCAGGCTGAAGAGCTCGTTGCACGGCGCGACGCTGTGGGCGACGCCGCCGTCGCGCACCTCCGTCTGCACCATCGGCCGCGCGGCCTGCGTGGCGCGCCCGGCCCACTGGTACTCGCTGTCCGTGAAGCCGAACCAGATGCACATCTCCTGGTCGCCGATGCCGTAGCGCACGGTGGTCGAGCGGGGGTTGTCGAAGGCGCAGGTCAGCCGCAGCGCGCGGGCGCCGCTCACGTTCACCGGCGGGTCCATGGTGCGCGCCCAGCTCTCGCCCTGGCGAGCGTCGGTCTCGTAGAGGGTGCGGCCGTCCATGGGGCCGCCGAGCACGGTCACGCGCATCAGGCTCCCGAGCTCGTGGTAGTGCGCGAGGCCGTAGAAGAAGCGCATGTCGAGCGGCGCGCCGGTGAGCGAGCGGGCCCGCTCGTCGATGGCGCACTCCACCTCGAACTCCGAGCGCCCGCGGGGCGTGATCTCCAGGGGCCCATACTCCAGGTAGAAGGGCGAGAGCCGCGTGCGCACCGCCGAGCGGGCGAGGGTGCGCACGGTGAAGTCGATCCCCACCTGGCGAGGCGCCGCGCTGGCGTTGAGCATGTGCAGCGCGCCGATGATGCGCGAGTGCGGCGGGATCACCACCGCGGTGCCCGGCGGAAACTGCTGCGTCTCGTGCTGCACCTGCGTGCTCTGCGCGAAGAACACCCCGCCCAGGAAGGACGCGATCCCCTGGTCGAAGTTGCGCGTGTGGCAGGCCCACGTCCCGTCGGGCCCCTCGTAGTGGTCGTCCGGCACGAAGAACCAGTTGGAGTGGTGCATCCCCGGCGTCGCGGTCATCTCCACCGTGCTCAGGTACAGGGGCTCCTCGTTGTGGAGCGTCCACGACTCGCAGTCCGCCGCGCGCTCTCCCCCCGCGGGCACCGTCCACGGTCCCATGTGGTGCGTCAGCGTCTGCGGCCGGGTGTCCGGCCCGCCGTCTTCGGGCGCCTCTCCCGCGTCCGCGGTCACCGCTCCGGCGTCGCTCGCCGCCCCGGCGGCGTCGGGCGAGCTCGACGCGGGCGCTGCCTCCGTACAGCCCCAGAGAGAGAGCAGGCACGCCACACCGTACGCGCGGGACATCAACGGGGAGACCTCCATGGCCGCCGATGGGATGGCAGGTTGCGGCGCGGCGTCAACCCGCGAGGGCTGCGTCCGGTCAGTGCGAGGTGGAGAGAGGGAGGGAGGAGCGCGGAGCGGGGCTCAGCGCCAGGTGTTGGAGGCCGGGGTGTAGGCCTCCACGCGGGTCAGGTACATGCTGTTGGTGTTCGACCCGGCGATGGCGAGGATGCGCCCGTCGAGGAGCGCCGCGAGCCGCACGTAGCCGTGCGAGACGTTTAGCGATCCGAGCGAGGCGTAGGTCGCGGTGGCGGTGGTGAGCGCCACGGCGGTGGCCTGGTAGCTGGAGGCGGTGTAGCCGCCGGCGAGGTAGATGCGCCCGTCGGTGCCCAGCGCGCCGCCGCCGTACACGCGCGTCGGGGACATGGTGGGACCGGCCGCCCAGGTGTTGGCCACCGGGTCGTAGATCTCCACGCTGCTGGTCGCCACGGAGCCGCTGGTGTCCGTCGAGCCGCCGAACAGGTAGATCCGTCCGTCGGTGGCGGTGACCGCGGTGGCCCCCACGCGAGCCGTGGTGGGAGCGCGCACGGTCGTCCAGGTGTTGGTCGCCGGGTTGTACGCCTCGGCGGTGGTGGACATCCCCACGCTGTTGCGCCCGCCGAACAGGAACACCCGCCCGTCGAGCCCGCGCGCCGCCGCCGCGTGGTAGCGGGCGGAGAGCACCGGCGCGACCGCGGTCCAGGTGTTGGTCGTCGGGTTGTACGCGTTGACCGCGGAGGTGTAGGTCGACGAGACGTACCCGCTGATCGCGAGGATGCGCCCGTCGGCCAGCGACGCGCCCGCGAGCCCCCACGGGGCGTTGGGCATCGTGGCGCGGACGGTCCAGACGTTGGTCGCCGGGTCGTACATCTCGAGGCTGCTGAGGTAGGCGCCGTTGTAGCCGCCGAAGACGTACACGCGACCGTCGAGGCCGCTGGCCGATCCGAAGCCGTAGCGCCCGGTGTTGAGCGAGCCCGGCGCCGCCAGGGTGCAGGTGCGCGCCACGCAGCTCTGCCCCGACGGGCACGCGTTGCCGCAGGCGCCGCAGTTGAGGGCGTCCGCGGCGAGGTTGGCCTCGCAGCCGTTGGCGGCGTTGCCGTCGCAGTCGCTGTAGCCCGTGACGCAGGCCGAGCCGCAGACGCCCGCGGTGCAGGTGACCATGGTCCCGGCGGTCCCGGCGCCGGGGCAGACGCGCCCGCAGGTGCCGCAGTTGGAGAGGTTGGTCTGCAGGTTGGTCTCGCAGCCGTTGGAGGCCGCGCCGTCGCAGTTGCCGAAGCCCGCGCTGCAGGACACCACCGTGCACGTGCTCGACACGCAGGCGCCCGTGGCGTTGGCCGGGGCGCAGCGCACGCCGCAGCCGCCGCAGTTGTTGTTGTCCGTCGAGGTGACCGCCTCGCAGCCGGTGGAGCTCACCGCGTCGCAGTTGGAGAAGCCCGCCTCGCAGGCGAAGGTGCACGCCCCGCCGGTGCAGGTCACCCGCGCGTTGGGACCCGTCGGGCAGGCGTTGCCGCAGAGGCCGCAGTGCGCCGCGTCGGTGCCCAGGGTGCGCTCGCAGCCGTTGGACGGGTCGCCGTCGCAGTCGCCGTAGCCGGCCAGGCACACGTAGCCGCAGCGGCCCACGGTGCACGAGGCCACGCTGTTGGCCCGCGCGGGGCACGCCGCGCCGCAGCCGCCGCAGTTGCGCACGTCGCTGCCGGTGAACACCTCGCAGCCGTTGGCGGTGTTGCCGTCGCAGTCGCCGTAGTTGGGGCTGCACATGACCTGGCAGGCCCCGGCCACGCAGGCGCTGGTGGAGCCCGTCCCGGAGCGGCACGACTGACCGCACATGCCGCAGCTGGAGGGGTTGGTGGTGAGGTCCGTCTCGCAGCCGTTGGAGGCCGCGCCGTCGCAGTCGCCCCACCCCGCCTCGCAGCGGAAGCCGCAGGAGCCCGCGCTGCAGGAGCTGGCCGTCCCGTGCGGGGGCAGCACGCAGGGGGAGGGGGAGTAGCCGAGGCCGTCGGCGTTGCAGATGCGGCGCTCGGTGGGAGAAGCGCAGTCATAGACGCCGGGGGTGCAGAGCCACGACGAGCAGCGGCCGCCGTTGCAGCTCGAGCCCGAGGGGCAGGAGGTCGAGCGGGTGCCGAGGCCGTCGGCGTTGCACACGGTCACCGAGGAGAGCGACTGGCAGGTGGTGGCGCCGGGGGTGCAGCTCCACGCGCGGCAGACGCCGAGGGTGCAGGACTCCATCGCGGCGCAGTCGGTGGGCGTGTACCCGAGGCCGTCGGGGTTGCAGATGCGGCGCTGGGTCATGGAGCCGCAGCTCACGGCGCCGGGGGTGCAGATCTGCGCCTGGCAGCGAGAGTCGACGCAGGACGCGCCGAAGCCGCAGGGGGACTCGATCCAGCCGCTGCCGTTGGTGTTGCAGGTGCGGAGGCGGCGGAGGTCGAGGCACTCGCGGGTGCCGGGGACGCAGACCTGCGGGACGCAGGTGCGATCGCCGCTGCAGAACTGCCCCATGGGGCAGTCGGGGTCGGTGACGCAGTCGACGCAGACGCCGCGCGAGGCGTCGCAGACCTGGTCGAGGGGGCCGCACTCGCGGGACGAGCGGCACGCCATCGGCGCGGGGAGGCAGTTGTTGTGCACGCAGACGTTGCCGCCGGTGCAGTCCGGGTCGGTGACGCAGTCGACGCAGCGGCCCGCGGCGGCGTCGCAGACCTGGCCCGGGCACATGCGCGACGAGGCGCAGGCGACGGCGGCGACGCAGCGGTTGGCCTGACAGACCGGGGCGCTGCCGGAGCACTGCGCGGCGGAGACGCACTCGACGCAGACGTGGGAGACGCGGTCACAGACGCCGCGGGCGCAGTCGCGGCTGGAGCGACAGGTGGTGGGGACGATCGGAACGTCCGCGGGCACGTCCACGGAGGCATCGCCGGTGGAGCCGTCGGTGGGAGGGACGGGGTTGTCGTCCGGGTTGACGGGCGTGTCCGTGGGGGGAACGGGGGTGTCGTCGGGGTTGACCGGGGTGTCGATGCCGGGCGCGACGTCGGAGGTCACCACGACGTCGGGGAAGGTGTTGGTGTTGACGGGATTGGGCCCGCACGCGACGGCCAGGGTCGCGCAGAGAAGGATGAGTAAGGGCGTCTTCATGGTTTTCAGGTTCCTCGGCGGGCGGAAGCTATACGAGGACCGTGGGGGAGGTCCAAAGCGCGGGCGACGGCGCGCGAAGGGGGAGTTGACGGGCGTTGGCAAGCGGGGCGGGCAGTGGTGTAGGAGCGGGACCGCATGAGCGTAGACGACCCGATGGCGGTGACGCTGACCGAGGCCACGGCGCTGCTCCGGTCGCAGCGCGAGGTGGAGGGCGTGGACTTCAGCGGGCTCGACCTGCGACGCGCGCTGCCGAGGGACGCGGAGGGGGTCTACGTGTTCCGCGGGTGCGTGTTTCGCGACGTGAGCGTGGCGGGCTGCGACCTGTCGGGGGCGACCTTCGACGGCGGCGTGTTCGACGAGGCGGACTTCAGCGAAGCGCGCCTGGAGGACACCGCGTGGCTGGGCGTGACGGCGGTGAAGTTCCTGGCGGTGAAGGCGATCGCGACGAGGGCCCGCTTCGAGCGGTGCTCGCTCATTGGGGCGGATTTCTCGGGCGCGTCGCTCTCCGAGGCCTCGTTCAAGAGCACCCGGCTCACGGGGGCGAGCTTCTCCAAGGCGAAGATGCGCGACACGCGCTTCGCCGACTGCCACCTGGTGGCGGCCGACCTGCGCGGGGTGTCGCTGCACAAGCAGACGCTGCGGCACGTCGACCTGTCCGAGGCGAACCTCTCGGGGGCCGACCTGCGCGACGCCGTGCTGGACGGCTGCCGTCTGCGCGACGCGAGGATGGTGGACGCGCGCTTCGCTGGGGCCGACCTGCGACGGAGCGACCTCGGGGTGCTCACGCCGCTGGCGTGCGGCGCGCTGCGCGGGGCGGTGATCTCGTCGGCGCAGGCGGCCGACCTGGTGCGGGGGCTCGGGCTGCAGGTGATGTGAGGGAGCGCCCGGTCGCTCATCGGCTCACCGCCGGGCGGGAGCGTTGGAGCACCGGGCGGAAGAAGTAGACGTGTGCAACCGAGGGGTTGGGCGTCCGCGCCGCCCGGGTGGGCGTCGCGCATCTCTTCGACACGCCAACCCAATGCGCCTC
>CBIHPK010000272.1:0-6610 GCA_966211675.1 uncultured Myxococcaceae bacterium
CGCTCGCGACGACGCCTCCTCGCAGGAGCTCGTGCTGGAGTACCTCCAGGAGGCCTCGGGGCTGCTGCACGCCCACCCCCGCCGCGCCCTCGACCGGCTGCGCCACGCCCGGGGACTGCTGGGCCGCGCGGACTCGCGCTGCGGCGTGAGCGACCCCACGATCCGCCGCCAGGTGCACCGCCTGCTGGGCCGCGTGGCGTGGATCAACGCCTCGCAGGAGGGCTCCCTCGACGCCGCCGAGCTGATGGAGGAGGCCCGGAGGGCGCTGCTGCAGGGCGAGCTGAAGGTCGCGGCGAAGGCCTCGCTGCTGGTGCGCGACCTGGTGAAGGGCGAGGCGGAGAGCGGCGCGAGCGCGGAGGCGCTGCTGGGGCTGCGGGCGCAGGTGCTCGCGGAGTTCGCGGAGCTGCGGGAGCCGCTCGACCGGGCGCTGCGGGCCTGGGCGGCGTCGCGCGAGGCGGCGCTGCTCCCGCCGGGTCGCGCCGCGAGGGTGAAGCTGCTGGACGCGGTGGGCGGGGTGCGGCAGCTCTTCGTGGACGATCCGCCGGGGCTGGCTCGGGTGGAGCGCTCGCTGCGGCGCCGGGTGGCGGCCGCGCTGCGAGAGGAGAGCCACGGCCGCGAGGCCCTGGACGTGCTGCTCCCGCTCGACCCGAGGGACCGCGCGGAGGAGGCCCGCTGCCACGAGGTGCTGGGCCAGCTGCGGGAGGCCTCGCTCGCCTGGGAGGAGTCCGGCGACCTCGACGCCGCGCTGCGCTGCGCCCGCGAGCTGCCCGACCTCGACCGCGCGCTCTCGCTCGCGACCCGCTCGGGCTCCGCGGAGCTGGGGCCGCTGCGCTGGGCG
This sequence comes from uncultured Myxococcaceae bacterium, assembly GCA_966211675.1. Classification (GTDB taxonomy): domain Bacteria; phylum Myxococcota_A; class Polyangia; order Polyangiales; genus SCUS01. The sequence goes on from CBIHPK010000272.1 coordinate 839, forward strand.
TGCTCGCTGCGCGACCTGCTGGCCTCGCACCGCGCGGAGGCCGAGGCGCTCAACGAGCAGGAGCGGGGCGCCCTCGCTCGGGCCTTCGACGACGCGCTCCCCTCTCGCAGCGGGGCGCGACGACGACGCGGCTGACGGCGGCGGCCGTGGCGTGCGATCCTCCGCGCCCTACGCTCATGGCAGCACTCACCGCGGACGCCGTTCTCCTCCAGCGCTATCACCTGATCGCCCCCGTCGCCGACCGGGGCCTCGGAGAGACATGGGAGGGCGTCGACTCGCGCATCGACGGGCGCCGGGTGCTCATCAAGCTGCTCGACCCCTGCGAGGACGACGCCCGGCGGAAGAAGGTCGTGGCGGGCCTGCAGGCGCTGCGGATGTTCCGTCACCCGGGGGCGCTCGCGGTGACCGACCACGGGGTGTACGAGGGCCGAGCCTTCGTGGTGCACGACCTGCCGATGGTGGGCTCGCTGGCGTCGCTGCTCGACCGCCACCGCGCGGGCGAGCTCGAGCTCTCCCTCGACAAGATCGCGGCCCTGGTGGCGCGCATCGCCGAGGTGGTGCAGGCCGGCCACGAGGAGCCCGAGGCGCTGGTCCACGGCGCCCTCCGGCCGCGCGCGGTGCTGGTGCCCGACGACCTCGACGCCACGCAGCTGGTGCTGCTCGACGCGGGCCTGCGCGCCCTGGGCCACGACCCCGACGCCCCGAAGGAGAGCGCCGCCGCCGCGCGCTGCCTCACGCCGGAGCAGTTCGCGGGCGAGGCCCTCACCGCCCGCACCGACACCTTCGCGCTGGGGCTGCTGGTGCTGGAGATCCTCCGCGCGCCGCCGGGCGCCAACGCCCCGCCCAGCGCCCGCTACCTCGGGAGGGCCGACGTGCCCGACGCGGTCTGGGACGCGGTGCTCCTCGCGACGCGCATCCCCGTCGCCGAGCGCCCCTCCATCGAGGCCTTCGCGCAGCTCCTCGCCCCCGCCTGGACCGCCCCCCCGGTGGCCGAGCCCACCGCCCCGCTGAGCATCCCCGCGCCGCCCCCGGAGGCCCCCGCGCCCGCCGTCCCCGAGGCCCCCGCCGAGGCGCCGCTCGCCGCCGCGGCCGCTCCGTCCGCCTACGAGGAGGCGCCCCGCTACGTGCCTCGCTCGTCGATCCCGCCCGGCGGCATCCTCGGGGCGATGCCCTCGCTCACGGGCCCGGCCCACGACGAGTACATCGACTTCGGAGAGCGCACCGTCGCGCTGGAGGAGGCCCCCCACCTCGCGGACTTCGCGCCCCCGGCCGACCCGCTGGGCAGCACCCGCACCGTCGCGCCGAGGGCCCGCCCGGAGCCCGTGGACTTCCCCGAGGAGCGCACCATCGTCGCCTTCTCCGCGCGCATGCAGGCCGTCGACGACATGCTCTCCACCGTCGAGCGCGCGCTGCCGCCGGAGCTCGACGACGTGGCCGCGAGGTTCCGCGCCCAGATGGCGGCCTCCAAGCGCCGCGACGAGTCCGCCCCCAAGGGCATGTCCCTCGGCGCCCCGAGGCGCCCCGAGGCGCCCGCGGTCGCGCCTCCCCCCGCGGCGCCTTCCCCCCCCGAGCCGGCGCCCGCGAAGCAGCCCCCGGTGGCGGTGCTCGTCGGCCTGGTCGCGGTGCTGATCGGCCTCGTGGCGATGCTGCTGCTGCGGCGCTGACCGGCCGCGCAGCCCTCGCGCGTCACATCACCTGCAGCGCCCCGTTGTTGACGTCCACGATCGGGGCGCCGAGCTTCACCTGCCCCGCGTTGAGCTCCACCGAGGCGGCCCCCACGGAGATCTTGATGCCCGCCGCGGTCATCTCGATCACCGCGGCGCCGACGGTGATCTTCGCCGCCGAGGGGGAGAAGTCCGCGCGCGTGTTGCCGCTGATGAGCGAGAGCTTCGTGTCGGCGGTCATCTGGAGCGTCTGGTTGACCAGCACGCGACCGGCCTTGTGCACCGTCACGAAGACGTTGCCGTTGGTCTCGTAGGTGTCGTCCGCCTCGACCTTGGTGCTGCGCTTCGCGCCGAGGTCGACGGTGACGTCCTGCTTGATGGTCTCGTCGTAGGTGCCCTCGACGAGGCGCTCCTCGTTGCGGCCGATCTTCACCGCGACGTCGTTGATGGCCGTCATCCGGACGATCTCCGAGGCGTTGGTGGCGTCGTCGACCTCGATGACGTTGGTCGGGCCGCGCGCGCCCAGCATGGTCAGCCGCGACTGGTACGACGAGTCGCGCCCCGCGGCGGCGCTCACCGACGCCTGGTTCGCCTTGTTGTAGAGCGCGCCGATCAGCACCGGGCGCTCCGGGACGCCGTCGAGGAAGTGCACCACCACCTCGCTGTTGATGTGCGGCACGAGCACGGCGCCGTGGTTGCCCCCGGCGAGGGGCTGCGTCATCCGCACCGGGATCGTGAAGGCGTCCTCGGCGCCCCAGTCCATGGCCACGTGGACCACCAGCTGCTTGCCCTCCGCGAAGGAGGTCACGATGCCCGTCTGCGGCGCGAGGATCACCGGCCTCGGGGTCACCCTCGCCGGGCGGAAGGCGCTGGCGTAGGTGACCGCCTCCGCGCGGTTTCGATAGACCACCTCGTCCTCGCTGGTCTCGATCTCGTGCTCGATCCTCGCCACGAGCAGCTCGGTGGTGATGCTGTTCTCCGCGTCGCCGCGAGAGAGCTCGGCCTCGATGAGCTCGCCCGCCTTGAGCTGCAGGTCGCTGGTCTCCAGCCAGTAGCGCTCCTGCTCCGGGCGTCGCTCGTCCGAGGCGCGCTGGGCGGCCTGCTTCGGGCTGTCCCCCGCGACCCGCCAGGGCTCGCGCAGCTGCTGCGTGGAGGCCTCTCCCTTCGGGCGCGAGGCGGAGCCCATCCAGAGCGTGTTCTCGACGCGGCGGTCGATGTCCGCGACGTTGAACTTGTTCGGCGCCATGGCGTCGATGCGCCCCGCGCGCACGACGCCCTCGTCATCGGACTGCCCTTCGGCGAGCGAGGTCCAGCGGAGGCGACGGCGGGGCCTCGAGCGCGTGGTGGCGGGGTCGGCCTTGAAGAGCGTCCAGGCGTCCTCCTTCTTGGAGTGCTCGACGTAGTGCGTGACCCCCGTGTCCTCCAACAGCCGGAACATCAACGCCAGGTCGCTCTCCTGGTACTGCACCAGGAGCGGGCTCACCCCCGTCGACGCCGTGCCCTCGATCTTCAGCCCCTGCTCCGAGAGCACCCTGGTGACGACGTCGTCGATGGAGGAGTCGATGAAGGGCCGCGTCTTCCGGTCGAGCGACGCGCGCCACACCCGAGGCACGATGGTGACCCGCAGCAGCGGGCGATCGAGGCTCATCCCGTCGCCCTGGTCGAGGCGCTCGACGCTGCGGACGAGCCCGCAGATCCAGCGGACGTGGGTCTGGTCGAGGCCGCGATCGAGGCTCACCCGCGCCTTGGCGCCGGGCTTCACCTTCGCCGCGTCGGCCTGCGGCAGGGTGAGCACGAGGTCCGCCTCGCACAGCTCCGAGAGGCCCTCGACGTAGCGCAGACGGCGCACGTCGGCCTCGAGGTCGACGCCTTCCAGAGAGAATCCAACGGTCACCCGGTCGACCTTCATCCGCGCTCCTCCGATCCGATTGGCGCGGACGATGGCAGGATTGATCCCGCGCGATCAAGCACGAGCGCCGCCGCGTGGTAGCTTCGGCGCTCCCAATGTCCATCGGAGCCCGCCCGGCCAGCAAGGACCTGCGAGCCCTCGAGGGGGTGACCCTCGAAGGCCGCTACGTGCTCGAACGCTTCGTGGCCGAAGGCGGCTTCGGGGCCGTGTACCGCGCCCGCGACCAGCAGCGCGGCCGCGACGTGGCGCTGAAGCTGCTCAAGGCCCCGGAGGGGCTCAACGCGGCCAGCGAGCTGAGGCAGTTCTCCGAGCGCTTCACCCTCGAGGCGAAGGTCATCGAGAAGATCCACCACCCGGTGGTGGTGCAGGTCGCGGAGTTCGGCACCACGAAGCTCCCGAGCGGCGCGGGCTTCGCGTTCATCGCCCTGGAGTGGATCGACGGCGAGACCCTGGAGGCCGCGCTCAACGCCCGCCGGGGCCGCGGGGGGCGCTCTCCCGCGGAGGCCCTCGCGCTCCTGCGCCCCATCTTCGAGGCGGTGCAGGCCGCGCACTCTCTGGGCATCGCGCACCGCGACCTCAAGCCCGCCAACATCCTGATCGAGCGCGCCACGCAGCGCGTCCGGCTGCTGGATTTCGGCATCGCCAAGGCCATGCAGAAGGACGAGGTCGCGGGCAGCGGGGCGAGCCGCTCGACCTCCTTCACGCTCACCTTCTCCCCTCGCTACGCCGCCCCGGAGCAGCTCTCCGGCGCCCGCACCGGACCATGGACGGACGTGCACGCCCTCGGGCTGCTGCTCTCCGAGGTGCTCACCGACCGTCCGGCCTACGTGGCCACCGACCTGATCAAGCTCTACCCCGAGGCCCTCAACCCGAAGCGCCCGACGCCCGGCCACCTCGGCGTCGACGTGGGCCCCTGGGAAGACCTCATCGACCGCGCCCTCAGCCTGCGACCCGACGACCGCTTCGCCGACGCGGGGGAGTTCCTGGCGGCGCTCGATCAGGCGCTCGTGCGCCCGGTCGCCGCGGCCTCGGCGGCGGTGACCGCGGCGCATCCGGCGGTGGGCGCGTCGCCTTCGAAGGGCGCCGGGGCGGGCCGCACGGTGGCGCTGGCGGTGGGCCTGCTGGCGGTGCTGGGCGTGGTGGCCAGCGTGGTGCTGCGCTCCGCGGCGCAGCCCACCACGGCGTCGCGCGCGCCCTCGCCGGGTGCGATGGCCGCGTCGCTGACCGCCGCTCCGGCTCCGTCGCTCGCCGACGCGGGCGCTCGCCCCAACGCCCGCTGAGGGTGCAAGGCTCCCTCGGCGCTCCCGCTTCGTGGCACCCTCGCGCGCACGATGCGAGTCGAAGTGTCCCGACAGGCGACGAAGTCCAGGGTGGTCTCGACGGAGGAGGTGCGCTCCGCGGCCGAGGCGATGCTGCGCTCGCTCAAGCTGCCTCGCGCCGAGCTCTCGGTGCTGCTCTGCGACGACGCGACGATCCACGCGCTCAACCGCGACTACCGCAAGAAGAACAAGCCCACCGACGTGCTGGCCTTCGCGATGCGCGAGGGCGACGACGGCCACCTGGCGGGCGACCTGCTGGGCGACGTGATCATCTCGCTGGAGACCGCGACGCGGCAGGCGAAGGAGCGCGGGGTGGTGACGCGCGACGAGGTGATGATGCTCCTCGCTCACGGCCTGCTGCACCTGCTGGGCTGGGACCACCAGACCGACGCGGACGACCGGCGCATGCGCGCGGAGACCGACCGGATGCTGGCGGTGATCCGCCGCGCGGCGGCGGCGAAGGCGAAGCGCGCGGCGGGCTGAGGGGCCCTACAGCGAGGGAGGCGCCTCGGGCCGGGGGAGGGCGGCGCTGCACGCCGATACGGTGGCCGCACGCCGTACCCCAGGCATGAGCGAGTCCCACGTGATGTGCATCCACGAGTGAGTCCGCTGGAGTGCCGCCCACTCCGCGGTTGCGGACGGCCCGCCAGCGGGCCTGCAACCGCTGAAGTGGGAGCCTGGAACTGATCGTCCCGCCTTCGCGGGACTTTCTGCAGGCGCATCGAGCGCCGGGGCGCTCGATGAAGAAGTCGTAGATGCTCACGCGCGAGGCGGGACAAGGCGCTGGGCGTCGCATGGAGTTCCGTCGCGGCGCTCGATGACCTACCGACGGTTGCGCCAGCAACCGGCGCTCCTTCAGGAAGCCCCTCGAAGGAGGGGC
>CBIHPK010000273.1:0-6499 GCA_966211675.1 uncultured Myxococcaceae bacterium
TCCGACTTAGCTCAGTTGGTAGAGCAGGCGGCTGTTAACCGCCGGGTCGCTGGTTCGAGTCCAGCAGTCGGAGCCAACGGTAGGAGCCAACGGCCTCGGAGAGAAATCTCCGGGGCCGTCGGCATTTCAGCGTCTCTCGCCGGGCCCGTGCATGGCTATATCGTCCAATGACGATGATCTCCAATGACGATGATCTCCATGAGGGCCTGATCGACATGCAGACCGCCCGGACCGGCGTCGCCGGCAAGCTCTCGTTCCTCGACCGCTACCTCACCCTGTGGATCTTCGCGGCGATGGGCGTCGGCATCGCGCTCGGCTACGTGGCGCCCGGCTTCACCGCGGCGCTCAACCGCATGAGCGTCGGCACGACGTCCATCCCCATCGCGGTGGGGCTCATCCTGATGATGTATCCGCCGCTCGCGAAGGTCCGCTACGAGGAGCTCGGGAAGGTCTTCCGCAACACGCGCGTGCTCACCCTCTCGCTCGTGCAGAACTGGATCATCGGACCGTTGCTGATGTTCGGGCTCGCGGTGGTGTTCCTGCGAGACAAGCCCGAGTACATGCTCGGGCTGATCCTCATCGGGCTCGCCCGCTGCATCGCGATGGTCATCGTCTGGAACGACCTCGCCAAGGGGGACACCGAGTACTGCGCCGGCCTCGTCGCCCTCAACTCGATCTTCCAGGTGCTGTTCTTCTCGCTCTACGCGTACTTCTTCGCGACGCTGCTGCCGACCTGGCTCGGCCTCGGCGGCGCGATCGTGAACATCTCCATCGGCGACATCGCGAAGAGCGTCGCCGTCTACCTCGGCGTGCCCTTCGCCGCGGGCTTCCTCACGCGCCGCGTGCTCGTGCGGGCGAAGGGCCGGGACTGGTACGAGACGCGCTTCGTCCCGCGCATCGGGCCCATCACCCTCGTCTCGCTGCTCTTCACCATCGTCGTGATGTTCTCGCTCAAGGGCGAGGCCATCGTGCAGCTGCCGCTCGACGTGCTCCGCATCGCGGTGCCGCTGCTCATCTACTTCGTGGTGATGTTCGCGCTCTCGTTCTTCATGAGCAGGCGCGTGGGCGCCGACTACAAGCAGTCCGCGACGCTGTCCTTCACCGCCGCCTCCAACAACTTCGAGCTCGCCATCGCCGTCGCCATCGCGAGCTTCGGCATCCACAGCGGCGCCGCGTTCGCCGCCGTCATCGGGCCCCTCGTCGAGGTGCCCGCGCTCATCGGCCTCGTGAACGTCTCGCTCTGGGCGAAGCGGCGCTACTTCCCGGAGGGCGGGGCGTGAGCACCGTGCGCGCCGGCGAGTCCATCCTCTTCCTGTGCGTGGCCAACTCGGCGCGCAGCCAGATGGCCGAAGGCCTCGCTCGCAAGCTCTACGGCGACCGCGTCGCCGTGCAGAGCGCGGGGAGCGAGCCGACGCGGGTCAACCCCTACGCGATCGAGGTGATGCGCGAGGTCGGGGTCGACCTCACGACGCACCGCTCGAAGTCCGTGCAGTCGATCGACCCGGCCAGCGTAGGCACGGTCATCACCCTCTGCGCCGAGGAGGTCTGCCCGGTCTTCCTCGGCGGGGCGCGGCGTCTGCACTGGCCGATCCCGGACCCTGCGAGCACGGACTCCTCGTTGCCGCGAGAGGAGATGCTCGAGCGCTTCCGCCGGGCAAGAGACACGATTCGCGGCATGCTCGAAGGGTTCGATCGTCTCGATCAGGAGGATGCCCAGATGGACGAACAGACGAAGGATCAGGTCCGCGCGGCGGTGCGCGAGCAGTACGGCAACGTCGCGCGGTCGACCTCGGTCGGCAGCTGCGCTCCAGGATGCTGCGGGCCCAACGCGGGCGCGAGCCTCGCGCTCGGGTACACCGCGGAGGACCTCGCGTCGGTCCCGGAGGGCGCGAACATGGGGCTCGGCTGCGGCAACCCGCAGGCGATCGCCGCGCTCAAGGCCGGCGAGACGGTGCTCGACCTCGGCGCCGGGGGCGGCTTCGACTGCTTCCTCGCGGCCCGTCAGGTGGGCCCTACCGGCCGCGTGATCGGCGTCGACATGACGGCCGATATGGTCGCGAAGGCCCGCGCCAACGCGCAGAAGCTCGACGCGAAGAACGTCGAGTTCAGGCTCGGCGAGATCGAGCACCTGCCGGTCGCCGACAACACCGTCGACGTCATCCTCTCCAACTGCGTGATCAACCTCAGCCCCGACAAGGGCGCCGTCTTCCAGGACGCGTTCCGGGTGCTCAAGCCCGGCGGCCGCCTCGCCATCTCGGACGTGGTGACCACCAACCCCCTCCCGGAGGCGCTGCTCCACGACGTCGCCGCGCTCACCGCCTGTGTGTCCGGCGCGGCGAGCGTCGAGACCCTCCGGGCGCTGCTGCGCGTGGCGGGCTTCGGGGAGATCCACGTCGACGTCAAGGCGGAGAGCCGCGACTTCATCCGCGAGTGGATCCCCGGATCGGGCGTGGAGGACTACATCGCGTCGGCCACCATCGAGGCCGTGAAGCCGCGCGGCGGCGCCTGATGCGGGCGAGCTCCTCGCCGCTCGCCGGTTGACCGCGGAGCTCGCGAGCCCTATCGCATTCTGGCGATGAAGGATCGCTCTGACACATCCCCCCGATGCTGCCCTCCGGCAGACCGCTCGGCGGACCTGCGCCCGATCGAGGGCGCCGAGGCCGACGAGGAGCTGGCCGCGCTCGGCAAGGCCATCGGTCACCCGGCGAGGGTCCAGATCCTGCGGCTGCTGGTGCGCAAGGAGGCGTGCGTCTGCGGTGACATCGTCGATGAATTGCCGCTGGCGCAGTCGACCGTCTCGCAGCACCTGAAGGTCTTGAAGGACGCCGGGCTCATCCGCGGCGACGTCGACGGCGCGCGCGTCTGCTACTGCATCGAGCCCCGGGCGCTCCGCCGCCTGAAGGCCCTCGTCGGGGGGCTGTGACGCTCTCCGTGTACCTGATCAGCTATCGTCCACCTACGATGAAAGAAAGGCCCCTCGCATGACCGCCACCATCCGTGTCTTCGACCCCGCCATGTGTTGCTCCAGCGGCGTCTGCGGCCCGAGCGTGGACCCCGAGCTCGCTCGCTTCGCCGCCGACGTCGACTGGCTCCAGCGTCAGGGCGTCCAGGTCGAGCGCTTCAACCTCTCGCAGCAGCCCGCGGCCTTCGCAGAGACGCCCGCGGTGAAGGAGGCCCTCGCCCGCGGCACCGAGGTGCTCCCGCTCGTGCTGGTGGGCGACCGCGTCGCGGTGGAGGGCTCCTATCCCTCTCGCGAGACCCTGGCCGCGCTGGCCGGGGTGGTGGTGAGAAAGCTCGCGACGGCGCCCGTCTCCGCCGAGGGCTGCTGCGGTCCGAGCTCCGTGGCCAAGCCCAAGACCGGCTGCTGCTGAGCAGGCGCCGCCGTGGACCTTCTCGACCGCGCCCCGCGGATCCTCTTCTTCACCGGCAAGGGCGGGGTCGGAAAGACCAGCGTGGCCTGCGCGACGGCCCTCGCTCTCTCCGAGCGCGGGCGCCGGGTGCTGCTGGTGAGCACCGATCCGGCCTCGAACCTCGACGAGGTGCTCGGGGTCGAGCTCGGCGCCACGCCTCGGCCCATCGTCGGCGCGCCGGGGCTCTTCGCGCTCAACATCGACCCGGAGGCCACGGCGCTCGCCTACCGGGAGCGGGTCGTGGGGCCGTTTCGCGGAGTGCTCCCCGACGCGGCCGTACGGAGCATCGAGGAGCAGCTGTCGGGCGCGTGCACCGTGGAGATCGCGGCCTTCGACGAGTTCTCCAAGCTGCTGGGCGATGAGGGCGCCACGCGAGACTTCGACCACGTGGTCTTCGACACCGCGCCCACCGGTCACACGCTGCGCCTGCTCGAGCTGCCCGCGGCCTGGACCGGCTTCCTCGAGGCCAACGTCGGCGGCACCTCCTGCCTGGGCCCGCTCGCGGGTCTCAAGGCGCAGCAGGCGCTCTATGCCGCGTCCCGCGCGGCGCTCGTCGACCGCGAGCGCACGGTCCTGGTGCTCGTGGCCCGGGCCGAGCGCTCGGCGTTGACCGAGGCGGAGCGCACCCGCCGTGAGCTCGAGGCGCTCGGCGTCCGACGTCAGGAGCTGGTCCTCAACGGCCTCTTCCGCGCTCGCGAACTCAGCGATCCGGTGGCGGTCGCGATGCAGCGTCGAGGCGAGGCGGCGCTCTCGGCGATGCCCGAGGGCCTCCGCGGGCTCGCTCGCACGGAGCTGGCGCTGCTCCCCTTCGGCCTCGTCGGCATGAAGGCCCTGCGGTGCCTCTTCGATGCGCGGGACATCGAGCCGGAGGCGTCGACGCCCACGGCGGTCGCAGCGGCGTCGCTGCCGGAGCTCGCCTCGCTGATGCCTGCGCTCGAGGCAGGCGGCGGGGGCGTCATCATGACCATGGGCAAGGGGGGCGTCGGCAAGACCAGCGTCGCCGTGAGCATCGCCGTCGAGCTCGCCCGCCGGGGGCACGCGGTCCATTTGACGACGACCGATCCCGCCGCCCACGTCGCCGAGGCGATGGGCGCCGCCGTCGCGGGTGTTCGCGTGAGCCGGATCGATCCGGTCGCCGAGACGCGCGCCTACTCGGACGAGGTGATGCGCACGGCCGGAGCGGCGCTCGACGCCGCGGGCAGGGCCCTGCTCGAAGAGGACCTCCGAAGCCCATGCACCGAGGAGATCGCCGTCTTCCGGGCCTTCGCTCGCGTGGTCGACGAGGGTGAGCGCGGCTTCGTGGTGATCGACACGGCGCCCACCGGGCACACGCTGCTTCTGCTCGACGCCGCCGAGTCGTACCACCGCGAGGTGCTGCGCACCGTGGGCAGCGCGCCGGAGGAGGTGCGGAGGCTGCTGCCACGACTGAGGGACCCGGCCTTCACGAAGATCCTCCTGGTGACGCTTCCCGAGGCGACGCCGGTGCACGAGGCGGCGCAGCTACAGCGCGACCTCGAGCGGGCGGGCATCCGGCCCTTCGCGTGGGTCGTGAACCAGAGCCTGGTGCCGCTCCGCGTGAGCGATCCGGTGCTCCTTCGCAGGCAGGCGAACGAGGCGCGCTATCACGACGAGGTGCGCGCTCTCTCGGAGCGGGTGGTCCTGGTGGCGTGGGCGAGCCAGGAGGAGCAGGTGCGGCTGGACCTCATCCACGGCGGCGAACCCGAGGCGAGGGCGGCAGGCGGTCAGGAGCGGAGCGCGGGCAGCGAGGCGGCCGACCGCTCGATCGAGCGCAGGTAGCGCGCGGTCAGCCCGAGGGCCGTCGTCCCGAGGAGGAGGAAGGCGATGGGCTGGACGGGGTCGATCTCGACGCCGTCGAAGGCGGCCATCACCGTCGCGGCGACCCGGGTGAAGCCGAGCAGCGCGGCCTTCGGCAGGAGCAGCCCCGCCAGCACGAAGCCCCACGGACGACGCCGCCAGAGCAGCGCGCCGCTGCCGAGCAGGGCCACCAGCAGCAGCGCCGGATCGAGCGCTCCGACGACGCGGGAGACGGCGCCCGAGGTGATCGAGGAGCTGAGGTCCGGGCCCCAGCACGCGAGGAGGAGCATCGCGGTGGCGGAGAGGAATCCGCCGACCAGCCTCGCCGGAGCGCGCGCGCCAAAGGCGGCCTTCACGGCGTCGGCGTCGACCTCGACCAGGAGGTCGAGCAGCGCGAACATGCTCAGCGCGACGACGCCGACGTGCGCCGGGAGCAGCGCCGTGGCGCGGGTGCCGAGCACGTAGAAGGCGTGGGTGTACGCGAGGTGGAAGAGGGTCCCCATCCAGAGGAGGAGCCCGGCCAGCGAGGCGCGGCGCGCGAGGCGGGTCGAGTACGCCAGCAGGGGAAGGCCGACGATGAGGTTGACGACGTCCTGGCCGGCGGGACCGTAGAGGCGCGACGCATCGAGCCGCAGGCCCGCGACGAAGGACACCACCAGGAGGACCGAGACCGCCAAGGAGAGCGCGGCGGGGAGGTCGAGCCCGTTGCCCCGGGCGAGGGGGCGTTCAGCATGGCCGGCATCGAGCGAGAGGTTCATCTGGGGCACCACGGAGGAGCGCCTGTTCAAGGAGCGAGCCGAGGGCTCGGCACTGCGGTCGAGCGCGATGATTCGCCGCGGAGCGAAGCGATCGGGAGGGCCGTGCGCAATCGCTGCGCGGACTGGCGCAGCCGCTGCGGAGGGTCGAGGGAGGAGGGAGGCCGCGGGTCTTCAGTCGTGCGAGGGGTCGTCGTCGCTGGCCCGGGCGAGCTCCTCGAGCTGGTCCAGCATCGCGAGCGCGTGGCCGCGGATCAGCTGATATCGGAAGTCGCCGCTGTGGGAGAGGTCTCGCTCGGAGGCCTCGACGGAGGCCAGCAGTCGGGCGACCAGGGTGCGGACGCCTTCAAGGGTCTCGCGGGAATGATCGTCGGGCATGGTGCCAGTGCCTCCGTCTCGCATCACAGGGCAGGAGCGGTGCTCCAGCGTGGCATCAACGTAGGGATCCGAACCCCTAGCGGGCAGGTCCGAGGAAGGGCGCCTCGATGGTGAGGGCCTGGCCTTCTCGCTGGGGCCGCA
>CBIHPK010000274.1:0-6381 GCA_966211675.1 uncultured Myxococcaceae bacterium
ACCGCCGCGATGGAACTCCATGGGACGCTCTGCGGCTTGTCTCGCTGCTCCGCGTGAGCACCTACGTCCCCTTCATCGAGCGCTCCAGCGCTCGATGCGCCTGCAGGAAGTCCCGCGACGGCGGGACGCTCAGTTCCAGGCTCCCACTTCAGCGGTCGCAGGCCCGCTCGCGGGCCGTCCGCGACCGCGGAGTGGGCGACGTACCGACGGCCTATCATCGCGCTCCGACCACTGCGAAACAAGCGTTTCGATGACGTACTACGCGTCCTCGAGATGTGTAGAAGGGGAAGGGTTTTCAACCCGCGTCCGCGGGGCGCAGCGAACGGACAGCCGCACGAGCCGTCTGCATCAGGGCCCTCTACGGCGCCCGCCACTCCACCGCCGTCCCGACCATCCTCACGCGGCCGCCTCGCAGGGGGCGGGCCGTCGCGTCGATCACCGCGTCGGCGTTGGCCTCGCACGCGGCGCGCTGCATCTCCCGTCGGCAGTGCTCGGGGTGCGAGTCGCTGCACTCCGCGGTGAGCACGGCGATGGCCTCGCGCGGCGTCTCCGGTCCGCGGTCGGTGAAGACCGTCGGCTCGACGCAGGGCGCGGCGCGCGGGGTGCGGCGCGCGTTGATCATGTGGAAGTGGTGCGAGGGGCCGCTCGAACACCCGAGGGACAGGGCGAGCGCCAGGAAGGCCATCGGTCGCATGGGGCGCAGGATGCGGGATGCACCCGGCGGGCGTCTACCGTCCGTGGTGGTGGCGGCGCGGCTCGACCGGCGTCGGCATCGGCGGAGGCGGAGGCGCGACGGGGACCGCCGCCGGGGGCATCGGCGGCTCGACCGGCGAGTGCACGCAGCGGAAGCCGAGCGTCGCCAGGCGGAAGGTCGGGTTGGCGGGGACGCGCGCGGTGGTGCGCAGCGCGGCGGCGGTGCCGGAGAACCAGTGGCCTCCGCGGGCCACGCGGTCGGAGCCCGCGGGCGCGCCGGTGGGGTCGATGGCCGGGGCGGCGGTGTAGAGGCCGAACCAGTCGCCGGTCCACTCCATCACGTTGCCGGCCATGTCGAGCACGCCGAAGAGCGAGGCGCCCGGGGTGAAGGCGCCCACCGGGGCCGTCGCGGCGTGCGAGTCGCTGCCCGTGAACGAGGCCGCGGGGCGGGAGAGGTTGTGGCGCGTGAGCAGCGCGATGCAGTCGGCGTCGCAGGCGTTGACGCGCTCGAGCGAGGGGGCGGCCTCGCCCCACGGGAAGGAGCGGGTCTCGGCCCCGCGCGCGGCGAACTCCCACTCGGCCTCGGTGGGGAGCCGGCCGCCGCGGGAGCGGCAGTAGGCGCTGGCCTGCGACCAGTCGACGCAGTTCATCGGGTGGTCGGCGCGGTCGGGGCGGCTGCCGTTGCAGAGCTGGTTCCAGGACGGGAGCTGCGGGGCCGGGATGGCGGGGAAGTTCACCGTGGAGGAGGTGGTGCACTGGCCCGAGGCGGCGCACTCCTGGAAGCGGTGGGCGCTCACCTCCGTGCGGTCGATGCAGTACGGAGCGAGCGTCACCCGGTGCGCGGGCGTCTCGTTGCGGTCGCCCGTCTGGCCCGCGGCGGCGCCCATGTTGAACACGGCGTTCTCCATCAGCACCATGCCCTCCGGGCAGCGCGAGGCGGGCGGCGGCGGAGGCATCGGGAGGGCGACCGGAGGCGGCGGCGGCGGGGCGACGGCCTGGCGGCAGGCGTCCGCGCTGTCGACGCACATGCAGCGGGTGCGGGCGGGGACCCACTCCTCGATGCCGGGGCAGCAGTGGCCGTCGGAGTCGTGCTGGCCCGCGGTGCAGGTGACGGCCGCCGGGCGACGGCGGTGCTGCGCCTGGCCGGAGGCGCCGAGCAGGGTGACGGCGCCGAGCAGGGTGAAGAGCGACGAACGGTGCAACGAAGGGACGAACCGCATGAGGAAGCTCCGTGAGTGGTTTAGGGCCGCGGGGTTCAACCGCACTCCTGCGCTCGGTGCAAGGGCCCCTGTGGACGGCGTTGACACTCCCCGTCCGGGCGGTGCTTGATGCGCCCGCGATGCAGGCCATTCGATCTCTGACGTTGTTGCTGTCCGCGCTCGGTCTCGCCGGTGTGCTGGGGTGTTCGTCCAACGGGCCGAGCGCCCCCTCCGACGCCGGCGCGCCCGACACCGGGGAGGACGCGGGGGACGTTCCGCTCTTCATCGGCCCGGGCAACCTCAACGTGACCTGGACCATCAACGGCAACCCCCCGGCCACCGAGTGCGCCGTGGTGGGCGCGGCCTTCGTGGACATCCAGGCGACCTTCGGCGACGCGACGCGCCTGCCCTGCACCCAGGGGATGGTCTCGAAGATGATGCTCCCGGCCAACCGGCTCAACGTCGGGGCCCGCCTCCTGCGCGCCGACGGGACGCCCATCTACGAGTACGTGATCCCGACCACGATCGTCTCCGACCAGACCACCAACGCCACCATCAACTTCGAGCCGCCGGGCACCCTGCGCGTGCGCTGGACCGTCAACGGCAACGCCCCCGCCAGCGAGTGCCCCACCACCACGGCGACGCGCGTGATCATCCGGCTCGAGGGCTTCGACGCCCTCGGGGCGACCTGCTCCACGGGGCGCATCTCGTACACCCGCGTCCCCGGCGCCAGGCTCACGGGCCTGCAGCCCGGGCACTACGTGGCCACCGGAGAGATCCAGAGCGGATCGGGCTCCAACTACCGCACCATCCAGACGCTCATGGGCGAAGGCGACGTCCCCTCCGGCGGTATGGGCGAGATCGTCCTGCCCTTCGAGGCGCCCCCCGCTCCCGTCGATCCGTGAGCGCTCCTCCCGCGGAGGTCCTCGCCCGCTACGCCGGCTTCGAGAGGGCCGCCGCGCGACCCTACGGGCGCGGCCTCATCAACGACACCTTCCTCCTCGAAGGCCCCGGCGGTCGGTGCGTGCTCCAGCGGCTGCACCCGGTCTTCGGGCCGGAGGTGCACCTCGACATCGAGGCCGTCACCGCGCACCTCGCGCTCCGCGGAATGGTCACCCCGAGGCTCATCCGCACCCGCGACGGCGCCCTCTGGGTCGAGCACGAGACCCCCGGGCGCAACGAGGTGTGGCGAGCGCAGAGCTTCCTCCCAGGGCTCACCACCTACGACCGCCTCGCCCGCGACGAGCACGCCTTCGAGGCCGGGGCGCTGGTGGGGAGGTTCCACCGAGCGCTGTCCGACCTGGAGCACGAGTACCGCTTCGTGCGCGCGGGGGTGCACGACACGCGCGGCCACCTCGACGCGCTGGCCCTCGCCGTCGACGCCCTTCCCCAACACCCGCTCTTCGAGCAGGTGGCGCCGCTGGCCGGGGAGATCCTCTCCGCGGGGCGCTCGCTGCCCGAGCTCGGATCGCTCCCGAAGCGCCACTGCCACGGCGACCTCAAGCTCTCCAACCTGCTCTTCGACGACCAGCTCCGCGGCGTGTGCCTGGTCGACCTCGACACCGTCGGTCGGATGATCCTCCCCTTCGAGCTCGGCGACGCGCTGCGCTCGTGGTGCAACCCCTCCGGCGAGGACGCCACCGACTGCGCCATCTCCGCCGAGCGCGTGGGCCTCGCCATGGCGGGCTACGCCAGCACCGCGCGCGACCTCGTCGAGCCCTCCGAGGCCGGGCACCTCGTCGACGGGCTCGCGACGATCTGCGTCGAGCTCGCCGCCCGCTTCGCCGCCGACGCCCTGCGGGAGCGCTATTTCGGCTGGGACCCGTCGCGCCACCCCTCGCGCGGCGCCCACAACCTGGTGCGCGCGAAGGGCCAGTGGTCCCTCGCGCGGAGCGTGCTGGCCGGCCGCTCGGACCTCGAGGCGAGGGTGGCGAAGGCGCTCGTCTGATAGCGTCGCGAGGGTGCGACCGACCACCAGCGACTGCCCCTGCGGCAGCAAGCTAGCCTACGAAGATTGCTGCGCGCCGTATCACCGCGGCGAGCGCGAGGCCCCCACCGCGATGGCCCTGATGTGCTCTCGCTACAGCGCCTTCGTGCGCGGCGACGAGCAGTACCTGCTGCGCACGCTGCACCCCGACCACGCCGACTGGGAGGCGGGCGAGCAGAGCCTGCGTCGCTCGCTGAAGGAGACCTTCCATCGCTACCGATATGGCGGCCTCGCGGTGCTCGACCAGCGGCCGCCCGGGAGCGACGGGCTCGCGGAGGTGCTCTTCCACGCGAGGGTGCGGGAGGGCTCGAGAGACCGGTCCTTCGTGGAGCGCTCGTACTTCGCGCACGACGGCGTCGGGTGGCGCTACCTCGCGGGCGACCTGCTGCCCGCGGCGGCCCTCAAGGGACCCATCGCGAAGCTGACCCTCGAGGCCTTCGAGAAGCAGCTGGAGGCGTCGCGGTGAGCGCGCCGAGGCTGACCCGGGCGCAGTCGTGGGCGCTGGTGCTGGCGGCGACCTTCACCATGACCATCAGCTATATCGACCGGCAGGCGCTGGCGGTGCTGGCGCCGACCATCACCCGCGAGCTGCGCATCTCCGAGACGCAGTACGGGCTCCTCGCCTCGGCCTTCTCGCTCGCGTACCTCATCGGCGCTCCGCTCGCGGGCCGCTGGATCGACCGCGTGGGCGCTCGCCGAGGGCTGCTGGCCGCGGTGCTGCTCTGGACCGTCGCCTCGGCGCTGCACGCGCTGGCGCCGGGCTTCGGGGCGCTGGTGGTGTTCCGGGTGCTGCTGGGCTTCGCGGAGTCGCCGTCGTTTCCGGGGGCGTCGCAGACGGTGCACCGCGCGCTGCCGCCCGCCGAGCGGCCTCGCGGCGTGGGGGTACTGTTCACCGGGAGCTCCATCGGCTCGATGATCGCGCCGCCCATCGCCGTCGCGCTGATGTCGGTCTTCGGCTGGCGCGGGGCGCTGCTGGTGTCGGCGCTGAGCGGCCTCGTGTGGATCCCGATCTGGATGGGCGTGGCGTGGCGCTCGCCGGGGAGGGAGGTGCTCGACGCCGCGCCCGAGGCGGAGGTGGTCGAGGCGGGGGTCGGCGCGTACCGAGAGGGCACCGTGGCCGGGGTCGTGGCGTGGCGCGCGCTGGGCTCGCCCGCGGTGCTACGGACGCTGGCGCTGATCGTGGCCTCGTCGCCCGCGATCGGCTTCGTGCTGACGTGGAGCGCGAAGTACCTGGTGCGCGCGTGGGGCGTCACGCAGGTCGGGGTGGCGGCCTTCATCTGGCTGCCGCCGTTGATGTTCGACGTGGGGAGCATCGCCTTCGGAGACCTGTCGGCGAGGCTCGCCCGGCACCCGAGCAACGCCCGCGGCGGGACGCACCCTGGGCTGATCGCGCTGAGCGCGACGCTGGCGGCGGGCGCGACGCTGGCGATGGTGGGCGCGACGTCGCCGTGGATGGCGATGGGCTTCGCGGGCGCGGCGATGTTCGGCGGCGGCGGCACCTACGCGATGATCACCGCGGACATGCTGGCGAGGATCCCCTCGCACGGGGTGTCGACCGCGGGCGGCTGGTGCGCGTCGGCGCAGGCGCTGGCCTTCGTGGTGGCCAATCCGCTCATCGGGCGAGGCGTCGAGACCTACGGAGGCTACGGCCGGGTGCTGGTGGCGCTCGCGGCGTGGGTGGTGCCGGGGACCGTGGCGTGGCTGGCGTGGCCGAGGGTTCCGCCGGTGCGCGCGGGGTGAACGCTGGCGACCGCAGGGCGACCGCCCGTGCTAACAACCTCATCCGACATGGAAAACGGCATCGCGCTGCTCATGGGAATCGTGCTGCTCACGGCCGTGGTCTCCTGGGTCAACCGCCGTCACGACCGGCAGAAGGCCACCACCGGTCCGACGCCCGACGAGCGCGTCGAGGCCGCCTGGGAGGGCTTCGGCTTCGGCGACGATCCGGCCGCCACGCGCGCCGCGCTCGACGCGCTGCTCGACGACATCGACCCGGCCTCGCTGCGGCGCAAGAGTTCCATCGTGTCGCTGGCGGTGATGGCCGCGCGCACCGAGCGCTACGACGCGCTCCCGGCGCTCGCCGATCAGGCCCGCTCGCTCGACGGCGGCTGCGGCGAGACCGCGGCGCTCGCGGTGCTGGCCGAGGCCTGCGCGGGAGACCCGCAGCGCGCCCGGGAGATGTACGTCGCCTCGCAGTCGGCCATGGCGGGCTGCGGCTCGTGCGGCACCCAGGGGCCCGGCCGCTACCTGATGCAGGAGGTGGCCCTCATGGTCGACGCCATGGACGGCCACGCGCCCGTCATCCACTGACCGCTCTGCTCGTGGGAGTCGGAGTACGACCGCGTGGCCGTCAGCGGGGACTCCCCGGTACGACCGCGAGGCCTTCAGCGGGGACTCCCCGGTACGACCGCGAGGCCTTCGGCGACCAGAGCCAGACCCCAGCCCGTAGGGGCGGGGGAGCGACCGACCACGCCACCCCAGCGCGCCTCACCGGAGCGGAGC
>CBIHPK010000275.1:0-6363 GCA_966211675.1 uncultured Myxococcaceae bacterium
TGCGCCTCACCGTCGCGAAGCGACGGGAGCGACCGCGACGCCAGCCCAGTGCGCCCTCGTGGAATCGGCGGCTCCACCCCACTGGGTTCAACCGGGCTCGGAGCGTGGGGTCGTTGTGACGCATTGGGCTGGCGTCGCGGTCGCTCCCGTCGCTTCGCGACGGTGAGGCGCACTGGGCTGGCGTCGCGGTCGCTCCCGTCGCTTCGCGACGGTGAGGCGCATTGGGCTGGCGTCGCGGTCGCTCCCCACGATCCACGAAAACAGCGGCTGCCACCGTGGGAATTGAGGGCAGAGGACAGCCGCTTCGCTCCGGGTGAGGCACAGCCCCGAGGACGTGAGCGGTGCTCGCGTGCGGCGGCCGGATGAAGAGGATCGCGGCACTCACCGAGCGCGCGGGGATCGTGCGCATCCTCGGACACCTCGGGGTGTCGACCATAGGTGCCGCGGGTGCGCCGCTCGCGCGACGGGAGCGCCGCGTGACAGCGAGGGACGCCACGAACTTCATACATCGGGCGTCCTGTCGCCCATCGCTGACCCGTCCCAGCGCGGGCGCCGCGCCGCTTTCCCCATGGGCTCAGGCCACGCCGACCTTCGCCGTCACCGCGAGCGCCGCGACCATGAACACCGCCGCGAGCAGCACCGCGATGCCCGGCATGTGGGCGTCGGCGATCGACCACGCGAAGACCGTCGTGAAGAGCCCCGGGCCGATGAGCCCCGTCACGCCCATGATGCTCGACGTCGCGCCCTGCAGCTGCCCCTGCTCGTTGCCCTCCACCTTGCGCGTCATCAGCCCCATCACCCCCGGCTGGATCAAGCCCGTGAGCGCGAAGACCGGCAGCCCCATCCAGTAGGCGAGCGGGGTCGGGGCGAAGCCGTAGATCGCGAAGCCCAGCGCCCCCGCGGCGAGCCCCACCCGCAGCGCGCCGCGCTCGCCGAGGCGCCTCACCGCCGGGCCCACGAGGCGCGTCTGCACCACGATGCTCGCGACGCCGGTGGCCGCGAGGCTCACGCCGACGTCGCGCGGCGACCAGTGGTAGCGGTAGCCCGTGTAGAGCACGAAGATGCTCGGCAGCACGTTGTGCGCGAGCTGGTACAGGAACACCACCGCCCCCAGCGTGGGCAGGCCCTCGTACCTGGCGAGCAGCTTCATCGCGCCGAAGGGGTTGGCCTTCGCCCATCGGAAGGACGTGCGGCGCTCGGGCGGCAGCGACTCGGGGAGCACGAAGAGTCCGTAGAGCCCGTTGGCGAGCGCGAGGCCCGCGGCGCACCAGAACGGGAGCCGCGGAGAGAGGTCGCCGAGCAGGCCGCCGAGGGCGGGGCCGAGCACGAAGCCCACGCCGAAGGCCGCGCCGATGACGCCGAAGGACTGCGCGCGCTTCTCCGGCGGCGTGACGTCGGCGATGTACGCGCCGGCGGTCGAGAAGCTGGCCGCGGTGATGCCCGAGAGGACGCGCCCGAGCCAGAGCCACCCGAGGCTGGGCGCGACGGCCATGAGCACGTAGTCGAGCCCGAGGCCGAAGACCGAGATCAGGATGACGGGCCGCCGCCCGAAGCGGTCGGAGACCACGCCGAGCACCGGGGAGAAGATGAACTGCATCAGGGCCCACGAGGTGCCGAAGAGACCCACCCAGCGCGAGGCCGACGCGGTGTCGCCGCCGACGAAGCTCTTCACGAGGTTGGGTAGCACCGGGATGATCAGCCCGAGGCTCATGACGTCGAGCAGCGCGGTCACGAAGATGAATCCGATGGCGGCGCGCCGGGCGGCGGGTGCGTTGGTGGTCACGGCGACGCGATCGCACCGACCGGGCGGCGGGTGCAAGTTCGCGGTGCGCCCGCGTTGTCAGCGCGCGCGCGGTGAGTACGATCCGACGCGATGGACCCCTCGTTGGCGCTCCTGGCGCAGCTCTTCGACAGCCTCCCGCTGGGGGTGGTGGTGCTCGACGCCGCCGGGCGGGTGGTCATCTACAACCGCGCCGAGGAGGCCCTGGCCAACCGGCAGCGCGCGCGGGTCGTCGGCCGCGACTTCTTCGTCGAGGTCGCGCCGTGCATGAACGTGAGCCGCCTCGCGGGCGAGTTTCGCAAGAACATCGGCCGCCGCCCGCTCGACGTGGACCTCGAGTTCTCCTTCCCCTTCATGTCGCTCGACGAGCCGCGCGACGTGCGGCTGAAGATGAGCTCCTTCGACGTGGCCGCCGCGTCCTACGGGGTGCTGATGGTCGAGGACATCTCCGCCAAGCGCTCCGTCGAGCGCATGAAGGAGACCCTGCAAGACCTCCTCATCCACGACCTCAAGAACCCGCTCTCGGCGATCCTCGCCAACCTCGGCTACCTCGACCGGATCGCCGGCATCCGCGACAACCACGACGCCGTCGAGGCCATCTCCGACAGCGTGCAGGCCGCGCGTCGCCTCCAGGCGATGCTGCTCAACCTGCTCGACATCTCGCGCCTCGAGACCAACTCCCTCCCCCTCTCGCGCGACCTCGTCGACCTCGACGCGATGCTCGCCGCCGCCGTCGAGGAGAACGCCGCCCTCGCCCGCATGCACGGCTCCGCGCTCGCGCTCGGCCCCGCCTGCGGACTGCGCGCGTCGGTCGACCCCGCGGTGCTGCGCCGCGCGCTCGGCAACCTGATCGAGAACGCCGTGCGCCACGCCCCGCACGTGACCGTCGCCGGGCGGCGCGAGCGCGGCGCCGTCGTGCTCGAGGTCGCCGACGACGGCCCCGGGGTCCCCGCGGGCATGCGCCACACCATCTTCGAGAAGTACACGCAGGTGCAGGCCGACGGCCGCGCGACCGCCGCGTACAACCGCGGCCTGGGCCTCACCTTCGTGCGCCTCGCGGCCCACGCCCACGGCGGCGACGCCTCCGTCGACTGCCCCGCGGGCGGCGGCTCGGCCTTCCGCATCGCGCTGCCCGCGCCGGCACCCTGATCCGCTCGGCGCCGCGCCGCGGCCGTCGCTGCGGATACCGGCGCGCTCAGGCCATCGCATCGGGACTATCGCCGCACGCGGGTTCTATGTAGCAGTCGACGGGCGCGCAGCGCGCAGCGCCTGGAGGCTCGTGATGACTCGTCGGTCGGTCGGAAGGTCTTTGCTGAGCACGCTCGTCGTGGTGGCGTGCAGCGGCGAGTCGCCCGCGGGCGACGCCGGCGTGCGGCCCGACGCCGCGGCGACCGACACGCCGCGACCCACCGACACGGCGCCGTCGACCGACCTCGTCGCGCCGGGCGACGTCCTCGACGCGGGCGCTCGGACCGATGCCTCCCCCGATGTGACCGCGCGCGTCGACGTGCCCGCCCCGGCCGATGCGCCGACCGACGCCCCCGCCGACAGCGCCGCGCCGACGGACGGATCGACGCTCACGGGCACGCTGCGCGACGTGCGGCACGTCGTCATCTTCACGCAGGAGAACCGCTCGTTCGACAACTACTTCGGCGCGATGTCAGGCGTGCGCGGGTTCGGTGACCCCGCCGCGATGACGCTCCGCTCGGGGCGGTCGGTCTTTCATCAGCCGAGCGCGACCGGTGAGGTGCTCCCGTTTCACACCGCGCTCGACTGCGTGAACGACGTCGATCACGGCTGGGCCGGCGGGCACGACGCGTGGCACAACGGGCTCTGGGATCGGTGGGTCCCGGCCAAGGGGACCAACGCGCTGAGCTCTTCGGCCCGCGCCGAGCTCGCGTACTACTACGCGCTCGCCGACGCCTACACCGTGCTCGACGCCTATCACTGCTCGGTCATCGGACCCACGAACCCCAATCGGCTCTACCTCTGGACCGGCATGATCGACCCCGCCTCGACGGGCGGCGGACCGGTCATCGACAACACCGAACCTGCCGCGGGGTTCACCTGGACCACCTACCCCGAGCGCCTCCAGGCCGCGGGGGTCTCCTGGCGCATCTATCAAGAGCCCGACAACTACGATGACAACGCGCTCGCGTGGTTTCGGACCTTCAAGCTCGCGACGCCGGGCAGTCCGCTCTACGAGCGCGGGATGCGGCGATCGACCGATCCGGTCGCGGAGTTCCGCCGCGACGTGCAGGCCGACACGCTCCCGCAGGTCACGTGGATCATCGCGCCCGCGTACCAGTCCGAGCACCCGCCGTATCCGCTCTCGGCGGGTCAGCACCTCACGCAACAGCTTCTCGAAGCGCTGGCGTCGAACCCCACGGTCGCGCGCTCGACGGTGTTCGTCCTCAACTACGACGAGAACGGTGGCTTCTTCGACCACGTCGCTCCGCCGCTGCCTCCCGCCGGCACCGCCGCGGAGTTCGTCGGCGGCGCGCCCATCGGGTTCGGCAATCGCGTCCCGATGATCATCGTCTCCCCGTGGACCCGCGGCGGCTTCGTCGACTCCGAGGTCTCCGATCACACGTCGATCCTGCGCTTCCTCGAGCAGTGGACGGGCGTCCGCGAGCCCAACCTCAGCGCGTGGCGCCGCCAGGTCGCGGGCGATCTCATGTCCGCGTTCGACTTCGCGCATCCTGACTTCACGTCTCCCGTGTTGCCCGCCGCGCCCGCCGCGCGGTGCAGCGGAGCGAACGCGGTGGTGCCCACGACGCAGGCGATTCCCCCGCAGGAGGTGGGCGTGCGTCCGACGCGTCCGCTGCCGTATCAGCCCAACGCGACGACGCGCATCGACTGCGCCGCGGGGCGCCTCACCGTCTCGATGACGAACGCGGGCACCGCGTCGGTGCACTATCAGATCACGGCCAACCGCTATCGCACCGACGGTCCGTGGCAGTACGACGTCGGCCCGGGCGCGACGCTCGAAGACTCCTTCGCGGTGATGGCCGACGGAGGCCGCTACGACCTCACGCTCGCCAGCCCCAACGGCTTCGAGCGAGCGTTCGCGGGTGACCTCACCACCGAGTGTGGTGCGATCGACGTCACGTCCGCGCTGCACCCCGCGGCGGGCACCCTCGACCTCACCTACGTCAACCGGGGGAGCGCGGCGGTGACGTTCACCACCGCGTCGCGCATTCGCGGCGCCGGCCCGTGGACGAACGTCGTGCCCGCGGGCGCGTCGGCGACGCGCACCTTCGACCTCCTGGCGACGGGACGCCGCTGGTACTCGCTGGTCACCGTCGCGAGCGGCGCACCGTCGTTTCGTCGCACCTTCGCGGGCCACCTCGAAAACGGCGCTGCCGACGTCACGCTCGACGGACGCGACCTCGTCGCGAGCGCGGAGTCTCTGTGCGGCGACGCGCTCGACAACGACCTCGACGGGCGGACCGACTGCGACGACACCGACTGCGCCACCGCGACCGCCTGCGCGTGCGTGGGCATCGACCTCGGATCGCGGCTCGGTCGCGCCATCGCCACCGGAACGATGGCCGGACGCACCGACGCCGCGCGAGGCGCGTGCGGGGGCAGCGGGCTCACCGACGCGACCTTCGCGTGGACGGCTCCCGCCGCGGGCACGTTCTCGTTCGACACCACCGGGTCGAACCGCGACAACGACACGATCGTGCACGTGCACCGCGCGACGTGTGACGGCGCCGAGCTCGCGTGCAACGACAACATCAGCGGCACGCAGTCGGCCGCGCGCGTGACGCTCGCCGCCGGAGACCGCGTGGCGGTGGTGGTCGAGAGCCGCAACCCGACGCTTGCGTGGCAGCTCAACGCGCGCAACGTCACCGTGTGCCCTGATCGCAGCGCGGGTTCGATGACCGGTCGCGTCGCGTCGGGGCTGCTCGGCGACGTCGGCGGCAACCTCTTCGCCACCTGCGCGATGTCGGGGCGCGACGTGTCGCTGCAGTGGACGGCGCCCTCGGCGGGCACGTGGCGCTTCGACACGGCGGGATCGGATTTCGACACGGTGCTGCACGTTCGCGACGGCGTGTGCGGCGCGACGTCGCTCGCGTGCAGCGACGACGTCGGCGGCGGCGACTACACGAGCCAGCTCGACGTGACGCTGCGCGCGGGCCAGGTGGTGACCGCGGTGATCTCGGGGTTCAACGCGCGCCCCGAGGGATCGGGCGGGCTGCCCGCGGGCGGCACCGGCGCGTGGGTGCTGAACATCAACCCGCGGTAGCTCTTCCTCCGCCGACCTTCGACCTCGAGGCCGCGCGCGCCGAGCTCACCCGCTCTAGAGGTAGTGATTGCCATGAGTCGTGAGATTCATGGGCAGCACTCGTGGCTCCTTCCACCGAAACACCTCGTCGAGCTTCTCGTGCGGGGGCGTCCGAGGGGCCGCGAGCTACGGCGCATCGTCGCCACTGCATCGATGGGCGCGGCGCCGGGAGCGCGCCCGGGGCTCGTTCCGCTGCTCATCGCCGGGGTCGCCCTCGTCGCGCGTCGCACCACGCGCCCCGGCGCGCTCATCACCACGCTCGCGCTGATGTACCCGCCCATCCGCTTCC
>CBIHPK010000276.1:0-6355 GCA_966211675.1 uncultured Myxococcaceae bacterium
GGCCTCCTGGAGGTACTCCAGCACGAGCTCCTGCGAGGAGGCGTCGTCGCGAGCGAGCAGGGCCAGCAGCGCGTCCGGGTCGATGCTGGCGACGTAGCCCTCCAGCGGGCCCTCCTGGTCGTCGACGCAGAGCCGGTGGAGCGCGCCGTCGCCGCTGGGGTCGTCGCCCACGTCCAGGAAGATCACCGTGTCCGTGGCGCGGCTCAGGGCCACGCGAAACTGGTCCGCCCGGGTGCGGGCCCGGAGGCTCTGGACCTGGTCGTTCTTGCGGGCGCGCAGGGCCTCGATCTCCCGGATGCGCCGGGCGCCGTCGACGATGGCCACCACGGAGAAGTCGAGGCCCTTCACGGCGTCGCTGCTCCACACGTCCAGCCCCTCGGGCTGCAGCTCCGGCGGCACCCTCGCTCCCGGGAACACCAGCACCGTGCTCGGCCGCTTCAGCAGCTCGTGGCCCACCCTCGCCAGCGTCGCCGCGTCCGGGACCCGGCACCGCAGCACCCGCCCCGACACCGACTCCTCGATCTCCAGGTCGGCCCTGCCCCTCGGGCGCTGCGCCTTGTCCAGGTGCTGGTAGAGCGACCAGGAGCGCTCGACCAGCGTGGCGATGGCGCGCGGCGAGCGCACGTTGCCCAGCAGGTCGAAGGTGCTCCCGGGCCCCAGCGTCGGGGCCACCGCGTCGGCGAAGGCGCCCCAGTCGAAGTCCGTCGGGCGCACGGTCTGGCTCTCGTCGCCGGCCACCATCACGTCGAGCGGCGCCTCGCGCCCCTCGCTCGCGGCGTCCACCAGCGCGGCCAGCAGGGCGATCTCCACCAGGGTGAGGTCCTGCACCTCGTCGACGAAGACGGCGTGGAGGTCGGCGAAGACCTTCGGGGGCTTCGCTCCGCCGCGCACCTTGTCGAGCGCGAGGCGCGCCCACCAGGGGTCGCCCACGATCTCCGGCAGCAGCCTCGGGTCGAGGGCCTGCACCGCCAGCACGGCGTTGCGGGCGGCGCGCTCGTCGAGGATCTTCGCCCGCAGCTTCACGAAGGCGTCCTCGCGCAGCAGCGAGCCCTCGCAGGCCGGGGCGCCGCGGAAGGGGGTCGGCAGCGCGGCCCCGGCGATCCAGGCGTGCAGCTCGCCGAAGAGTTCTTCCGGGTGCTTGTCCCAGGGGGCGAACTTCCGCGGCGCCGAGTCGAGCGCTCGGGCGAGCACGGTGATGCGCTCGGCGAGCGGGGCGACCGGCGTCGGGGCGGCCGGCAGCACCCGTCGCAGCAGCGCTCCGAAGGTGAGCACCGTGACCAGCGAGGGGTCGGGCGCGAACTGGTCGAAGAACTCCCGGGCGCGCTCGGCCAGGAGCGCGTTGTAGGTGAGGTAGAGGGTGCGCTGCCCCGGCGCCGCGAGGGCCGCCTGCTGGAGCACGGTGGTCTTGCCGGTGCCGGGCTGGCCGCGCAGCACGCGCAGGCGCACCCGGGACTCGATGGCGTCCTGCTGGGCGCGCAGCAGCTCGGGGAAGAGGCCGTTGTCCTTGAGCTCCTGGCCCGGGAGCGCGACCCACTGGTCGGGGCCGCCGGGGTCGAGGGCCGCGTGGGTCTCGTCGTGGTGGCGCACCGCGCGCACCAGGATCTCCTCCGGGTCGAGCCCGAGGTGCTTCACCGGCGGCGACCCCGCGCGCGCCCACCAGAGGTAGAACTGGTGGCCGCTGTTGCCGCCGAGGTCGGTGCGCAGCCAGCCGCGGCCGAGGCCCTGGACGCTCTTCACCTGCGGCGGCATCCCCAGCGCGGCGAGCTGGGTGAACACCAGCCTCGCCCGCTGCTGGAGCTGCCGGTCGCTCTTCGGGTCATCCATCCACTCGAGCACGTCCTGGTGGACCAGCAGCTTGCGGCGGCGCGGGGCTTCGGGCGGACGCTGGGTCATCTAACCCGACAGCCTACACTGCGAGGCGAGCGCCGCCTCCCGCGGCGGTGTAGAGCTCCTCGAAGGACTGCTGCACGTCGGCCGCGAGGGCCTCGACGTCGGGCACCGCGTCGGGGTCGGCGTAGAGCCCGACGAACATCCCGCCGTCGTAGCTCACGATGGCCACGCCGACGCCCTGATGGGTGAAGAGCGGCACCACGGCGTGGATCTCGGTCATCCTCGCGCGCCCCACGTAGATCGGC
The DNA here is from genome assembly GCA_966211675.1 of uncultured Myxococcaceae bacterium. Classification (GTDB taxonomy): domain Bacteria; phylum Myxococcota_A; class Polyangia; order Polyangiales; genus SCUS01. The sequence continues at coordinate 2,136 of CBIHPK010000276.1, forward strand.
ACCTGCGGCCCCGGCACGTTGGTGATGGTGACGTTGAAGGCGCGCAGCATCGAGGCGATGCGAAACACCGCGGTCACCACGTTGGGCCCGCCGAGGTCGCCGACGCGCTCGATGAAGGCCGCCCCCTCGATCTCGTGAGAGTCGTGCTTCAGGTGCTCGCAGGCGCGGTGCACCGCGTCGAAGCGCGCGAGGGCCCGTGGCTCGCTGAGCGGCAGGTGCACCAGCACCAGGGAGATGTGGTTGCCGACGCCGTCCTCGCCCATGCGCGGGCGGAGGTCGACCGGGACGAGCGCGCGGAAGTCCTTCATCGCCTCCACCGGGTCGCCTCGGCGGGCGAGGTAGCGACGGAGCGCGCCGGTGACCACGGCGAGGGCCACGTCGTTGAGGGTTCCGCCGAGGGCCTTGCGGACCTCCCTGGCGCGGCCGAGGTCGAGGCGGGTGCTGGTGTACGCGCGGTGCGGCCCCACCTCGGCGGGGTTGAGCGAGGAGGGCGACGCGGGCCTCAGCCCGTCGCGCAGGGTGTGCACCAGGCCCCCGGCGATGTCCTTCGCCGGGGCCCCGTGGCCGAGCGAGCCGCGCAGGTCGTGCAGCGCGTGGGCGACGGCGTGGGCGCTGTCGGAGGCGAGCGCCCTGGCGATGCGGAGGGTGCCGGGCGAGTGCCGAGGGGTCCATGGAGCGGGAGAGGCCGCGAGCTCGCCGGGCTCGGTGCGAAACATGGCGGCGAGCAGGCCGATGCCCGCCACGCCGTCGACCATCGCGTGGTGCACCTTGAAGATGATCGCGAAGCGCCCGCCGGAGAGGCCCTCGACGAGGCACGCCTCCCAGAGCGGGTGCCTTCGATCGAGGGGCTCGGAGAAGAAGCGACCCGCGAGCCGCATCAGCTGCGCGTCGTCGCCGGGGTGGGGGATGGCCGTGTGGCTCACGTGGTGCTCGATGCGGTAGCGCTGGTCGTCGACCCACACCGCGCCGAGGCCGGGCACCTCGCGCACCACCTCGCGGAAGCGAGGAACCTCCGCGACGCCGACCTCCAGCAGGCGGGTGAGCGCCGGGGCGTCGAGCGATCCGTCGGGGGCGACGAGGCCGCTGCCCTCGAAGACCATCACGGCGCCGAGGTGCATCATCAGGGCGCCGCCCTCGATGTCGAAGAAGACCCGATCGGTGGCCGAGAGCTTGTCGATGTCCATGGCTCAATCCCCCGATAGCCTACTGGTGGGAGCCGACCGTGACGGCATTGACTCCACGCTGAGTCTGGCCACGGAAGCTCACAGCCTCAAGCGGGACGGCGGCGATGGGTGAGCGCGCGAGGGGCGCCACGGTCCATGATGCGCGTGTGACGCCCGACGAGCTCCCGATCCACGCGGTCCGCGCGGCCTTCGACGCCGCCCTCTCCCACGGGCCGGTGGTGGTCTCCTCGCCCACCGGATCGGGCAAGTCCACCGAGGTCCCCCGCTGGGCCTCCTCGCGAGGTCGGGTGCTGGTGGTCGAGCCCCGCCGCGTCGCCTGCCGCAGCCTCGCCGCCCGCGTCGCCGAGCTCGAAGGAACCGCCCTGGGCTCCACCGTCGGCTACGCCGTCCGCGACGAGTCGGTCTCCTCCGAGGCGACGCGTATCCTCTTCGCCACGCCCGGCGTGGTGCTCCACGCGCGAGACCTCGCGGGCCGCTTCGAGACGCTGGTGCTCGACGAGTTCCACGAGCGCAGCCTCGACCTCGACCTGCTGCTCGCGCTCTTCGCGGCGCAGCCCTCGCCTCGCCTGGTGGTGATGTCCGCCACCATCGACGGCGACCGCGTCGCCCGTCACCTCGGCGCCGTCCACGTCTCCGCCGCGGGCCGCGCCTTCCCGGTCGACGTGCGCCACCTCGACCCGGGGCCCTCCCTCCCCCACGGCGACGACCTGGGCCCCCGCGTCGCCCGCGCCGTCGAGGCCGCCGCCCGAGACCCCGGCGACGTGCTGGTCTTCCTCCCCGGGAAGGCCGAGATCGACGCCTGCGCGAGGGCGCTGCGCACCGACGGCTACGAGGTGATCCCGCTGCACGGTGGGCTCTCGCTCGACGAGCAGCGGCGAGGCTTCGAGCGCTCGACGAAGCGCAAGCTCATCCTCGCGACCAACGTCGCCGAGACCTCCATCACGCTCCCCGGCGTCGGGGTGGTGATCGACACCGGCCTCGTGCGCCGCACCCGCTACCACGCGGGCCGCGGCTTCCTGGCGCTCGGGGCCATCGCCCAGGACAGCGCCGCGCAGCGCGCCGGGCGCGCCGGTCGAACGGGCCCCGGCGTCTGCTACCGGCTCTGGGGCAAGGGGGCGATGCTGGAGCGGGCGACGCCGCCGGAGATCCACCGGGAGTCGCTGGTCCCGCTGGTGCTGGGCGCGGCGGCGTGGGGTCGTCGCGTGGACGCGCTGCCGCTCTTCGACCCGCCGAAGGCCGCGGCCCTCGACGCGGCCAGAGAGGAGCTCACCCTCCTCGGCGCACTCGACGCGGGCGGCGCGCTGACCCCTCGGGGGCACGAGCTCTACGGGCTGCCGCTCGACCCTCCCCTCGCCCGTCTGCTCATCGAGGCGCGCGAGCAGGGCAGCCTCGACGACGTGATCGACCTGGTCTCGGCGCTCGCGGTGGGGCGCCCGCTCTTCCTCCCTGGCGGAGCGGGCGACGAGGACGAGCTGCGGCGGGGCGAGTGCGACGCGACGGCGCTGATCCGCGCGGTGCGAGAGGGGCGTGAGCGGGAGGACGGGCTGTCCTTCATGGCGCTGGCCGAGGCCCGTCGCATCCGGTCGAGGCTTCGCCGGGCGCACGGGCTCGGGGGCGGTCCGACGAGCGCGACCGTCGACCGGGACGCCCTGCTGCGCACGGCCATCGCGGCGGACCCGCGCTCGGTGCACGTGGCGCGAGTGCGGGGGCGCAGCGTGGCCTTCAGCAACGGCGGCACGGAGCTGGAGCTCGCCCGCGAGAGCGCCGCGCAGCGGGTGAAGGACCTCGAGGCCATCGTGGTGTTCGAGTCGCGGGCCCTCGGGGTGGGCCAGGACGCCCGGGTGCTGGTGACCTGCGCGAGCCCGGTGTCGCTGTCGGCGATCGCCCGCGCGGGCCTCGGCCGCGACCGGCTGGAGCGCGTGCAGCTGGAGCGCGGCGCCATCGTGGCCCACGTCGAGCGCGTGTACGCGAAGCGGGTGATCGCGACGAGGGAGGAGACGCCCACCGGGGCGATGGCGAGGGAGGCCATCGCGACGTTGTTCCTGCGGGGGAGCCTGTTCAAGTCGGCGCTGCCCGAGACGAGGGATCGGCTGGCGCTCTCGGCCCTGGCGGTGAAGCTGGGCCACGCCGCGGAGCTCGCGCCGTCGGTGCGCGGCGCGCCGACCATCGAGGCCTGGGTGGCCGCTCGGCTGGTGGAGCTGGGCGTGGAGGGCGGCGACGACCTGGCGCTGCTGTCCGCGAGCGACCTGGTGGCGCCGGAGGTCCCGGCGTGGGTGCGCGACGAGGTGGAGCGCGACCACCCGCGCACGGTGAGCGTGGGCGATGCGATCTACGAGGCCGACTACGACCTGGACCGGCGACGGGTCACGCTGCGCCTGGTGCGCGGCTCTCGGAGGGATGCGCCGCCGTTGCAGTACCTCCCTCGCTTCGCGGGCCTCGGCATCCTGGTCGAGGGACCGCGCGGGGTGACCGTGCTCCGGGGCTGAAGGGGGTTCGCGCTCGGGGCGGGGCGTTTGGGTACTCTCCGCGGCCATGAGATCGCATCGCAAGGAGCTGTGGTTCGAGACCGCGAAGCGGATGGAGCTGGTGCACATCACCGCGCAGGTGGAGGCCGCGGTGAGCGAGAGCGGCGTGCGCGAGGGCCTGTGCCTCGTGAACGCGATGCACATCACCGCGAGCGTGTTCATCAACGACGACGAGCCGGGGCTGCACGCCGACTACGCGCGCTGGCTGGAGGAGCTGGCGCCCCACGCCCCGACCTCCCGCTACCGGCACAACCTCACCGGCGAGGACAACGGCGACGCGCACCTCAAGCGCCAGGTGATGGGCCGCGAGGTGGTCGTCGCCATCACCGACGGCGCGCTCGACCTGGGGCCGTGGGAGCGGATCTTCTACGGAGAGTTCGACGGCATGCGCCGCAAGCGGGTGCTGGTGAAGATCATCGGGGAGTGAGTCTCGTCGGGGTCAGGTGATCGCAGCCGGGGGCGCATCGGCTACGAGAGGAGCATCCATGGTGTCGAGCCCGTTGAGGGACGG
>CBIHPK010000277.1:0-6299 GCA_966211675.1 uncultured Myxococcaceae bacterium
CCCGTGCGCGACCCCCAGCAGCGACGGCGGGTTGAAGCCCGTCGCCCCCTGCGAGGGGGTGCTCATGTCCGCGCGAACCTCCAGCACGTCGACCCCCTCCGGCGTCACGCCCCGCCCGGAGGCCCAGGTCCCGACGTCTCGGAGCGCGCAGGAGAGCTGGTCGTTGGCGGCGTCGAAGGGCGAGCGACGGAAGGTCCCCCCTTCGGGCATCAGCGCGGTCGGGGCGCCGTTGGGGCGCGTCCATCGGCGGGTGATGAGCGAGCCCGTCACCCGGTCGTTGGTCCCGGCGCCGGGCGCCTAGAACCACCACGCCCGGCGCCACCCCGCCGACCCCGGGCCGCCCGCGCACCCCGCCAGCGAGAACATCTCCCGTCGCCGGGCGCATAGAACCTCCTCGACAGGCTCCACCGCGCCGACCCGTGGCAGCCGTCGCAGCCCGCCTGCGAGAAGATCAGCCGACCCTCTCGCAGGTCCTCCTCGCTCCCCGTCGACGGCGGCCTCGGCGTGCGGATCTCCCCGAGGTAGCGCCCGATCAGCGACCAGTCGGTGAGCACCCCGCGGGGCGTCCCGGCGCCCGCCGGGGTGGCGATGGAGTCGATCGATCCCGACAGGCCATCCTGCGGGGCGGCCGTGCGCGGCTGCATCCCCGCGTCGGCGCTGCCATCGAACACGATGCGGTCTTCATCGGACACCCGCGGTGGCATCGCTCCGTCGTTCGCCCGGTGCACCACGGCCCCGACCCCGCCGGAGTTGCCTCGCACGTTGAGCTCGAAGTCCGCGACCTCGTCGAAGACCGCGGTCCAGTTCATGAGGCGCGGCGCTCCCATGGCGTCGACGGTCCCGTCGAGGGCGATGGTCTGCCGCGGCCCTCGACCGAAGAACCAGGTGACGTTGTCCGAGAGCCCGTCGGGGTGGCAGGCCTCGCAGGAGTTCCACCCCTGACCCTTGAGCGACCAGCGACCGAGGCCGGTGACGAACAACCTCCGGCCGTCGGCGACCTGCGCCGCGGCCCCGGTGGGCGCCGGGCTCGACTCCACCACCGAGCTCACCGACTGGTTGGAGAAGGCCACCAGGGCGACGTTGCGAGAGTGCTCCTGCACGCTCACGGCGCTCGACCCGGTGGAGGTCATGGCGAGCCCGTAGGGCAGCCTCGCGGGCGTGCTGGCCGCCCCGAGGTCGATGAAGTGAGGGAGCGTGGCGACGGTGGGATTGCCGACCTCGACGAGCGACCCCGACGGGGAGAAGCGCACCCGGAAGAGCGCGTCGCTGCCGTAGCCGACGACCCAGGCCACCGTCGACCCGACGGTGCTCCCGGCGACCAGCGGCTGGAACACCAGGTCGACCGGGAGGAGGGGATAGCGCCGCGAGGCGTCGTCGGCGACGCGGCGGCTCTCGTAGAGCGAGAAGAAGCGCGCGTTGAGCAGCACCCGCTGCGAGGGGAGCTCGGCCCCGGTGGCGTGGTCGATCACGAAGATCGCCCCGGTGTGCTGCGTTCGGACGTTGAGCAGCGAGGGGTCGAGCGGGGCCACGGGGGCGGATCCCGCGTCGGAGGAGCCGTCCACCGAGGCATCCACGGACGCATCCACCGGGGCTCCGCCGTCGGTGGCGGGAGGCGGGGCGACCGGTCCGACGGGGCCGCGAGGCGACTCGCAGAGGGCCGTCACATAGACGCGCCCCGAGGCGATGGCGAGCGAGGAGAGCTGGTTGGGGAAGCAGCCTGCGGCGGCGCCGTCGGTGCCGCGAAAGCCCAGGTCCGCGGCGGCGGCGAGGGGAGTGGCCACGAGGGCGCGAGCTCCGAGCGTGTAGCGATAGACGACCCCGACGTGGCTCTGGTCGAAGCGCTCGATCCCGGTGGGTCCGGGGGTGTTGCGGCGCTGGGCGAAGAACTCCGTGACGTAGAGCGCCTCGTCGGCCTCGTCGGCGTCGCCGTCGTTGGTGACCGCGATCGCGCGGGGGTGGGCGAGGCCGTGGCGGGCGGCGACCCCGGCGCCGAGAAACCCTCCGCTGGCGAGGGCGGCGTTGAGGTCGAGCGTGTCGGTGACCGCGAGGGTGGAGGCGTCGAGGACGGAGACGGTCCCTTCGCCCCAGTTGGCGACGAAGACGGTGCGGCCCGACGGGCTGAGCGCGACCCCGGTGGGCTCGGCGCCGACGCGGGCGCGGGTGGCCGAGAGGGCGGGCGTCCCGTGGAGGCCGTCGATGCGAACGAGCTGCCCCTCGCGGCGCAGCGCGACGTAGGCCGTGTCGTCATCGGGTCCGAGCGCGACGGACCACGGCTCGCTGCCCGCGCCGGTGCTCAGCTCGACGACGCGCTCGGCCGAGAGGGGAGAGCGCCCGGTGAGACGGAAGACCGACACCGAGTGGGCGCTGCGGTTGACCGCGACGGCCACGCGGTCGTCGGAGGTGATGGCCACCGCGGAGGAGCGGCTCGGGCCCGGCAGCACCGGGCGACCGAAGGGAGGCGCGTCGGGAGCGTCGGGAGCGTCGGCGAGCGGGAGATCCGTGGCGGCTCCGAGGTCGGCCTCGGGGACGTCCTCGCGGTCTTGAAGGGGGCCGAGGTCGGTGACGCGGGAGTCCGCGGTGAGCCCGGAGTCGGGGGTCGGGCCTCCGACGACGGAGGTTCCGAGGGAGCAGCCGAAGGCGCAGGCGAGGAGGCCGAGAGACAGGGGGCGGGTCACGGCCGCGGAGGGTATCCCGCCGCGCGCCGGGCCTGCTAGAACACGCAGCAATGGCCATTCGGAAGATTGCTCAGATCGGTCACCCGGTGCTCCGCCAGCCCGCCCGTGAGGTGAGCCTGGCCGAGCTGGCGACCCCGGACTTCCAGCGCTTCATCGACGACCTCGTGGAGACCATGCGCGACGCCAACGGCGCGGGCCTCGCGGCGACGCAGGTCTACGAGCCCGTGCGGGTGTGCGCCATCGAGGTCAACAACAACCCCCGCTATCCCTACAAGCCCAGGGTGCCGCTCACGGTGCTGGTCAACCCGGTGATCGAGCTGCGCACCGACGAGCGCTTCGACAACTACGAGGGCTGCCTCTCGGTGCCCGGCTTCCGGGGTGTGGCGCCGAGGGCGACGGAGATCAGGGTCACCGCCCTCGACCGCGAGGGCCATCCCCTCGACCGCATCGTGCGAGGCCTCACCGCCGGAACCTTCCAGCACGAGGTCGATCACCTCGACGGACTGCTCTTCGTCGACCGCATGGTCGACCCGAAGACCTTCACCACCTGGGGCGAGTTCGAGCGCCACCACCAGGCGGCCTTCATCGAGCGCGCCAAGGCCCTCATCGCCCGCTACGGCGAGTAGTCCCTTCCCCGGCAACCTGTACCCCTCCCGCTGGGGTCCATGTTTCCATTCCGGAAACCCGGTGTTCCCTCTCCGGGCGCTTGTGGTCGGCCTCCGCCGCTCGCACCTTCAGGGCTCCATGAACGATCGCAACCACGATGGTCTCACCCGCCGCCAGGCCCTCGCCGCCGTGGCGGGCGCGGCGCTCACGGCCCTGCCTGGATGCACCCAGGACAACCACCGATCCCACCCGGAGGTCCGCACCATGACCCCTTCCACCTCGCGTCAGCCCGTCGCCTACCTCCCCCACGGGGGCGGCCCCTGGCCCTTCGTCGACGGCCTCGGCGACCCCGCCGAGCTGGCCGCGCTCGCCGCGTACATCCGCTCGCTCAAGACCATGAGCCCGACGCCCCCTCGCGCCGTGCTGATGGTCTCCGCCCACTGGGAGGAGGCGCGCCCCACGGTGATGACCGCCGCGCACCCGCCCATGCTCTACGACTACTACGGCTTCCCCGAGGAGTCGTACCGCATCACCTGGCCCGCCCCCGGCCACCCCGAGCTCGCGGGCCGGGTGCGAGCGCTCCTCGACGCGCAGGGCTTCCAGACCGCCGCCTCCGCCGAGCGAGGCTTCGACCACGGGACCTTCGTCCCCATGAAGCTCGCCTGGCCCGCGGCGGACATCCCGACGGTGCAGCTCTCGCTCAAGCAGGGCCTCGACCCCACGGAGCACCTCGCCATGGGCCGGGCGCTCGCCCCCCTTCGGGACGAAGGCGTGCTCATCCTCGGGAGCGGGATGAGCTTCCACAACATGCGGGCCTTCGGGCTTCCCCGGCCGCAGGTGCAGGCGATGTCCGGGGCCTTCGACACGTGGCTCAACGAGACCATCGCGCTCGACCCGGCGGAGCGGGACCGACGCCTCGCGGCCTGGTCCAGCGCCCCGAGCGCCCGGCTCGCCCACCCCCGGGAGGAGCACCTGCTGCCGCTCATGGTCGTCGCCGGCGCGGCGGGCCACGACCGCGGCCGCACGGCCTTCCAGGGGTCGGTGCTCAACGCCCGCATCTCGGCGCACCACTTCGGATAAGGTCATCCCGGAGCAAATTCCCAGGCGCGGCGAGGGCGGGTTTGTGCTTAGAAGTGCAACCATGACCCTCTCGACCGCGGGGCTGAAGTCCCTGATCACCTCGACCCGCAAGACCATGAAGGCGGGGGCTTCCTACATCCCCGATGCGAAGCTCCGCACCTCGCTGCTCGCCGAGCACGGCCGCGACGGGGTGCGGGTGCTGCTCGCCTGTGAGCACCCCGCGTGGGCGGCGGAGGTCGTCGAGCTCGGCCACCCGGAGTGCCCCTGGTCCGAGGCCGCGACGCCGCTGGAGCTCGCCACGGCGGCCTTCGGTCCGCTCGCCCCGCAGCTCCCCAGGCTGCTCAAGCGGCTCTCCGGCGCGACCCTCACCTGCGCGGTGCGGCACAAGCCCCAGGACGACGCGCCCGACCTGGGCGGGTGGTTCCTGGTGTACGCGCTGCCCGAGCGCTCGGGCCCCACGCTCTGGATCGGCGGCCCCCCCGACCCGAACCCCGAGTTCACCGCCGAGGGCTGGGAGCTCCCTTCCGAGCTGCGCACCTTCTACCGCCAGCACAACGGCTTCGGCGTGCTGCTCGACGAGTTCGGCTGGACCGGCGTCGCCCCCGGGGTGCAGCCCTCGGTGCAGCTCGCGGTGCCGGCCCTCGACGCCAAGGTGAAGACCAGCGACCTGCTGCGCCTCTCTCGTGGCGAAGGCGACGCGGGGGAGGGCGGCTGGTGCTTCACCCAGTCGAAGCCCGGAGCACGGAAGAAGAAGCCCGGCGCTCCCTCCGATGGAGCGCTCTCCATCGTCGACTTCGACGATCGCCTCGGCATCCGGGGCGAAGCCGTCCCCTTCGACTTCCTGGGCTTCTTCGATCGCTGGATGGTCGGCGACCCGAAGGACGAGCTCCCCATCGCCGAGTCCCCCTGACGCGCTAGAACACCCTGATGTCCAGCGCTCCCCCGGGACGGCTCCACACGCTCCGCCGCGCCATCGGCGCCACGCTGGTCGACGGCTTCTTCCGCGGGGCCTCCCGCGCCGGGGCGCTGCACCCGATGGCCGATCCGAGCGCCCACGGCGTCGAGCGCATCAACGACATCCCCTACCTCGACGACGGCTCCCCGGAGCACCTGCTCGACGTCTACAAGCCCGCCGGTCCGGGGCCGCACCCCGTGCTGCTCTACATCCACGGCGGAGGCTTCCGCATCCTCTCCAAGGACACCCACTGGGTCATGGCCCTGGCCTACGCCCGCCGGGGGTGGGCTGTCTTCAACGCCTCCTACCGCCTCGCCCCGACCCACCCCTTCCCCGCCGGCCTCGAGGACACCTGCGCCGCCTGGGAGTGGGTGCTGGCCAACGCCGCCCGCTACGGCGGCGACCCCTCTCGCGTCGTCGTGGCGGGCGAGTCCGCCGGGGCCAACCTGGTGACCTCGCTCGCCGTCGCGGCCTGCTACGAGCGCCCCGAGGCCTACGCCCGCCGGGTCTTCGAGGCGGGCGTCCGGCCTCGCGCGGTCATCGCCTCCTGCGGGCTCTTCCAGGTCTCGGACACCGCCCGCTACCGCCGGGAGCACGGCCTCCCCTGGTGGATCGCCGACCGCATGGAGGAGGTCACCGACGCCTATCTCGGGAGCACCACCGCAGACTCCCTCGACCTCGCCGACCCGCTCTGCCTCTTCGAGCGGGCCGAGCGCCCGGCGCACCCGCTGCCGCCCTTCTTCCTCCCGGTGGGGACGGCCGACCCGCTGCTCCGCGACACCCGCCGCATGGCCCGGGCGCTAGAGGCCCTCGGCGTCACCGCGGAGGCCCGGTACTACCCGGGCGGCATCCACGCCTTCCACGCCTTCGTCTGGCGCGCGCAGGCCCAGCGGTGCTGGCGCGACACCTACGACTTCCTCGACCGCCACGGTTGAAGCCAGCTCGCTCAGCAGCGAGCGGGTGAGCGCGTCGTAGCGCACCCG
>CBIHPK010000278.1:0-6267 GCA_966211675.1 uncultured Myxococcaceae bacterium
GGAGCGACCGCGGCGCCAGCCCAGTGCGCCTCACCGTCGCGAAGCGACGGGGCGAGCGCGACGCCAGCCCAGTGCGACCTCGTGGAATCGGCGGCTTCACTGGACCGGGTTCGACCGATCTCGGACTTGGAGCGTAGGACCGCTCGGACGCACTGGGCTGGCGTCGCGCTCGCCCCGTCGCTTCGCGACGGTGAGGCGCATCGGGCTGGCGCCGCGGTCGCTCCTCACGATGAGGTCAACCATCAGCTCACAGGTCGGGGTGGCGCCGCTTTCGGTCGGCGGTGAACTCCCACCAGGGCTTCGGGTCGCCGCCGTTCATGAAGTCGACGACCGCGAGGAAGGTGTCGAGCACGCACGGATCCTGGCGCGCCTCGGTCAGCGCGCAGAGCCGATGGTAGAGCGCGAGGGCGTCCTGGCCAGCGAGCTCGCGCGGCGCGACGAAGCCCAGCTTCTGGAAGTCGCGCGCCATCGCCTTGCCGACGTTGGGGATGTCCGTGAACGCGCGGACCTCGTCCGCATGAAGGGCCTTCGCCATGGTGGGGGCCATCGTAGCGCGGAGCCGCGCCGGGCCGACTTGTGCGAGGCCGCGGTTCCGGTGAGGCTGGGCACCCATCCCATGAGCCCGCCGACCACCAAGAGAGCCGCCCCCCTGGTCGCCCTGGCCCTCGGCCTCCTCGCGCTCTCGGTCCCCATCGCCGCGCCCGCCCAGACGCGGCCCGACGAGGCCGAGGCCCACTTCGGGCGAGGCACCGCGCTCCATCGGCAGGGGCGCTTCGCCGAGGCGGCCGAGGAGTTCCTGGTCGCGTGGCGCCTCTCCCACTCCACCGAGCTGCTCTACAACGCCTACGTCGCCTACCGCGACGCAGCCGACACCCGGCGCGCCGCCGACGCGCTGCGCGAGTACCTCGCCGTCGAGCCCCGCGCCCGCAACCGCCCCATGCTCCAGGCGCAGCTCGCCGCCATGGAGGCCCAGCTCCGCGCCGCCGCCCCGACACCCGCTCCCGGCCCCGCCGCCGTCGTCGCCCCCACGCCCGCCCCTACGCCCTCGCCCGTCGTGGTGGTGCGTCGGCCGCCCCCCGTCGAGCGCCCCCGCCGGTCGATCGCGCTCCCGGTCGCGCTGATCGCCGGAGGCGGCGCGGCCATCGTGGCGGGCGCCGTGCTCGGCGTGACCGTGCTCTCCACAGAGCACGACCTCGCGGCCGCCTGCGTCAACCGGGCGTGCGACCCCTCGCTGCGCGCCGAGGCCGACTCCGGGCGCACCCGCGCCGCGGTCACCGACGTGCTCCTCGGGGTGGGCCTCGCCTCGGCCGCCGCGGGGGTCATCGTGCTGCTCACCTCGCACGGCGATCCGTCCGGCCCGGTGGTCGGCGCCGCGTGCGCCCCGGGCGGATGCGCGGCCCGGCTACAGGTCACCTTCTGAACCGCCCCCATCACCCCCCACGGATGACCATGCGAAGGCCGGCCCTCATCGCCCTGTGCTCGCTCGCCGCGTCGTGTAGCCTGATCAACGGCCTCGACGAGTACTCCTTCGACGGAGGGGTCGACGCGACGATCGACCGCGGCGCCCCCGATGCCTCGATCGACGCCCCGGATGCCTCGATCGACGCCCCGGATGCCTCGATCGACGCCCCGGATGCCTCGATCGACCGGTTGGATACCCCGATCGTCGACGTGGACGTCCCGATCGACCGGTTGGATGCCCCGATCGTCGACATGGACGTCCCGATCGACCGGTTGGACGCCCCGATCGACGTACCCGTTGCCACGATCGATGCTCCGGATGCCTCGATCGAGGCGCCGCGACCGATCGCTCCGCTCTCGACCAGCCGGGTGACCGTCGCGCAGCCGCGGCTCTCGTGGGCCCTGCCGAGCGGCGTGACCGGGGCGCGCGTGACGCTCTGCCGCGACCGCGCGATGACCCTGCGCTGCTCCGCCTTCGGGGTGACCGGAACGCACGGCGAGCCCGACTTCGTGCTCTCCGCCGGGGTGTGGTTCTGGCGGCTCCAGGGGCGCTCGCCCGCGGTCGTCGGCACCGCGTACGGGCCGGTGTGGCAGTTCACCGTCGGGGCGGACAGCGGGCGCAGCGGCGTGGTGAACACCTCCTGGGGATCGACGCCCGACCTCGACGGCGACGGCCTCGCTGACCTCGTCGTCAGCGCCCCGGAGGGCAACCGGCTCTTCGTGTACGAGTCGCCGCTGCGGGGCTCGTCGATCCCCTCGGTGATCATCTCCGACGGCGGCGGCTACGTGGCGCCCGCGGGTGACGTCGACGGCGACGGCTTCGCCGACCTCGTGTCCGAGCGCCAGGGCACCGTGTACCTCTTCCGCGGCGGCCCCGGTGGCATCGTGAGCGCGCCCCTGGTGCGTCTCGAACCCCCGGTGGCGGGCGAAGGCTTCGGCGCCGCGGTCGCGGGCGTGGGCGACGTCAACGGCGACGGCTACGCCGACGTCGCGGTGGGCGCCCCCGGCATCACCGGGTCGGACAACGGCCGGGTCTACCTCTACTTCGGCGGCCGCGCCGGGCCCCTGCGCGCCCCCTCGCTGGCGCTCCCGGCTCCGACCAACGGTCGCTTCGGCACCGCCGTCGCGGGCGCCGGGGACGTCGACGGCGACGGGCTCGGCGACGTGATCGTCTCGGCCCCCCGGCAGGCCACCGTCCCCGGGACCGAGCGCGGCCGTGCGTACCTCTTCCCGGGCCGCGCGATGACGGGTCCGGCGCTCGCGCCCACGAGGACGCTGGAGGGCCCGCCCAACCCCACGATGCCGCTCAACAACGGCAACTACGGGGTGCGCGTGGCCAGCGCAGGGGACATCAACGGCGACGGCCGCGCCGACGTGCTGGTCGCGGCCACGACGCAGGCGGTACCCGCGGGCAACGGGCAGGTCTACGCGTACCTCGGAGCCGCCAGCGGCGTGGCGACGACCCCGGTCACGACCCTCCCGGGCCCCCACGGCGGGTACTTCGGCGACCCGATGGGCGGCGCCGGGGACGTCGACGGCGACGGCTACGGCGACGTGGTGATCGCCGCCCACGAGGCGATGGCCTCCGGCGGCAGCGGCGCCGTCGGCCGCGCGTACCTCTACCTGGGCTCGCCCTCCGGGGCGCTCGCGCAGGTCTCCCTCTCCGACCCGTCGCCCCGCAGCGAGGCCCGCTTCGGCTTCGGCACCACCGGGCTCGGCGACGTCGACGGCGACGGCTACGACGACTGGGGCGTGGGCGACCCCAACGACGTCCCGGCGCGGGTTCACATCTACCGGGGCTCGAGCAGCCCCCGCGACACGCCCGCCTTCACCATCACGGCGCCCGGCGGGGCCGACGTGCGGCAGTTCGGAACATGGCTGGCGCGGGTGATGTTCCGGCGGGCCCCGCGCGGGCCCTCACCCGTGACGTCCCGCCGTGGCGCGGCTCAGGGTCGTCAGGAGTGCGACTTGATGAAGCGGTAGAGCGTGAGGGTGAGCACGAGCAGCCCGGCGCCCTTGAGCAGCAGCGCCAGCGGGTCGAGGCCCGCCTCGCGGTTCGCCCGCTGGTTGCCGATGGAGGTTCCGAGCCCAAGCAGCGCCAGGCCCGCGAAGAGCCCCGCGGCCAGCATCTGGATCGTCATCGCCGACATCATCGAGGAGTCCGTGCCCGGGTTCATCGCTGTGCAGGCGTAGTTCGAGAAGGGCGCGGTGACCAGCGCCGCGGGCCCGTTGGCTACGCGGTGAGCACCTCCGCCCCGCCGCGGGTGACGAGCACCGTGTGCTCGAACTGCGCGGTCCAGCGGCCGTCGGCGGTCACGATGGTCCATCGGTCGGCGAGCTGGCGGATGTCCGGGCGACCCAGGGTGATCATCGGCTCGATGGTGATCGCCATCCCCGCCCGCAGCCGCAGCCCCGCGCCGCGCGCGCCCGTGTGGGCCACGTGCGGCTCCATGTGCATCCGTCGCCCGATGCCGTGGCCCCCGAACTCCTCCACCACGCCGCAGCCCTCCCTCGCCGCGAGCTCCGCGATGGCCGCCCCGATGTCGCCCAGCCTCGCGCCGTCGCGCACCTCGGCCACGCCCGCGTCGCGGCAGCGCCTCGCCACGTCCACCACGTGCCTCGCCTCGGCGCTCGCCTCCCCGATCACGAAGGTCATCGACGTGTCCCCGTGGAAGCCGTCGAGCTCGCTGGTGACGTCCACGTTGACGATGTCTCCCTCGGCGAGGCGCTCGTCCTCTCGGGGGATGCCGTGGCACACCACCTCGTTTCGGCTGGTGCACACCGCCGCGGGGAAGCCCTTGTACCCGAGCTGGCTGGGCCTCGCGCCCCGCGCCGCGGTGTCCTCCCGCACCCAGCGGTCGATGTCCGCGGTGCTCACGCCCGCTCGCAGGCGAGCGCCCACCGCCCTCAGCGTCTCGGCGGCGCACTGCCCCGCCCGTCGCATGCGCTCGATCTCCCTCGGCGAAAGAATCTCCACGGCCATGACGCCGCAACTCCCACGCGAGCGGGGGCGCCGGCCAATACCTTCTCGGTATGGCGGCGCTCGGGTTGTCGGGGCGCGGTCGATGCGGTAGCCGTCTCGTCGTGAGCCTCGACCAGCTGCGCTACTTCGTCGCCGTCGCCGAAGAGGAGAACGTCACCCGCGCCGCGCGCCGACTGCGCGTCTCGCAGCCGCCGCTCTCCCGACGCATCCGAGAGCTGGAGGGAGAGCTCGGCTCGCCGCTCTTCACCCGGACCCCGAGAGGGGTCGACCTGCTCCCCGCCGGGAGGGCGCTGCTGGAGCATGCGCGCACCATCCTGCGGGAGGTCGATCGCACCGTGGACGTGGTCCGCGCCACGGCGAAGCGCGGCGGGTGACGGCCCCGGCGCACCCCGCGGGCTTCGACTGGTCGCGGCTCGAACGGGTCACCGTCGATGATCCGCTGAGGGTGCTGTTCAGCGCCTGCCTGCTGGGCCACGCGACGGGCTGGGAGGGCGGCGCGTACCCCGAGGCCCTGGCCGTGCGCCTCGCGGGGCTGCCGCTGGTGAGGGCGATGTCTTTCTGTCCGGAGAACGCCACCCTCGGGACGCCCCGACCGCTCACCACGCTCCATGACGGCCACGGACGCGACGTGCTCTCCGGCCGCGCCCGCGTGCTGGAGACGACCGGCAGGGACGTGACGAGAGAGATCGTCCGAGGGGCCGAAGCGATGCTGGAGGTGGCGAGACGCGGCGGCGCCGAGCTCGCGGTGATGCTGGACGTGAGCGACTCGTGCGGGAGCCACGTGGTCTACCTCGGCGCTCCGAAGGAGCGTCGGTATCAGCAGGGCCCCGGCGTGGCGGCGGCGACGCTGATGGAGGCCGGGGTGCCGGTGCTGGCCCAGCGGGATTTCGCGACGCTGCAGCGGCTGATCGCGGCGCTCGACCCGGGCTTCACGCCCGACCCGGCGGCCTTCGATTTCATCGAGCACCCCTGGTATCGCGAGTACTTCGCCGACGGCCCCGTGGGGATCAAGCTCGGGGAGTGAGCGGGTCCTCGACCGAAAATAGGGCCCCATATTCGTGAATACAGGGCCCCATATTCGTCGCCCCGCTACTCGGTCGCCGCGTCCGGTCGCGCCCTCGGCGCCCGGCCCGGTCGGGAGGCCAGCGTGGTCTCGCCGGTGAGCGCCAGGTAGGGGCGCATCCGTCGGAAGCCCACGCGCCCGATGCCCCGCACGCGGAGCAGGTCCTCCGGGTGGTTGAAGCGGTGGGCGCGCTCACGGAGCTGCACGATCGCCGCGGCCCTCGCCGGTCCGATGCCCGGGATGCGCACCAGCTCCTCGGCGGTGGCGCTGTTGATGTTCACCACCCCCTCCGGCGCGGGGGCCTCCGTCGCCGCGGGGCGAGCGGTCGCACGGGCGGCCGCGGTGGTGGCCGTCGGCGCGGCGGCGGGAGCGCGCGGCGGGTCGGCCCAGGCCGCGGTGGTCACGAGCGTCGCCGCCAGCAGCGTCACCCAGCGGAGCGTGCGGGCGATCACTGAGCGCCCCCGTTGGTCGGCAGCGGG
This sequence comes from uncultured Myxococcaceae bacterium, assembly GCA_966211675.1. Classification (GTDB taxonomy): domain Bacteria; phylum Myxococcota_A; class Polyangia; order Polyangiales; genus SCUS01. The sequence goes on from CBIHPK010000278.1 coordinate 5,987, forward strand.
CGCGGCTCCGGGTCGCGCACCTGGAGCGTCCCGGAGAGCGGGAGCGCGTCGAGGCGCAGCGTGGTCGAGCCGTCGCGGTTGACCCAGGCCGAGCCGACCCGGGTCCAGATGGAGCGGGCGCCCTCGCGCTCGGTGATCATGTAGACGGCCTTGGTGTTGCGGGCGCCGCCGGCCGCGGGCTGGGACTGATCGATGTCGTGGTTCATGGCTGAGACTCCTCTTCGGCGCGGTGTTGTGGGTGCGCCGGGAGGGTCCATCACCACGCGCTGTGCCATCACCAA
>CBIHPK010000279.1:0-6159 GCA_966211675.1 uncultured Myxococcaceae bacterium
CCTCCGCGCCCAGACGTCTGGAGCTGCACCGGCAGCCAGTGGGTGCCGCTCGAGACCGCGACGTGTGGGGGCCCCGACCTCAGTGCGTCGGCACCCCGCAGCGCCCGTTCCCCCCTTGGGCCTCTTCTCCTTGCGACCCCTGCGCCCCTGGCGGTTTCTCCCCCCGCAGCGACCGGGCGCGTCGTCGCTACGGCGTTGCGAACTCATCGAAGGCGCGCTCGTAGCGCTCGTCGACGGCGATGCAGACGTCGGGCGCCGCGAAGGTGATCACGTCGCCGGGGCCGAGCACGCGGAGCGTCCAGGTGCCGTCGTCCGATCCCCCGCGGGCTGCGTCATGGACGATCGGGGATGAATGCTCCCCGGCCTTCCTGCATCGGTGCCTGTCGTGGCGGACTGCGAGCGCGCGACCTCGGCGCGTGATGCTCGCCGCGTACCGCTGCGGGAGGAGAGATCATGGAAGGCGACGTGCGTCGTGGCCCCTGGTGGGTGCTCTGCGTGCTCGGTTCGGCGTGCGCGCAGATCGTGACCGGGCCCTCGACTGGAGACGCGGCGTCCTGGGTTGGCGCGGCTCCACCCGACGACCCGGAGGAAGCGCCGATGGCTCCCGCGGGGTCCTGCGATCCGGGCGCCGCGCGATCGGCGTCGACGGTGCTGGCCCGATGCGACGTGGTCGACCGCGCGCCTGTCGACACGTTCAGCTGCACCGGGGGCAGCGACCCGGCGCTGCGCTGCAACGCCAGCACCCAGTACTGCGAAGAGTCCAATGACGGCAGCACGACGACCGGCGCCCGGTGCCTCCCGCTCCCGGTGAGCTGCTTCGACAACCCATGCAACACCTGCCTCGTCAGCGGGACCGACGGGATCGTCGGGTGCCTGTCGAGCCGCGTCGGTCGCAGCCGCTCGACGACGGTCACCGTCCGCCGCTGAGCATCCCCCGCACCGCAGCCCCGGACGCTACGGGCAGACCGCCACGTCGTCGACGTTCAGGTGCCCCCAGCCCCCGCTGGCCTGGTCGTCGATGAGCAGGGTGGCGGCGCGCCCTCGGAACCCCCGCACGTCCAGTTCCACGTCCCGCAGCGTCTCGTCGTTGCGCCCCGAGGCCTCGGCCACCGTGCGACCCTCGACGACGACCCGCACCGCCAGGCCGGGGACGCTCCCGCCGCCCAGCCGGACGCGCAGGTGGTCGCCCGTGAGCACGAAGGGCGGCGACGTCGCCCGGCCGCGATCGGCGTCCCCGCCGCCTTCGGGAAAGGTCGTCAGGAACCCGCGCCCCGTGTACCCCGCGACCACCTGCTGGGTGCGGCGCGCGGCGAGGGTGATGGGGCTGGACATCGACGATCCCTCACGGCTCCAGCCGGGCATCGCCTCGTCGTCGAGGTCGAGGACCGTCCTGCACGCCGCGGGTCGCGCGTCGCGGCGGCCGCCCATGATCGCGATGAGGTGCTCGTGCGTCAGCCACGAGGTGAAGCGGATCGCGCCGAAGCTGCTCACGTGATCGACGTCGCAGAAGTCGCCGTCCTCGAGCACCGGCGGGCGGTGGCCGTCCACGAAGTGGGCGCCGTAGGCCGTCGCCTGGGCGCGCACCCACGCGATGTGCTCGGGGTAGATGCTGTCGGGGCCCATCACCGCGTCCATCTGCGAGGCGCTCACCGAGTCGAGCACGACGGTGGTGACGTGGTGGTCTCGCAGCAGTCGCAGCGACTCGAGGAAGTAGCCCTGCTGCTCGCTGCCGAAGTGGGCGTTCGCGCGGAGGAGCTCCGCCCGGTACGACTGCACCCGGTTGGCGGCGCGGCGCTGCTGCTGCGGGAGGTCGATCTGCGGGTGATCCTCGTAGCCCTGGTCGCCCACGGACGCGGTCTCGCGGAGGCCGGTGAAGTCCGTGAGCACCTCCACGAGGCGGGGCCGCACGCGGTAGCTCGCGAAGAGGTCGGCCTGCAGCGCGGCGAGGCCGTCCTCGGGGCTGCCGCCCGCGGCGAGGATCCACGGGACGTCGCGCGCCCGGTACATCGAGGTCAGGGCCTCGCGCGAGGGCGCACGCGTCAGGTGCGACGAGAACATGTACGGCGACAGCGCGAGGATCACCATGCGCGGCGGATGGGGGTGCGTGAGCGCTCGGCGCACCCACGCGAGGTGGGCCATCGGGGGGGCGCCGGGGAGGGCGGCGTTCCAGGCGCGGAGGTGCTCGCCGCGCTCGACCTCGACGAAGCGCTCGAGGGTGAAGGGATTGAACGAGCACCCCAGTCGCGAGTCGCCGATGCCCACGACGTCCGCGCCGCGCGCGTCGTCGGTGTAGAGCTGCGGGCGCACGATGTACCAGCTCTCGCGTCGCAGGCTGAGCCCGAGGGAGCTCGCGCGAAACGTGAGGTCGGCGCCCACCATCGCCAGCGCGCAGACCGCGAGCGAGACCAGCGCCGCGCGGGGCTCAGAACTGGAAGTAGATGAAGGTTGCACGGGTCTCCGCGAAGACGAAGCACACGAGGATGATCAGCGCCCAGTAGAGCCCGCGGGCGATCGGAGGCAGCGCGCGGTGCACCGCCCAGCCGACGCCGCGCAGCGCGAGGAGGTGCCCGACCGCGAGGGCGAGGAGGGCGTACTCCGCGGAGCGCATGGCGGCGGGCGTCGGGGTCCCGAGGGCGCCGACGCCGGCCACGTCGTGCGTGAGGCGCAGCAGCACCGACCACGCGCGGGCGAAGGTCGGCGCGCGGAAGAGCACCCACGCGGCGGCGACCGTGAGGAGCGTCGCGGCCCAGGCGAGCACGCGGTACGGGCGCGACGCGCGGAACCGCTGGGCGACGGGGAACCCCCGCAGCGCCGTGTCCCAGAGCTTGTGCGCGCAGAGGGCGAGGCCGTGGAGCGCGCCCCAGGCGACGAAGGTCCAGTTCGCGCCGTGCCAGAGGCCCCCGAGGAGCATGGTGAGGAGGAGGTTGCGGTACTGGCGCAGCGGGCCGCCGCGGTTGCCGCCGAGCCCGATGTAGAGGTAGTCGCGCAGCCAGCGGGAGAGCGTCATGTGCCATCGACGCCAGAACTCGGTGATGGACGTGGAGAGGTAGGGCCAGTCGAAGTTCTCGGGCAGCGGGAGGCCGAGCGTCAGCGACGCGCCGCGCGCGATGTCCGTGTAGCCGGAGAAGTCACAGTAGATCTGGCCCGTGTACGCGAGCACGCCCATCCAGACGCCGAGGGTCCCGTGCGCGGAGGGGTCGGAGAAGACCGCGTCGGCCCACGGCGCCATGCGATCGGCGAGGACGGTCTTCTTGAGGAACCCGATGAGCAGGATGTACACGCCGTCGCCGAAGCGCGCGTCGTCGAAGGGCTTCGGCGCGCGCAGCGACGGGAGCAGCTCCTCCGCGCGCACGATCGGACCCGCGATGAGGTGGGGGTAGTACGAGACGTAGAGCGCGAAGCGCCAGAGCGAGCGCTCCGGGGCGGTCCCGCGGTGGACGTCGACGACGTAGGAGATGAGCTCGAAGGAGAAGAACGAGATCGCGAGCGGGAGGGCGACGGTGAACCCGGGGCGCGGCAGGTGCAGCAGCGCGGCGACCTGCTGCGCCGCGAAGGCCGAGTACTTGAACCACGCGAGCATCGAGAGGAGCGCCGCGACCGCGAACCCGAGGAGCGCCCGCGGGCGCGTCGCGCGCGAGAGCGCCAGCCCGACCCACCACGCGAAGACCGTGGCGCCGAAGATGAGCGCGACGTAGCGGGGGCCCGCGGAGAGATAGAAGAGGTAGCTCGCGACGAGGAGCAGCGGCCCGGCGGCCCGGGGCGGGAGCCACCAGCGCAGCGCCACGACGATCGCGTGGAAGTAGAGGAAGGTGAGGTCTGTGAAGAGCATCGCTACCGGGCCCTCAAAAGGGGCGCGCGGGTCAGGTCGGGTTCGAGTCGTACCAAACCGTGGTGCGCGCGACGAGCCCCTTCACCGACTCCCAAGGGGGGCCACGACGCGATGATCCCCCGGCACGACCTCCCTCGGAACCCCGATGATCGCGCCGGACAGCGCGCGTGCTATGGAAGCCCGCCGCGCATGAGTTCGATCGTCGACCGCGTCCGCAAGCTCGTCGCCCTCGCGAGCTCGCCCAACGAGCACGAGAGCCGCAGCGCCGCCGCGATGGCGTGCCGGCTGATCCGCGAGCACGGGCTCCACGTGAGCGACCCGTCGTCGCACGCCCGCCACGCCGAGCGCGACGTGCCGCGGCGTCGCACCGCCGGTCCGTACACGCGCGCTCGCTCGGTGCGGGGCGCCTCGTGCCGCGAGTGCGCCGAGCCCGTCGCCGACGGTGAGGTCTTCCACGACGCCCACGGCGCCCCGGTGCACGGCGACTGCATCCCGCGCGGCGAGCGGCCGTGAAGACCGGCGCACCGCGCCCGCGATCACCCGACCGTCGCTCGGATCCCTGACAGCATCGACAGCGTCCCGCGGGGCCCGCTGACGAATTGTCCTCGGCGCGCTGGGACGCGTGGGCCGTGACCCGCGGAAATCCCTGACGGCACGAGGGCTGCTCTCTGGTCGCTCCATGTACGCACCTCAAGCTGGCGGCGCTCCGCCCTGCTCTCCCTACCGCGTGAACCTCCCGATCCCCGGGGCGCCCCCTCGGAGCTCGCTCGCGAGCCAGATGCTCGCCGCCTGCGCGCTGGTGGCGACGCTGACCTCCCTCCACCTCTCGTACACCGTGGCTCGACTCGTCCCGCCGAGGGCCTCGCCTCGGCTGCTGGCGTGCGCTCCGTCGCCTCGCGCGGTCGTCGCCGCGGTGCCGCTCCGTCCGGTCGACCCGGTGGCCTCCGCAGCGGTCGCCGAGGTCGAGCCAGCGGCGCCCGCGCCGCGCGACGAGGCCCTCGGGGTCCGCGCGCTCGGCCGCGGCGTCTACGTGATCTCCCGGCGGGCGATCGACCGCGCGCTCGCCGGCCCGGAGACGCTCGCCCGTCGCACCCGGATCCTCCCGGAGGTGCGCGACGGGCGCACCGTGGGCGTGCGGGTCTTCGGCATCCGTCAGGGCGACGTGCTCTCCTCGCTGGGCTTCGCCAACGGCGACGTGATCCTCCGGGTGAACGAGCTCGAGATCGCGTCGCCCGACCGCTGCCTCGAGGCCTACGCCCGGCTACGGGCCACCGACCGGCTCACGGTGACCTACGAGCGCGGCGGGCGCGTCCGATCGCACGTGTACGCCATCATCACGGAGGTGTAGCGGTCCTGACGCCGACGCGGCAGCCCCGGCGCGAGCTCGCTCCGGGCCCGGTCGCGTCCCAGCGGCAGGGCACCTACACTCCGTCGCGATGTCCTCCCCGTCGTCCGAGCTCCTGCCCGTCCAGTCGGCGTATCGACCGCTCCCAGAGGGCCCGTCCCCTCGATGGCGTCGCGCCGCCTCGGGGCTCCGCTGGATGCGCCTCGCGATCTGGACCTCGCTCCCCCTCCGGTCCGCCCAGGCCGTCGTGCTGGCGATCGTCACCCGCTCGGTGCGCACGCCGGGCGAGCCGCTGATCCAGGCGCTCTCGACGGCCCTCGGCGTGGTCGATCTCGTCGTGGCAACGGCGCTGGCGGTCGGGCTCTGGCGCTTCGGCGACCTGCCCGCGTCGACGGGGGCGGCGCGACCCGCCCGCACGGCCTTCGCGCTCTTCGTCGGGATGCTGGCGGCCACGCGGCTCTCGACCTGGTTGATGCGCCCGCTCCTCTCCTCCGGCGACCTCCCGATCGGAACGATCACTTCGATCTTCCTGCTCCGCACCGTCGTCGCGATCGTGCTGCACGGGGCCTTCCTCGGCGCGTTGGTGAGCGCTCTCGGCGCGTCCCTCCGCTTCGCGGGCGAGCGGCTGCCCCGCTGGGCGACAGGGCTGGCGATCGCCTTCGTCGCCTGGCGGCTCGCCTCGGTGCCCTTGCAGACCTCCGTGCGGATGCTCTTCAATGACACGGTGACCTCCGTCTGGACGGCGGCCACGATCGCGGCCGAGGCGGCCTTCACGGGGGCGCTCGCGTCGCTGCTTCGCAAGGCGGAGCTCGCGCTCGTCCGTCAGGAGTCTCCAGAGCCGGCGTGAGCGAAGGGGGTCTCTCGACCGGCGCGGGGGATGGCGCTGCGGCGGCTCGATGGAGCCTCGCGAGCGGCGCTTCCGGCGGGAGGTGGTCGACGGCCTGGCCGAGGTCGACGCGGGTGCGCCGACGGGCCCCCTCCGCGC
>CBIHPK010000280.1:0-6146 GCA_966211675.1 uncultured Myxococcaceae bacterium
GACCGTAAGGGAGCGGGTGCGACCTACCACGCTGTCAGTCGTCGTCTGGAAGCGTGGTCGGTTTCCCCGCCGAGGCGGCGTCAGAGTTCCACCCTGCGGTAGCGTGGCAGGTCACTTCCCCTCGCTCACGCTCAGGGTCTGGCTCGGGTTGCTGACGGCCTCACGGTCGTACCGGGGATTCCCCGCCGAGGGCCTTGCGCTCGGCCCCGACCTGCGGCCCGGGCGCCGTCGCCGCGAGGAGCACGGCGTCTCGGCCGCGGCGCACGTCGTCGGCGCTCGCGCGCACCTCCACGTCGGGCGCGACGGGGTGCGTCTCGATGAGCCGCGCGGGCTGCGTCGGCCAGAGGCCCTCCACGCCGGGAATGCGCACCACGAAGCCCGAGTACGGGAGGCGGAACTCCAGCGGCGCGCTGGCCCCGCCCGCCGTGGCCTCCCCCACGAGCGTGACCCCCGGCTGGTGCTGCATCGCCGCCGCGAAGACCTCGCACATCGAGAAGCACCCGGGCCCGACGAGCAGCCGCAGCGGGGCCTCGACGCGGTCGGAGGCGTCGCGCGCGGGGGAGGCGGTCCAGTGCTGCACGCTCGCGCCCGGGGGGTCGGCGTAGGGCTCGCGGCGACGGAAGACGTTCCAGCGGGTGGGTCGCCGCACGAAGGCGGGCAGCGCGAGGGCGGCGAGGCTGTCGGCGCCGCCGTCGTTGCGCCGCAGGTCGACGACCACGCGCGCGGCCCCTCCCACCGCGCGAACCGCCTCGCGCAGCTCCCGCTCGAAGCGCTCGGCCGTCGCGCAGGTGAAGCTCGCGAGGTCGATGTAGCCGGTGCCCGCGTCGAGCATCCGACCGCGCACGCAGTACCCCGGCGCGACCGCCGTCGAGGCGGCCGTCCAGGCGAGCGCGAGCTCTCGGCGCGCTCCGTCGGCGCCCTCGACGGTGAGTCTCGCGGGCGCCGGGGACTCGCCGGGCAGACGCTCCTGCCGCGCGACCTGCTGGAGGAGGTGCAGCCGGCGCTGCGCGGGCGTCGACCCGGGCACCAGCGGCACGCCCGCGAGGAACGCCTCCACCGGCGCTCCGTCGACGGCCACCACGCGATCGCCGACGGTCGCCGACCCGTCGGGCGCCGCAGCGACGGCCACGCCCTCGCGCACGCCGACGAGCTCGACCCCGCTCGCGAGGACGCGCGGCCGCAGCGAGGCGGTCTCCTTCAGCCGCAGGTGGCCGTCGCCCAGGGAGGCCAGCGCCTCGCGCAGCGCCACCGCGTAGCCCGCCAGGGTGGTGACGGTCGCGACGCGCGCTTCGAGCCGCGCGAAGGTCGCGCCCAGCTCGACGCCGTCGGCGGCCTCGTGCGCGGCGCGGTCGACCCACCAGGCGTCGACCATCCGGCGCAGCAGGCGGACCTCCTCGCTGAAGACCGCGCCGCGCCCCCGCACGGGTGGAGGCGTCGCGGCATGGCAGCCGCCGAGCGCGACGAGCGCGAGCGCGAGGGGGCCGAGCGATGGTTCGGGTCGCGGGCGATGCATCGCGCGAACAGTATTCGCTCTCGACGGTCCACGACGACTGGCAGCGTTGTCGGTCGCTCCCCCGCCCTTACGGGCTGGGGTCTGGCTCGCGGTACTGACGGCTTCGCGGTCGTACCGGGGAAGCGCCCGCTCACGGCCTCGCGCTCGTACTCCGAACGCCGTGACTTCCGGCTGCCCATTCCGTTTCAACGGTGAGAGCCTGAAGTGGGTCCGCGTTCTGTCATCGCCTCACCACCGATTGGAGTGAACCGTCATGGCCAGTGCCCGCAAACCTCCGACGAAGAAGAAGCCCGCCGCCAAGGCCGCCGCGAAGAAGAAGCCCGCCGCCAAGGCCGCCGCGAAGAAGAAGCCCGCTGCCAGGGCCCCCACGAAGAAGAAGCCCGCCGCCGCGAAGAAGAAGCCCGCCGCGAAGCTCACCGCCTCCGCCTCGAAGGCGGAGCACGTCTACACCGTCGATGAGCTCGTGAAGCGCGTCGGCGGCGTCGACGAGTCCGGCGCCCGGGCGCTCGTCCGCGGGTACACCGACGAGGACCTCATCGACCTCGGTCGTCGCGTCGCCACGCCGCGCATCACCACCGACGGGCGCCGGCTCTACGGCGTCGTGCTCGACGTGCTCGCGCGCCTGACCCCCGCGCAGCGCGCCCTCCTGCCCACGGTCACCGATGGGCGCATCGCGGCGGCGGTCGGAGCGCTGGCGCACGGCCGCAACCTGCACCAGCGCCGCGAGGTCGAGCTCGGACTGCGCAAGACCGGCAGGGAGTCCGCGGAGGTCGACGCCACCACCCTCCGCGACCGCGCTCGCGCGCTGCGGGGGCAGCTCCGGGAGGTGCTCGTCGACCTGCTGGGCGAGCGCCCGGAGATCGACGACGCCGCGGGAAACATCGGCTCCGGCGCCGCGCTCTGCACCGCGCTGGAGAACCTGCTCGGTCTCCTGGAGACCAAGGTGCTGGCCACCGAGCTCCGCGCCGAGCTCCAGCCCGGGAGCTATGACAAGAGCGAGATCGCGAGCATCCGGAAGACCGCTGCGGACACGCGGCGCCTCGACGACCGCGCGGCGGCGGTGCAGGGGGTCGCGGAGGTTCCGCAGTCGGAGGTCGACCTCTGGGACGGCATCAACCTCACGCTGCTCGACCGCATGGTCACGGCCTTCGAGCGCGCCCACGACCGTGACCCGGCGATCCCCCGGCTCACGTACCTGTCCCTTCGTACGTGGTCCCGCCGGGTCGAGACGCCCACGCCTGCGCCCATCACGCCGCCCACGGCCTGAGCCACGTCACTCCCTCCGCCCCCCACGTCACTCCCTCCTCCCCCCACGTCACTCCCTCCTCCCCCCACGTCACTCGACGCCTGCGCCACGCCACCCCGGAGCCTGTGACACGCCGCTTCGAGGCTGCGCCATGGCACCTCGCGCGGTCGCCACGGTCCTCCTGGCGGCGGACAGCGGTCGTCACGGCGCCGCCACGCCCCGGGGCGCCGCGCACACCCCACGCAGATCATGTGGGCGCGGGTGTGCTCTCCTCGCGCCGGGCGAGCGCGCTGGCCATCGGGGCCGAGCGGGCGCAAACAGAGAGTCCATGGAAACAAAGGTCGCCGAGGAGAGCCTGCGGTGCTGGCTGGCGGGGGAGTCCCCACGATCCTGCGCCTGCGGCGGCTCGCTGCTCGTCGAGTTGCTCGGCCGCACGGGCCGCCCGCGGGGGCTGGTGCGCTGCAACCGCTGCCGCGAGAGCCTGGAGGTCACCGCGCCCTGGCACGCCCAGGCGAGCACGTCCTGGCGGCCCGCGATGGGCATCCCCGTGCGCTGCCCCGACGACGCGGTGCTGGTCACCTTCGAGGAGGCCGCCGACACGACCATGTCGCGGCGCATGATCTACACCTGCCCCTGGTGCGGGGGCTCTACCCGCTCGCCACTCACACGATGAACCACCACGACCACCGCCCCGAGCCCTACGAGCTGGCCGACGCCATGCCCCACATCGTGTGGACCCACGACCCCGGCGGGGCCGTCACCTACTTCAACCGGCGGTGGGTCGAGTACACCGGGCTCTCGCTCGCGGAGTCCCTCGCGACGGGGCCCTCCTCGCTGGTGCACCCCGACGACCTCGACGCGGTGCTCGCGATCCTCGGGCCGGGCCACGGGGACGCGCCGGGCGAGGCGACCTACCGGCTGCGGCGCGCCGACGGGGCGTGGCGCTGGCACAGCGGGCGGGTGGTCCCGGTGCGCGCCAGCGACGGGAGCGTGGCGTACTTCGTCGGCACCGCGGTCGACATCGACGACCAGCGCCGGCTGAGCGACACGCAGCGCTTCCTCGTGCGGGCCAGCGCCGTGCTCGGCACCTCCCTCGACCTGCAGCAGACCCTCGGCGACGTGGCGCGGCTCGTGGTGCCGCACATGGCCGACTGGTTCGCCATCGACCTGCTCGACGCGCAGGGCCGGGCCGAGCGCCTCGCGGTGGCGCACGTCGACCCGTCGAAGGTCGCGCTCGCCCGTGAGATCTGGGAGCGCCTGCCGCCGCGCCCGGAGGACGACCACGGGTTCTACGCCGTCGTGCGCACCGGCCGCGCGGAGGTCTTCGAGGACATCCCCGACGCCCTGCTCGAAGCCTCCATCCCCGACCCGTCGCTGCTGAGCATCTTCCGCTCGCTCGGGCTGCGCTCCTCGATGTGCGTGCCGCTCGTGGCGCGCGACCACACCCTCGGCACGCTGAGCCTCGTCTCCGCCGAGTCGGGGCGGCGCTACGACGCCGACGACCTGGCCTTCGCCGAGGAGTTCAGCCGGCGCATCGCCATCACCATCGACAACGCGCGGCTCTACGGCGAGGCCACGGCGTCGCGCGACGCGGCCCGGGCCATGGCCGACGACCTCGTCGAGCAGAGCCACGCGGTCGAGCGGGCGCTGCTGACCATGCGGGCCGAGCGCGACGCCGCGCGGGCCCGGCTGGCGGCGCTCGAGGCCTCCGAGCCGACCGGAGGCTGACGCCCATGGCGGACGACCCCGACGACACACGGCCGGCGCTCGAAGCGCTGGCGCGCTCCAAGCTGTCCCGGGTGCTGGGCCCCGAGCTCGGCGCGAGGGTCTTCGCCGAGGTGCTCGCCGCTGCCCGCCTGCCGGGCATCGCGACGCCCGACGACCTCTACGCCTTCAGCGAGGCGCTGTCCGGGCGCGGGGGCTTCGAGGCCGCCGTGGGGGCCATGCTCGGGGTCACCGCGGTGCTGCGCGGCGCGGCGGCGCGGGCTCCGTTGTGATCGGGTGAACGCGCGGGGGCCTTGACGAACTCGCCCGCCCTCCCCACAGCCGTGGCCCCTCCATGCACACCTCCTCGATCCGCCCGCTCGTCCTCGCGGCCCTCGGCGCCTGGGGCTGCCGCTCCACGCAGCCGGCCGTGACCTACGCCTTCACCCCCGTCGACCTGCGCGCCTGGGGCCACGCCGACGCCCAGCTCGATTTCAACGGCGACGCCAACTTCGGCGGCGGCGAGCTCACCAGCGGGTTCACGCCCGACCCGTGGGCCTTCCCGCTCACCGCCGGCGGCGGGCGCAACCCGGTCAACGTCGCCGACCTCCGCATGCGCGACAGCGGCACCGGCGTCGCCTGCAGCCGCTCCTTCGTGACGCGTCGGCCCGACTTCCACTTCTTCTTCAACGCGAGCACGGTCTTCTCGCTGCTGCGCTTCTACGTGTTCACCACCAACGGGGCCGACGCGACGCTGGTGATCCGCGAGCCCAACGGACACTGGCGCTGCAACGACGACCACGGCCGCGCCGGCTGGGAGTACCCCCGCATGCCCACCCTCGACTTCGCCAATCCCCCGGCGGGCCGCTACGACATCTGGGTCGGTACCGTCGACGCGACGGCCAACAACCCGGCGCAGCTCTACGTCACCGAGGTCGACTCGCACCACCTGTGACGCGGGTCGCTTCGGCTCCTACCGCCCCGCGGGCGGCTCCCACAGCTCGACCTTGTTGCCCTCCGGGTCGATGACCCAGCCGAACTTCCCGAACTCCGAGTCGTCCAGCTTGTCCAGCACGTTGCAGCCCTCTTCCCTGAGAGCTTCGAGCAGGGCGCGGAGGTCGGCGACCCGGTAGTTCACCATGAAGGGAGCGGTGCCCGGCGCGAAGGAGTCGCTCTCCGCGGACCCGATGGACCAGGCGGTGGTTCCGGCGACGGGCCGGCCGTCGGCGTCGGTCCAGCGGAAGGCAGCGCCTCCCCAGGGCTGAACGTCGATGCCGAGGTGTCGCTTGTACCAGGCCTGAAGGGCCTTCGGGTCTCGGGCCTTGAAGAAGATGCCGCCAATACCGGTAACGCGCTTCATGAGTGCCTCGAGTGGGGAGATGAGGAGAGGAGAGTATTCCTGATGGACCATTTCAGTCGAGCAAGCCGCGTGTTGGACGCGTGGGGTTCGCGCGTTGGCGCGTCACCCCAGGCAATCACAGGACCCACGTGATGTGCCTCAACGTGCGAGTCCGCTGGAGTGCCGCCCACTCCGCGGTTGCGGACGGCCCGCGAGCGGGCCTGCAACCGCTGAAGTCTGAGCATTGGTCACATCGTCGCGGAGAGGCCGCCCACTCCGCGGTTGCGGGCGGCCCGCGAGCGGGCCTGCAACCGCTGAAGTGGGAGCCTGGAACTGAGCGTCCC
>CBIHPK010000281.1:0-6105 GCA_966211675.1 uncultured Myxococcaceae bacterium
CTCTTCCTCGGGGCCGCGCCTCGCCCGCTGAGGATGTTCTACTACCCGGGCGAGGGGGCCTTCACCGCGCGCCTGGGCGCGGGCTGGGTCTGGCGCGATCACGCCGTGGCGGACGCGCGCTCGACGCCCGTCGCGTCGCTCACGCTGACCTGGGGGTACCGCGCGCCCTTCTCGCTGCGCGACTACCGCGACCAGAGCGAGGCGGAGCCCAACCAGCGGGACACGCTGCGCTACATGACCGGGGCGAGGCTCTGGGTGGGCGCCACCGTCGACCTCATCGGGACCTCGGGATGGCAGCTCTCCGGGGGCATCGAGTTCGAGCCCGTGGGCGCCTTCCGCTATCTGCTGGGGCTCTACTGAGGGCCGTTGCGCGCGAGGCCGTGATGGGGTTGAAGTCTCCCTCCCCATGGCATTCCAACGAGAGAAGCGGTTGACCCGCAAAGAGAAGCAGGCGCTCCACGGCGCCGGCCCGCGCCCCCCGGCGACCACCACGAGCTTCGCCGGGCAGGGCATCGAGCTCGAGCCCGGGCTCAACGACCAGTCGCACGTGCACTGCGTCGCGTGCGGCCGCCACCTCGACACCGTCGGCGAGCTCCGCGCCCGCAACGGCGCCCTGCGCCCCGGCGGCACCCCGTGGACCACCGTGCGCTGCGCCCACGGCAGCACCTTCCAGTCGTGCGTCGCGTGCGTGCCGCAGGCCCGCGTGCTCCTCGCGGACCACGACCGCACCGGCTCCGAGGTGCGCGCCGCCGCCGCCTGGCACTGACCTCGACCCTTAACGCCCGTACCCCCCTTGCCGACAGGCCGGGGGGTGGTCCATGCCTCGCACCGGGGAGGGGAAGTTAGACCCGTGAGCGATCCCGACGAGAAGGCGCCCGAGGCGCAGGACAGGCTGCTGGTGGTGGGCATCGGCGCTTCGGCCGGCGGGCTCGAGCCGCTGGAGGCGCTCACCGCTCGCCTCGTCGGCGAGGGGATGGCCTTCGTGGTGATCCAGCACCTGGCCACGGGCTACGACAGCGCGCTCACGGAGATCCTGGCGCGCAGCGCTCGCATCCGGGTGGTCACCGCGAGCCACGGGATGCTGCTCGCGGGGGGCACCATGTACGTGAACCCGCCGGGCAAGGACATCACGGTCCATCACGGCGCGCTCCAGCTCAAGGCGCAGACCGCCGAGGTCCCGCGCCACACCATCGACACCTTCCTCCGATCGCTCGCCGTCGATCAGGGCGCCGCCAGCGTCGGGGTCATCCTCTCCGGCTCCGGGGACGACGGCGCGCTCGGCGCGCGGGCCATCCGCGAGGAAGGCGGGATCACCTTCGCGCAGGAGCCGTCGACCGCCCAGCACCCGTCGATGCCGCAGAGCGTGATCGACGTCGGCGCGGCGGACTTCTGCCTCGCCCCGGCGGAGATCGGCGACGAGCTCGCGCGGCTCTCGGCGCACCCCTTCGTCGCGCACCCGAAGGCGCAGCGGGTGTGCACCCAGCAGGTGCTCGACCAGGTCTTCGACCGGCTGCGGAGGTCCTTCGGGGTGGACTTCGCGGGCTACAAGCTGACGACCATCGAGCGCCGGCTGGGTCGCCGCATGGCGCTGCGAAAGCTGGAGCGGGGGGAGGACTACCTCGCGCTCCTCGACTCGGAGGCCGACGAGCTGAGGAGCCTCTACGGCGACCTGCTCATCGGGGTCACGGCGTTCTTCCGCGACCGGGAGACCTTCGAGGCGCTGCGGACGACGGTCTTTCCCCGCCTGCTGGCGTCGCGCTCCTCCGACGCCCCGCTGCGCGTGTGGGTGCCCGGCTGCTCGTCCGGCGAGGAGGCGTACTCCATCGCCATGTGCCTGCTCGAGTTCCTCGACGAGCACCCGGGCGACGTCGCGGTGCAGGTCTTCGCGACGGACATCGACGACCGCGCGCTGTCTCGCGCCCGGCTCGGGCTCTATCCCCTCGGCGTCGAGCTTGACGTCTCCGCGGCCCGGCTGCAGCGCTTCTTCACCCGGCAGGGGGACGCCTATCGGGTCTCGCAGCGGCTGCGCGACATGGTGATCTTCGCCCACCACAACCTGGGCAAGGACCCGCCGTTCTCGCGGCTCGACCTCATCAGCTGTCGCAACGTGCTGATCTACATGCAGCCGACCTTGCAGAAGCGCGTGTTGCGGGTCTTCCACTACGCGCTCAACCCCGACGCCTTCCTGCAGCTGGGCGCGTCCGAGTCCGTCGGCGACGCGGCGGACCTCTTCGCGCTCGTCGACCGCAAGCTGAAGCTCTACGCCCGCAAGAGCGCGCCGCCGCTCGCGGTCTTCGACTTCACCTCCAGCGCCCGCAACGGGAGCCACGCCGCCGCCTCGCGCCCGTCGCCGTCCCTGACCGAGCACCGCCCCACCATCAGCACCCAGCAGCTCGCCGACCGGATCGTCCTGGAGAAGTTCGGGCCGCCCGGGATGCTGGTCGACCACAACCTCGACGTGATCCAGTTTCGCGGCCAGGCGGGGCCCTACCTCGGGCCCAGCGCGGGTGCCGCCGCGCTCAACGTGCTGAAGCTGGTGCGCCCGGAGCTGCTGCCCGAGCTGCGGCGGGCGCTCCAGGAGGCCGCGAGCAAGGGCGTCGACGTCACCACGGCCCCGGTCGCCCTGCTGGGCGCGACGGCGTCCGCGGCGGTGGTGATCGAGGTGATGCCGCTGCGCGAGGGCTCCGGGCGCGAGCCGTGCCTGCTGGTGATGTTCCGCGACGTGCAGGTCGCCGTCGCCGCGGCGCCGCCGGCGATGGGCGCGGACGAGGTCGGGGCCTCGCAGGTGCGCGCGCTCGAGACCGAGCTGATGGTCACCAAGGAGTACCTCCAGACCAGCGTGCGGGAGCTGGAGGTGGCCAACGAAGAACTCCAGACCGCCAACGAGGAGCTGCAGTCCACCAACGAGGAGCTGCAGTCCACCAACGAGGAGCTGGAGACCTCGAAGGAGGAGCTGCAGTCCACCAACGAGGAGCTGAGCACCATCAACGAGGAGATGCAGAACCGCGTCGCGCAGCTCAACGAGAGCAACGACGACCTGCAGAACGTGCTCTCGGACGTCAGCGCGCCGCTGGTGCTCGTGGGCATGGACATGCGCATCCGCCGCTTCTCGGCGGCGGCGGCGGATCTGCTGCACCTGATCCCCGAGGACGTGGGGCGCCCGGTGGCCCGGCTCGAGGCGGCGCTCAACCCGCCCCCGATCGAGGCGCCCGGCGTGGAGGCCGACCGCGCGCCGCAGGTCGAGCCCGCGGTCTCCGAGGCGATCCGCTCGCTGCACGAGGGCGCCCGGCGGGTGCGCGCCTCCGACGGCCACTGGTACACGATGCGGACGATCCCTTACCGCACCGTCGACCACTCGATCCGCGGCGCGGTGATCGAGTTCACCCGGGCGCCGCCGCCGCGCAAGGGCGCCGAGCCGGTGGAGATCCACGAGATGGTCGGCAAGGTGCTGTCCACGCTGCCGCAGGTCCTGATGCTGCTCGACGAGCACATGCGGCTGGTGTGGGTGAACAAGGCCTTCTTCGACACCTTCCACGTGGGCGCCGAGGTGCTCGGCCGCGCCCTCGACGACGTGTGGCCGGCGAGGGCCATGGAGCCCGCCCTCTGGACCGCCTTCGAGGAGGCCGTGGCCAGCGGGAAGAACTTCGCGGAGATGCTCATCCCGCACCCCTTCGGCCGCCCCGACGAGCAGCCGATGAAGTTCTCCGCGCGGGCGCTGCCGGCCTCCGGCGACCGCCCCGCGCTCACGCTCGTGCTCATCGAGGAGACGCGATGAATCCCAAGGAGATCCCCGTGCGGTCGCAGTCGCAGCCGCAGCCGCAGCCGCAGCCGCCCGTCTCGCAGGGACCCCTCGGCCGCCGGGCGGAGCTCGAGGCCGTCACGCGAGAGCTGCAGCTCCACCAGATCGAGCTCGAGGAGCAGAACCGCGCGCTGCGCGACGCGCAGAGCGCCCTCGAGGAGTCTCGCAACCGCTACGCCGACCTCTACGACTTCGCGCCCGTGGCCTACTGCACCCTCGACGAGCGGGGCTGCATCCGGGAGGTCAACCTCACCGGCGCCAGCATGCTCGGCCGCGACCGCCTCTCGCTCCTCGGCGCGCCGATGCTGTCCGTGGTGCGCATGGACGACCCCGCGCTCTTCTGGCGGCACGTCGCGCAGTGCCGCAAGACCGGCGCGGCGGTGAGCAGCGAGCTGTCCTTCACCACCGCCGACGCGCGCGCCGTGCACGTGCAGGCGATCAGCACCCCCGCGTACGACGCCACCGGCGCCCTGGTCGGGCTGCGCACCGCGCTCTCGGACATCAGCACGCGCAAGCGGGCGGAGCTCGAGCGCGACCGGGCGTGGGCCGCGGAGCTGGGCCTGCGGCGGCAGCTCGAGCGCATCGACCAGGCGATGATCGCCGTGACGAGGGCGCTCGCCGGGCTGCGCGGCACCGGCAACCTGGACGCGGTGCTGCGGGTGATCGTGGAGCAGGCGCTCACCGTCGTCGACGCGAAGTACGCCGCCTTCGGGAGCGTGACGGCGGACGGCGCGGGCTTCGAGTCGAAGGTCGAGGTGGGCGTCGACCCCGGGACCGCGGGGCGGCTCAGCCTGCTGGTGAGCCACGGGGACCAGACGCTCGGGGCGCTGCGCATCGCGGGCAAGCGCTCCGGCGCGGAGTTCGACGCGGACGACCGGCGCTGCGCGGAGATGCTGGCCCGGCGGGTCGGGGTCGCGGTGGAGATCGCCCGGCTGCACGACGCCGCGGAGACGGCCATCGAGGCGCGCGACCACCTGCTCGCGATCGTCTCGCACGACCTGCGCAACCCGCTGTCGATCATCGCCATGAACGCCTCGCTCATCGCGCGCGCGTCGGGCGGCGATCCGCGCGCCCAGGCCCGGGTCATCGAGGACTCCGCCGCGCGCATGAGCGGGCTCATCAAGGACCTGCTGCAGGCGGCGACCATCGAGGCGGGCGAGTTCACCATCGAGGCGATGGCGGAGAGCCCGGGGCGCCTGGTGGGCGAGTGGATCGAGGCGGAGCGGGAGGTCGCCGCGGCGCGCGGCATCCGGCTGGAGGGCGACGTGGCGCCGGGGCTGCCGAGGGTCCACTGCGACCGGGAGCGGGTGCGGCAGGTGCTCACCAACCTCCTCGAGAACGCGCTGCGCTTCACGCCCGCCGGGGGAGAGGTGCGGGTCGCGGTGACGGGCCGCGGGTCGGACGTGGTCTTCGCGGTCTCGGACACGGGCTGCGGCATCGCGGCCTCCGAGCTGCCGAGGCTCTTCGACCGGTACTGGAAGGGCCGGGCGCAGGCGCGGCACGGCACCGGTCTCGGCCTCCACATCGCGCAGGGCATCGTGCACGCGCACCGCGGATCCCTCTGGGTGGAGAGCGCGCCCGGGGTCGGGACCACGTTCTTCTTCACGCTCCCGGTCTCCGAGGCGTCCGATCCCATCGTCCCCTCCGCGCCGCCGCCGCTGGTCGACGAGGAGGGCCTACGAGGGCTGCGCGTGATGCTGGTCGACGACGAGCCGAGCGCGGTGCAGGCGCTGGCCTTCCTGCTGGGCGGCGAGGGGCTCGTCGTGTCCGAGGCGACCAGCGGAGCGCAGTGCCTCGCGAGCATCGACCAGGAGCGCCCGGACGTGCTGCTGATGGACATGGAGATGCCCGGCATGACGGGCCTGGAGCTGCTGGAGCGGGTGCGCGCCCGCCGGCCGGAGCTGCCCGCGGTGGTGATGTCGGGCTACACCCCGCAGCAGAAGGACGTCCGGCAGGCGCTGCAGGCGAGCCGCGTGGGCTACGTCGACAAGCCCATCGACCTCGACCGGCTGCTCTCGGTGCTCGCCCGGGTCATCGACGCGTAGGCGCTCGCGCCGCGGCCGGCGCCGCGGGCTCGCGGATCATCCCTCGCAGGAGCTGGTACCCGACGCGCAGCTGGAGGTCGCGCATGTCGCTGCCCGGCACCGGCGGCGGCGCGGCGTCCCCGCTCTCGCGGTGCGGGAGGTGCTGCTCCAGGTCGCGCTCTCGCTCCGGCGCGGCGGCGGAGCCCTCCTCGGGCTCGTCCGGGAGGTCGACCTGCTCGACCTGCCCGTCCGGCGCGATGCCCTGCGCCTGGATGGTGCGCC
>CBIHPK010000282.1:0-6094 GCA_966211675.1 uncultured Myxococcaceae bacterium
CAGGCCCGCTCGCGGGCCGTCCGCGACCGCGGAGTGGGCGACGTACCGACGGCCTCTCACCGCGCCCCGACCACTGCGAAACAAGCGTTTCGATGACGTGCTGCGCGTCCGCGTGATGTGTAGAAAGGAAAGGTTTTCCAACCCACGGACGCGGGGCGCAGCGACCGGACGACAACCTCGGCCGCGTGAATCAGGAGCCACGGATCGATCGTTCGAGGCGATCGAGCTCGGGCCGTCGCCCCATGACGACGAGGGTGTCGTTCTCCGAGGGGGCGGTGTCGTCGGAGGGGTTGAAGACCACGTCGCGGTTGGCGCGGCGCAGCGCGACGATCAATACCCCGAAGCGATCTCGGAGGCGCGACTCGCTCAACGGGCGCCCGCAGACCACGCACCCCTTTCGGAGCAGCATCTCCTCGACCTGGACCTCCAGGTGCCCGGTGCGCTGGGCGAGGTCCAGGGAGTCGAGCACCGCGGGGTGCAGGATCGCGTTGGCCGCCACGTAGCCGCCGACGGCGAAGGGGGCCACCACGCGGTTGGCTCCGGCCCGCACGAGCTTCGCCTCGGTGCCCTCCTCGACCGCGCGGGAGACGATGAAGAGGGTGGGGTTCAGGGCCCTGGCGCTGAGGGTCAGGAAGACGTTGTCCGCGTCGCCCCCGAGGGCCGCGACGAGCGCGCGGGCGCGGGTGATCCCCACCTCGGCGAGCAGCTCGTCGGAGCTCGCGTCGCCCGCGATCACGATGACCGACTCGGACTTGAGCGCGCCGAGGGCCTGCTCGTCGCGGTCGACGAGCACCACGGTGACGCCCTCCTTGATCAGGGCCTGAGCGACCAGTCGCCCCATGCGCCCGGAGCCGCAGACGATGACGTGGTCGGTGAGCTGCGCGAGCTTTCGGTTCATGTGTAGCCTCGACGCCATGCGGGAGAGGTCGCCGGAGAGGGCCAGGGCGATGGCCGTCGACGTGGCGAAGAAGAGGGTGAAGACGCCCCCCAGCGCGAGGACCATCGTGAACCAGCGGCCCGCGGAGGAGAGGGCGTGGGTCTCGCCGAAGCCCACGGTCGTCACCGTGATGACCGTCATGTAGAGCGCGTCCTTGAAGGACCAGCCCTCGACGAGCATGAAGCCCGCCGTCCCGCCCGCGAGGAGCACGAAGGGGTAGGTCAGGAGCGCTACGACGTAACGGACCTTCACGGCCCGCGATCAAGCCCGAGCGTCGGCGAGCGTCTTGCGGCGCACGGCCACCACGTGATCGACCTCCTTGGGGTCGACCTCGCGCAGGTGATCGACGCTCCAGGTGAACGACCCGACGCCCTGGGTCACGGTGCGCAGCTCCGTCACCAGCGCGCGCAGCTCCGCCTGCGGAACGTACGCCTGCACCACGTCCCAGCCCTTGGCGCTCGGGTGCTGGTCATAGCCCAGCAGCTGACCGCCGCGTCGGCCCGTCACGATGCGCTGCACTCGCGGCGTGAACTCCCCCGGCGCCGTGAGCTGCAGCGCCAGCACGGGCTCGAGCAGCACCGGGTCGCACTTGGGCATCGCCTCCGTGAGCGCCACCCGCGTGGCCTGCTGAAAGGCCATGTCCGAGCTGTCGACCGTGTGATAGCTGCCGTGCGTCAGCACCACCTTCACGTCGACCACCGGGAAGCCCAGCGGACCCTGCTTGAAGTACTCCCGAGCGCCCTTCTCCACCGAGGAGAAGTACTGCTTCGGCACCGCTCCGCCCGCGACCGTCTCCTCGAAGGCGAAGCCCGCCCCTCGCGGCTGCGGCACCACGTCGATGAACACGTCGCCGAAGGCCCCGTGCCCGCCGCTCTGGTGCTTGAAGCGCCCGTGCTGCGAGGCGCCCCGGCGCACCGTCTCCCGGTACGCGACCTGCGGCGCATCGGTGCGCACCTCGAGGCCGAAGCGCCCCTTCAGCCGCTCGATCGCGAGCCTCAGGTGCCGATCGCCCTGGGCCCACAGCACCAGCTCGTGCGCCTCCGCGGCCTGCTCGGCGCGCAGCCCCGGGTCCTCCTCCGCGATGCGAGCGAGCGCCCCGGAGAGCTTCACGTCGTCGCCCGAGCGCGTCGCCTTCAGCGAGAGCGCCACCACCGGCTGCAGCGGTTCGATCCAGCGCAGCTCGACCGCCGCGGAGGCCGTCGTCGCCTGGCCGGTGCGCAGCCCGTCCAGGTGACCGAGCGCGACCACCTCGCCCGCTCCAGCCTTCGAGACCTTCTGCTGCTTCGCTCCGAGGAGCCGGTACGCGCCGGAGACCCGGTCGCCGTCGAGGGTCATCCCGTCGCTCACCTCACCGCGCCAGACGCGCACGTAGCTGAGCTTGCCCACGTGCGCGGCGTGCACCGTCTTGAAGCTCTGCACCAGCGCCCCATTGCCCGCCGGGACCCCGAGTCGCGCCGCGGTCTCGTGCACCTCCGGGGCCTCGTCGCGCAGGGCCTTGAGCAGCCTCCGGACCCCTTGGTCCTGCTCGGCGGAGCCGAAGAACACGTCGACGATGAGGTCGCGCTTCAGGTCCTCGCGGAGGTTGGCCTGCACCTCCTCGGCGGGGGGAATCACGTCCTCGAGCAGCTCCGTGAGGAGGTGGTCGTCGAGGTCGGCGAGGTGCTCCAGCATCACCCGCCGCGCCTCGTGCTCCTCCGGCAGCACCGCCTCCGGGAGCTGCGCCAGCGCGGCCTCGCCGTGGCCCTTGAAGCCGTAGGCGCGCTCGCTCACCAGGTCGACGTAGCCGGTCACGTTCTGCCCTTCGCGCAGCGGCAGCTCGCGCAGCACCAGCGGCCGGGCGCTCAGCCCTTGCAGCGCCGAGAGCGTGTCGCGAAGGGCCACCGCGGCGCCGGGCACGTCGACCTTGTTCACGAACACGAGGTGCGGAATGTTCCGCTCGTCGAGCAGCGCCAGCAGCGGGCTCACCAGGACGGCGCGCGCCGGGTCGGGCTCGACCACCACCACCACCACGTCGGCGACGAGCAGCCCGTGCATCGCCTCCTGAGCGAACTCGCTCGCGCCGGGGCAGTCGAGGAAGGTCCACCCCTCGCCCTCGACCTCGACGCTCGCGACCGCGAGCTCCGAGCCCACGCCGCGCGTCTTCGCGTCCGTGGCGAGGTCCCCGACGGTGCCGTGCTCCTTCGCGCTTCCCTTCTTCGGGATCGCGCCGCCCGCGAGCAGCAGCGCCTCCATGAGCGAGGTCTTGCCAGTCATCGACGGCCCGACGAGGGCCGCCACCCGGGGTGTGCGCAGGGTCTTCTCTTCCACGTGTGCCTCCAACCGTCGACGCTATGCGTCGTCACGAATCTCCGCAATCGACCGACCCTTTCGGTCGACGTCGCACGCCCGCAGCGCCAGCACCGCCACGCCGCCTCGCGTGCGCACCGCTACCCGCAGCTGGTCGTCGGCGCCGACGGGCTCCCAGCGCACCTCGCGGCCCTCGCCCGAGATGCGCCCGTCTCCCTCCCAGCGGGTGCTCGCGAGCGCGTCCCCCAGGCGCACCTGCACCCGCACCGCGCCCTCCACCCGCTCGACCGCCAGCGAGGCCTCCGGCGGGGCGTAGAGCGCGACGGCCTCATCGCGGCGAGAGCGCCTCGGCGCCGTGTCGCGCCACTGATCGATGAGCGGCAGCGAGCGGCCTCGCCCGGGGAGGTTGATCGCGTCGCGACGACCCGCGTCGGGCGGCGGCGGGTCGACCACCATGGGCACGTCGACCCCGGCGTCAGGAGGCGGCGGATCGACCACCACCCGATCGGGCGCCCCCAGGTCGAAGCCCGCGTCGAGCGGCAGCGGGTCGACCACCATCACGTCCATGCCCGCGTCGAGGGGCAGCGGGTCGACCACCATCTGGTCGCTCACGGCGTCGCTCGCGTCGCGCCCCGTGTCGGCCGGAACCGGGTCGACGGTGCTGGTCGCCCCGCATCCTGACACCCCCGCCGCCCAGAGCGCGAGCGAGGCCCCGAGGGCCATCTGGTGCGCGACCTGCGTGAGCCCTCGGGGCATGCGAAGCACCGGTCGAGGACGCCGGGCGCGGCGAGCGTGCTCGGCCATGTCGGCGTAGAGCTCGTCGAGGGCGACGTGCCACGCCCGGTCGGCGGCGGCCACGCGCAGCCCGAGCAGGGCGGTCTCTCGCTCCAGCGCGTCGTGGTCGGAGGGATCGAGGCGCTCGGCCAGCGAGAGGGCCTCGTCGAGGAGCCCGGCGGTCTCCGTGGCGATGCCTCGGGTGACGGAGCGGACCCGGCGATCGAGCGCCCCGAGGGCGCCGGTCGCGTCGGGGTGGAAGAACTCCAGGAGCTTCATCGAGTAGCCGAGGCCCATGTAGCGGTTGGCCACGCCGTCGGGGTCGAAGTTGCGCTGGCGAAAGGCCGCCGAGGTGATGCGGAAGAGCGCCTCGACGCGCGGATCTTCGAGGCGATAGTCCCACCCCAGGTGGCTGCCGGAGAGGCGTCCCCGGGTCTCGAGGTCGAGGTGCAGGGGGGTGCCGTGGTAGGGCTCGGCGCGGCAGAAGTTCACCGGGTGCTCGGCGTGCTCGCGCATGAAGCGAACGTTGGCGCGGACGTCGTCGAGCGTGGCGTCGGGCTCGAAGATCAGGAGGTTGTAACAGACGAAGATGCCGGCCTCTCGGCACGCATCGAGGGCCGTGTGCACGGCCTGCCACTGACGGCCGCGGTTGAGGTCGCCGGCGCCGTGCTCGGAGGCGTTCTCGACGCCCACGTAGAGGCGCAGCACTCCGAGCGCTCGGAGCTGTCTTGCCAGCGCGGGGGTCACCGTCTCCGGGCGGCACTTGCCGATCATCGCCGCGCGCCCGACGCCGTAGCCGTCGAGCCCGGCGCGGATCGCCCGCACCCGATCGAGCGTGGCCTCCGGGCGGGGCAGCAGGAAGTTGTCGTCGTGGAAGCAGAAGATGCTGTCGCCCCCGGCGGCGTGCCAGAGCACGGCCATCTCGCGCGCCACGTTGTCGGGGCTGCGGAGGCGCACCGTGCGGCCGCCGCCGTGGTCGCGCGCGTCGCGGTAGAAGGTCGTGATCGAGCAGTACGAGCAGGCCCCCCAGCACCCCCGGCTCGCCATGATGGGCACGAAGGGCACGCCGAGGTGCCGGGTGTGGGCGCGGTAGCGACGAGCGAAGGGGAGCGCGTCGAGGTCGTCGTCGAGGCGTCGCCCCGCGGTCTTCGTGGGAAGGCCCCCGGCGCCTCGGTAGGCGATGCCCGCGACGTCGGCGAGAGGACGGCCCTCGCGCAGCGCCGCGAGGAGCTCGACCACGGTGGCCTCGCCGTCATGGAGCACGACGCTGTCGAGTCCGTAGCGGGCGTCGAGCGACTCGCGCCAGGCGAGCGTCGGGTACTGGCCGCCCGCGGTGAGGTGGCCCTCGAAGCCGACCGCTCGGAGGCGCGCCGCGAGCGCAAAAAACTCGTGCGCCCGGTGCTGGAATTGCACCCCGAGCCCGACCACGTCGGCCCCCGTGGCGAGCACCTGCGCGACCACGGACGCGGCCTCGGAGGGCTGGTTGAACGCGATCACGCTCACCGTGTGGCCCGCGCCCTCGGCTGCGGCGGCGATCATCCCGAGCCCGAGGTTCTCTTCGAAGTCGGCTCCAATCAGAGTGAGGTGCATCCCGTGGCCTCCCATCGGGTGGCCGACGGCTGCAACGACCGAACCATCGCAGCGGGAGCGAGCGGCGCGCGGACGGTCGCCTGAGCTCCGCTACCGGATCGCGCCCCCGACGGGCAGGCCGGGTGACGGAGCGGAGCGAGGCCGTGCGGAAGCGGTTGCGGCCGTCGCCCGCGTCGTGCGCCGCGCCGGGCAGGTCCGGCACCCCGAGCGGGTGCAGCTGGAAGCCGGAGAACATCGGACCCGAGTGGCACCCGCCGCACCCGGAGCCCTCGAAGACCGCCATGCCGCGGAGCTGCAGGGCCGTGAGCGCGGTCGAGTCGCCCCTCATGTACCGGTCGTAGAACGAGTCCGTGGTGACTTCATCGAAACGCCCTCCCTCTCCCTCCCCGCACTCCCAACTCTGAGCATTGGTCACATCGTCGCGGAGAGGCCGCCCACTCCGCGGTTGCGGCCGGCCCGCGAGCGGGCCTGCAACCGCTGAAGTGGGAGCCTGGAACAGAGCGTCCC
>CBIHPK010000283.1:0-6053 GCA_966211675.1 uncultured Myxococcaceae bacterium
TGCCCGCGAGCCCGACCGGGGCCGTGTAGATCCCAGTGTCGCTGCGCACCGCGCCCACCGTCGGGGCGGTGCGGCCGTTGGTGCCGCCGCGTCCCTCCGAGCCCGCGCTCGCCGCCCCCGCGCTGGGCGGGCTCGGGGCCGCGCTCCCGGCGCAGATCCCGACGCAGCCCACGCAGGTCCCGCTGCGCACCGCCGCCGCGCCGCCGTTGCCCGCCGCCGCGCCGCCCGGAGCGACCGAGCCCACGGAGCCCGGAGCGCCGTTGTTGGCGCCGCTCGCGGAGGCCCCGCCCTGGCCGCCGTTGGCGCCGCAGCTCGACGACCCCGCCGCGCCTCCTCCGGGCGTCGCCCCGCTGGTGCCGTTGCGTCCGTTGGCCCCGTTGGCTCCGTCCGAGCCGAGGGCCCCGTTGGCGCCGCTGCCCGAGACGATGGTGCATCCGCGCAGCGTCAGCAGGGAGTTCAGCGCCCGCACGCCGTAGCTGCTCTCGCCCGGCGCCGTCGCCGCCGAGGACTGCACCGTCACGAGCTGCAGCTCCGTGGCGACCGTGAGGTTCTGAGCGAGCACCGCCGTCGCGTCGCCCTGGATGACCGTCGCGTTGCTGCGCGCCCTCGACCACCCCGCGGCGTCGTCGTAGCCGCCGTAGACGCTCACCCCCGAGCCGAGCTGCACCGAGCCGAGGTAGAGCCCCGCCGCGGCGTACACCGGGCGGGCGGGGGCGCCCGCGCTGGCCGCCGTGATGGCCGCGGGCAGCGTGCGCTTGGGCATCGCCATGGTGCCGGGGTTGGCGTCGTCGCCGCGGGGCGACACGAAGATCGCGCGGCTCGCGTCGCCGTCGATGCCGTCGCAGTTGGAGTCGCGGAACATCAGGTCCGGCGCGTCGGCCTCCATCGCGTTGCACTCGCAGCCGTTGGCCGCCATGCGGTCGAGGTCGACGAAGCCGGCGTTGCAGGTGATCGCGCAGCTGCCCATCGTGCAGGCCGCCGTCTGGTTCATCCCGGCGGTGCAGCGCGTGCCGCAGGTGCCGCAGTTCATCGGGTCGGTCTGGTAGTCCGGGCCGCGGTGCGCGCAGGTCGGAGCGGTGCCCGTCACCATGCACACGTCCATCGTGCAGGTGTCCCGGTCGTCGCAGCTGTACGCCGCGCTCCGCACGCAGCGAAGACGCGCCGGGTCACAGCTCCAGGTGCCGGTGCAGGGGTCGCCGTTGAGCCGGGCGCAGGTCGCGTCGCCGATCTCGCACGGCAGCTCCCGCACGCAGCCGCTGCCCAGCGCGCAGAAGTTGTCCCCCGGACAGCGCATGTCGTTGGCGACGTGCGTGCATCGGCCCATCGTCCGGTCGCACGCGTCGTCGGTGCAGGCCACCGCGTCGTCACAGCTCGCCGGACCGCCCACCACCACGCAGCGCCCGAAGCGGCAGGCCTGCGCGTTGTCGCAGAGGTCCGGCCCGGTGCAGTCGTCGGCGGTGCGGCACGCCCGGCCCGCGTCCGCGACGACGTCGCTCGCGGTGTCGGCGGCGACGTCCCTCGGAACGTCCGGGGCGTCGACGACGTCCGCGCCCCCGAGGTCGTCGGACACCTTGCCCGCGTCCGCGACGCCGGCGTCCGGGTCGAGGATCGAGGGCGGGTCGTCGCTGCAGGCGACCAGAAATGAAACCCCGAGCGAGAGGAGCAGAGGACGTCCCATGATCGCGAGGATATCCCAATGCCCCGCACCGGCGGTGGGCCTATGCTCGGCGCTGCCATGACGGACACGACCGGGTTGTTGCGGGCGAAGCTGACCGAGGGGCTGAGCCCCGAGCGGCTGGAGATCGAGGACGAGGGGCACCTGCACGCGGGCCACGCCGGCGCCCGGGAGCATGGCGGCGGGCACTACCGGGTGACCGTGGTCAGCGCCGCCTTCGAGGGCATCGGGCCGGTCGCCCGACACCGACGGGTGTACGCCCTGCTCGCCGAGGAGATGAAGACGCGGGTGCACGCGCTCGCGCTCACGACCCTCACGCCCGCGGAGGCCGCTCGCACGCCGTGACCGCTCGCTAGCCCGACGGTCGACGCACCCGCACCTGCTTGACCCGCCGGGCGCTCGCCTCGACCACCTCGAGGGTCACGCCGCCGGGCACGGAGATCACGTCGCCGGTCTTCGGGATGTGCCCCGCGAGCACGATGCAGAGCCCGGCCAGGGTCGAGTAGCGCTCGCTCTCGGGCAGGTCGAAGTCGATCGCGCGGTTGACCTCGTGCACCGGCAGGCTGCCCACCACGAGGTAGCTCCCGTCGTCCTCGCGCCGCACCTGGATCGGCGCCGGATCGTTCTCGCTGAGGATGTCCCCGACGAGCGCCTCGACGAGGTCCTCCACGGTGACGAGCCCGACGATGGTGCCCACCTCGTCGACCAGCATCGCGAGCGGCGTGCGGTCGGACTGGAGTTCCTTGAGCAGCGCGACCGCGTGGACGTTGCCCGGCGAGAACTTGATCGGCCGGAGGTGAGCCTCCAGCGAGACGCTGTCCCCCCGCAGCGCCGGGCCGAGCAGGTCGCGCAGCGTCACGTAGCCGACGATGTTCTCCTCCGAGCCGTCGTACACCGGCAGCCGCGAGAAGCGCGCCTCGCGGGTGACGCGCTCGATGTCCTCGCGGGAGGCGTCCTTCGAGACCGTCACCACGAGCGAGCGCGGGACCATCACGTCCACCGCGCGAAGCTCCTGGAAGTCGATCGCTCGGGAGGCGATCTCGCTCGCGCTCTTGTCCAGCGATCCGACCCGCGCGGCCTCCTCGACCAGCTCCTGGATCTCCTCCGGCGAGAGCCTCGCCTCGGTAAAGCTCGTGCTGTCCCCGAAGAGCCGCAGCACCACGTTGGAGGCCCCGGTGAGCACCCACACCAGCGGCTTCACCACCGAGGCCATCGCCCTCAGCGCAGGCCCGATCAGGAGCGAGTACCGCTCGGCCATGCGCAGCGCGAGCGACTTGGGCACCAGCTCGCCCACGACGATCTCCAGGAAGGAGATCCCCGCGATGACCACCACCAGCCCCAGCGTGGCGGCGTAGCGGCCCAGCACCGGCACCTCCCGGAGCCGGTCGCCGACGTGGTGCGCCAGCGCCTCGCCGCCGAAGGCCGCCGCGGTGGTCCCGATCACCGTGAGCCCGATCTGCACCGTCGCCAGGAAGCGCTCGGGCTCCTCGCGCAGCCAGCGCACCGCCCCGGCCCCGCGGCGTCCCTCCGCGACGAGCTCCGAGAGCCGCGTCCGGCGCACCGACAGCACGGCGATCTCCGCGGCCGCGAAGACCCCGTTGAGGAGCATCAGCAACGCGACGATCAGCAGCTCGCCGATCATCCGTGAGCGCCGCCTCCGTGCCCGTGCCCCTCCCCCTCCTCGTGGTCGTGGCACCGCGCGTCGACCCAGCCCACCCAGTACGGACCGTCGGGCCCGTACTCCCGCTTCCAGATGGGAGCGCGCGCCTTGATCGCGTCGATGAGCGCCTTGCACGCCCGGAACGCCTCGCCCCGATGCACCGCGCTCGCCGCGCAGATCACCGCCGCGTCCCCGACCCCCAGCGTGCCCACGCGGTGCGCCGCCGCCAGCCGCACGCCCGGCATCGCCGCGGTGATCTCGTCGGCGATGCGCTGCATCTCCGCGACCGCCATCGTCGCGTAGGCTTCGTAGTCGAGGCGCGTCACCGCGCGGCCCTCGTTGTGGTCGCGCACCACCCCCACGAACACGTCGATGCCGCCCGCCGTCGGGTGCGACACCGCCGCGATCACGCGCTCGACGGAGAGCGCCTCGCTCGACAGCTCGAACACGGCCTCACTCCTCCCGGCGCCAGGTGCCGGTGCGGCCGCCGGATTTCTCCAGCAGCGCCACCTCGGTGATCGCGACGCCCCGCTCCAGGCCCTTCACCATGTCGTAGAGCGCCAGCGCGGCGATGGACGCGCCGGTCATCGCCTCCATCTCCACCCCGGTGCGGTCGAAGGCCTCCGCCGTCACGACGATCTCCGCCCCCTCCTCGACCCAGGTGAGCGCCACGGTGACGCCGGTCAGCGCGACGTGGTGGCAGAGCGGGATCACCTCCGGCGTGCGCTTCGCCCCCATGATCCCGGCGAGCCGCACGGTGGCGCCCACGTCGCCCTTCGGCCCGTCGCCGGAGCGCGCCGCGGCCGCCGTCTCCGGGCTCATCCGCACCCGCGCCCTCGCCACCGCCCGCCGCGCCGTCTCGACCTTCTCGCCCACCCCCACCATGTGCACCGCGCCGGAGGCGTCGACGTGCGTGGGCCTCGCTGTGTTGCTCGCCATCGTCGCCTTACCATCTCACAGCTCCCGCGCGCGCGTGCTAGCGTCCCGGCCGACGCTTGTGTTGAGCAACGTGGTGAGGTTCCTGGCGCTGATCGGCGCCCTCGTGTTCGTGCATGAGCTCGGTCACTTCGCGTGGGCGAAGGCGTACGGCATCAAGGTGCTGAAGTTCTCGCTCGGCTTCGGGCCGCGCATCTTCGGCATCCGCTACGGCGAGACCGACTACTGCATCGGCCTCGTCCCCTTCGGCGGCTTCGTGAAGATGCTCGGCGAAGACCCGAGCGACGAGATCCCCCACGAGGACCTCCCCCGCGCCTTCCACGCCCAGTCCCTCTCCCGGCGCTTCGTGGTCGTGCTCGCCGGGCCGCTCATGTCCCTGCTCTTCCCGGTGCTGCTCTACTTCGTCGCCCTGCTCGGGCGCAGCGACCTCACGGCCCCGGTCATCGGAACCGTCGCCCCCGGCTACGCCGCCGCCGGCGTCCTGCTGCCGGGCGACCGGGTGACGGCCATCGACGGCGCCGCGGTGAGCTCCTTCGAGGAGGTGCGCGAGGCCATCGCCCGCTCGCCTCGCCGCGCGATCCGCTTCGACATCGAGCGCGCCGGACAGCCCGTCGCCGTGCGCGTGACGCCGGAGGCCGTCACCACCGAGATGCCCTTCAACGAGCGAGTGACCACCGGCTTCCTGGGCATCGCGCCGGGCTTCCCGCTGCCCGTCGTCGGCGTGCGATCGCCCTCGCCGGCGGACACCGCGGGCCTGCGCACCTTCGACGTGGTGACCATGTACCGCGGCGCGCCGGTGCGCCGCTGGGCCGACCTCGAGGCCTCCCTCACCCGCTCGCGGGGCTCGACGGTACCGCTCGCCTTCCTCCGACCGAGGGCCATCGAAGGGGCGCTCGGGGGCCTCATCGACCTGGAGGTCTTCGACCCCGGCCTCGCGCAGATCGCCCCGGAGGCCGGCACCGGCGAGATGACCACCCGCACCGGCATCGAGCCCTCGGACCTCTACCTCTCGGACGTCGCACCCGACAGCCCCGAGGCGCTCATGGGCCTGCGCCGCGGGGCGCGCATCATCTCCCTCGACGGCGCCGCGCCTCCCTCCTGGGAGCGCTTCATCGCCGCCCTCACCGAGGGCCCCGCCCGCCTTCGCACGCTGCGCTTCGCCCTCGACCGGCACGAGGCCGTCGGCGGCTTCTCGCTCCGTCCGGTGATGCTCACCGACGAGTTCGGCGAGCGCTCGGTGCACCTGCGCACGGGCCTCGAACGCTGGCGGCCCATCGTCGCCGATCCGCCCATCGCCAACCCCGCCCCGGTGCGCTACGCCGTCGCCGGTGCGCTCTCCGAGACCGGCGAGGCGATGCGCTTCCTCAGCCTCGGCATCGTCCGGATGCTCCAGGGTCGGGTGCCCGTGACCAGCGTGGGCGGCCCCATCGCCATCTACGACGCCTCGCGCAGCGTCGCCGTCGACGGCGTCTGGGGCTTCTTCCGGCTGATGGCGCTCATCAGCCTCAACCTCGGGCTGCTCAACCTCCTTCCGGTGCCCACCCTCGACGGTGGGCACCTGCTCTTCTTCGGCATGGAGGCCGTGATGCGCCGCCCGGTCCCGCTCCGGGTGCGCCAGGTGGCCTCGGTGCTGGGCCTGCTCATGGTCGTCGGGGTGATGGTGCTCGCCTTCCGCAACGACCTCGAACGCAAGCTCGGCGTCGACCTCCGGGTCGGCGCCTCGGACCCGGCCGGGCCGTCCCCTGATGGGGAGCTCCCCGCCCGTTCGCCCCGGTCCAATCG
>CBIHPK010000284.1:0-5875 GCA_966211675.1 uncultured Myxococcaceae bacterium
CCGTGGGCCTTCGTTCGCCAGACGGTGTAGGCGAACGCCAAACCCCGTCCGGCCCTCGACCCCCCTTCCCCCTTCACCCCTCGCGCGGCGCCGTCCACCCCTGGAGCATCACCCCCGCGGCGGCCACCAGCAGTGTCACCATCACCGGCTCGACCCTCGCGCCCGCGGTGAACAGGAAGGTCGCCACCAGCGCCGGCAGCTGCGGCACCGAGCTCGCCACGTAGAGCGCCGTGATCCTCGCGTTCTCCACCGCGTCCGGGTCGCCCGGCCGCTTCGCCGCGCTCGCCATCGCTCGCCGCAGCGCCGCCCGATGCGCGAGCACCCCCAGCGCCGACGCCGCCACCGTCAGCGGAACAAACCCCCACGCCACGGGCGTGAGCGTGTCCCGCACCATGAGCCGCAGCTCGCGCATCTCGCCGGTGAACAGCGCCGTCCGGATGGCCGTCTCCACCGCCAGCGAGAGCGGGCTCGACAGGGCGATCAGCGGCAGCAGCACCCGTCGGCTCACCGTCGCCATGAGTGCCTCCGATCGTACACGCGCCTTGACGCCGCGGGCACTCCTCCCGTCTCGTCGCCGCGATGGTCCTCCGCGCCAACGGTCCTGCGCCCGATCGCGCCCTCGCGTGGGCGGCGCTGCTCCTCGGCGGCCTCGGAACCTTCCTCTACCGCATCACCCCCGTCTTCGACCCCGACGCCTTCTGGCACCTCCACACGGGCCGCTACATCGCCTCGCACCGCTCCGTCCCCTCCGTCGACTCCTTCTCCCACACCGCCGCGGGCCGCCGCTGGGACTTCGTCGACTGGCTCGCCGACCTCCTCCTCTACGCCTCGCACCGCCTCGACGGCCTCCGCGGTCTCATCCTCTTCACGTCCTTCCTCGGCGCCCTCGGCGTCGCGATCACCCTCGTCCGCGTGCTGCGTCGCGTGCATCCGTCCGTCGCGCTCGCCATCACCCCGCTGGTGATGGGCGTCGGCGTCTTCCGCGTCACGCCGCGCCCGCAGACCTTCACCTTCGCGCTCTTCTCCGCGACGCTCCTCCTCCTCGACCGCCCCGGCGGCGCATGGATCGTCCCCGCCCTCCTGGTGCTCTGGCAGAACCTCCACTCCAGCGCCCCGCTCGGCCTGCTCGCCCTCTGCGCCCGCGCCGTCGGGCTCTTCATCACCTCACGCCGCGACCGCACCCCGCTCGACCTGCGCTCCGCCCTCGGCCCGGTCGCCCTCGGAACCCTCAGCCTCTTCCTCGCCGTCCACCCCGTCGACCGGCTGCGCGCGGGCTTCGGCCACATGGTCGACCCCGCCCTCATGGCGCTGATCACCGAGTGGCAGCCCATGTACCGCATGCCCGCGGGCACCCCCGTCAACCTCGCCCTCGAGGGCCTCGTCGCCCTCGCGCTCGTCGCCCTCGCGCACCGCCCGACGCGCCTCCGCCTCGACCCCACCGCCGTGCTCGTCGCCCTCGGGACCACCGTGCTCGCCGTGCGCGCGATGCGCTTCGTCCCGCTCGCGGCCATCGCCCTCGCGCCCGTCTCCGCGCTCGGCCTCGCCGCCCTCTTCGATCGCTCCAAGGTCACCCGAGCCCTCGCAGGTCTCGTCGCGGTGGCGCTCGGCGTCACCACCGTCGCGATGCAGCGCAAGCCCGTCGGCCTGGGGCTGCTCCCGGGGATGTTCCCGGTCGGAGCAGCCCGCTGGGTCGACCAGCACCAGCCGCGCGGTCACCTGCTCAACGACTTCGATGACGGCGGCTACCTGATGTTCACCCTGGGAGAGCGCCACCCGGTCTTCTCCGACGGGCGCTCCTGGGCGCTCTACGACCCGGGCTTCCTGCGCGACGCGCTCCAGCCCGACCCCTCTCGCCTCGACCGCCTCATCCGCCGCTACGACCTCGGCCTCGCGCTGGTGCAGAGCGACACCCGCATCGGTTGGTTCCAGTCCCGGCCCGGGTGGTCGCTCGTGTACTTCGACGACCGCGCCTTCGTGGCGCTGCGCGACGAGCTCAACCCCGAGCTCGCCCGCTCGGCCTACCGCGCGCTTCGACCCATGTCCTGGTCCGACGACCTGCCTCGATGGAGGGCCGACCCGAGGCTCGCTGCCACCGCCTGGGAGGAGTCCGCTCGCGCCATCGCCGAGGCCCCCCACGACTCGCTCCCGTGGGTGCTTCGCGCCGCCGCCGCCGCCGCCGTGGGCCATCCCGCCGAGGCCGACGCCGCCGCCCTCCGCGCGCTCTCGCTGCGCCCCGACGGCATCCCCGCTCGCCGCGCCGTCCTGCTCCGCTGCGCCGAGCACGGCGACCGCGCGTGTGTCTGCCGCCACGCCGCGTGGGTGCTCGCCCGCGCTCCGAGGAACCTCTTCTCCCAGGAGCTGTCCCACCGCTTCGCATGTCCCCCGTGAGCACGGCCGAGGCCCGTCGGTTGCAGTTCGCTGCACCGATGCGCGCCCCGCCGCTCACCGCCCTCGCCGCCCTGCTGCTCGGAGCCCTCTCGGGCGCCGCGTGGGCGACGCCGCGCATCACCGTGGAGGGGATGTTCCCAGGAGGCCGAGCGCCGGTCACCGTGGGTCCCGCACCCGCGGGCGTGTCCTCCACCGACGCGGCCTCCTGCGCGAGCTGCCACGCCGAGATCGCCGCCGAGTGGCGCTCATCCCTCCACGCCGCCTCCTGGACCGACGAGGTCTTCCAGTCCGCCTACGCCGTCGAGCCGATGGCCTTCTGTCGCAACTGCCACGCGCCGGGCGCCACCACGGCCTCTCCCCGCGGCGTCGCGGCCGACGACGGCGTGTCCTGCGCCATCTGCCATGTGCGCGCCGAGCACGTGCTCGCGGTCGGCCGATCGCCCTCCGCGCCGCACCCGGTGATGGCCGTGCGCGAGATGTCCGGCAGCCGCTTCTGCGCCGGGTGCCACCAGTTCAACTTCCCCGGCGACACGGGTCGCGGCGGAGCGCACTTCGACACCGCCGAGCCCATGCAGGACACCTACGCCGAGTGGCTCGACAGCGCCGCCGCCGCCGACGAGACGCCCTGCCAGGGCTGCCACATGCCCTGGGTCGACGACGCCCGGGGGAGGCACCGCAGCCACCGCTTCCCTGGAGGCCGCGACCTCTCGCTCCTGCGCAGCGCCGTCGACGTCGCCGCCTCGGTGCGCCTCGAAGGCGACCACGCCGTGGTCACGGTCACGCTCACCCCTCGCGCGCTCGGTCACTCCTTCCCCACGGGGGACCTCTTCCGCCGCGTGGAGGTCACCGCCGCGTGGGAGTCCGACCCGGAGAGCGCGGTGCGCGTCGGGCTCGCGAGGGAGTTTCGCAACGTGCCCGAGCGCGCTCCCCACGGCGGGATCACCTTCGTCCGCCGGCAGTCCGCCGACACGCGCCTCGCCGCCGCGGGCCTCGGCGCCCCGCGGGTGCTCACGCTTACCCTGCCCGGTAATCCGGCGGGCGGCCGAGTGCGCTGGTCGCTCGACCACCTGCTCATGCCGACGCCGCTCGCCGCCTCGCAGGGCGTGGGCGTCGCTCGCAACCGCCTCGTCGTCGCCGACGGAACCATCGCCCCACCCCCAAGGAGCCCATCGCCATGAAGACCCTCGTGTTCGCGTGCGCCCTCGCCCTCGCGGCCTCCTCCGCCTCCGCCCAGCCGGTGGTCGACCGCGCCCTTCGAGCGCCCTCTCCGGAGCTCGCTCCCGCTCCCGTCGCCGAGGCCGCGCTGCCGGTGCCCGAGCTGCCCGCGGTCCCCCCCGCGCTGGCGGCGAGGGTGACGTCGCTGC
The DNA here is from genome assembly GCA_966211675.1 of uncultured Myxococcaceae bacterium. Classification (GTDB taxonomy): domain Bacteria; phylum Myxococcota_A; class Polyangia; order Polyangiales; genus SCUS01. The sequence goes on from CBIHPK010000284.1 coordinate 3,753, forward strand.
GCGCGGTGGTCGACGAGACGCGCGAGTGCTTCACCTTCCACGGCGAGCGCGACGAGCACATCGCCGACCGCCGCTGCCCCGCGTGGTTCGCGGCGCTCCACCGCGGCGGCGAGGCGAGCGCCCACGCCATCGGCGCCTCGCTCGACCAGGACTTCCGCGGCCAGGAGATCGACTTCGAGAACGTCGGCAACGGCGCGTGGCTGGTGCGCCCCCGCATCATGCGGCTCATGGCCGCGAGCGGCGGAGCGACGGCGGCGACATACCTGGTCCGGTATGTGGGCCGCGCGCTCTCGGTCGACCGCGGCCTGGACACGGAGAGCGCCCGCGCGGCCTTCGACACGCTCGCGGCGATGGCGGGCGAGGACCTCACTCGCGTCGCCCCGTGGGAGGACTCCAGCGAGGCCTACGGCGACCGCGCGCGCATGACCGCGGCGGTGCAGCGCTGGCTACGCTGGCACCGCGAGGTGTCCGCGCTCCCCCGGGCGGAGCAGTCGGCGCTCGCGGCGCGGCACAACGCCGAGGAGCTCGGCGCGAGCGACCCGGCGGTGCGGTGGAGCGCCATCGAGCGCTCGGTGGCGGGGCAGCGCGCGGCGGCGTCGGTGGCGTTGCGGGAGCTGGTGGCGAGCCCGGGGCTCAGCGCAGAGGGGAGGAGCTACGTGGTGCGGTGGGCGCGCCGTCAGCGCATCCCGGTGGCGGCGCCGAGGGCGTCGCTCGCGGCCCGCTGAATCACGGCGGAGCGGTGGGCGCGATGGTGGTGACGCCCGCGCCATAGAACTGCGGCGCGGGCATGGACACGAGGGTCCCGACGCCGGTGCGGATGTTCATGGAGATGAACTCCCCGTCGCGGGTGAAGCCGTAGAGGGTGTTGCGGTAGTACGCGAGGCCGAAGATGCGGTCGAAGCCCGTGTTGCCGAGGATGGTGAGCTCGCCGGTCGTGGGGTTCATGCTGGCGAGCTGATCGGTGCTCGTGGACGACGCGTTGGCGGCGCGCACGGTGACGAAGGTGCCCGCGCCGGTGATGGAGACGAAGTCCCCCGAGAGGGCGTAGGTGGTGCTGTTGCGATGGAGCTGACCGAGGCGCGTCGCGCGCCCCGTGCCGGGGTCGATGCGATAGAACACACCGCTGCTGATGCCGCCGACGAGCACCTCGCCGGTGCTGCCGGGGATGAGCCCCGCGGGGAGGTACGTGAGCCCGACGAAGTTGCCGTCCGGGAGCGGCGCGATGAGCGTGCAGGCCGCGGTGGCGGCGTTGATGCGGTAGAGCGCGTCCTGCGTGGTGCCGACCAGCAGCCCGTCGGCGTCGACGGCGAGGTCGTTCATCGAGTGGTTGTTGCGGTCGCCCGAGGGGAACGTGAAGTTGCCCACGCGGGTGAGCGCGTTGGTGCGAGGGTTGACCGCGTACAGGATCGAGTCCGAGTGCGCGTAGACGAGGGTCTGGTCGAGGCTCGGGCCGTTGTCGCGGATCGGGATCACGCCGCGGTCGACGGGGGCCTCGACGTCCTCGGTGGCGGGGGCATCGAGGGGCGACCCGGCGTCATTGAGGGTGGGGGTGAAGCGCGTGGGCTCATCCGAACAGCCCGCCAGGGCGATTCCAGCGACAACGATGGCAAAAAGGGGTCGGGTCAACACGGCGCGGAAGCTGAACGATCCCTCCCGCGAAGGCAAGATGACGCCGGGCGCAGGCCCATCCGGAGCATTCTCGACAGTGTTGGAAGGGGGTTCGTCAAAAAAACGAGGCCCCCCCCATTTGAAACGAATTCGGTGCTAGGGTCCCTTTGCCTAGCGGATTCCCCAACGCCTCGGAGTCGAGACTGCGCTGACGGGGGTGGAACCGCCGCTACCATCGAAAGGTGGGAGTGGGGATGGTGCTCATCCCGGGCGTGGTCTGACGGTTGGTCCGTCACCCTGAACCTCGCCGTGGATTATCACGGTGCAGACCACGGTCGTGTGGCGGTGCATCGCTCGACGAGACGACCCTACCGGGCGTCCGTCCCAACTGTTTGAGGTCGTGTCATGGGATCCAGAATCTACGTCGGCAACCTTCCCTTCAGCGCGGATGAGTCACAGATCCGCGCCCTCTTCGAGCCGAGCGGCGGCGTGCGGGAGGTTCGCATCGTCGAAGA
>CBIHPK010000285.1:0-5849 GCA_966211675.1 uncultured Myxococcaceae bacterium
CTCGCACGCCTGGGCCCCGCTCGCGCGTCGCGTCCACGCCGGGGCGAGCTGGCCGGACCCGCTCCCGCGCCGGGTACCCCTCGCGCTCGCGGCGTTCGCGGACGGCGAGCGGCGGCGCCGCGCGCTCACCGAAGCGTACGCGCGCGACGTCGTCGCGATGTTCTACAGCGGGCCCGTCGACGTGCAGATCGACCGCGAGCTGCAGGCCTTCGCCGCGGACCTGGCGTTGCCCGCGGGCGGCGCCGTCGCGGGGTTCCCGGCGCGGATCGCGACGGTGGAGGAGCTGAGCACGATCGTCGCCACGTTGATCTACCAGGCCCTGCCCGGGGCCGGAGGGGAGGAGCCCCCGGGCGTGTACGCGCCGCGGTTTCCGCTCGCCCTGGCCTCTCCCCCGCCGCGCACGCGCGCCGACGTGGACGAGGCCTGGCTCCTCCGGGCCTTGCCCCGGAGAGACGCGCTCGCGCGACAGCTCGCCGCGGCAGAAGAGATCACCCGCGGCGCGGCGAGCACGCACGTCGCCGCGTGGAGCGACCCCCGGCTCGCCGCGCGCTACGCGGCGTTTCAGCAGGGGTGGTGATCCGGCGCGCGGGCGCCACCCCCACCCCGAGGAGGGGGTGTCAGATGTCGATCGAGGCGGCGATGCGGTCCCGCGGGAAGAGCCGCGGGTGGCGCTGCTCGAGCGACGCCAGGCCCCGCCGGAGCCCGTCGAGGTCGAGCCGCAGCCGCGGGTCGTACTCGACGTCGACGAGGCGCGAGAAGCACGCGTCCCCGCTGAACACGTCGCGAAAGACCACCCGCTGGAAGGTGTCGAGCGGGCCGAACAGGTCCTGCGGTCGCCAGCGAGCGTCGGGGGTGTACGGCTGACGCAGGCGGAACGCCGAGCGAAAGAAGCCGACGACCTCGCGGTTCACCACGTGGTCCCCCGAGCTCACGAACGTCGCCTCGTGCAGGAACCGCGTGAGCACCTGGGCGAGCAGCGCCGGGGTCAGCTCGCGCCCGGCCGGGACGTACGGGATCAGCTCGCGCGCGGCGTCGGCGAACGCGCGGATCTGGTCGAACTCGGGCGCGTCCTCCCGCACGTTGCCGCTCACGAACGCCTCCACGTGGGCGCGCATGACCTCACGCGCGTTCCCCTGCGCCCGGGCGTACGGGGTCTCGACCGCCCGCGGCGCGAGCCCGGCGGCGTGGTCGGCCCGCAGTCCCTTGCGCACCAGCTTGAGGATGCTCGTCACGGGGTGGGCGAACGGGCTCCCCACGCTGGCGTGCTTGTGAAAGCGCTCGAAGATCCACTCGTTCAACGGGATCGCTACGCCGAAGTGCGGCTGAAGGAACAGCGCCAGAGGGTTGTGCGAAGGCAGCGTGCGCCGCGCGGCCGCCTCGAGGTAGTTGTTGTGCAGGTGCACCACCGAGTGGTCGGCGAACAACGTCTCGTTGTCCATCCCGACGATCAGGTGGATCTTCGCGAGGGGCCAGCCCGGGTGACCCCTGGTGACCGTGTGGCCCGCGATGTCGATCCGCGCGACCTCAAGCCGCCCGCTCGATCGCGCGAGGTGCGCCTTGATCCCGTGGGCGAAGAACCCCGGGAGCATGGGGAGGTTCTCGTGGTGGGTCAGGTCGACGACGAGCCCGTCGGCGTCCTCGCGGATGCGTCGACCGAAGCAGGTCTGCTCCAGCAGGAGCGCCACGTCGGCGTCGCTGTGGTGGAGGGTGCTCGGCTCGCGCGCCGCGGCGGCGGTCGCTCGCGCGATGCCGGTGGCCAGCCCCTGCGCGATGACCGGCAGCCGCCGCGCGCGGAAGAGCTCGCCGCTCTCCCGGGAAGGCTTGATCCCGCGGACGCCCTCGCCCAGCTCCACCACCGCGAAGGGCGCGGCCTCGTCGAGCCGCCGTCGGAGGCTGGGGCTCATCCGTTCGTCGGCGAGGCCCGAGGCGCGCTCCGCGAAACGTCGACCGAAGGCGAGGGCGGGGTTGATCATCGTTGCCGTCCTTCATACCATCCCCGCGGGGCCCGGCGGGGGCCAGGGCGTGCGGGCCCTTCACCGCCCCGGGGGGGCGCCGGGGGCGGGGCGTCCCAACGCCGGCATCCACCACGACCGCCCCGCGCAGCCGCCCCGACCGACACGTCACGATGACCAACCCCCTCTTTCGCATCCTGGGCCGCGTGCTTCCGCCGGGCGTCCTCCCTGACGGGGGCGACGCGGACCTGAAAATCAAGGGCGTGCCGCGCGTCCCCGGCAACCTGCCGCTGGTCGGCAACGCGCTGTCGTTCGTGGCGGACGGCCTGAACCCCGACACGACGCTCGCGCGCTGGCACGACGAGTTCGGCGCGCGGTACATCGCGAACGCGCCCGGTCAGGGCACGATGCTCGTGACCAGCGACCCAAACGACATCCCGCCCGTGGCTCGCCCGAACGCGCCGCTGGTGTCCAAGCGCGACGACCCTCCGTTCCCGTGGAGCGAGGTGTGGCGCGAGCACCCCGAACGGGACGTCACGTACACCTGGATGTCGGACCAGGAGTACCTGGACGGGATCGGGGTGTTCAGGGACGCGCTCGGCACGGCCGAGGCGGCGGTCCCGCGCTTCGGCCGTCACATGATGTGGAACATCAACCGGCTCCTCGGCCGGATGGCGACCCGGCGCGACCCCGCCACGTCGACGATCGGGAGGGTCAAGGCGCTCTACTTCTCGTTCCTAGTCGACCCGTCGATCCAGCTCACGTGCGGCAAGGACCTGCAGTTCACCCTGCGCGACCGCTCGGAGCTCGACGCCGGCCAGGAGCGCTTCTACGAGGCGGTGCTGGAGCTCGGGCCGAACGCGCTCGAAGTCGCGCGCAACCCGGTCAACCGCGCGTACCGCACGCCGGCGTTTCAGAAGTGCGTCGCGTATTGGGACACGCTCTACGGCAGCGCGCAGCGCTGGTACGACGAGGTCAAGGCCGCCCGGGACCTGAGCGGCGCGTGGCCCGACGCCGTGGCGCGCGACAGGAGCCTCTTCCTCGACGGGTACGAGGAGTACTTCCAGAAGAACCTCTGCGACGAGCGCCGGCTGGTGTGCAACATCGTCGAGTTCGTCATCGGCACGGCCGACCCCGGCTCGCAGCTGATGGAAAACATCCTCTACCAGCTCGCGCAGCACCCCGAGACGCAGCAGGTCGTCTACGAGGAGGTCGCGGGGGTCCTCGGCGCCGAGGGCGTCGTCGACGACGTGACGCTCGAGCAGTGGAACGCGCTCAAGCATCTGCGCGCGTTCATCGCCGAGACGTGCCGGTACATGCCGCTGTTCACGATCCACATGCGGCGCACGGTCGAGGCGACGACGCTCGCGAACGGCGCCGTGGTGCCCCCTGGGCACAAGGTGCTGTTCAACTACGCGGCGATGAGCGCCAGCCCGCTGAACTACCCCGAGCCCGAGCGGTTCATGCCCGAGCGGTTCCTCGACCTGCCGGAGCCGCCCGCGCACCGCGGCCCGCAGCCGCACGGTCAGTGCCCCTTCGCCCGCGGGAAGATCCACAACGTCGAGGCCGTGGTGCCCTTCGGCGTGGGCCACCGCGCGTGCGCGGGCATCGGGTGGGCGCAGGCGATCACGGGGCTCGCCGTGGCGAGCATCCTCCGGCTGTACCGGGTCACCTACGACGGGCCCACCGACGTGCCGTACCACGGCTCGACGCCGAATCACCCGTCGCAGCCCATCGACGATTACTTCCACTTCGAGCCGCGCACGTGACGCTGGCGCCGGGTGAGCGACGGCGGTCCGACGGGGCCTCTCGCCTCCGCGCGGGGGGCGACGCCTGAGGTGTCGCGCGTGGTCTCGCTCGTCCGCCTCGCGGCGGGCTTCGTCTTCCTGGCGGCGCTCTCGACGGTCGGCATCCTGCTGGCGCTGCTGCTGCTGCCGGCCCGGGTGTTGCGCATCAAGCTCGGCAACGTGCTCGGCAAGATCGCCGGCGCCACGATCCTGCGCATCGCGGGGGTGCGCACGCGGTTCCGCGACCGGGGGCGGTTGGGGGCCTCGTTCCCCGCCATCTACGTGATGAACCACGCGTCGACGCTCGACGTGTTCCTCTCGATCTGGATGTGCCCGATCGGCGGGTGCGGGGTCATCAAGCGCGAGGTCACCCGGGTGCCGTTCTTCGGGCAGATCTACCAGCTCTCGGGGCACCCCCTCATCGACCGCGGCGACCACGGCCGGGCTGTGGCTGCGCTCGGTGACCTGGCCGCGCTGATGAAGCGCCACCGGCTGGGCCTGTGGATCCTGCCCGAGGGCACGCGCAGCCGCGACGGTCGACTGCGCCCGTTCAAGACCGGATTCGTTCACCTGGCGCTCGCCACGGGCCTGCCCGTGGTGCCCGTGGTGGTGCGCGGCGCTCAGCTCGCGTGGCGCTCGGGCACGCTGCGGGTGAAGCCCGCCACCGTCGAGATCGACGTGCTCGAGCCCATCGCGACGCACGGCTGGAGCGCGGCGACGGCGCGTGAGCACGCCGACGCCGTCCACGCGAAGTTCCTCGAACACCTGGGCGACGACCAGCGCCCGCTCCCGGCCGGGCCGTAGGTTCGCGCCGAGCGAGGGGCGAGCCGCGCGGTCACCGGGGAGGGGCCCGGGGGCGGCTGCCCCTCGAACGCTGGTTCAGCGACGGTGGGCGTCCCCGGGCACGATGGTTCGCCGTCCGGGTCCAAACCCCGGCAGACATCGATGCACGAGGCGGCGAACCCGAGCTGCGAAACCCCGAGCGCGCGCAGCAGTCTTCGGTGCGCGACGGCCACGACGCCGATCGCACCCCCGAGGCCCGCCACGAACCACAGCCCGAGGCCCAGCGCCACCAGCGGCCTCGCGGCCGGGGCGGTCACCGTCAGCACTCGCCCGAGTAGTCGCGCTGGAAGTCGAGGTGCAGCGGCTCGTCTGCCTCGATGACGCGGGCCACCTCGGCGACGACCGGTGAAGGGACCCGGGCCGCGAGGAGTCCGTAGAACGCAGTACCGCCCACCTCGGCGACGGAGATGACCGCCATCTTGCAGCGCAGCCCAAGGGCCCGCCGCGCACGCTCGAAGAGCCACGCCGACGGGTGCCGCGTCCGCGTCGGGGCACCCATCGCGCGCAGGAGCAGCGCGAGCTCGCCGCCTCGTGGGCGACCCTCCCTTCGCCCGCCTCGCCGAGTTGGAAGCACTGGAGCGCGGACACCAGCGGCGCGTGCACCGCCGCGTCGAGGGGGAGCCAGCCGCGCGGGGATCGCGGGCGAAGCCCGGTGCTGGTTGCGCTCGAAATAGTCCCCCCATGCCGTAGGGTCCGTCGTTCACCTCCGCTGAGGGAGGGATCGTGGCAACGCGAGGCCCGCCGGTCTCCGTACCTCTCTCAGGCGAACCTCATCGAAGCGAACTGCGCCGGCGCGAATCTCTCCTTCGCGACCGTATTCGCCGGAAGTTTCGTCGGCGCGAACATTCGGAACGCCCCCGGAATGACTGACGCGACCGGGGCTCGGCCACGGCGGATTCGTCGGACAGGTCTCCAAAACCCTTACGGGCGATGTGATGAGTTTCTGCCACCGATCGCCTGAGATTGGCGGTGCTTCATCGCGATCTTTACCTCACGACGTAAGCGCCGGGCGGCTGACACTCGGTCCATGCCGGACGTGGAGGTCCCTGGTGGTGGGAGATCTCGCGCCAGTTATCGATGCGACAACAAGGTGTTGCGCCTGTTGGGCGGAGGAGGGGTGGTGGGAAACTCCCGAGCCTGGAAAAATACTTGTTCAGCGATGCTCGCCAAACCACTTCAATCCAAGCTGTTTCAGAGCGGGCGACCGGGATCGAACCGGCGACGTTCAGCTTGGGAAGCTGACATTCTACCGCTGAATTACGCCCGC
>CBIHPK010000286.1:0-5666 GCA_966211675.1 uncultured Myxococcaceae bacterium
CCTGATCCATGCAGAAACATCAGGCCCTCACGAAGAGTGATCATTGATGAGGCCTGCGCCGGGCTATCTGCAGGATCGCCGGTTGCTGGCGCAACCGTCGGGAGGTCCTCGACCGCCGCGATCGAACTCCATGTGACGCTCAGTGACTTGTCCTGCTGCCGCGTGTGAGCGCCTACGTCCTCTTCGTCGAGCGCCCCAGCGCTCGATGCGCCTTCAGGAAGTCCCGCGAAGGCGGGACGCTCAGCTCCAGGCTCCCACTTCAGCGGTTGCAGGCCCGCTCGCGGGCCGTCCGCAACCGCGGAGTGGGCGGCACTTCCGTCGAAGGGACGGCAACGATGAGAACGGGGAGAGAGCTGCCCGGCGCTTCGCGGCCACCGTCCCGGTGGTAGCGTCGCTCGCGATGGGACCCTCGCTCCGCGCGCTCGCGTTCACGGCGTCGCTGGTCGGCTGCGCGGCGGGCGGCGGGGAGGACCACCTGCCCGACGAGGACGCGGGCGACGGTGTCGAGGACCTCGGTGCTCCCGCCACCCACAGCGACGTCGGAAGCGTGGGCGTCGACGCGTGGACGCCCACCCCCGACGTGCCGCGCACGACCGTCGACGACAGCGGACCGACGCCCCCGAGGGACGCCTCCATCGCCGCGATGGACGCTCCGAGCGGGGGAGGCGGGTTCTGCGCTCCGTGCGCGACCAACGAGCAGTGCGCGGCGGGCGGTCTCTGCGTCCGCAGCCCCGCCGGGGAGATGCTCTGCGCGGTGCCGTGCGAGGTGGGAAACGCCTGCGCTGCCGGACGTCGCTGCGTCGGGGTGCAGACCAACGTCGGGGTGATCGCTCAGTGCGTCCCGTCATCGGGAACCTGCAGCGGAGCGGTCCCGGTGGACGCGGGCGTGCCCGTCGACCGGGGCGCTCCGAGCCCGGACCTGGGACCGCCGACGGACGTCCCGGGTGGGCCCCTCACGGCGGGCGAGCGCGTCGTCAGCGTGGGGACCCGGAGCGTGCTGCTCTACGTCCCGGCGCGGTGGCGCGCGGGCGCCGCAGGCCTCGTGGCGCTCCATGGCAACGGCGACACGGCGTCGAACTTCCTCCGCACCAGCGGCCTGATGGGCGTGGCCGACAACGAGGGCGTGGCGCTGGCGCTGCCCATGGCGATCGCCGGGAGCGCCCCGATGGGCGTCGACTGGGACGCGTACACTCGCCCCGCGAGCAGCAACCCCGACCTGCGACTCGTGGCGGACACGCGCTCGCTGCTGGTGGGCGGCGGGGTCGATGCGAGGCGGGTGTTTCTCGCGGGGCAGAGCCAGGGCGGGTACCTGGCGTTCTACGCGGGGATGACCTTCTCGACGCTCTTCGGCGCCGTGAACGTGAGCGCCGCGGGCGACCCGATGCCGGGCCTCGGGCTCGCGGCCATGGCCACCCGCCGCATCCCGGTGGACCTCCTCACCGGCGACGGCGACTTCGCCATCGCCAACATCCGAAGCACCCGCGACGACCTCCAGCGCCGCGGCTTCGACGTGCGCTACACCGAGCTCGCGGGCGTCGGGCACTGCTGCCCGCTGTCGACCCGCACCGGCACCGCGCCCGCGATGTGGCTGTGGCTCTCGGCGCGGCCGCTGCCCTGAGTCGAGCCTGCGTGGAGCGCTTCCCAGATGGGTCTGGTACGTGGGCGGCGAAGGGCGGAGGCCCCCTTCCCCGCTGCCCTGAGCGCCCCTCTCCCTGCCCCCTCCGGTTGCCCCTCTCCCCCTCTCGGGTGTCCCCTCCATCCCCGTGATGCGTCTCCGCTCCCGTCTTCTGCCCATCGCCCTCGCCTCCGTCCTCCTCACCTGCGTGGGCGTCGAGCCCGATGGGTGTCTCTCCTCCTCCGATCCGCTCTGCGTGCCGCCCTCCCCCTGCGCGGCCCTCTCCTTCACCTGCGCCTCCACCGCCGCCCGCGCCGCTCGCATGGAGCGCCCCGACCAGCGCCTCCCGGGCCTCGACGCCATCGCCACCCCGGGCGACCTGATGCTCTCCAACGACTACGTCCGCGCCTTCTTCGACGCGCCGGAGCACCCGCACCACCTCGCCACCTCCGGCGGATCGCTCCTCGACTTCGCCCCCGTCGACGGCACCGATCACCTCAATCAGGTCTATCAGATCACCGGGATCCTCCCTCGCGACGGCGCCCGCTACACCGAGGCGCAGCTCATCAACGAGCCCGGCCTCGCCGCCGTCGTCTTCCGAGGAACCCTCGACGGATTCCCCCGCGCCCGCATCGTCACCCGCTACGAGCTCCGCGCCTGCGACCGCGGGCTGCGGGTGCGCACCGAGGTCCACCACGGAGGCCGCGAGACGGCGACGTGGTTCCTCGCCGACGCGTGGTTCTGGGGCGATCGCAGCATGACGCCCTTCGCTCCGGGCCGCGGCGAGGGCTTCCGTCACCGCCCGCTCGACCTCGCGGAGATCGACGGATCCTGGTCGACCTTCGACTGGCTCGCCGCCTCCTCCCACGTCGGCGACGGCGACACCAGCTACGCCTCCGTGGCCTGCGGGCGGCCGCAGTTCGAAGGGGTCCACGACCCGACCATCTCCGCCGCGGGCCTGCCTCGCACGGTGATCCTCCCCGGCGACGGCCTCGCCTTCGAGCGGATGATCTTTACCGGTCCAGGTAACGGCCTCGCCAGCGCCGCGGCCCTCGCCCTCGACGCCCACGCCCGCATGAACGGCGGAGCGCTCACGGAGGTGCGAGGCCGCCTGGTGGACACCGCGGGCAACCCCGTCGGCGGCAGCGAGACCCTCGCCTCCATGGAGGTCTACGAGCCCGGGACCAGCACCCCCGACGACCCGGCCACCATCGCCCCGTGGTCGCAGGTGGTCCCCGGCGCCGACGGGACCTTCAGCGTGCGGGTCCCCGCGGATCGCTCCTATCGACTCCAGCTGCACCGCTTCGGCCGGGCCCATGGAGAGGCCGTCGCGTTCCGATCGCAGGGCGCCAGCATGGTCCTTCCCGACATCGTCCGCCCGATTCCTGCGCGGCTCTCGGTGCGGGTCTCCGACGCGGTCTCGATGCAGGGCGTCGACGCCGAGCTGGTGCTCATCCCCGCCGAGGGCACCGAAGCCTCCCTCACCGGGACCGTCCATGGCTTCTTCCGCAACGGCTGCGCCCCCTACCTGGGACCGCCGCACGGCAGCTCGCCCGCGTGCAATCGCGCCCTGGCGCTCGGGGGTTCCGTGGAGTTCGCGCTGCCTCCGGGGAGCTACACCGTCTACGCCCACGCGGGGCTGCAACGCACCCTCGGCCGGGCGACGGTGACGGTCACCGAAGGGAGCACCACGCCGCTCCAGATCACCCTGCGAGACGTCGCGGTCTTCCCTCGAGGGGCGCTGATGGGCGACTTCCACGTCCATGGAGGGAGGAGCTTCGACACGGCCTTTCCCGACCGCGACCGGGTGTTGTCCTTCGTGACCTCCGGGGTCGATGTGGTGATCGCCACGGACCATGACGTGTGCACCTCCTACGACGCCACCGTGAGCGCGCTCGGGCTGGGCGATCGGGTCACGGTGATCTCCGGCTCCGAGCAGACGGGCCTCGTGCCCTTTCTCATCCGACCTGGCTCCACGCTCCCGCGCACCCTCGGCCACTGGAACTTCTGGCCGTTGCGCCACGACCCCACTCAGCTCAACGACGGCTCTCCCGATGATGAGCGCCAGGAGCCCGGGCAGGTCTTCGACCGCATGAGAGCGAGGGTCGGAGAGCAGGGGGTGATCCAGTGCAACCACCCCGTGGCGGAGATGAAGGTGGGGCGCGACGAGGGCTACTTCCGGGCGCTCGGCTACGACCCGCGATTGCCCCTTCCGATGTCCGATGATGGGACCGGAGCGGGATATCTCTGGCGCCGCCCGGGAGGCCCGACGGGACATCGCAACATCGACTGGGACACGCAGGAGGTCATGAACGGCGCCGGGGTGGTGCTCAACCTGGGATACCGGGCGCTGTGGTTCCAGATGTTGTCGCAAGGGATCATCCGAGCGGGGACGGCCAACAGCGACTCGCACTCGATGGTCACCGAGACCATGGGCTATCCGCGCAACGTGGTGCTGGGAGCCTTCCCCCGGACGGGCTTCGACCGGGACGCCTTCAACGCCGCCGTGCGGGCGGGGCACGTCATTGGCACCAACGGTCCTCACATCGAGGCCGCGGTGATGGGAATGGACGGTAGCCCTCACGGCTTTGGGGTGACGCCCTTCGTCCCGGCGGCTGGGGCGATGCTGAGCGTGGAGGTGAGGGCGGTCCCCTGGGTGGCGGTCACCGAAGTGCGGATCATCGTCAATGGAGCCATCGCCCGCACCCTCACCGGCGCCGACATCCAACAACCCTCGGACCCCTATGGAGCCGATGGCGTGGTGCGCTGGCGGGGCTCGATTCCGCTCTCCGAGCTCACCCAGGGGAGGGACGCCTGGGTGGTGATCGAAGCGGGAATGCCGCTCCCCCGCGCGGAGGACCTCGAAGACGACGACGGCCATCTCGACCACGTCGACGGCGACGGAGACGGAGCCATCGACGACACCGGGATGCTTCGACCGCGACCGGGCGACCCGAGATATCCATTGGACATCGTGGCGCCGGGGAGCCTGCCCTACGCCTTCACCAACCCCTTCCTCGTCGACATGGACGGCGGCGGATGGAGGGCTCCCCGATGAGCGCCCGGAGCGCTGCGCTGAGCGCCCTCGCCGGGCTGTCGCTGATGACCACCATGGCGTCGGCGCAGACGTCCGCGGTGTGTGATCGCGGGAGGATCGGTCCGCGATTGCCGCTGGGGGTGACGCTGGGAGAGGCCGATATGGGAATGACCCCCTCCCCCTGCGGCGGACGGATGTTGTCCCTTGAAGGGAGAGGGACTGCGCTGCTGGCGCTCGATGACTTCTATGGCGCCATCGACGCCGGGGCGGTGATCTCCGGGAGCTATCCCTTGAACGGGAGGCTCTGGCTCTCCGGGGCGATCGCTCCGTTGCAGTATCGCTTTGTGCAGAACGCCAGCATCGCGGCGACGACGCTCGGGCTCGGGGCGAGCACCCTGGGGCTGCATGCGTGGCTGGTGGACGGTGCCCGCTGGAGGGTGTCCGTCTATGGTCGGGTGAGGGTTCCGACGGAGACCGGGAGGCAGTACGCGGCGACCGTGGGGGTGGAGCCCGGCGTGGCGGCGCTGTGGAGCCCGTCGCCGCGGGTCACGGTGGCCTTCGGGGCGTCGCTGCAGGGGCTGTTCACGGTGCTCGGGAGCCATACCGTGTCGCGATTGACCGCGCAGGTGACGGCGGACGTCGGGGTGCTGCTGCGCTGGTTCGAGCCGGTGCTGGGCGCGGAGCTGCGGGTGGGGAGCGACGACGACGGGGCCTTCGAGTACATCGCCCCGAAGCTGGGGCTGCGCTTCCACCCGGGGCGGCGGTGGGTGATCGCCCTCGACGCGATGATGCCGCTGGGTGGGATCGACCGGACGCTCGCCCGCGCGGCGCTCGGGGTCACCCGGGCGTGGTGAGGGGGATCAGGAGCGGGGCGATCGAGAGGCCGTCAGCGGGGAGTCCCCGGTACGAGCGAGAGGCCGTCGGCGGGGAGTCCCCGGTACGAGCGAGAGGCCGTCGGTAACCCGAGCCAGACCCTGAGCGTTAGCGAGGGGGAGAGCCCTCTACCGTCGTCAG
>CBIHPK010000287.1:0-5658 GCA_966211675.1 uncultured Myxococcaceae bacterium
GCCACCTGCAGCTGGAGCACGGCGCGGAGATCGGCCGGGCGGTGGTGAACTTCGAGGGGCCCTTCGTGTTCTGCGTGGTGTCCCGCTACCACGGCGGGGCCTACGTGGTGTTCTCGCGGGCGCTCAACCCTGCGGTGGAGGCGCTGGCGCTGCGAGGCTCCTTCGCGAGCGTCATCGGCGGCGGACCGGCCGCGGCGGTGGTCTTCCCGGGCCTGGTGCGGCGTCGCGCGGACGCCGACCCGGAGGTGGTGGCGGCGCGCCGCGCGCTGGAGGCGGCGCCCCCGTCGGCGAGGGCGGGCGCCGCGCGAGACCACGAGCGGCTCCTGAAGCAGGCGCAGGCGAGGGCGCAGGCGGCCATCGCGAAGGAGTTCGACGGGGTGCACACCGTCGAGCGGGCGCTGCAGGTCGGGAGCCTGGACGCGGTGATCGCGCCGGAGACGCTGCGGCCGAGGCTGGTGGCGAGGGTTCGAGGCGCCGGGGCCTAGAGCGAGCTCAGTCGTCGATGGCCTGGTAGGCCGAGGTCCAGAAGTCCTCGACGAGGGAGGGCATGGCGAAGGCGTCCGGAACGCGCTGGCTCATCAGCAGGCCCACCATCGCCTCGCGGGGGTCGACGTAGAAGGAGGTCCCGAAGGTTCCGTCCCACCCGAAGCACCCGGGGCCGCGAGCGAGCTCGTCGCGCCGGGCGAAGACCGAGAGGCCGAGGCCCCAGCCGCGAGCGTCCCAGAAGTGGGGGAAGAAGGGCGAGGCCGCCTTCTGCGCGGGCGTGAGGTGGTCCATCGTCATCAGCTCGACGGAGGGGCGGGAGAGGATGCGCTCTCGGCCGTGCGCTCCCTGGTGGAGCAGCATCCGGCCGAAGGCGAGGTAGTCGTCGACCGTCGAGACCATGCCCCCGCCGCCGGACTCGAACACGCGAGGCCGGGTGAAGAGCCCGCCGCGGGCGTCGTCGTCGATGGCGCCCAGGCCGGTCGAGGGGTCGGTCCGATAGCAGGTGGTGAAGCGGTCGAGCTTCGCCTCGGGCACGGTGAAGCCGGTGTCCCTCATGCCCAGCGGATCGAGGATGCGCTCTCGGACGAAGGCCCCGAAGGACCTCCCCGAGGCGCGGGCGATCAGCACGCCGAGGATGTCGGCGCTCATGTGATAGAGCCACCGCTCGCCGGGTTGATGCGCGAGCGGCAGCGCGCCGAGCCGCCGCATGAACTCGTCGGGCGTGCCGTCGAAGAGCCAGTCCGCGAGCGGCAGTCGCGCCTCGACGAGCGCCCGGTGCATCGGGCAGCCGGGAGCGCTGAAGAGCATCTCGCCGTAGCCGCACCGGAAGGTCAGCAGGTCGCGCAGCGAGATCGGCCGGCTCGCCGGCACCGTGTCGTCGAGCGGGCCGTCGAGCGCTCGCAGGACCTTTCGGTCCCTGAGCTCCGGCAGCCACTCGTCGACCGGATCGTCGAGCCGCAGCCGGCACTCCTCGACCAGGATCATCGCGGCGACCGCCGTGATCGGCTTGGTCATGGACGCGAGTCGGAAGATGCTGTCTCGCCGCATGGGCGCGCCGCCGAAGGACTGCGCTCCGATGACCTCGACGTGCTCCGCGCCTCGCCTCGCGACGAGCGCGACCAGCCCGGGCAGCCGACCGCTCTCCACGTCCTGTCGCAGGACCCCGCGCATGCGCTCCAGGCGCGATGGAGACAAGCCGTCGGAGGCCGGTCGCGCGGCCCTGGTCGTGAACGGTCGAGGGATGCCCAGGGTGCCGAGCTGGTGGGTGCTCATGGTGCCTGCTCCTGTTGGTGTTCTGGGGAGTGTGTCGGGTGATGGATCGCGGACCCGATGAGCGGTGCATCGGGCACGCCACGGCGGCTCGCGCGGTGGTTCTCGCGCGCCCACCCGGTGGGCCCGAGGGGCGACCGGCGAACATCCTGCGTCGGCGCGCACGGGCCGTGCGCCCTCACGAGAGGGAGGCGCTCCCATCACTCCAAGGGATTCGATTCATTGTCGGAAGAGCGGAGTGAGGCCCATGGGCCCGATATCGAATCAGAAGGAGAGCCCGTGGAGGCCCTTGGGCGTCGCTACGGTCCAGCTGATCGGGGCGGCGAGAGCGTGCGATCGGCACACAGCGCTGTGCACGAATCGCACACCGCTCCCTCTCTCGCAGGGATGATTTTGTGTGGTCTTCGCGCCGCGCGGCCTTCGTCCGACGCGCATGTCGGGATAGCGTCGACGCCTGGGACTCCATTGAGGGGAATGCAGCGATGACGCATCGATCGGGCAGGCAGAGTGCACCCTGGTTCGGGCTCCTGGTCGGCGTGGCGCTCACGGCGTGCGCGGCCACCGACGACGCGCTGGGCGGCCGAGGCGTCGAGGCGGCGCGCGACGCCTCGGATGTCGGCGAGGCGACGGAGGTCGGCCTGGTCTTCGACGTGACGCCGCTCGACGTGACCCGACCGGACGCGGGCGGCGGCAGCGACGGCGGCCCGCGGGTGTGCGCGGCGACGGAGACCTGCGACAACGGCTTCGACGACGACTGCGACGGCTCCATCGACGAGGGCTGCGCCTGCCTTCCGGGCACGACCCAGCGCTGCTTCGGCGGGCCGCCGACGGTGGCGGGCGTCGGGGTCTGCGTGTTCGGCACGCAGCGCTGTGACGGCACCGGGGAGTTCGGCGCCTGGGGCGCCTGCGCCGGGGCGGTGGCCCCTTCGGGCGAGGCCTGCGACGGCTCCGACAACGACTGCGACGGGGTGGTGGACAACGGCTGCGAGTGCCGCGCGGGCGACACCCGCGCCTGCTTCGGGGGCGACGCCGCGGCGCGCAACATCGGGGCCTGCCGCGACGGGATGCAGCTCTGCTTCCCGGGCCCCGGCGGCGTCGGGAGCGCGTGGGGCGGGTGCGTCGGCGACACGCGCCCGGCGACCGAGGGCTGCGACGGCGTGGACAACGACTGCAACGGCACCGTCGACGACGGCTGCGGCTGCCGCGCGGGGGAGACGCGGCGGTGCTACGGCGGCCCGGCGGCGACGGAGGGCGTCGGGCCCTGCCGCGGCGGGACCCAGTCGTGCGCGGCGGCCGACGGCGGCGTCAACGCGTGGGGCGCGTGCGGGATGCAGACGCTCCCCGGCGCCGAGCGCTGCGACGGCGTGGACAACGACTGCAACGGCACCGTCGACGACGGCTGCCAGTGCCGCCCCGGGGAGACGAGAGGCTGCTACGACGGTCCGATGGGCACCCGCGGGGTCGCGCCCTGCGCGGACGGGACGCAGACCTGCGTGGCCGGGAGCGGCGGCGTGGGGAGCGCGTGGGGAGCGTGCACGGGGCAGCGCCTCCCGGCGGCGGAGGTGTGCGACGACGCGGACAACAACTGCAACGGCGCCGCGGACGAGGGCTGCGCGTGCCGTCGAGGCGCGACGCAGGGCTGCTACACGGGCCCGTCGGGCACCGCGGGCGTGGGGCCCTGCCGCGCGGGCACGCAGACGTGCACGGTGGCCGGCGGGGTCGCGGCGTGGGCCGCGTGCGGAGGGCAGGTGGTTCCGGCGGCGGAGGCCTGCGACGACCTCGACAACGACTGCAACGGGGTGATCGACAACGGCTGCGCGTGCCGCCGGGGACAGACCCGAAGCTGCTACTCGGGCCCGGCGGGGACCGCGGGCGTCGGGGCGTGCGCGGCAGGCACCCAGGCCTGCGTGATCACCGGCGCGACGGCGGCGTGGGGCGCGTGCGGGGCGGAGGTGCTCCCGCGGCCCGAGCTCTGCGACCGCGTGGACAACAACTGCGACGGCCGCGTGGACGAGGGCTGCGACTGCACCGCGGGCGCGACCCGCAGCTGCTACTCGGGGCCCGCGGGCACCGCGGGGACGGGCGTCTGCCGGGCGGGGACGCAGAGCTGCGCGGCGGGCGCCGGGGGCGTCGGGGCGGCGTGGGGCGCGTGCGGGGCGCAGGTGCTCCCCGGCGTCGAGGTGTGCAACGCGGTCGACGACAACTGCGACGGTCGCGTGGACGAGGGATGCTCCTGCACGGCGGGCGCGACGCGGAGCTGCTACGGCGGCCCGGCGGGCACGGCGGGCGTGGGGCTCTGCCGCGCGGGCACGCAGTCCTGCGCCCTCGCTGGCGGGGTCGCGGCCTGGGGCGCCTGCACCGGGACCGTCACCCCGGCGGCCGAGCTCTGCGACGCCTCGGACAACGACTGCAACGGGGTGGTGGACAACGGCTGCGCCTGCCGGCCGGGAGCGACGCAGAGCTGCTACGAGGGCGCGGCGGGGACCGCGGGCGTCGGGGTCTGCCGCGCGGGCACGCAGACCTGCGTGGCGGGCGCCGGGGGCGTCGGGGCGGCGTGGGGCGCGTGCGGGGCGCAGGTGCTCCCGGGCCCGGAGGTGTGCGACGGCGCGGACAGCAACTGCAACGGCACCGTCGACGAGGGCTGCGCGTGCCGGCCGGGCGCGACTCAGTCCTGCTACGAGGGCGCGGCGGGGACCGCGGGCGTCGGGGTCTGCCGCGCGGGCACGCAGAGCTGCGTGGCGGGCGCCGGCGGCGTGGGGAGCGCGTGGGGCGCGTGCGGCGGGCAGACGCTGCCCTCCGGCGAGGTGTGCAACATGCGCGACGACAACTGCAACGGAGCGGTCGACGACGGGCTCTCGTGCAGCGGTCCGTCGGTGACCTGCCCGGCGCCGCTGACGGCCCTCGCGGGCAGCACCGTGAACCTCACCGCGAGCCCGGTGGGCGGGACGAGCTACCGCTGGGAGGTGGTGTCGGCGCCGCCGGGCGGGGCGTACACGCTCGGCTCCGCGACGACCCCGAGCACGACCTTCACGACGGTGATCGTGGGGACGTACTCGCTGCGCTTCACCGTGACGGACGCCGCGGGCCGCACCGCGACGTGCATGACCACGGTGACGATGCAGGGCCACGGGCTGCGCGTGGAGCTGATCTGGGACGCGGGCGACAGCGCCAACCGCGTCGACCTCGACCTGCAGGTGCACAACCGCCTGGCGACGACCTGGGCGGTCACCACCAACAACGTCAACGTCTGTTACTGGAACAACCGCAACCCCGAGTGGGACGCGGCCGGCGCTCCGGACAACCCCGCGCTCGACGTCGACAACCTGCTCGGCCGCGGCCCGGAGAACGTCCGCGTCGACTCGCCCCCCACCTCGCAGATCTACTCGGTGGGCACGTACTTCTGGGAGGACGCGCGCGCCCGCCGGGACATCGGCACCCCGGTCGGGGTCACGGTGCGGATCTACTGCGGCGACACGCTCGCCGCCCCGCCCTTCACCCGCTCGCTGCGCGCCGGGGACTCGTCGCGGCCGACCTCGACCAACCTCGCCAATGACTTCTGGCGGGTGGCGCGGGTGCAGTTCACCTCCCCATCGACCTGCACCGTGACCCCCGTCAACGACGTCATCACCGGGGCCGCGGCGCAGCTCGGGAGCCCCTGATCCGAGCGCCCCCGGGCGGAGGGGGAGAAGGGCCTAGGGCGCCCCCTCCGCGACGTGGTCGATGGTCCGCTCGACGAGCCGCAGAAAGGCTCGGATCGACTTGTCCAGGTGGGCTACGGGGGTGTCCTCGAAGCGCGTGTGCGAGATGCCCGGCGACGACTGCGCGAACACCATCACCGTGGGCATGATGCCGGCCATCTCCGCCGCGTCGTGGAGCGGCCCGGAGGGGAGCTTCGGCGCCTCG
>CBIHPK010000288.1:0-5532 GCA_966211675.1 uncultured Myxococcaceae bacterium
GCCCGGCCTGCGCCGGGCTCTCTGCAGGCGCATCGAGCGCTGGGGCGCTCGATGAGGAGGACGTAGGTGCTCACACGAAGCCGCAGGACAAGGCGCGGATCGTCGCATGGAGTTCCACCATGGCAGTCGAGAACCTCCCGACGGTTGCGCCAGCAACCGGCGCTCGTTCAGGAAGTCCCGCGGAGGCGGGACGCTCCGTTCCAGGCTCCCACTTCAGCGGTTGCAGGCCCGCTCGCGGGCCGTCCGCAACCGCGGAGTGGGCGGCCTCTCCGCGACGATGGGACCCATGCTCAAGGCTCTGCCTTGGGGCGAGGGGCGCGCGGCAGCGCGGGGTGGGGGCATCCGACAACACCGTCCCCCCATCCGGCACCCGGACTACCGCGTGACCGACGTGCCCGTCCCGAAGCGCGACGTGAGCCGACGCAGCACGTGGACCAGGTCGATGTACTGCCGCAGCTGCGTCTCCAGCGCCGCCGCCCTCGCCTCGTCGCCGCCCTCTCGCGCCCGCTGACGGAGCGCGTCCAGGTCGCGCAGGCGCAGCACCATGCGCGCCCCGATGCCCGCCTCGTCGGCCGCTGTGCCGATCGAGGCGTGCACCATCGCCGAGGCGCCCACGTCCGCGCCCGGCTCTCCGGCGCGCGTCCCGAAGTGCAGCGCCCGGTACGTCGTGCGCGACCACGGATCGGTGAAGCTCACCGTGTCGCGCGCCGGGTCCGCCACCGTGAGGGCCTCGACGCTGCCGTCGGTCCACACGCGGGCGAAGTCCATGAAGCGCTGGTCGAAGGTCGCGGGGATGTTCGCCACGCCCATCACCGCCGCGCGGAGCTGCACCGTGAAGCCCGACTGCGGATCGATCGGCAGGTGCAGGTCGTCCACCACGCGGCCGCTGTGGCCCGCGCCTTCGCCCGGCGGCAGGTTGAGCGTCGCGAGGTGCGTGCGGGTGATGCTCCGGGTGCCGCCGGTCTCCACCACCGGGGCGAAGTCGGCATAGTCCTCGGAGAGCAGTCCTCCCCACAGGCGAATGGTCTGCGCGGGATACATCGAATAGAACGACAGCTGGAAGAGCCGCAGGTCCGCCGGCGTATCGCGCTGCAAGAGCAGCAGCTCGGGGTCGGTGAAGGCGTCGAGCGCCATCACCTTGTCGTAATACGAGCCCGCGCGATTGAGCTGCTCGTACCACCAGAAGCCGGCGTCGTTGCGCCAGTCGCTCTCGAAGGCCCGTCCCTGGTTGATCGGAACCGGGAAGCCCGCCCCGGTCTCCAGGTTGAGCATGGCGAGGCGCTGGCCGTCGTCGCGGGCGATGATCCGGTGAGCGCCGATCTCCGGCATGGTGACCATCGCGATGAAGGCGTCGGCCACCACGCTGGTGGCCGCCTGGTTGACGAAGCCACCGGTGAAGGCCGGGTCGTCCCGGTAGCTCCGCCACCCCGGAGAGCTGCCGAGGAAGTCCTGGAAGGACACCAGG
Organism: uncultured Myxococcaceae bacterium; assembly: GCA_966211675.1. Classification (GTDB taxonomy): domain Bacteria; phylum Myxococcota_A; class Polyangia; order Polyangiales; genus SCUS01. Next base: position 1,466 of record CBIHPK010000288.1, read on the forward strand.
TCGAAGGCCAGCGTCTGCGACGACTGGCGCATCTGCTCCACGTAGCGCCCCCACATCCGGGAGACATAGGAGTCCGTGGAGAAGCCCGAGCGCAGCCGCGAGAAGCTGTTGGCGAAGTAGTAGTCGAGCCAGCGCCCGGCCACGTAGTGCATGGACTCATAGGCGTCGGCGCCGGCGTCGTTGGTCTGGTCCTGCCAGACGAGGCCCGCCCGCTCGTCGCTGTCGAAGCGATACGGAACCAGCACATGACCGTCGCTGGTCACGTTGGTGAAGGAAGCGTCCCCCCAACCCGGGAGGGACTCGTTGCGGGTCTCTCGCAGGAAGACGTCATATCGGTTGTCCTCCCGAACGTCGGGGGTGCCGTCCGCGCGCCTCCCGAAGATCGCGGGGATCTGCGTGTAATGCATTCCCCGCGGCGATCCGCCGGTCGACCACTCTCGCAGGTCGAGCGGCGTCGAGAGGCCGGAGCCCGCGGTGTTCACTGAATACCAGAGCGCCGCCGATCGGTCGGCCACGCGGCGGAAGGCCTCCACCATCCCGACATAGCCGTTCTTCACGAAGGCGCGGTCGTAGCGGCCGAGGCCGTGGGCGTCCTCGTTGAGGCCCTTGTAGTCCATGACCGAGGAGTACGCGTACTCCTCCACCCGGCCGCGAAGCTCCTCGGGGCTGTAGTAATGGCCGTCCGCGGGGTCGGCGAGGTACTCCCATCGGGGGCGCAGCCCGCGAGGGTGGCCCTGTCCTCGGGCGCGCCAGTAGCCGTCGTCGTAGTTCACCGCGTCGGCGCTCGCGGTGAAGTTGTGGCGCTGCCCCACCGAGTGGCCGATCTCGTGAGCCAGCACCCCGTGGTGGATGAACTGCGCCGCGTAGTCGCGCACCCGCTCGTAGTCGATGTGACCGTCGGCGTCGCGGAAGTCCCACCGCCGACCGAAGGCCACCGGAGCGTCCGCCGGATCCTCCGGGGTGATGGGCATCCCCGTCGCGATGCGCTGCGCGAGGCCCGCGAGCACGTCGTCGTCGAAGGCCGCCTCGTGGTTGCACTGCCACGCCGCGAGGCGCGACCGCATCCGCTGGATCACCCGCCGCCGCGACGGGTCCTGGGAGCGCAGCGGAGAGGCCGCGTCGCGGGTCACCGGGAGGATGGCCGATGGGTCCTGCCGCGACGTCGAGGCGATGGCCACCTGCTGGCCCTGGAGCAGCAAGGACTCCAGGTCCGTGTCCCGGAGCGACGCCCGGCGAGAGGCCGCGCGGTTGTCGCCATCGCCGAGGATGCGCCCCTGGATGAGCCTCCGCGTGCTCAGGTCGAGCGCGCCCGGCGCGTCGGGGTCGTCGCTGTGGAGCCTCGCCGATCCGCCCGGCTGGAGCCACCCGGAGCCCGGCAGGCGAAGCCGGTCGAGCGCCGCGCTGGAGGCGGTGGAGAGCGACGCGAGCCCGCCCGTGCGGCGGAAGGGGGCGTCGAGCGCCTGGGCGCTGGGCGTCTCTCCGCTGCCCACCTGGCGCATCGACTCGATGACGTTTCGACCGTTGGCGATGGAGCCGGTGGTGGTGTCGCCGTTGATGAGCCGGACGAGGTCCGCGAGCCACGCGGCGTAGGTGTCGGTGATGTTCTGCCAGACGGCCCCGCGGCCCGCGATGAGCTCGCCGGTCTCCGGGTCCGCGGCGATGTTGGCGAGGCCCCAGTACCCTTGGGCGTCCTGGTCGTTGATCGACCCGATCATGTGGTAGCGCAGGTCGCCGAGGCGGGCCTGGGTGCCCTGCGCGCCGCACGCGGCGAGGTCCCAGCCTGCGGCGTGCGCGGCGTCGACCTCGGCGGCGGAGTGATGACCCGGGAGCGAGTGGTCGGTGCCCCAGACGGGGGCGTGGCAGCCGACGAAGACGTGCACGGCGTCGGCTCCGAGCGCGGGGTCGGTGCCGATCACCGAGGGGGCGCTGCAGGCGTCGTCGGCGGTGCGCATCGAGGCGTCGGTTCCGGCGGCGAGCTCGCACTCGTGGCGCCGGGCGGACTGCACGGCTTCGACGAAGGCGGTGTTCCACTCGGAGACGACCGCGTCGGTGACGGGCTGCATCCGGGCCGGGTAGTTGGGGCTCTCGAAGTACGCGATGGGCCGAACCTGGCGCTGCCGGAAGGGCAGGAGGCAGAGGCCGCGGTTGTCCGAGCGGGTGCGGGCGATGGCGAGGTCGCAGGTGGAGCGGGGGTCGATCGCGGTGCAGGCGGCGTCGCTGGAGCAGGTCACGTACTGGTCGGCGGTCCAGGCGGCGCAGCGGCCGCGGGCGGTGGGCGAGCGGGGGGTGTCGCCGATGCGGCAGATGGTCCCGTCGGCGCAGTCGGCGTCGCGGTTGCAGTCGCGGCCCGCGTCGGCGCCGTAGACCGGGACGTGGTGGTGGATCCAGAGGTTGTGGCGCGTGGCGAGGTGGACGCGCTCGGTGTCGAGCACGGCGGAGCGCACGGGGTCGAAGCCGATGCGGGCGACGTCGAAGAAGCCGAAGCGCTCCTGGTCGAGGGCGGGCACCGGGGCGGCCTGACCGGCGATGGGCGGCGTGAGGCTGACGGGCTCGTAGTCGCGGCCCTCGGCGCGCAGGAACGACGTGCGGAAGGTGACCTCCGCGGGGTTGCAGGCGGTCTCGCCGTCGCCGAGCACGCAGACGGGGATGTTGGGGAGGTCGGGTCCGAGGTCGGTCTCCTCGGGGTGGAGGATGGCCCGGTGCACGACGTCGAAGTAGCGGAGCGCTCGCTGACCATGGATGGTGGCGTGCTCGAAGACGGGCGCGTTGGGGTCGCTCGGGCTGTTGACGAAGACGGGGACGGGCTCGGCGTGGATGCGGCCTTCCCAGCGCTCGTACGCGAGCACGGAGTTGTAGCCGTCGACGAGGTTGCTCGACCAGTCGACGCGCATGAACTTGCGGCGGTACCAGGGGCGGTCGGTGGCGTTCTCGACGACGACGTTGAGCTCCTCGCCGGTGGACTCGTTGTACGAGCGGCGGATGTCGAAGTGGGAGCTGATGGCGAAGGCCGCGACGATCTCGCCAGTGCGGGGGTTCTGGCCGATGCCGTTGGCGCCGCCGGGGGCTCCGCGCACGAAGTCATAGGAGAGGCGAGCGAGGAGCAGGTGCTCGGTGACCTCCCAGCGGATCTTCTGGAGCTCGGAGTACGAGGTGAGCCCGACGAAGCCGGTGCTGGGCGGCTTCGCGATCATGGTGGTCTGTGTATAGAAGGCCGGCTCCTGGCGCAGCACCTCGGGGGTGATGGTCTCCGGACGGTCGCCGCGCGAGAGCAGCGCGTACTCGGCGGGGATGAAGTCGGACTTGTCGAGGTAGTCCGGCTGCACCTGGTTGATGGGGGCGCGCTCCTCGGCGCAGCCGCCGGTGGAGAGCGATGGGGCGAGGGCGAGCAGGGCGAGCGCCGCGGCGCGCGAGAAGGGCGATGGCTTCATGGGGGTGTAGAGGGCTCCTCCGGGCGGGCGAAGCGGTACCGCGGCGGAGGGCGCGGCGGAAGGGGAGGGGGGGCGGCGGGGTGATCGGCCGCGCGCATGACTGCGGCACCGACGGAGGGGCCTCCGACGAGCGAGCGCTCAGGTCGTCAGTCCCCGGCCTCACCCGGAGCGAAGCGGAGGGGAGAGACCGCTCACGTCGTCAGTCCATCGCCCTCGCCCGGAGCGAAGCGGAGGGGAGCGAGCGCTCACGTCGTCAGTCACCGCCCTCACCCGGAGCGAAGCGGAGGGGAGAGACCGCTCACGCCGTCAGTCCCCGCCCTCACCCGGAGCGAAGCGGAGGGGAGAGACCGCCGACGTCGTCAGTCCCCGCCCTCACCCGGAGCGAAGCGGAGGGGAGAGACCGCCCACGTCCTCAGTCCCCCGTCGCTCGGATCGTCTCGCGAGGGTAACAGTTCATCGGTGGGGCAGACCGCCTGTGAACCGATGCGTATGCGCGTATCCGTTCGGCGGTGGGGCAAGCCGCCCGTGGACCGATGGGGATGCGAGTATCCGTTCATCGGTGGGGCAAGCCGCCCGTGGGCCGATGGGGATGCGAGTATCCGTTCATCGGTGGGGCAAGCCGCTGTAGACCTGGGGTTC
>CBIHPK010000289.1:0-5515 GCA_966211675.1 uncultured Myxococcaceae bacterium
CCCCCCCCCCCCCGGCCGGCCCCCCCAGCGGCGGTGCCGGTGGGGGGCGCCCAGTGGGGGGGGGGGGGCGGGCGCTCTCCACGAGAGGGCCGACGCTCAGACCCCTAACCCCCCCTCCGTCGCTCACCCCGCCACTCCTCCCCTACAGCGCCCCGAGCTCGCTCGACTCCACCCAGCCCGTCGCGCCGGTGAGCGTCCGCACCCGGGTGAACACCCCGTCGCGCGACACCCGCACCACCCGCTCGCCCTCGCGCACCGACGCGTCGGGGATGCCGTCCACCCTCGCGGTCTGCCGCAGCCGCAAGCCTCCGTGCAGCACCACCGCCTCGGCCGGGAGCGCCCTGCGCGCGGCCACCAGGCCCAGCGCGCCCACGGTCAGCGTCAAGGAGAGCACCAGGGCCACGGTCATCCCGACGCGCTCCAGCTCGGAGGTCACCCTCCGCCGACGCCACACCGCGAGCACCACCCCGATCTCCCCCAGCACGCCCAGCAGCACGCCCCACCCTGGCGGCATCAGCTCCCCGATCTGCACCCGCAGCGGCACCGCCTGCTCCACCACCGCCTGCCCGCTGCGCCCCGCGTCGCGCCGGGCGAGCCTCATGCGCGTCGAGCGAAGGTTGTCCCTCGCCGCCCACATCAACGGAGCGCGCCGCAGCACCCGCTCGAAGCACCAGATCGCCTCGCCGTAGCGCTCCTGCCGCGCGTACACGGTGCCCAGGTCGTAGAGCACCCCGTCGCCGTCCACCCCAGCGGCCACCAGCTCCTCCAGCGAGCGGGCCGCCGTCGGCAGGTCGCCCCTCGCCTCCGCCGCGAGGGCGCGGCCCAGCAGCTCCCGCGCGCTCACGGCCCCCGCCGTCGCCGCCGCGAGGGTGACCAGCGCCGCCACCATCAGCGCCCGCAAGTGCCGCCTCACGACGCCGCCTCCATCGCCTCGACCACCGCCCGCACCTCTCGCAGCGCCGCCGCCACCGCGTCGCGGTCCACCGCCGCGCCCGCGAAGCGCAGCCCGTCGCCGGCCTCCCTCGCCGCGCGCGCCCGCTGCTTCAGCGCCTCGTCCACCGGGCTCGCTCCGCGCTCCGCCCGGTCCAGCGCCCTCGCCCCGAGGCCCAGCGCGCCCGCCGCGTCGCCCGCCGCCAGCGCCGCGTCGGCCTGCGAGAGCAGCGAGCGCGGGTCGTTCTTCGCCGTCTCCGCCTGCACCGCGCGGCGAGAGCGCGACCACCTCCGCAGCCCGAGCCCGAGGCCCGCGAGCAGCACCGCGCCCGGGACCACCGAGAGGGCGCCCCACACCCGGAGCGGCGTCGTGAAGTAGCTGGTCGAGGGCTCCAGGGATACATCCCTCTGTAATCCCTCCAGGGCGATGGACGGGTCCTGCGGGTCCGCGGCCTCCTCCGCCGGGCGAGCGGCGCCGGTCGCCACGATCACCGGCAGCACCACCTGCGACGACTGGTAGCGCCCGCTCGACGGGTCGAACCACGGCACCGTCAGCGTCGGCAGCGTGAAGCGCCCCGGCCGGTCGGCCACCACGCGGTACTCGTTCACCACGTCGCCCCGCAGCGGCTCGGCGTTGCGATCGACCGTCGAGCGCGAGCTCCCCGGCAGCACCCGCAGGCCCTCCACCCCTCGCGGCGACGGCAGCGTCACGCTCCCCAGGTAGCCGTTGCCCTGCGCCCGCACGGTCAGCGTCGCGGTCTCGCCCACCGGGACCTCCGCGCGGTCGATGCTCGCGGTGATCGACAGCGGGCCGATGGTCCCCGGCACGTAGCCCGGCGGTCGCCCCTCCAGCGGGGGCTCTCGCGCCTCGACGACGATCGCGGGCGTGCTCATCTCCTCGCGCCGCCGCCGGCCGAAGAAGCCGTCGCCCTCGATGTACTCCACCCCCATGCGCAGCGGTCCGATCTCCAGGCGGCCCGCGTGCGTGGGGAAGAGGGCGATGCGGCGCACCATCCCCGCGGTCATGGTCCAGCTCCCGACGCGCTGCGGGATCCATCGCTGGGCGCACACCTGCCGCGGCTCCATCAGCACCTCGGACCAGAACCCGTCGAGCGTCGCCTCGTGCAGCGGCTCGCAGCCCGCCTCGTTGGCCGGGGCGTAGATGAACGCGCGGTAGATCACCTGCTGCCCGACGTAGGGCTGAGGGACGTCGACCACCGCGCGAAGGAAGCCCGCGGGCGAGGCCTGGGCGCCGGTGAGGGTGCCGTCCGGAGGGACGTCGGGGCCGGTGGGGAGCACCGGCTCGGGCGGAGGCTCGACCGGGTCGAAGAGGCCGGGGAAGGGGTTGTTGAAGCCCGGGTCGGGCGCCACCTGCGGCGCGTTGCCCGAGGAGCGGCCGACGGTGATGGAGAGCGGCGCGAGCTGGGCGAGCGTGCGGCCGTCGGGCGAGCGCGCCCGGGCGTTGCGGACGACGTATCGCCCCGGCCTCGGCGCCCTCACCACGTAGGTCACCGACGAGCGGAACATGAACATCCCGCCGCCCATCATCATCCCCGCGGGCATCGACGGGGGGTTGGGGCGGGCGAGCACCTCCAGGTTGTCGGGCATCACCAGCGGCTCGACGACCACCTGCCCGCCGCCCTGCATCGAGGCCCCGTAGATGATGTGGAAGGGCTCTCCCGCGACGGGCTGCGGAGGGTCGACGCTGAGCTGGAGCGACACCTGGGCGCGCGCCTCGGAGGCCCACGCCACGGTGAGCGCGAGCGCGTGGGCGGAGCACAATCGGTAGAGGGATCGTCGGCGAAGCAGGGAGTCGGGGCCCATCGTCGGGGAGTCAGGTTCTCGCGGGGGGGAGCGCAAGCTAGCGCAGGGGATTTCTGGCGTCACGGGTTCGTGCGATGAACGCGGACAGCCACCGATGACCGACCCTGCCATGGTCTCCCTCTTCGTCGACGACCGCGGCGCCGGCTCGCCCGTCGTGCTCCTGCACAGCGGCGGCATGTCCTCTCGCCAGTGGAGGTCGCTCTCGGAGCGCCTCGCGTCGAGCCACCGGGTGCTCGCTCCGGACTTCCTCGGCTCGGGGAAGAACCCTCCGTGGCCCGAGGATGTTCCCTTCGAGTACGGGCTCGACGTGGCCGCGGTGGCGAGGGTGCTCGATGCGCTCGATGGTCCCGTGCACCTCGTTGGCCACTCCTACGGCGGACTCGTCGCGCTCACCCTCGCTCGCACGCTGCCGCACCGCGTCCGCTCGCTCGCCGTGTACGACCCGGTCGCCTTCGGGGTGCTCCACGACACGGCGGACCCGGCGGGCCTCGCGGACCTCGATCGCGCCAGCTCGCAGCCCGTCTTCACCGACGAGACCCTCGGCGGCGGCGAGGAATGGATGCAGTCCTTCGTCGACTTCTGGAACGGCCCGGGCGCGTGGCGCTCGCTCCCGGCCTCGTCGAGGGAGCAGTTCCTGCGCGTGGGGCGGAAGGTGTTTCGAGAGGTGATGTCGCTGATGGCCGACCGCACCGGGGCGGCGGCCCATGCGACGGTGACGGCCCCGACGCTGCTGCTCTCGGGAGAGCGCTCCCCCACCTCGGCGCAGCGGGTCACCGAGCTGCTGCGCGGCGCGATGCCCCACGCGAGGCGAGAGGTGATCGCCGGGGCGGGTCACATGGGCCCGCTCACCCACGCGGCCGCGGTGGAGGAGCTGATCGCGCAGCACATCGCCGCGCACGACGGGCCCGCGACGGAGTAATCCGTCGCAGGGGACGTGACGGGTTGGGCGTATGCCCCTAACCCGTCAGAACTCTTGCGGCGACGTAGCCGTCACCCGTAGACGAGCGTGCCGGGGCGCTGCGGGTCCTTGCGCTCTCGGCCGACGTGGCGCGTGAGCGAGCGCTGCGCCGAGCGCCGCAGGCAGTGCGCGGCCTCGTCGATGGCCGCGTAGAGGTTCGTCGAGGTGACCGCGGCGACGGCGGAGCCGTGCCGGGCGAGCGTGACCACGATGCGGCAGCGCTTGTCGACGCCGCCGTGGTCTCCGTTGACGTCGTCGAGGCGCACCGTGACGCGGACCACGTGCTCGGCCACCGCCGAGAGCGCCCAGCGCACCTGCGTGTCGACCCGCTCTGCGAGCGCGGGGGTGAGCTCAAACCCGATCGTCCTGGTGTCGATGTTCATCCATGGCCTCCGTTCGAGGGAGACCATGGGCCCCATGGGGTCTTAGACCATGACAAAGTTTCAATGGTCTTCATTGGGATTCCCAAAGCTTGGGCGCATGCTCGGGGGAGCATGAAGGCGCTGAACTACCACCACCTCCAGTACTTCTGGGTGGTCGCCCGCGAGGGCAGCATCGTGCGGGCGGCCGAGGAGCTGCGCGTGTCGCAGCCCACCATCAGCCTCCAGCTGAAGGAGCTGGAGCAGAGCCTCGACCGCAAGCTCTTCGAGCGCGCCGGGCGTGGGCTCGCGCTCACCGAGGCGGGCAAGGTCGTCTACTCCTACGCTCAGGAGATCTTCGCGCTCGGGCAGGACCTCATCAACGCCGTCGAGCGCGAGCCCGCCGACCGCTCGCTGCGCCTCGCCGTCGGCATCGTCGACGTGATCCCCAAGACGCTGGTGCACCGCCTGCTCGCGCCCGCGCTGCGCATCGCCCAGCCGGTGCACCTGATCTGCCGCGAGGACAAGGGCGACCGTCTCCTGGCGGACCTCTCCGCGCACCGCTTCGACGTCGTGTTGAGCGACGGTCCCATCGGCACCGCGGTGCAGCTCCGAGGCTACAACCACCTGCTGGGCGAGTGCGGCGTCACCTTCTTCGGCACCCCGAAGCTCGCCACCCGCTACCGGCGAGGCTTCCCCCGCTCGCTCGACGGGGCGCCGGTGCTGCTGCCGACGGACAACACCGCGATGCGACGGGGGCTCAACCAGTGGTTCGAGGCGCTGCGCATCCACCCGGTGGTGGTCGCGGAGTTCGACGACGGTGCGACGATGGCGTCCTTCGGCCGGGCCGGCGCCGGGATCTTCCCCGCCCCGTCGGCCGTCGAGGACGAGGTCTGCCGGGAGAACGCCGTCGGGGTGCTCGGCCGCTCGGACCGGGTGCGAGAGCGCTACTACGCCATCACCAACGAGGCCCGGCTCCAGCACCCGGGCGTGGCGGCCATCCTCGAGGCCGCCCGCACCGAGCTCTTCCCATAGGGCCGTTGAAGCTCGTCCATGGTTGACAGCGTGGAGGCCCGGGGGATGTCATCGCACTCCATGGGAATCCATCATCGCTGGACCTGTGCGCGGCCAGTCCTGCTCGCCGCATTGACCTCATCGCTCCTCGCCGCGGGCTGCGCCGACCCCGAGGAGGCGAAAGACGGAGAGGCCTCCCTCTCCACCGATGCCAGTGACGTCGTCACGACCAACGACGTCGACCCCAACGCCGACGTCGGGACCCGCATAGACGTCGCTTCCAATACCGATGTCGTGACCAGCGTGGACGTCGCTTCCAACACCGATGTCGTCATGGCGACCGATGGGGTCACCGCCGACGCGGGCGCAACCGATGTCCCCGTCGCGATGGACGTCCCCGTCGCGATGGACGTCCCCGTCGCGATGGACG
>CBIHPK010000290.1:0-5450 GCA_966211675.1 uncultured Myxococcaceae bacterium
CGTACCGCGCGGCCGGGCCGGGGGCGCCGCCGGGCGACCGCGGGACGGCCATCGCCTCGTCGGACACCGCCTCGTTCAACCTCGTCGCCGCCGGCGCGGTGCTCCGCTGGGCCACCGCGTCGGCGACGGGACCGCGCTTCGCGCTCGACCTCGAGGCGGGCCCCGCGCTCAACGTGACCACCTGGCGTGGGACCACCAGCGCGGCGGGCGTTCCCCGCTTCGGCGTCGCGCTGCTGCTCGGCGCGCGGCCGACAGGGCTCATCGTGAGCGCACGGCTCGGGTTTCAATGGGTTCCCTCCGGGGGCGCCGGGGGGCTGAACTTCACCGACCCGGCCTTCGCGGGGTTCACGCTCGGTCTCGAACTCGGAGGTGGGCGATGAGGATCATCCGGTTGGCGACGCTCGCGGCGGTCCTCCTCCCCGGCTGCAACTGGAGCTTCGAGCCGTACCAGTGCACGACGACCCGGCAGGTCATCGCCTCGCAGCGCGTCGACTTCGAGACGAGCTGCGCGGGCGCACCCTGCGACGCGTCGGTCGTCGGGAGGGTGACCATCGTCCCGTCGGTGCTCCCGGGCGATCACGCGCTGGCGATCGACGCCGCCTCCTCGATCACCTGGAGCTGGGAGCTCGCCGGAGGGGGCAGCCACACCGCGATCGGCATGAACTTCCGCTGCGACGACGGCGGCTCGCTGCGGCTCCTCGGCGACCGCTCCCCGACCTCCGACGCGCCGGGCATCGACGTCTCGGCTGGCCCGGCGTGGCGGCACGGGTCCTGGACGCTCGCGGCCGGCGCCGAGACCTACGCGACCCGCGAGGCCGCGCAGGCGGGCCGCTACACGGCGACCGTCGAGGTGCGCAACGTAGGGACCGCGCGCTGCGTGATCGACCAGGTCAGCTACGCGTCGACCGCGGAGGTCTGCTCCTCGTCGAGCCCCTGCGGCTCCAGCTTCGGCCACCCGGCTCTCCAGTGCGGCACCCAGTGCGTCGACCCGCTGGCCGACCCGAACCACTGCGGCGGGTGCGGCCACGTCTGCCCCTCCGGCCAGCACTGCAGTTCTGGCACCTGCGCGAACGCGTCGATCTGTCTGTTCCGCTGCATCGGTCGCGTCTGCGGCGTCGACGAGTGCGGCACCGGGAGCTGCGGGGTCTGCGGGGCGGGCGAGCGGTGTACGGTCGTCGGGCGCTGCGTCTCCGGCAGCGAGCGTGACGCCGGCCCCACGACGTCGGTCGACGGCGGCGTCGTGACGGAGCCTGACGGCGGCGGGCGGGGCGCGGTGGTGGCCGGCCGGAGCTGCACCGACGACCGGACCTGCGCGACGCCCTCGGCGCCCTTGAGCTGCGTGAGCACGCCCGGCGGCAACATCTGCTCGCTCGCGTCGGGCTGCCAGCCGGGGACGCCGTCCCGTGAGGAGGCGCAGTGCGGCGGTCGCTACTCGCGCTGCCTGCTCCTGCCGCCCGGCGACGCGGGCGCGCTCCGCGGGCTCTGCACCCGAAGCTGCGTCGCCGGGGCGGCGACCGAGTCGGAGGGCGCCTGTCCTGCCAACGCCGTGTGCACGGGTTCGTGGCTCTTGAGCGTCTTCGGGCCCGGCGACAACGGGTGCCTTCCCTTCTGTCACGACGACGCGGACTGCGCGGGCCTCGCGGGCGCCGACGCCGGGGCGGACGCGGGCTCGCAGGTGTGCAACGTCTGGACGGGCCGCTGCGGCGCGACCGCCTCCTCCCTCCTCGCGGGCGCCGACGGAACCCGCTGCGACCCGGCGCGCGCCGCGGCGAGCGGGGTCAACCCGTGCCGCGGGATGTGCTTCACCCTCGACCGCTCGCGGCCCTCCGAAGGGCTCTGCGGGTCGCTCATCGACCGCCGGGTCATGCGCAAGTGCCCGGAGCCAGACGTCCTGCCCGCGGGCCCGTCCGGCGACGACCTCGCCGTGTGCGTGGCGGCGGCCTGCGACGACAACGCGGGGTGCCGCGACGGGCTCGTCTGCGTCTATCCCGAAGCCGACGGCCGAGTGCGGAGCGACTACGGTCCGTCGTGGTGCGCGTATCCGACGGCGCTTCAGCCGCGCGGCATCGAGCGCGACGGCGGGACGGCCTTCGACGCGGCGGTGGATTAGCCGACCGTCGCTACCGGGCGACCGGCGCTCGGAGATCGACAAGGTGCGCGAGAGCCTGGGCGACGTCGGGGAGAGCCTCCTCGACGTGGGGGCGGCGCTCGTCGACCTGACGGCGCCGGGCGTGGCGAAGGCCGTCGGTCGCGCCAGCTTCGACGAGATCTGCACCGAGGACCCTGGTGGCCCAGCGGGACGCCGACGGCGCGAAGGTGGTGCTGGAGGCGCGGCTGGGCGCGTGGTCCGAGACGCTGGCCGCCCTGCGCGGGGAGTGAGCCACTGGCGATTCGAGGCATGGAGCTCAATCGAAGGCTCCCGAAGGGGAGGGACTTCCATGCGTGAACAACCAAGGTCGAAGTCGTGGTGGGCCGTCGTGCTGGTCGCGGCCGTCGGGTGCGGAGCGCCCGCGGAGGACGGCGTGGCAGAGAGCACGCCGGTGACGGAGACGGTGGTGCGCCTGCATGGTGACGCGCCTCCGACGGTGGAGATCCGCACGGTCGCCGGGCCGTCGACGATCGCCCCGGGCGTCGCCCAGGTCGCGCAGGCCATCCGCCGCGACGGAGCGTGCGAGGCGTCGAGCCTGTACCTCAACGACGCCGTGAACCAGACCGGCAACCGCATCTGCTTCTTCGGCGCGGGACAAGTGAACCTCGCGAGTTACTGCCGCGCGACCACCACGGTGTGCAACCCCTTCGGGTGTCGCACCGTCTGCGCCGGCACCTGGGCGGGCGCGGTGCGCAGCTACTGGGCCGGGGACGATTCGTCAGGGACACTCGGCCTCTACACCACGCCACCGGGCGCGGGCGGGAGGCCGACGTGCACGGAGTTCTTCCTCAAGCGCCGCCGGCAGGACGTGGCGCTCGACTGCGGTCGGAGCGCCAACTACGTCACCCTGGGCAACGACTTCTGGGGCGAGCTCTTCGGGCGCCTCGTCGTGGTGCCGGGCAACGATCCCAACCCGCCCGACGTCACCCTCGTGATCATCCGCAACCGCGTCAGCACCACCTACGAGCAGGTCGATCCCGCGTCGACGGACTACAACCTCCACGGCCTCACGGTCGCACCGGACGACGTCTTCGACGTGTTCGCCTACGCCGACAACCCCGGCGGCGTCCGGGATCTGGGGCTCAACTACAGCCAGGCGTGGTGGTGCCGTGGCCCCGAGGTGCGGCGCATCGAGTCCATCCCGTCGACCGGCGGGTTCGCATCGATCACCAGCTCCGATCCGGCGGGCCACGCCGGCACCGTCGGCCTCACGCGACGCGCGCTCCATCTGCACGCCGACCCTGGAACGGCGTCGTGCCGCCCCGGCGAGACCTTCGACGGGTGGCGGGAGTTCAGTTTCTCCGCATACGCGCACAACTACTACGGCGTGTTCCGACACACCGCCGTCGTCTGGTACGACCCGCCGCGGTGACCGCGCGGGGGGCGCAGACCACGGCAGGTGGTCGCCGAAGCTCGCCCCTGACGTCGACAGCGCCGCGGAGAGGCGGTACCCCCCAGCGCGTGAAGCCCGCCGCACGCTCCTTCGGACGGTTGCTCGTTGCCCTGGCACTGCTCGCCGCGTGTCGCGAGGACGTCACGGCGCCCCGGGTCGACGCGGCGGTCGATGCGGCGATCGCCGATGCCGCCGAGGTCGAGACGGTCGACGCCACCGCGGAGGATGTCCTCGCGGAGGACGTCCTCGCGGAAGATGTCGGAACCGACGCGGCCGCTCCGGGGAGCTTCGGTCAGCCGTGCGTCGTGGGCCGGTCCGGGGGCTGCGCCGAGGGGTTGATCTGCCTCCAGGGGCCTGCGGGGGGCCGCACGGGGTTCTGCTCCCGGACGTGCCCCCGCACGTCGAGCGGCGCGTGCGCGGGCGCGCCCCCGGGCACGGCGGCGTTCTGCCTCGTCACCAACGTCAACGCGGCGGGCGACAAGGGCTGCGCGTTCGTATGCCTGGTGCGCGGGATGACCCACGCGTGCCCCGGCGAGCTTCGGTGCGCCGACGACGAAGACCCGCCGGGCAGCGGGCAGCGCCTCTGCCTGCCGTGATGGCCGCTTCGCCAGAGCGGCCGCGCCACCGCCGCGCCCAGCGCGAGGGTCGCCCGGCTCCGTTCCCGAGTGAGCGCGCGTTCGTTGGCGACCGGACGCCGCCCAGCCCTCCGCTCAGCGCCGCCGGTCGAGGCCCAGCTTGTAGCGCGTCACCCGGTCGATCACGCCCGGCGCGATCAGCCGCATCCACGGCGACAGCTTCCCCGCCGCGGTCATCCGCAGCTCGCGCTTCTCCGCCCGCGCCGCGTCGAGGATCAGCCGCGCGCACGCCCCGGCGCTCATCTGCTCGTCGTCGGGGAGCTCGGCCGCGGTCGCGCCGCGCCCCTGGGCCCTGCTCACCTCGCGGATGGGCGTCGCCACGGCGCCCGGACACGCGAGCGTGATGCCGACCTCGGCGCCGACCTCCGCGCGCAGCGAGTCGAAGAACCCGTGCACCGCGTGCTTGCTCGCCGCGTACGCCGTCCGCGTCGGGAGGGCGGTGACGCCGACCAGGCTCGACACCACCACGATGCGCCCGCGCGACCGTCGCAGGTGCGGAAGCGCCTGCGCCGTGAGCGCCACCGCCGCGAAGTAGTTCGTCTCCATGATCGCGCGCGCCGTCGCGAGCGGATCGGGCAACTCCTCGAAGAGCGCGTTCATCGAGATGCCCGCGTTGATGACCAGCAGGTCGAGGCCGCCGAGCGCCTCGACGGATCGGTCCACGAGCGCGCGGCACGCGGCCTCCGCGTCGAGGTCGACGGGCAGGACGTGGGCGACGGCCGCAGGGTTCGCGCGACGCACGCGCCCGGCGACGGCGTCGAGGAGCTCGCGCCGACGCGCGGCGAGGCACACCCTCGCGCCGGCCTCGCCGAGCTGCACGGCGAGCTCGGCGCCGATCCCGCTCGATGCCCCGGTGACCAGGGCGCGCGTTCGGTCCAGCTTCATGGCGGGCGATGGTGCCACCAGTCCGGGCCGGGCGACCTGCAAACAAGAGAGGGCCCACGCGCCATCGACCCGGGGGAAGGGGGGAAGGGTCAACTCGCTCGACGTGCGCTCGGACGGCACCGCGCCGCTCGGCTCCACGGAGGCCTGTGACCCTCATTCACGCGGCCGATGATGTTGTCCGGTCGTTGCGCCCCGCGTCCGCGGGTTGAAAACCCTGATCCTTCCCGGAATCTTCTCGGGGCTGCTCGCAAGGCGGAAGTGACGAGAGCGGCCGACCACGCCCACGAACGACGCCTCACCGTCGAGGAAGCGACGAGAGCGGCCGACCACGCCCACGAACGACGCCTCACCGTCGAGGAAGCGACGAGAGCGGCCGACCACGCCCACG
>CBIHPK010000291.1:0-5375 GCA_966211675.1 uncultured Myxococcaceae bacterium
GATGGTGCCTTCGATGATCTCGTCGCGCTCGCACGCGGCGGAGATCTCGTCCCACACCTTCATCTTGTCGGCCTTCTCCTTGGACAGGAGCACGAGGCCGTTCTCGTCTTCGCGGCTCTCCACGAGCACGTCGACGCGATCACCGGCCTGGACGGTGACCTCGCCGTTGGCACCGGTGAACTCCGAGAGGGGGATGACCCCTTCGGACTTGAACCCGATGTCGACGACGACCGTCTCCTTGCTGACCCGGAGGACCGTCCCCTGGACGATCTCGCCCTCCTTGACTTCGCTGGCCGCGCTCGTCGCCTCGAACAGCGCCGCGAAGCTCTCCATATCCATCGTGCCGGTAGCCTGCGTCTCGTTGGTTGTCATGCAGTCGTTCTCTGACCTGTTCCCCCTCGCGCGCCTCGCTGGGACACCCGGGAGCCCGCCGCGACGACCATCGCCGCGCGTGACCACCCAAAGGATACGAGGAGCTGTAAAACTGAGCCCGAGGAGCTAATGGGTCGCGAAACCCTTTAGGGCCAGTGCGGGGTCTGTTAGAGCAAACCCCAAAACCTGTCAAACCGCGCCGCGAGCCCGGGCCAGCCCGACGATCGCGGCGACCACCGCCTGGGGCTCCATCTCGCTGCTGTCCACCCTCACCGCGTCCTCCGCCTCCCGGAGGGGCGCGATCTCCCGGCTCCGGTCCTGGTGGTCCCGCTGCCGCACCTCCGCGAGGGTCACCGCGTAGTCCGCGTCCAGGCCCTTGAGCCGCAGCTCGTCGCACCGCCTCCGGGCCCGCTCCTCCGCCGAGGCCGTCAGGTAGACCTTCAGCTCCGCCTGCGGAAACACCACGGTCCCGATGTCCCGGCCCTCCAGCACCACCCCCCCGGTGCGCCCGAAGGCCCGCTGCGCGTCGAGCAGCGCCTCGCGCACCCCCGGGTAGGCCGCCACCGCGCTCGCCCCCATGGACATCGCCGGCGTCCGAAGCGCCCCGGCCGGGTCCTCCCCGTCGATGAGCACCCGGGTGAGCCCCGCGTCGCCCTCGTCGAGCCGCAGCGCCCCGCTCTCCACCGCCGCGCGCACGGTCCGCTCCACCGCCTCGCGGTCGTCCATGGCGACGCCCGCCCGCTCGGCCACCAGCGCCGAGGCCCGGTAGAGCGAGCCGGTGTCCACCAGCGTGTACCCGAGGGCGCCCGCCACCTGCCGCGCCACGGTGCTCTTGCCCGCGCCCGCCGGCCCGTCGATCGCCACCACGATCCCTCGCGCTCCGCTCATCCGCTCACCTCGATGTCTCCCCCGAGGCCCCGCAGGATCGCCGCGAAGCCCGGGTCGCTCGTGTCCACGCACCCGACGTCGTCGATGGTCGTCTCGCCCTCCGCCGCCAGCGCCAGCACCGCCGCGGCCATGGCGATGCGGTGGTCGCCTCGCGTGGAGATCACCGCCCCGCCTCTCGGCCGCCCCCCGACGACCGTGAGCCCCTCAGCCGTCACCTCGTGCCCGATGCCGAAGGCCGCGAGCATCGAGGCCAGCGCGGCCACCCGGTCGCTCTCCTTCACCCGAAGCTCCGCCAGGTCGTCGAAGCGGCTCTCGCCCGGCGACACCGCCGCCGCGGCCACCAGCGCCGGGATCTCGTCGATGCACCGTGCCGTCAGCTCGCCCGCCACGTGCGCCCCTCGGCGCAGCGCCCCGGTGCCGCCGACCCCGACGTGCAGGTCCCCGACGGGCTCGCCGCCCGCCTCTCCCTTCGGGGCCACGCCCGCGCCGCCGCCCTGGTCTCTCAGGGCCTCGAGGAAGCCGGTGCGCGTCGGGTTGATCCCCACGCCGCGGACCTGCACCCGCGAGCCCTCGACCACGTGCGCGGCCACCACCCAGAAGGCCGCCGCCGAGGGGTCGCCCGGCACCTCGAGGTCCAGCGGCGAGAGCACGCCGTCCCATCCGCGAGGGTCGAGCTGGCTCACCGGACCCATCGTGCGGAGGGGAGCTCCCATCGCGAGGAGCATCCGCTCGGTGTGGTCGCGGGAGAGCGTGGGCTCGCGCACGGTGGTCTCGCCGTCGGCGAAGAGCCCGCTCAGCAGCAGGCACGACTTCACCTGCGCGCTCGCCACGGAGAGCGACTCCTCGCTGCCGAAGAGGCGCCTTCCGTTGGTCAGCCCGCGGATCGCGAGCGGCGCCGTCTCGTCGCGGCGCACCGGGTCGATGGCCCCCTCGATGAGCGCCCCGCGCGCCCGCAGCGGCCGGGTGATGCGGCCCATGGGCCGGCGGGACAGCGAGGCGTCGCCCACGAGGGTGGTGTCGAAGCCCTGCGCCGAGAGCACCCCCGCGATGAGCCGCATCGAGGTGCCCGCGTTGCCGCAGTCGAGCGTCGCCTCCGAGGGAGCGCGCAGCCCGCCGAGCCCGGCGCCCGCCACCTGGACCGTGCGCTCGTCGAGGTCCTCCATCGCCACGCCGAGCGAGGCCATGATGGAGCGGGTGCGCGCGACGTCGTCGCCTGGGGAGAGCCCGCGCAGCATGCTCGTGCCCTCGGCCAGGGAGGAGAGGATCAGGGCGCGGTGGGAGATCGATTTGTCCCCCGGCACGCGGAACGCGCCGCGGAGGGGACGGGTCGCGGGGCGTACGATCCAGCGGCGCATGCGCGGCGGCATACACGATCGACCCGACGTCGTCACGACCGCGCGCGGGTGCTGTTACAAGGGCTGCCACGGAGGTTGAGCCGATGCGATGGTTTCCATGGGTGGGACTCGGGGCGGTGGCGCTCGGCGCGGCCGGATGCGAAGACGCCGCGACCCCCCTACGCCCGCTGGATGCAACGGTGATGGAGGCCTCCGTCGACGCGCCCCCGCCGACCGACTCGGGCGCCAGCGATGGAGGAACGGCAGTCGACGCGCCGGACGCCAGCGCCTTCGCGCCGGGCCCCTACGGGCTGCGACCGCGCGACCTCGCGGGCCCCTTCACCGTGATGACCCAGGACGGTCCGTGGACCTTCGAGGAGCACTTCACCGGCGAGGACAGCTACGTCTTCGTGGTCGTCAACGCGTCGAGCTACTCGACCAGCCTGCTCGGCGGCAGCGTCGGCTCGCTGCTCGAGCAGTCGCCCCGCAACGTCCACTACTTCTTCCTCCCGGCCAACGGCTCGACCCAGCTCGCGGCGCTGCGGTCGCGCACCGACGACGATCTCGCGGGCTTCAGCGAGGCCGACCGCTCGTGGTGGTCGCCGCGGCTGCACTTCGTCACCGACGACCTCAACACCACGCAGACCTGGCTCGGCCAGCTCTACCGGTCGCGTCGCGCCACGACCAACATGGTCCCTCGCTACGAGGCGGTGCAGTGGGCCGTCGACCGCTTCCAGCGCATCCGAGAGGTGGGGCAGCTCGGGCGCATCACCGCCACCGGGCTGCGCCTGGAGCTGCCGCTGCTCGCCAACGAGGCGAAGTATTACAACTTCGAGTATTCGCGGGAGCAGGACCTCGCCGCCCACCCCGCCACCACCGTCACGCTCCTCGACCACGCGATGGTGGTCGACAACGTCGACATCGACGCGACGCTCCCCGACCGCTCCGCGATGGCGGGCTTCGACACGCTGGAGGTGGACCTGCGCACCGAGTGCCTCAACCACCGCGACGGCGACTGCGGCGCCTGGGACTACCTCTCGCACCTCTGGCTCTGCTCCGAGGTGACGCCCTCCGCCGACGCGGGAGCCCCCGACGACACCGGCCCCGACGCGGGCCCTGCGCTGCGCTGCGACACCGAGCTCGCCCGGTGGATCACCTCCTACTGGCGCGAGGGCCGGTGGGTCACGGACATCTCGGGCGTGCTCCCGCTGCTGCGGGACGGCGGCCGGCAGCACCTTCGCTGGTACGCCTCGCGGCAGTTCGACCCTCGCCCCGCCCCCTATGTGGCGAGCCTCGCGCTTCGCTTCGGCAACCGCCGCCGGGAGGTGCGCCCCTTCGAGACGCGGCTGCTCTTCCAGGGCGGCGCGCTCAACGCCACCTGGACGGCGCGGCACCCGCCGCAGCGCTTCAGTGTTCCGGCGGACACCCGCCGCGCCGAGCTCTATGTGCTGGTCACCGGCCACGGCTCGGAGACCAGCCAGTGCGCGGAGTTCTGCAACCACGGGCACCACTTCGTCCTCAACGGACACGAGCACCTCGTGGACTTCCCCGAGGCGCGCTCCCCCGACGGCTGCACCGAGCGCGTCGATCAGGGCGTCGTCCCCAACCAGCACGGCACCTGGTACTTCGGTCGCGGCGGCTGGTGCCCGGGGTGGGAGGTTCGCCCGGTGGTGATCGACGTGACCTCCGAGCTGCGCCCCGGCGCGGAGAACGAGCTCAGCTACAGCGCCACCGTCGACAACCGCGTGATCACCTCGATGGCGGGCTACGGCAACATCGTGCTCACCAGCTACCTCGTGCTCTCGCGCTGATCCTCAGCGGGCGAAGCCCTCCTCCAGCGCGCGCAGCGTCTCGGCCTTGCGCCAGTCGACCAGCACCAGGTTCTGCTCGAGCGCGATCGGGTGCAGGGCCCCGACGATGTCCTCCAGGAAGCCGTGCACCGCGAGCACGGTGACCCGGCCCTCGCGCGCGATGCCGTACACCACCGCGTCCGAGTAGGGGAGCGCGAAGCCGTCCTCCGCCGCGCCGGACTCCCCTCGGATGCCGAAGGGCCTCGCCTCGACGCCCAGCGCCGCCGCGAGCGCCTCGACGGTCACCCGAGCGCCTCGCAGCGGATCGGTGAGCCGCTGGCGCACGTGGCACTCGTCGAAGAACCGACCGTCGCGGCTGGCGGCGATCACCCGGCGGATGTCCGCGAGCTCGGCGCCGACGGCCTCCATCGCGGAGACGTGGACGATCTCCACCTGGCGGTAGTCGTCCGCGGGGATGCGCACCGTGACCTCGACGCCCGGCGCGAGGGCGATCGAGCGGGGCAGCGCGTTCTCGATGGAGGGGAGCGTGAAGAGGATCGAGCGGGGGTCGACCGCCACCACCTTGCGCAGCGTGAGCCGGGCCACGCCCGTGGTCGCGATGGTGTCGCGGGTCGCCGGCTCGGCGTGCACCACGGTGTACTGCGAGTCGCCCACCGTGAGCGTCGTCTCCATCCCCGCGAAGCGCTCCGGGAGGCTCTCCAGGGGGACCTCCGACTCGCCGATCACCGTGCCGTCAGCCTCGTCGATGAGCTCGATGCGAACGTCCATCCAGCGACGCTAACAGAAGGCCCGATGCGCCGGGACCAGGCGCCCGGAGGATCAGTACCCGAGCGTGTTGAAGTCGGCGGCGCGGCTGCGAGGTCGCCGCACCGGGAGGCCGCGGAGAGCGCCGGGGTCCACGCGCACGGAGCGCCGCGGAGGCGCCGCCGGGGCCCGAGCGACCGGTGCGGCGACCGGCGCGGCGACCGGC
>CBIHPK010000292.1:0-5276 GCA_966211675.1 uncultured Myxococcaceae bacterium
CCACCGCCGATGCGGGCGTTCGCGCTCCGACCACCGCCGATGCGGGCGTTCGCGCTCCGACCACCGCCGATGCGGGCGTTCGCGCCTCCACCGATGCGGGCGTTCGGACCCCGGCCGATGCGGGCGCTCAGCCTCCGGCTCCGACTCCGACTCCTGCTCCGGCCCCCACCCCGTCGGGCCCGGTGCCCACCATCGGAGGCTGCCAGATCTTCCCCGCGGACAACGCGTGGAACCAGGTCGTGACCTCGATGCCGGTGCACCCGAACTCCGCCGCGATCATCGCCAACATCCAGGCGCACGGTCAGACGACCATCAAGGCCGACTTCGGATCCAACACCCAGTACGGCATCCCCTACGTCGTCGTCCCCGCGGGCCAGGCGCGCCTGCCCATCAACTACACCGCGTACGGTGACGAGAGCGACCCGGGCCCCTTCCCCATCCCGACGAACGCGCCCGTGGAGGGCGGCAACGACCACCACGTGCTCGTGGTCCAGCAGGGCAGCTGCATGCTCTACGAGCTCTATCACTCGGTGCGCTCGGGCTCCGGCTGGTCCGCGGATTCGGGCGCGATGTTCGACCTCGGCTCCAACGCGCTGCGCCCCCGCGGCTGGACCTCCGCCGACCAGGGCGGCCTGCCCATCCTCGCGGGCCTCACCCGCTTCGACGAGGTCGCCGCCGGCGAGATCAACCACGCCCTTCGCGTCACCTTCGACCACACGCAGAACGGCTTCATCCTCCCGGCTCACCACGTCGGCAGCGTCTCTGACGCCAACGCCCCGCCCATGGGCCTGCGCCTCCGCCTCCGCGCCGACTTCGACGTGTCGCGCTACACCGGCCAGGCCCGGGTGATCCTCAACGCCCTGCGCCGCTACGGCCTCATCGTGGCCGACACCGGGAGCAACTGGTTCATCTCCGGCGGCACCGACAGCCGCTGGAACGACACGGACCTCCGCCAGCTCACCGGCATCTCCGGCACCGCCTTCGAGGTCGTCTACACCGGCGACATCCAGCGCTGAAGCCTCCTCCCTCCTGAACCCTTAAAACACCCTCTATTCCTTTGCGATGCCGCGAGGCGCCCGGATCCGCCCGGCGCCTCGCGGCATCGCCTCGTTGACGAGCGAGCTCCGCAGGCGTTCCCCTCCTAAGGGCCATGAGCCGAGCCATTCGCATCCATCGTCACGGCGGTCCCGAGGTGATGACCCTGGAGGCGCTCGACCTCCCTCCGCCAGGGCCCGGCGAGGCGCGGCTTCGTCACACCGCGATCGGCCTCAACTTCGCGGACGTCTACGCCCGTACGGGGCTCTACCCCACCGCCCTCCCGACGGTGCTGGGGCAGGAGGCCGCCGGGGTCGTCGAGGCCGTCGGTCCGGGCGTCACCGAGGTCTCCGCCGGCGACCGCGTCGTGTACGCCGGAGCGCCCGGCGCCTACGCCGACGAGCGCAACGTGCCCGTCGCGGTGCTGGTGAAGATCCCCGCGGCGATCGACGACGAGCGCGCCGCGGCCATGATGCTCAAGGGCGCCACCGCGGAGTACCTCCTGCGGCGCACCCACGCGGTGAAGCCCGGCGAGACCATCGTCTTCCACGCCGCTGCCGGGGGCGTCGGATCGATCGCCTGCCAGTGGGCGAAGCACCTCGGGGCCACCGTCATCGGGACCGTCGGCTCGCCCTCCAAGGCCGCGCTCGCACGCGCCCACGGCTGCGACCACGTGGTCGTCATGTCCGAGGAGGACCTCCCCACCCGCGTGCGCGAAATCACCGGCGGCGCAGGCGTTCCGGTCGTGTACGACTCGGTCGGCAAGGACACCTTCCTGGCCTCCCTCGACTGCCTCTCGCCGCGCGGCCTGATGGTCAGCTACGGCAACGCGTCGGGTCCCGTTCCCCCCTTCTCTCCGCTGCTGCTCACCGAGAAGGGATCGCTCTTCTTCACCCGGCCCTCGCTCAAGCACTACACCGCCACGCGCGCCGAGCGGGTCGCCTCCGCGGACGCCCTCTTCGACGTGGTGCTGCGCGGCGCGGTGACCGTCGAGGTGAGCCAGCGCTACGCGCTCGCCGACGTGGCCCGGGCCCACGCCGACCTCGAGGGGCGGCGCACCACCGGCGCCACCGTGCTGCTGCCCTGATCAGGGCCTCTCGCGAGGGCGCTACGGCGCGTCGCGGCGGGCGATCAGGCCCGCCTGTCGTAGCGTCTCGACCACCTCGCCGGTCACCGAGTCCGAGGCCTCCTCGCGGCCATGCAGCGTCAGCCCCTGGAGCACCTCGCAGCCACCCGCGACGCGGCAGAGCGCCGGGTGCCCGTCCAGCATCTGCATCCGGCTGAAGCGCGAGGCCTCGCCCGGCTGAGCCTCGCCCACGGGCAGCCGACGCCACTCGGCGGAGGCGGTCACCAGCGTCCAGAGCTCGCCCTGCCGCCGCTGCGCTCCGTCTGCGGTCCAGGTGCGCTCGACGCCCAGCACCGCGTCGAAGCCCTGCACCTGCATCGCCCCGAGCAGCCGCGTGCTCGTGCCCGGCCGACAACCGTCGACCTCCGACGCGCCGGGGCCCGTGCCGCGGAAGCAGGTCCCGTCGCTGGCGAACTCCAGCCGGCCCGACACGTCGCCGGTGCCCATGGTCTGCTCGCACTGCCCGCCGCGGCACGTCGGTCCGCAGGTCACCAGCGCGCTCTGCAGGGCGCTGTCGCCGCTCGCTCCGGGCGCCGACGCGCGGCCCACGAAGCCGCTGCCGCAGCGGGCCACCACCTCGCTCGACGCCCCGCGCAGCAGGTCGATCGGCGTCGCGAGCCGCACCGCCGTCAGCCGCAGCCCGGGGTCGCTGCTCAGCAACCGGTGACCGCCCGCCTCGGCCACGGCCAGCACCCCCACCGCGTCGATGGTGCGGTGGCTGTAGACCTGCGCCGCGAGGTCGATGCTGCCCTCCATGCGCCAGCGCTCGCCGACCCGCTCGCAGCGCACCTCGGACTCGCCGCAGGAGAGGCGCACCACGCGCGCCCGGTTGCCGTCGGCCCCGCGCATCCGGCCGGTTCCGACGGTCGCCTCGGCGAGGTACATCGTCAGCGTCGGCGAGCTCGCGTCGGCGGAGAGCAGGTTGGCCTCCACCAGCAGCCGGTCGCCTCGCTGGGCGATGGAGACCGAGCCCCGGTCGCTGCTCACCAGCGGCTCGATCGAGGACCACCCCGCGTGGCCGTCGGCCATGGCGACGAGCGGACGCGGCGCGACGCCCGGCGTGGGGGCCATCGGCTCGGTCACCCGCTGCAGCGAGAAGCGATCGCCCACGCGGTGATATCGAATGAGGCTCGACTGCTCGATCGGACGCCGCGGGTCGATGACCCGCACATGGAACTCCGCGTGGTGCAGGCCCGCCTCGACCACGTCGACGATGCGCGCCCGGATCGCCGCCTGCACGCTCGGGCCGCCGCTCGCCGGGGCGCTGAGACAGCGGTCGAGGACCTCGTGGGCCATCTCGGTCCAGCGGCCTTCGAGGAGGCCCCAGACGGCGACCCGCTCGGGCGCGACGCCGCAGCGGGAGGCGAGCTCCGTGGCCCTCGCCCGGATGACCGCGAAGCGCTCGGTGCCCACCTGCATCCGGGTGACGCTCACTCCGGTGGTGCCCGCAGGACCGACCGGGACGACGGACCCCGGGAGCGCCACCGTCACGTCCTCGGCCGAGGCGATGGCAGGAGCGCAGAGCGAAAGGCAAAGGGCGCCGACCGTGGATACACGCATGGTGGATATCTCCCGAACGAGTTGTGTCTGTGCCCGGACGCCCGCTCTGCTTCTCTGTCGAAGCGATCCATGGGCGTCGAATGACTTCCATCACGATCATCGGAGGGACGGAAGGTCCCGAGAGAGCGGGGTTGCATTTCGGTGTGTCCGATGACGCCAACCGCGCCTCAGGTGCCGTGATGTGCGCGGGTGACGCTGCGTGGTCCGTTGCGATAGCGTCCGCGCGCCATGCGCATCGACCCCCACTCGTACACCGACGACCGCCACGCACACGTCCGCTCCCTCGCGTGGGAGGCGCGCGTGGACTTCGCGACCCGCACCCTGCACGCCTCCGCCACGCTCCACTTCGACGAGCCCTCGTCCGGCGCGCTGGACCTCGACACCCGCGCCCTGCACGTCACCCGGGTGACCGACGAGCGCGGCGGCGCGGTCGCCTTCGAGCAGCACCCCGCGGAGGACATCCTCGGCTCGCGGCTCTCGCTCTCGCTCCCGGAGGGCACCCGCTCGGTGACCATCGAGTACCGCACCGCCCCGGACGCGAGCGCCCTGCAGTGGCTCGACCCCGCGCAGACCGCGGGAGGGAAGCACCCGTACCTGTTCTCGCAGTGCCAGGCGATCCACGCGCGCTCCGTGGTGCCGCTGCAGGACACGCCCCAGCGGCGCATCACCTTCACCGCGGCGCTCACGGTGCCGTCGGCGCTGCGGGGATTGATGGCCGCCGCCTTCGACGGCCGCGAGGAGCGCGGCGAGCAGGCGGTGGAGCGCTGGCACATGCCGCAGCCCATCGCTCCGTACCTCTTCGCCTTCGCGGTGGGCGAGCTCGCCTCGCGAGAGCTGGGGGCGCGCTCCCGCGTGTGGGCCGAGCCCTCGGTGGTCGACGGCGCGGCGTGGGAGTTCGCCGAGGTCGACGGGATGCTCGCCGCAGGAGAGTCCCTCTTCGGCCCCTACGCGTGGGACCGCTTCGACATCCTGGTGATGCCGCCGTCGTTTCCCTACGGCGGCATGGAGAACCCCCGGCTGACCTTCGTGACCCCGACGCTGCTCGCGGGCGACCGCTCGCAGGTGCGGGTGATCGCGCACGAGCTCGCCCACGCCTGGAGCGGCAACCTCGTCACCAACGCCCACGCGGGGCACTTCTGGCTCAACGAGGGGTGGACCCGCTACGCCGAGCTCCGGATGGTGGAGGTGCTGGAGGGCCGGGACACCGCCGCCCTCGTCGCCGCCATCTGCCGCAAGGACCTCGACGAGACCGTCGCTCGCTTCATCGCCGAGGGCCACGGAGGCCTCACCCGCCTGCGCACGAAGCTGGAGGGCGTCGACCCGGACGAGGCCTTCAGCGTGGTCCCGTATGACAAGGGGGAGCTGTTCTTGAGGGCGATCGAGGAGGCGGTGGGGAGGGAGCGCTTCGACGTCTTCGCGCGGCGCTACCTGGACACCTTCCGCTTCGGGGCCGTGACCACCGAAGGGTTCCTGGACTTCACCGAGCGCGAGCTGCCGGGCGTGCTGGCGAGCGTCGACGCGCCCCGCTGGGTCGACGGCGAGGGGGTGCCCGACA
>CBIHPK010000293.1:0-5156 GCA_966211675.1 uncultured Myxococcaceae bacterium
CAGCGGGCACGGATCGGTGGAGACCTGCACCGACCAGCGATCGGCCGTGGTGAGCGCCGAACGCGTGGGTGACAGGCGGCGCAGCTCCTCGTCGACGACCGCGACGAGCTCGTCGCGACCCGGCACCGGCTCGGCGGGGTCGTCCGCGGGCACGGACGCGCAGACGTGGAGCGCGTCGTAGCGGGCGGCGGCGTCGACCGCGCGAACGAGCGCGGGGAGCCAGCGGGCCCCGAGCCCCGCGAGCGCCTCGACGGGTCCCGAGGGCAGCGCGGTGGTGCGGACCGAGAGCGTGAGCCCGCGCTCGGTGCCGAGGGCGCGGGCGAGCAGCGACTCCGTCGCGGCGCCGAGGGGCGGGCCGGCGTGGGCCACCTCGAGGCGCGCGCGTCCCCGCGGAGTGAAGCCGAGGTTCCACGCGACGACCGGCCCGGCGGCGTCGCGCGGCCAGGCGTCGGCGAGGCTGCGGTCGACGCGGGTGCGCAGGTCGTCGAGGTCCGGCGGCCTCGGGGGCTCCGGCGCGAGCGAGGGTTGCTCCAGCGCGACGACCGTCTGGCGTAGGGATCCGAAGTCGGGCACGGCCACGACCTCGACGGAGGGCTCGACGGACGAGACGCGGGTGATGCGCTCGCGGAGGTCGCGCTCCAGGGACGAGGCGTCCTCCGGGCGGGCCACCACCACGAGGCGCACGTCGACGGCGTGTCGCTCGACGGCGACGAACGACCGGACGGCGTTGCGCATGATCGAGGAGTCGCGGAGGAAGCCGGTGATCGCGGTGCGCACCCGCACCTGCCAGGCGACCTCCTCCAGCGCGCGGCGGAGCGGGACGAACACGCCGATCAGGAGCAGCGCGGGCATGGAGAGGCGCAGCACGCCGCCGTAGCGGGCGCCGAAGACCTGCCGCACCGCGCTGGCGACCCGCTCCATGCGGTGCGTCGCGCGCTCGCCGCTCAGCACCCGGTCCTCGAGCGCCAGGGTGGAGACGGCCTCGAAGCCCAGGAGAAGGAAGACGAGCGACGCGAAGAGCACGATCGCGGAGAGGTTGGCGGTGAAGAGCAGCGACGCGCCGCGGGCCACGTTCCAGTGGCGCGTGCCGACGCCGTAGCCGATGACGCAGAGCGGCGGCACCAGGGCGATGCCGATGGCGGTGCCCGCGGCGGCGGCGGTCGCGTCGGCGCCGCGCACGGCGGTGAACGCCGCGACCAGCGCGCAGAGCACCGCCACGAGCAGGTCGAGCAGCGTCGGAGCGGTGCGCGCCGCGATCTCCGCGGTGAACTCGTGGAAGGGCAGCAGCAGGGTGATCGCCGCGGCGGAGGCGACGACGACCGCGACGCTCCCGGCCACCCTCGCGCCCGCGCGGAGGACCAGGAAGGCTGAGCCCACGACGAGGCCCATCCCGAGCTCGACGATCGGACCCATGAGCGGGGAGATCAGCATCGCGCCGATGACCACGGCGGTGCTGTTGAGCACGAGGCCCATCGTGGCGATGCCCATCGCGAGCAGGAGCTGTAGCCAGTAGTGGGCGGCCTCGCGCGTGTTGCGCTCGAGCATCCCGGTGACGACCTCGTCGCGCCGCGCGGCATCGACGCCGAGCGCCCGGGCGGCGAAGCCCCGCCAGCGGCGGGCGGGGCGGCTCGCGTCGGGGACGTCGGTGGCTCTGGGCTCGGCCTTCACGTGCCGGGGCGGGTCACTCATCGGCGGCACTCTAGTCCCGAGCTCGCCGCGTGGGTCGAAGGGAGTTGGCCCCCACGTCGGAGGCGCGTCGGCGGTTGCGCTCGCCCCGTGGAGGATGCTTGTCTCGCGTGACCCGATGACCTCGCGCGACCCCCACTCATCGCGATCGCGCCGCAGCGGCGCCACGCCCGACCGGGCGGCCATCGAGGCCATGCTCGCGCCGTGGATCCACGACCCCCAGGACCGCTCGTTCGTCGCGCGCTGCCTGGGCGACGAGGGTCCGCCGCACCACCGGGCCTCGACCTTCGCGCTGCTGTCGCTCCTCCAGCGGGCGATGGACCTCGCTCCGCCAGCCGGGGCGCCGGCTCCGTCGGTGCCCACGATCCCGGTGCCGCTGCGCGTGCCGCCGCACGTGCGCGAGGCGCTCAATCCCAGCGAGCGCGAGTACCCGATCGCGATGCCCGTCGGGGCGCTCGCCCGGTGCTTCCCCGACCCCGTCGCGCGGGCCGCCGCCGTGGAGAGCCTCGCCGACGGGCCGCCGCACCACGCGCTGGCCAACGTGCTGATGGTCGCGATGCTGGACGAGCTCCTGCGGCGCCTCGGGGACGGGCCGTGACCGCGTTGCCCCCCTCGCTCGGCCGCACCTTCCTGCTGGCCGCGGGGGAGCTCGGGTTCTTCTCTGCGGCGCGCATCTTCGTCCGCGAGACCGCCGCGGCGTACGGCGCCGACGGGGTGCGGGCGCTGCGCGAGCAGCACGGAAGGGACTACTCGGTGCTCGACGCGGTGGCCGCCCGGTACCTCGACACGGGCACGCTGCCCGGGGTCGACGCGACGCGCGCGGCGGCGGCGTTGAGCGACGCCTCGCGGGTGCTCGTGGTGGGCTTCGAGGCGGACGCGCTCGACCTGCTCGTCCCGCTCCTGCCGGCGGTCCCTGCGGGGCTGCTCATGCAGCGCTCGCTCGGCCCGGTGGACTGGGACCGCGTGCTGGCCAACTTCGACGACCGGCTCAAGGCGGTGCCCTTCGACGACCTCCAGAAGTGGGCGGGATCGCGGGCGGCGCTGCTCACCTTCGTCTACGGGACGTCGGGCTCGCTCGCCCACGTGTCGTCCGAGTGGCTGCGGGTGATGGGGCCCGACGTGCGGCCGCAGTTCCGCTCGCTGCTGGGCTGGGACCTCCTCCCCGGAGGCCCCGAGGTCTACCCCCGCTGGCTCGCCGACGCGGACATCGACACCTTCTCGATCCTGGTCTGACCCGGTGGCCCTCCAGCAGATCATTCCCCCGGCGGTGCTGCTCGTCACCCTGCTCGCGCAGGCGCTGCTGCCGGACGTGCGGCTGCTCATCGTGATGACCGGGGCGGCGCTCTGCTGCCTCGCGACCAGCGTCACGGGTATCGCCACGACGGAGGCGCTCCTCGCGGACGTGCCGTGGGGCGTGCTGATCATCCTCGTGGGCCTCGGGCTGCTCGCCGAGCTCCTCGCCGCGGGGCGGGTGTTCGGGCCGCTCGCGGTGCGCGCCGCGCTGGCCAGCGGTGGCCGGCCGCACCGTCTCCGGCTGGCCTTCGCCGTGGGGATGTACGCCGTCTCCGGCCTCGTGAACAACATCACGGCGCTCGTGCTGGTACTGCCCGTGCTGCTGGTGCTGCTGCGCACCGGCGACGCCCGCCCGCGCACCGTCCACTGGACCGTCGGGACCCTGCTCGTCGCGTGCAACCTGGGCGGCGCGGCGACCCCGATCGGGGACTTTCCGGCGATCCTCCTGCTCTCTCGCGGGAGCATGCGCTTCACGGACTACCTGGTCCGCGCGTTGCCGACGACGCTCGCGGCCCTCGCGCTGCTCCTCGGGTGCGTCGGGCTCCTCGCGCGCCCCGAGCGAGGCGTCGTCGACGACCCGCTCGCCCGCAGCCTGTCGCTCGCCGTCACGACGGCGCTGCACCGCCGCGTGCGCCCGGCGCGCGGGCCGGTGATCCCCTCCGTGCTGGGCCTCGGCGCGATGCTCCTCGCCTGGACCTTCCTTCCCGATCGGCTCCACGTCGGCCCGGCGCTGGTCTGCTGGCTGGGCGTGTGCGTCGTGCTCCTGGCCCGCGGCCGGCAGGGCGAGCGCCTCGCGCGCACCCGCGTCGACGTCGAGGCCGTGCTGTTCCTGCTCGGCCTCTTCGTGATGGTGGCCGCGGTGCGGCGCGCGGGGGTCTTCGACGCGCTGGGCGCCTGGATCCTCGAGCTGCCGCTGCCGCCGCGCGGGAGGCTGGTGGTGTTCCTGGCGCTGGCCGGCGTGCTCACTGGGCTCTTCTCCGCGGGGCCGGGCATGGCGGCGCTGCTCAACGTGGGCGAGGCGCTCACCCGCGAGCTCCCTGCGTCGTCGGTGTACGTCGGGCTCGCGCTCTCGGTCTGCGCCGGGAGCTCGCTGTTCCTGACCGCGGCGACGTCGGGGCCGCTCGCGCAGGCGCTGGTCGAGCGCGCCGACCTGCGCGACGGGGAGGGCCGCCCGGTGCGCTTCGGTTTCCTGCAGTTTCTCCCTGTGGGGCTTTTGTCGTTCGCGGTCATCGAGGGCGTCGCCATCGCGTACGGCCTGCTCACCACGCGGTGACCGCGCGCCGCGCCCGATCCCTCCGGTCATGACCGCGCAGGCGGACGGCGCATCGGGTAGGCGAAGCGCGCCCCGGCCCGCGAAGCGCAGCTGAGACCCGTCGCCCCCACCAACGGCACCGTTCGCAATTTCATGGTGCTCCGTTCGGGCACCTCATCGCAGACTGCCGCGGAGAGGGTGCCGATGGTGTCTCGCACGCCCCGAGTGTCTCCCGCCGCGCGGCCCGACGCCGAGCGCGGCGACGTCGTGCGCTCGGACATCCCCGCCCGCCTCGACGCGCTGGCGTGGTCGCGCTGGCACGGGCGCGTCGTCCTCGCGCTCGGCATCACCTGGATCCTCGACGGCCTGGAGGCGAGCCTGATCGCCAACCTCGCGCCGACCCTCCAGGACCCGCGCGCCCTCGGGCTCCGCGCGGCGCAGGTCGGGCTCGCGAACACGGTGTACCTGCTCGGGCAGGTGATCGGGGCGCTCGTCTTCGGTCACCTCACCGACCGCTACGGCCGCAAGCGGCTCTTCCTCGTCACGCTCGGCCTCTACCTCGGCGCGACCGCGGCGAGCGGCGCCGCCCCCGGCTTCGGGGTGTTCCTGCTCTTTCGGCTGCTCGCGGGCGCGGGCATCGGGGGCGAGTACTCGGCCATCAACTCCGCCATCGATGAGCTCATCCCGGCGCGCCTCCGCGGGCAGATCGACCTCGGCATCAACGGCAGCTACTGGATCGGCGTCGCGCTCGGCGCGGCGCTCACGCTCGTCGTGCTCGACCCGGCCCGCGTCCCGGTCGAGCTCGGGTGGCGCCTGGTGTTCGGCCTCGGGGCCGTGCTCGGGCTGGCGATCCTGCTCGTTCGACGCGACGTGCCCGAGAGCCCGCGGTGGCTGCTGATGCACGGGTACATCCGCGAGGCGGCGG
>CBIHPK010000294.1:0-4997 GCA_966211675.1 uncultured Myxococcaceae bacterium
GG
The DNA here is from genome assembly GCA_966211675.1 of uncultured Myxococcaceae bacterium. Lineage (GTDB taxonomy): Bacteria > Myxococcota_A > Polyangia > Polyangiales > SCUS01. The sequence continues at coordinate 3 of CBIHPK010000294.1, forward strand.
CCCGCTCGCGGGCCGTCCGCAACCGCGGAGTGGGCGTCGTCCTTCGTGGCGTCTCGGCGACTTCTCGGCGGCGTCTCGGCGGCGTCTCGGCGGCGTCTCGGCGGCGTCTCGGTGGGCGTCGTGCTTCGTGGGGCCCCTGCCTTGAGGGCGGCGTCTCGGAGGGGTCCCCTCTCAACCGCGACGAAACAGGCCTTTCAGCGGCGGTGCGCCTCTACGACATCACCGTCGTACAACAGATCCGTCGTGCGTCAACCGCCCCGTCGCCCGTCAGCCCCTCAGAACCACTCCCCCTTCGCCTCGGCGTAGCACCCGTCTCCCTCTCGGATGCGCGCCACCAGCAGCCCGGTCCTCGGCAGCTCGATCGCGTACCAGTAGCGCGCCGCGGCCAGCTTGCCCCGGTAGAAGTCCGCCTCCTCCCCCTCGCCCGCCCCGCGCGCGAGCCCCCTCGTCGCGGCCGACGCCATCGCGAGCCACTGCCACGCCACCGCCACGGTGCCCATCAGGTCGAGGTAGTCCGTCGCGTAGCGCAGCATCCCCTCCCGGTCGCCCGAGGCGCCCTTCATCCCGAGCTCCATGGTGAGCGCGCCGAGCGCCTCGATCGCGTCCTCGAGCTCGCCGCACCAGCGCGCCTCGACCCCCGCCTCGCGCGCCTCCGCGATGGTCGCGCCCACCGTCGCGCCGAAGGCCATCAGCGCCGCTCCGCTCTCCGCCATCACCTTGCGACCGAGGAGGTCCATCGCCTGGATGCCCGTGGTGCCCTCGTGGATGGAGTTGAGCTTCTGGTCCCGCAGCCACGCCTCCGGCAGGTACTCGCTCGTGTACCCGTAGCCCCCGTGGATCTGCACCGCGAGCGCGTTGCTCTCGAAGCCGCGCTCCGCCGGGAAGCTCTTGGCCAGCGGCGTCAGCAGGTCGAGCATCCGCTGCGCGTCCCGCTTCGCGTCGTCGTCCACCGAGTGCCCCGCGAGGTCGGCGTAGCGCGAGGCCGTCGCCAGCAGCGCCAGCGACCCCTCCACGATGGCCTTCTGTCGCAGCAGCATCCGGCGCACGTCCGCGTGCTCGATGATCGGCACCATCGCCCCGTCGCCCTTGCCCCCGACAGCGCGCCCCTGAGTGCGCGACCGCGCGTAGGCGAGCGACTCCTGGTAGGCCACCGAGGCCGTCGCGGCGCCGTTGATCCCCACCATGATCCGCGCCTCGTTCATCATCTGGAACATGCACGCGAGCCCTCGGCCCTCCGGGCCCACGAGCCACCCGTGGCAGTCGCCCTCGTCGCCCAGGTTGAGCGCGATCGACGGCAGCCCCTTCCACCCCATCTTGTGGAACACCCCCGCCGCCTGCGCGTCGTTGGGCACCAGCCGGTCGCCCTCCGGACGCAGCCGAGGCACCGCGAAGAGCGACACGCCTCGCACCCCCGGCGGCGCTCCGTCGACGCGCCCCAGCACCAGGTGGACGATGTTCTCCGTGAGGTCGTGGTCGCCCCCGGAGATGAACACCTTGCTCCCCTGCACCCGGAACGACCCGTCCGCCTGCGGCGTGGCGCGCGTGGTGATGTCCCCGAGCGAGGAGCCCGCGTGCGGCTCCGTGAGGGCCATGGTGCCGGTCCATCGGCCCTCGTACATCGGGCGCATGAAGGTCTCCCGCAGCCAGTCGGAGCCGAAGGCCTCGATGAGGTGCGCCGCGCCGGTGGTGAGCCCCAGGTACGCGCAGGCCGCCGCGTTGCCCGCCATCAGGTAGGCCGTCGCCAGGCCCGCCACAAGGTGCGGCAGCTGCGCTCCGCCCACCGCCGACGGACGCGTCGCCGCGATGTAGCCCTGCGACACCATCGCGGGGTAGAGCTCCCGCATCCTCGGGTGCACCTTCACCCTCCCTCCCAGCAGCCTCGGAGGCTCGGCGTCCATGGGCTGGAAGGCCGGGAAGAGCACCTCCCTCGCGAGCCGTCGCGCGTTGCCCAGCACCAGGTCGAAGGTCTCGCGGTTGTAGCCCGCGAAGTCGGGCAGCGCGCAGAGCCCTTCGGCGTCGAGCACCTCGTAGAGGAGGAAATCCACGTCGCGGTCGGAGAGCAGCGGGTTGGTCATGGTGGTGTCAGCGGGGAGGAGCGGACGGTGGGAGGAAGGGCGGACGTGGCGACGGAGCGGGTCACTTCACCGGCGCGATCGTCGGCGTCCCGGCGGGCTCCAGCCGCACCTGCACCCGGAACGACGCGCGCGACGAGCCCCCGTAGGAGCCGATCCAGACGGTGGTCTCGCCCGCGGCGATGTCGGCCTCGATGGTGGGGTTGGTGCTGCCGTTGGAGTCGTCGGCGCACATCACGTCGCCCCCAGGGCCGCGCGCCAGCATCGTCAGGTCGGTGCCCGACGTGGCCGTGATGGACACCCGCCGGGGCGTCCTCGTGACCAGCCGGAGCTGCGGCGCCGAGGTGAGGTAGCCCCGACACGACGTCGAGACGGACCCCGCCTGGATCGTCCCGTAGATCGACCCCCGGAGCGAGGTCGTGGTGGAGACGCGGTCGAGGTCGAGCGCCGAGATGGTGGGCGGACTCTGCGGCGAGAGCCCTCCGCCCAGGGGGGCCGTCGCCCCGCCCGACTGCGACTGCACGCTCAGCGTGAAGGTCGAGCTGTCGTTGGCGCGGTAGGTCCCGATCCAGACCTGGTGCTGGCCCGGGGAGAGCGTCGCCTCGACCCGAGGCTGCATCGAGCCGCCCGAGTCGTCGTCGCAGTGGAAGGTTCCAGAGGCGTCGCGCACCACCATGGTCAGGTCGTGCGTTCCGGCGGTGCCGAGCACCACGCGGCGGTAGTCGCTCGCGCTCAGCACGAGGTGCGGCGCGGCGGGGATGAAGCCCCGGCAGTTGTTGCCGAGGGAGTGCGCGTCGACGAGCCCTCCGGCGATGCCCGAGCGCGTCGCGACGGAGCTCGGGCCGGTGAGCGGGAGCACGCCCAGCGTCGGGGCGGCGGTCACCGAGAGGACATTGCCGAAGGGCATCGCTCCCGGATCACCGGACTGGAGCTGTAGCGAGAAGCCCGCGGTGAAGCGCTGGCGGTAGGTCCCGATCCACACGGGGTAGGTGCCCGGCGGGAGCGTGAGGTCGAGCAGGGGGTTGCTCCCCTCGCCGCCGTCGTCGTCGCAGCGGAAGGTGCCCGACGGGTCTCGCACGGCCATGGTGAGGTCGTTGCCGCCGAGGGTGGTCAGCCGCAGCCGCTGGATGGTCGTCAGACGCAGCACGTACTGCGGCGCCACGGGATAGTAGCCTCGGCACGTCGAGGCGAGGGCGCTGCCGCGGATGGGCCCGCCCGCGACGCCGGGGATCAGCCTCGACACCGCCTCTCCGGCGCCGAGGGCCACGGTCTCGACGCTGGCCGGGGCGCTGGGGTTGACCCTCGTCGCGAAGGAGCCGCCGGTGCTCAGCGCGACCACCGCGCCGACGCCCCCGAGGGCGGTGAGCGCGCCCACGATGGCCAGGACCGCGACCGGACCGCCCGCCTTCCCGGACCCCGGCGGGGCCGGGCGGTAGATGTACGGCGGCGGAACGGGATAGGGCTGCTGCGGCGGAGGCTGCTGCCACTGCGGCTGCTGCGGCGGAGGCCACTGCGCGGGCGGCGGGGGCATCGGCTGGGCGACGGTGCGCCCCGAGCGCACCTGGCTCGTCGCTCCGCAGTACGTGCACTGCACCAGGCGCAGGCCCTCGACGACCGTGAGGGGCGCGCCGCACTTCTGACATTCGACGATCACGCGCGCGATCGTACCCCTTACGCGGCCTCCTGGTGAGCCGTCAGGGCGATGGTCGCCCCAGCACCAGCCGCTTGTAGAGGTGGATCACCGTCACCAGCAGCGCGAAGACCAGCGGTCCGAGGAGCAGGCCGATGAAGCCGAAGGCCTGGAGCCCGCCGATGATGGCGAAGAAGAGCACCACCGCGGAGAGCCGGGTGCCGCCGCTCATGACCAGCGGGCGCACCACGTTGTCGATGAGCGACACGATGAGCAGGCCCCAGAGCAGCATCACGATGGGCCTCCACAGGGGGTGGCCGTGGCTGGCTCGGAAGAAGAGGTAGGCGGTCGCCGGGGCCCACACGGTGGCCGGACCCACCAGGGGGATGAGCGCGAAGAGGGAGGCCACGGCGCCCCAGAAGAGGGCGCTGGGGACCCCGGTGATCCAGAGGCCCAGGGCGGTCGCGAGGCCCTGCGAGGCGGAGGTCACGAGCTGTCCGCGGAAGGTGCTGTCGATGACGCCGCGGAAGGTCGCGGCGATCTCCCGGTTGGACGAGGAGGGCAGCGGCGAGAGCGAGGCGACCTCCTCGGTGAGCCGGTCGCCCTCGGTGTAGAAATAGAAGGTCACCAGCAGCATCGCGAGGAAGCCGAAGGCCACGCTGGCGAGGCCCCCGAGGAGGCGTCCTCCGGAGGAGGCCACGAGGCCGGGCAGGCCGCGCACCGCGCCGAGCACGATCTGCTGGGGGTTGACCGAGGCGGCGTTGAGCCCCGGGACCACGCGCTCGAGCAGGGCCAGGAGGCTCAGCCCGCGCGGGTCGGCGTCGAGCTCGCTCAGGTGGACGTGGCGCAGCGCCTCGACCAGCGCCCCGGCCTGCTGGAAGACCAGCAGGGACATGAGGGCGAGCGGGATGAACACCAGCAGGGTGATGCCCAGGAGCATCAGGGCCGCGGCGAGCTCGCGCCGGCCCTTGAGCCGCGCGACGAGGCGCAGGTAGGGCCGGTGGGTCATCGAGACGATCATCCCGGCGAGCAGGATGGGCGCGAAGTAGGGCATCAGGATGCGCCCCACGGTGGCGAGGATGACCCCCGCGAAGAGCGCGAAGGCGCCGAAGACCAGCACCCGATGTTCGACCGGCCGCGGCAGTACGGAGACGCGGTCCTCGATGGGGGGTGGGGTCTTCACTGGGGCCGTTTCTAGAGCCTTCGCGCAGGGGTGGCCAGCGGAGCGCCCTCGCCTGATTCAGGCGGTCGGCGGGTTTGTCCTGCTCGTCGAGCGACCGCCGACTGCGCGCC
>CBIHPK010000295.1:0-4996 GCA_966211675.1 uncultured Myxococcaceae bacterium
CCATGGCGATCAGCGTCTTGCCTCACCTCTCCGCGTCGGCACCTACGTCCTCTTCATCGAGCGCTCCAGCGCTCGATGCGCCTGCGGAGAGTTCCGCGAAGGCGGGACGCTCAGTTCCAGGCTCCCACTTCAGCGGTTGCAGGCCCGCTCACGGGCCGTCCGCAACCGCGGAGTGGGCGGCGTTCTCGTAGAGATGAGAGCAACGATGAGGACGAGGACCTGGGCAGGGCGGCGGATTTTTACACCCCGTAGTACTCGTGGGCCTTGCGCCGCAGGTGCGCGAGCAGCGGCTCGACGGAGGGCGGGGCGCCGGTCGCGCGGGTGATGAGCTCCCTCGGCAGGTAGCGCTGGCCGTGCCGGTGGACCTTCTCCCGCAGCCACTCCCGCAGCGGCGCGAACTCCCCCCGGGCGAAGGCCGCGTCGAGGTCGCCGAGGTCTCGGCCCGCCGCCTCGAAGAGCTGCGCGGAGAAGAGGTTGCCCAGCGTATACGTGGGGAAGTAACCGAGCGAGCCGCCGCTCCAGTGCACGTCCTGCAGGCACCCGCGGTCGTCGGTGGCGGGGCGCACGCCGAGCAGGCCGTGGAGGGTGTCGCTCCACGCCGCGGGCACGTCGTCGGCCTTGAGCGCGCCGGACATCAGCGCCTGCTCCAGCTCGAAGCGCAGCAGGATGTGCAGGTTGTACGTCGCCTCGTCGGACTCCACGCGGATCTCCGACGGACGGATGCCGTTGATCGCCGCCACGAAGTCGTCCTCGCGCACGTCGCCGAGCGCCGAGGGGAAGGCCCGCTGCGCCTTCGGGTAGAAGAAGCGCCAGAACGAGCGGGAGCGGCCGACCAGGTTCTCCCAGAAGCGCGACTGCGACTCGTGCACGCCGAGCGAGACGGCCTCGCCGAGGGGCGTGCCGTAGCGATCGCCGGGGAGGCCCTGCTCGTAGAGGGCGTGACCGGTCTCGTGCAGCACCCCGAAGAAGGCGTCGCTGAAGCGGTTGGCGTGGTAGCGCGTGGTGATGCGCGAGTCGCCCGGACCGAGGGAGATGGAGAAGGGGTGCACGCTCACGTCGAGGCGCCCGCGCTCGAAGTCGTAGCCCAGGGCCTTCGCGGCCTCGCGGCCGAGGGCCTCCTGCGCGGCCACGTCGAAGTCCCTCGCCAGCAGCTCCGACGGCACCTTCCGCCCCGAGGCCATCACCCTCCCCACCAGATCGACCAGCGGGGCCCGCAGCGCGCCGAAGATCTCGTTGAGGTGCGCGGTGGTCTCGCCGGGCTCGAACTCGTCGACCAGCACGTCGTAGGGCGCCTGGCCGGGCGTCGCGAGACAGGCCGCCTGCTGCTGCTTCAGCGCGACGATCTTGGTGAGCCACGGGGCGAACTTCGCCGCGTCGTTGTTCTTCCTCGCCTCGACCCACGCGTGGTGGGCGTGCGCGGTGGTGCGGGTGAGCTCCTCGACGAGCGACCCGGGGAGCTTCACCGCCCGGTCGTAGGCCCGCCTCGCCTGGCGCAGCACGGCCCTCGGCTCGCTGCCCTCCGGGGCCACCGCCTGCTCGAGCTCCGCCTCCTGCAGCGCGTCGCCGAACTCCGCGGAGGTCTGCCGCGAGTGCGCGGTGCGGGCCAGCCAGGCCTTCTGCTCGGCGCGGTGGTCGGCCCCGCCGGGGGGCATCATCACCTGCTCGTCCCACTCGACGACGAAGTACACCGAGTTCACCAGCGCCACCTCTCGCAGCGCGCCCAGGAGGCGATCGTATCGTTCGGTCATCAGCGGTCCTCTCCAACGGTTCTCTTAGGGGAGGACGGAGTGAATACCAGATGGGCGGCGCTCGCTGTGGGCGCCGTTGACCCGCGCGAGTCCGTGGCGGAATCATTCCGCCCGATGAACCCCTCCGCGCAGGCCGAGTGGCTCCGCCGCGTCGAGGCGGAGTACCGCTCCTCGGTGATCACCCAGCGGCTCACGCTCTGGCTCACGCAGGCTGGGGCCTCGCCCGATCTGCTCCACGCCGGGCTGCGCATCGCCGCCGACGAGCTCGACCACGCCGAGCTCTCCATGGCCGTGCACCGCGCGGCCGGGGGAGCCTCCACCCCGCAGCTCGACCGCGCCTCGCTGGAGCACCCGAGGCGATCGGGCGACCCGCTGGAGTGGGACATCGTGCGGCTGGGCGTGGACGTCTTCTGCCTGGGCGAGACCGTCGCCGTGCCGCTCTTCCGCTACCTCCGCGAGGGCTGCGAGGAGCCCGCCGCGAAGGCCGCCCTCCAGCGCATCCTGCGCGACGAGGTGCGCCACCGCGACTTCGGCTGGACCCTCCTCGACGCCATGCTCGACGGCCCCTTAGGGCCGGAGCTTCGGGCGCTGGTCGTGCGCGAGCTGCCGGGGTGGTTCGGGCGCATCCGGGCGAGCTACGCCCCGGCCTTCGCGGCGGCGAGGACGGAGGTCTCGGAGGACGACCGCCGCTGGGGCCTGATGCCCCCGGCGCGCTACGCCGAGGTGGTGGCGAAGACCCTGGCGCGCGACTGGGTGCCGAGGTTTCGGGAGCGGGGCATCGACGCCCGCGCCGCCTGGGATCGCGCGGTCACTCCCTAGCGCAGTGGCCGTGGGGTCTGCTACGTCCCCGCCCACTTATGCGCGTCATGAAGTTCGGCGGAACCTCCGTCGGTGATCCCACCCGCATCGCCAACCTCTGCGACATCGTGAGCCACTCGCTGCAGCGCCGACCCGTGGTGGTCGTCAGCGCGGCCTCGAAGGTCACGGACATGCTCCTCACCGCGGCGCGCCACGCGAAGGACGGCCGCGTCGACCCGTCGCCCATCGAGGCCCGGGTCTCGGCCCTGCTCGACGCCTTCGACCTCGACCGCTCGCTCGTGCACCGGGAGCTGGTCGGGCTGCGGGAGTCCCTGGAGGCCATCGCGACGCGGGGCGAGGCCACCCCCGAGCTGCTCGACGCCGTGGCCTCCTACGGCGAGCGCATCTCCGCGCGCAGCACCGCGGCGATCCTTCGCAAGCGCGGGGTCGACGCCGTGCACGCCGACGCCTTCGACCTGGGGATGCTCACGGACGCCAACTTCGGCGGCGCCGAGCCGCTGCTGGAGAGCGCCGACCTGCTGCGCGTCGGGGTCAAGGCCCTGGTGGACGAGGGGAAGGTCCCGGTGGTCACGGGCTTCATCGGGCGCACCCTCGACGGCCGGGTGACCACCCTCGGCCGCGGCGGCAGCGACTACTCCGCGGCCATCCTCGGCGCGGCCGTCCACGCCGACGAGATCGAGATCTGGACCGACGTGCCCGGCGTGATGTCCGCCGACCCGAGGGTGGCGCCGGACGCGCGCACCATCCCGGTGCTGTCCTTCCACGAGGCCGCGGAGCTCGCGTACTTCGGCGCCAAGGTGCTGCACCCCAAGACCATCCACCCCGCGGTGAAGCGGGGCATCCCGGTGCGGGTGAAGAACACCTTCCAGCCCGATCACCCGGGCACGGTGATCACCGCCGAGGGCGACCGGGACGCGCGCGGCGTGCGGGCGCTCGCGCACAAGCGGGGCATCCGGAGCGTCAACGTGGTGTCCACGCGCATGCTCCTGGCGCACGGCTTCCTCGCGAAGATCTTCGAGGTGTTCGCGAGGCACCGGGTGGTGGTCGACCTGGTGAGCACCAGCGAGGTCTCGGTGAGCTGCACCGTCGACAAGGACGACGGCCTCGACGGCGCCGTGCGCGAGCTGCGCACCTACGGCGACGTGACCGTGACCAACGACCTGGGCCTGGTGTGCATCATCGCCGCGGGCCTGCTCGACGACCCGAAGCCCTGCGCCCGCGTCTTCGCGGTGCTGGCCGAGGAGGGCATCCCCGCGCAGCTCCTCTCCATGGGCGCGAGCGCCATCAACCTGAGCCTGCTGGTTCCGGACGCGCACACCGAGCGCGCGGTGAAGGCCCTGCACCGCGCCCTCTTCTCGGAACACCCATGACCACCCCCCCCTGGCACTCCTGGCTCGGCCCCCGCCGCGCCCGCCGCCTCTGCGAGCGCTTCGGCACCCCCCTCTACGTCTACTCCGCCCCCGTGCTGCGCAACCGCTGCCGGGCGCTGCTGCGGGCCTTCCCCGGCGTCGGCCTGCGCTACGCCATGAAGGCCAACAGCAACCCGACGCTGCTGCGCATCGTGCGCTCCATGGGCCTCGGGGTGGACACGGTCTCGCCCTGGGAGGTGCAGCTCGCGCTCGAGTGCGGCTTCCGCAAGGCCGACCTCATCTACTCGGGCAACAACCCCAGCGACGACGACCTGCGCGCCGTGCACCGCGCGGGGGTGCTCATCAACCTCGACGCCCTCTCGTCGCTGCACCGCTACGGCCGGATGTTTCGCGGGTCGCGCGTGTCGCTTCGGGTCAACCTGGAGGTCGGCGGCGGGCACCACCCGCACGTCATCACCTCCGGGCCCGACAGCAAGTTCGGCCTCGCCCCGGAGGATCTCCCGGAGGCGAAGTCCATCGCCGCGCGCCACGGGATGCGCATCGTGGGGCTGCACCAGCACATCGGCTCGGGGATCTTCGACCCGCAGCTCTTCCTCGACGCGCTCGACCCGCTGCTGGCCTTCAGCGAGGCGCTGCCCGACCTGGAGGTGCTCGACGCGGGCGGGGGCTTCGGCGTCCCGTACCGGCCGGAGGAGAGCCCCCTCGACCTCGCGGGCCTCGGGTCTCGGGTGATGACCCGCTTCCGCGCGATGCAGAAGGGGCGCAAGAAGCCGCTGCGGTTCCTGCTGGAGCCCGGGCGCTACGTGGTCGCCGAGGCGGGGGCGCTGCTCACGCAGGTGACGACGCTCAAGCGCACGCGCGACCGGGTGTTCATCGGGGTCGACTCGGGGATGCACCACCTCATCCGGCCGGCGCTCTACCAGTCGTATCACCCGGTGAGCATGGTCCCGGAGCGCGACGGGGCGGCGCTGCGGAGCTTCATCGTGGGGCCCATCTGCGAGAGCGGCGACGTGCTCGCCGAGGAGCGGATGATCCCGATGCCCGAGGAGGGCGACCTCG
>CBIHPK010000296.1:0-4880 GCA_966211675.1 uncultured Myxococcaceae bacterium
GGGCGGGGGTAGGGGAACGCGCCCGCAACGCGGGCGGGGGAAGGGGGCGCCCACCCCCGCGACAGCCACCGGGCCGACGACCAGCGCCACGACGTCGCTCACGAGGTGGCGGGCCAGAGGTAGACGATGCCCACGATCTCGACGTGGTACTGGCGGTCTTCGTAGAGCGCGCGGATGCGCTCGGGCTCGGTGGCCAGCTCGTCGTCGATCTGCGGCAGCCGGCGCTTCAGGAACTCGCGGTCGTCCTTCCACTGCTGCTTCTGGGCCTCGTCGAGCGCCGGGTCGTCGCCCAGGCCGAGCGCGAGCTGGGTGCCCGCGAGCGCCTTGCGGATGCTCTCCCGCTGGGTCTCGAGCACGACGCGCATGGCCTCGGCCTCGGCCGCACCGCGCACCTGGAGCTTCGTGCGAGCGATCTCGGTGCGCACCACCGCGCGGCGCCGGAGGTGGGCCTCGAGCGCGCGCTGATCGCCCGCGGCGCTGCGGAGGATCCGCGCCACGAGCTCGTCGTCGAGGGTCGGCACCTCGGGCTCGTCGAGCACGCGGAAGAACGCCTCGAGCGCCTTGTCGTTGGCCTCCTCGGTGACGAATGGCTCAAGACGCTTGGGATCGTCACCCTCGGACCAGAACGCCGCCAGGCCGAGGATCTCCTCGTGGAGCCGCGCGGCCCCCCAGCCGAACACCGCGAGCCGCCCGAGCACGAGCACCCGCTTGCGCGCGCTCGATCGGTCGATCACGACGGTCACCCGCGCGAGGCCCTCCTCGGTGAAGGCCTGCGAGCGGAACGGGCTCACCGCGCGCTGCGCGAGCGGGTGCTGGAGGTGCAGCTGCACCGCGTCGGACACGAGGGTGTCGACGGGCTCGAGGCGCACCGGACGCGGGGCAAAGCGCGCGCGCCACTCCCCCTCGGACATCTTCGGCGGGCGCGGCGAGCGGAGGGCGTCCATCGCGCGGAGCCAGGTTGGATCGTTGGCGAACTGCTCATCCATGCGCGGCACGTCGTAGGTACGCGGCGGCGAGGAGCGCGCGCGGAGGCCGTTCCCGCCGCACAGACGCAGGCCCTCGGACACGACCTGCCGAAGGCGTCGGGGGTCGCAGTCGAGGTGGGCGCGCGCCTTCTCGTGGAGCTTCTCGAGCACGACGAGGCTCTGCACGAGGTCCTTCTCCCGGGCGTCGTCGAGCTCGCGACGGATGGCCGCGCGGGTGGGGTCGGGAGTATCGGCGGCCTCGTCGATCTCCGCGATTCGCCGGGCGAGATCGCGGCGCGAGAGGCCCTTGCTGAGCACGGCGAGGATGCGATCGGACACCACGGGCGCGAAGCTCCCCAGCTCGGCGGAGATGGCGTGGCTCTTGGTCGCGAGGCGAGCGAGCACGGCGTCCTCGGGGAGGTTGCGGTAGCGGAAGTAGTGGCAGCGCACCTCGCGTTCGGGCTGGAGCATGCGGTCGATGCGCCCGTTGCGCTGCTCGATGCGCGCGGGGTTCCAGGGCAGGTCGAAGTGGAAGAGGTCGGAGCACGCGGCCTGGAGGTTGATGCCCTCGCGCGCGGCGTCGGTCGCCACGAGGATGCGCAGCGGATGCTGTTCGGGCGAGGCGTTGAAGGCCTGCTTCACGGCCTCGCGGTCGTCGTCATCCTGCGACCCATGAAGGCTGCCGATGCGGTCGTCGTCGCGGTCGGTGCCGTCGATCGCCGCGCGCAGCTGGTCGACGAGCCAGGCGCGCGTGTCGGCGAACTCGGTGAAGATCAGGACGCGCCTCGGCAGCCACGGTGCGCCCGAGGGGTTCGGGGAGCCGAGCGGCGCGAGCGTCGGGCACTGGTGCTCGCGGATCCAGTCGACGAGCGCTCGCACCCGCGCGTCGGGCTGATCGGCGGCCCGCTCGGCGACGTCGGCCATCTCGCGGAGAAGCCCACCGATCGCGTCGTCGGTGTACGGCTCCACGGCGCGCGCGGCGCGGACGGTCTCGGCGTCGAGGCGTGCGAGCTCCTGCTGCTCGGAGGACTCGCCGTCGTCGTCGGAGGGGGAAGGCGGGAGCGCACCGAGGATGGACTTCGCCGTCTTCTTCCGGTGCTCGCGCAGGGTGCGCTGGAAGGCGTAGGTCGACGAGAGCAGCCGCTTGCGGAGCCCCTCGATGGCGATGCGCACCAGGGCGCGGACACTCTTGCTGGCGCCCTCGGTTCGGGCTGCGAGCGCGTCGTCGTAGGCCGCGAGGAGCGCCGCGAGACGCAGCTCGGGCGCGGTGTCGGCGGTGTCGTCGAGCGAGACCTCGACGAGCTTTCGGTCGGGGAGCGAAGCGCGAGCGTGCCTGCGCACGTCGGCCTTGAGCCGGCGCACCATCACGGGCGCGAGCTGCGCCGGGCCGCTGATGTCGATGCCGCGCGTGAAGCGCTGCGGATCGAGGATGTGCATGAGCGACGAGAAGCTGTTGGAGTGCCCGTTGTGGGGCGTGGCCGAGAGGAAGAGCCGGTGCTCGAAGCGCTGCGCGAGGTCCCGCACCGCGCGGGTGATCTGGGTGTCGACGGCGTAGCGACTGGCCGACGCCGGCGCCGCGACGTGGGCCTCGTCGAGGATGAGCATCGACCCCGAGGCGAAGTCCCCGAGCCACTCGCGCAGGCCGGTGAGGTGGTCTTCGTCGCGAAGGAGGGCGTGCGAGACGACGAAGAATGAGCCGGTCTTCCAGGGGTTCACGCCGAAGCCGCGGGTGCGCCGGCACTCGAGGATGAAGGCACGATCGTAGAGGGTGAAGTCGAGGCCGAAGCGCTGGCGGAGCTCGTCGCTCCACTGGAGCACCACCGACGGGGGCGCCGCGATGACGGCCCGGTGGATGCGCTGACGCAGCAGGAGCTCGTGGAGGATGAGTCCGGCCTCGATGGTCTTGCCGAGACCCACATCGTCGGCGATGAAGAGGTTGACCCGAGGGAGAGCGAGGGCCTTGCGCAGCGGCTCGAGCTGGTAGGTCTTGGGGATGATGCCCGCGCGCAGCGGCGCCTGGAACAGCGTCGGGTCGGTGGAGGTCACGCAGCTCCAGCGGAGGGCGTGGAGGTAGGCCGCGAAGCGCTCGGGCGGATCGGGGTTTCGCGCGGGGCGGGTGGTGCGATCGTCGTGGACGATGCGCGCGTCGGGCTCGGCCTCCCAGATGACGGAGAGGCGCTCGCCCTGGGCGTCGTCCTCGACGCAGGCGAGCTCGAGTGAGGTCAACGTGTCGAAGGGGTCGCACTGCTCGACGAGCCAGCGCCGCTGGCGCACGCGGACGAAGCTGCCGCGCTCGGGCAGCGCGCGAGGGGTGAGCGGAGGAACGGGTGCGGAGGCGTCGGTCCCCATCATCGCGGCGCAGCTTTGAACCGTACGGCAAGCAGGGGCAAGTCGGATCAGGCATCGAGAACCGGAGCGGTGAGGGACCGGGCGTGGGTTCGTTGCAGTGTGACGAGACTCAACCGCGCAGTGGTCAGACCCGCATCCGGGGTGCCTGCGCGGCCGAGTCGTCCACGCAGCCCGAACGTGGCGCCTGTTCCTCCGGTGCTCTGATACGGTCGCGAGCATGCGGCGCGCGGGGGCGATGGTGGTGTGGGCGTCTTTCGCGGTCGCTGAAGGCTGCGAGCAGCCGCGCACGGAAGTCGTGGTGCGTGTCGATTCGGAGATCGCCTGGGGGGCTGGACAGCGGATCCAGTCGCTTGCTCTCAGCGTGCGACGGAGCGGACCAGGCGGTCCGCTCCGAAGTGCCCGAACGACAGTGCTGGGCGTCGAGGCGGAACGGCAGCGCTTGCCGCTTTACCTTGGTCTGATTCCGGCCGACGACGACATCGACACGCCCGTTTGGATCGAGGCGCTGGGTTGCGCCGATCCAAACGGCTGCACGCCATCAGCGGCGGTGGTGACGCAGCGGGCGGTGGTGCGCTTCGCCCGAGGACAGACGCAGGAGGTGACGCTCTTGCTCGCATCGGTCTGCCTGGGCGTGACGTGCGCGAGCGATCAGCGCTGTGCAGTCGAGAGCGGACTGTGCGAGGCGGCGACGAACGCGCAGGTCATGGTGCGACCTTTCGCCGGATTCGTATCGACCACCGACGGAGACGCCGCCGTGTTGGATGCATCGATGGATAGAGGCACGACCGGAGACTCTGCGATGGACGTGTCGGCCGACACGGTGCTGGTCGCCGATTCGCCGAACGTCATTGATCGGGCGAGCGAGGCTGGGCCGGCCGACCTTTCGCCGGGTGATGCACTGGTGGACGACGCGCTCCCCGACGACCACCTGGCGCCGACCGACGGTGTAGTCGTTGTCGACGACCTTGGAGGCGATGGCGGAAGGTGCAACACATCGGGGCTGCGCTGCACTGTGGACCCCGACTGTTGCGGCAGCGCAACCTGCGTGGATGGGATGTGCCAGTGCCGCGCGCGCGGCCAGAGTTGCACAGGTAATGGTGACTGCTGTGGTGGGCTCGCCTGCAACGGCGGAGTGTGCTCGATGTGCGCGCCGCCTGGGTCCGTGTGCACGCCGGGCAGTGGATCGGCGTGCTGCTCGCCCTCACAGTGTCGCTCGGGGATCACCTCGACCGTTTGCTGCGTGCAGCAGGACGAAGGGTGCACGCGCGACATCGACTGTTGCGGTTACATGTCCTGCATGAGCGGCCGGTGCGCCTGCCGCGCGGAGAACGCGGGTTGTCGCGAGAGCAACGAGTGCTGCTCGGGCCTGACCTGCCAGAGCAGCATGTGCCGGCGCGCGCCCATGGACGGCGGCACCGGCTCGGACGGCGGCGGCACCGGCTTCGACGTCCCGCGCATCGACGGCGCGACGGGCGACGCCCGGGTCGACGGCGCGACCGGCGACAGCGGGGTGTGCATCGCCGCGGGGCGCAGCTGCACCCAGGGCTCGACGGCGTGCTGCGGCGA
>CBIHPK010000297.1:0-4847 GCA_966211675.1 uncultured Myxococcaceae bacterium
CACCGCCACGTCGCACACCGTCAGCCCGACGCCCGCCACCCTCGCGACCTCCACGTTCGCGTTCTCCACCGCCACCGGGCACGGGCCCGACCACGCCGCCGCCACCTCCCCGCGGCTTACGTCTCCCGGTAATCCCGCGTCTGTCGCCGCCCTCGTGGACGCCGCCCCTCGCGTCGGCGCGAGCTCGCTCGGGGGCGTGCAGGTCATCGCGAGCGCCGCGATCACCCATGCCCCCGCGTGGCTCCCTCGCGCCGTCATCGTCACCCGCTGACCAGGGGTTCGATCTCCGCGAGCATCGCCTCCGCGTGGTCGATGCCCTCTCCGGCCTCGTAGCGTCGCGACAGCTTCATGTCCGGCGACAGACGATACGGCGATCGCTTGCCGGTACACAGCTCCATCACCTTGGCCGAGTCCAGGGGAGAGTCCTCGCGCAGGTGCACCACCACGCGCTCCCTCGTCGCCTCGATGCCCAGCGCGCGCAGCTTGCGCAGCCGCGTCTTGATGGACATCACCCGGATCAGCAACCTCGCCGCGGGCGGCGCCGGGCCGAAGCGGTCCTCCATCTCCGAGGCGAGGTCCTGCACGTCGTCCTCGGTGAAGGCGCTCGCGAGGCGCTTGTAGAGCGAGAGCCGCACGCCGACGTCCTCGATGTACTCCTCGGGGATGTAGTTGGGCTCGTCGAAGGTGAGCTCCGGATCGACCCCAGGGATGATCGGCTGCCCCCGCAGCTCGGCCACCGCCTCCTCCAGCATCTGGCAGTAGAGGTCGAAGCCCACCGCGGTGACGTTGCCCGACTGCTCGGCGCCCAGCAGGTCGCCCGCGCCGCGAAGCTCCATGTCGAGCGAGGCCACCTGGAAGCCGGAGCCGAGCTCGGTGAAGCGCTCGATGGCGTCGATGCGAGACTTCGCCTCGTCGCTCATCTTCGACGGCGGCGGAACGAACAGGTAGCAGTACGCCCGCTCCCTCGCCCGGCCCACGCGGCCTCGCAGCTGGTAGAGCTGCGACAGCCCGAAGAGGTCCGCCCGGTCGAGGATCATCGTGTTGGCCCTCGGGATGTCGATGCCGCTCTCGATGATGGCCGTGGCGCAGAGCACGTCGTAGCGCCCCTCGATGAAGTCCATCATCACGGTCTCCAGGGTCTCCGGCGCCATCTGCCCGTGGGCCACCGCCACGCGCGCCGTGGGCAACAGCTTCTGCAGCTTGTCCGCGCGCTCGTAGAGCCCCTCGATGCGGTTGTAGACGTAGAAGACCTGTCCGCCTCGGGCGAGCTCGCGGGTCACCGCCTCCTTCAGCACCTGCGGATCCTCCCGGCACACCACCGTCCGCACCGCGCGCCGATCGACCGGAGCGGTGGTGATGAGCGAGAGGTCCCTCATCCCCGAGACGGCCATCTGCAGCGTCCGGGGAATGGGCGTCGCGGAGAGCGTGAGCACGTCGAGCTGCGCCCGGAGCTGCTTGATGCGCTCCTTGTGCGAGACGCCGAAGCGCTGCTCCTCGTCCACCACGAGCAGCCCGAGGTCCTTGAAGTGGACGTCCTTGGAGAGCAGCCGGTGCGTGCCCACCACCACGTCGATCTTGCCTTCCTTCAGTCGCTTGATGACCTCTCGCTGCTCGGACGCGGTCACGAAACGCGAGAGCACCGCGACCTCCAGCGGGTACGGAGCGAAGCGGTCGGCGATGGTGCGGTAGTGCTGCTGCGCGAGCACCGTGGTGGGGCAGAGCACCGCCACCTGGGCGCCCTGCGCGGCGACGTGGAAGGCGGCCCGCAGCGCCACCTCGGTCTTGCCGAAGCCGACGTCGCCGCAGACGAGGCGGTCCATGGGCATCGGGGTCTGCAGGTCGACCATGACCTCGTCGATGGCGCGCACCTGGTCGGGCGTCTCCTCGAAGGGGAAGGTCGCCTCGAACTCCTGGTCGAGCATCCCTCTCGGCTTGAAGCTGCGCCCCGGGTGGGCGCGCCGCTCGGCCTGCAATCGCAAGAGCTCGTCGGCCATCTGCCGCACCGCGCGAGCGACCTTGGCCTTGGCCTTGGCGAAGGTGCTGCCGCCCAGCCGGTCGACCCTCGGAGCGCCCTCTCCGCCGGTGAACTTCTGGATCTGGTTGAGCCGCGTGACGGGCAGGTAGAGCCTGTCTCTGCCCGCGTACTCGATGACGAGGACGTCGATCTTCTGCGATCCCACCTCTCGGTGGATGAGCCCCAGGTACTTGCCGATCCCGTGGTCGACGTGGACCACGAAGTCCCCCACCACCAGGGCGCGCAGGTCGTCGAGGAAGGGCCTCGACCCGGCCTCTCCGCCCTTGCGGCGGCTCTGCCTGCGGGCGCGGGCGCCGAAGATCTCCTCCTCGGTGACCACCGCGAGCAGCCGCGACGGCAGCGCGAAGCCTCGCGCGAGCTCGCCGATGACCACCTCGACGGCGGCGGTGTCGGGCCGCTCGGAGCGCTGCAGCATCGCCGGGCTGAAGGTCCCGTAGGCGCTCTTCACCGCGAGGCCGTGGCCCCGGGCGAGGGTGGCGACGCGCTCGGACTGCGTCGGGGTGCGCGCGGTGAGCAGCACCCGGTAGCCTTCGCCGAACCAGTAGTTCGCCTGCTCCACCAGGGGGACGAGCGCGTCGCCCTTGCCCTTCTCCGCGCGCGTGGCCTTGATGTCCGCCGCGAGCCGGGTCAGCGGATCGGCCCCGAGGTCGAGCACCTCCGCGTCGATGGAGACGTGCTCGAGGGCCCCCGGATCGTCCGCCGAGGGGCCCTCCATGGAGCGCACCACCAGCTCGTGGTGGGCGGCCACGGGATGGGACCGGAGCGAGGCGAAGAGTTCCGTCTCGGGGACGTAGTGCTCCTCGACGGAGAAGGTGGGGAGGTGCTTCTCGACGCGGGCGGCGTGGTCCTGGGCGCCGCGGGCGAGCTCGTCGCGCAGGGCGGCGAGGCATCGTGCGGGGTGGTTCCAGAGCACCCGGAGCGTCGGCGGGAGGTAGGCGGTGACGGCCTCGAGCGAGGAGTAGTAGGCGGGGAGAAACCCCTCGGCGCCGAAGAAGGCCCGGCCGCTGTCGATGTCCTCGAGCAGCCGGGCGGCGGCGTGGCTGGGGAGGTTCACCGCGTCGGCGAGGTCGCGCACCCGGCGTCGGGCGCGGGCGCGCTCGGCGTCGCCGACGAGGGCCTCGCGCACGGGGTGGATGAACAGCTCCTTGATGGAGCGGACGGTGCGCTGCCCCTCCGGGTCGAAGAGCTTGATGGTGAGGCAGAGGTCGTCGTCGAGCTCGACGCGCGCGGGCCAGCGCGAGCTCGGGGGCCACACGTCGATCACGGCGCCTCGCGCGGCGAAGGTGCCCGGGTCCTCCACCACGGGGACGCGCAGGTAGCCGCCCTCGACGAGCCCCTGGAGCAGCCGGTCGCGGTCGACGAGCTCCTCGGCCTGCACCAGGTCGCACCGGGGGGTGAGCGCCTCGCGCGGAACCACCCGTCGCACCAGCGCTCCCGCGGGGGCGACCAGTACCCGCCAGGGTAATCCCTGCGAGAGGTGGAAGAGCGTCGCGAGGCGGGACATGGCCGTGCGCCGGTCGGGGGCGACGTCGACGAAGGGCGACTGCTCGGGGGAGGGGAGCACGAGCACCTCGCCGCGTCCCTCCTCGGCGGCCTCCTGGTCCTCGGTGGTCCCGAGGAAGAAGGCCACGTCGGCGGCGAGGCGCCGGGCCTCGTCGGCGTCGGCGGTGACCACGAGCACGGGAGCGCCCCCGCGGGCGCGAGTGGCCTCCGCGAGGAAGAGCCCGAGGGCGCCGCCGCCCGCGCGCACGAGGTCATGGCGGCGGACCTCCGGCTCGTTGAAGCGACGCACCGCCTCGCTGAAATCGAGCCCGAGCGAGAGGGGGGAGGGGAGGGGGGAGTCGTCGTCCACGGCGGCGGCGGCGTAGCACAGGGCGCAGTCCATGGGTCCCCGCGGTACACATCGGTCCCCATGATCAACGTGAACGACCGACCCCACCTGCAGGGCGAGCGCGTCTCGCTCGAAGCGCTCGACGGCTCCCTGGTCGACGAGCTCGTCGCGGCCTTCGACCCCGCCACCTGGCCCGGCATCTGGCGCTGGTACAGCGTGCAGATCCCCGACGCGTCGGCGCTGCGGCGCTTCCTCGAGGGCATCCTGCGAGAGCAGTCCGAGGGGAAGACCGTGGCCTTCGCCATCCGAGACCGGGCCTCCGGCCGGCTCATCGGGTCGAGCCGCTTCATGAACATCGACGCGCCCAACCGGCGCGCGGAGATCGGCTCGACCTGGTACGCCCCGGAGTGGCAGCGCACCTGGGCCAACACCGAGGCCAAGCGCCTGATGCTGGCGCACGCCTTCGAGGCCTGGGGATGCCTCTGCGTGCAGCTGCAGACCGACGCGCTCAACGAGCGCTCGCGCCGCGCCATCGAGCGCCTCGGCGCGCGCCTCGACGGGGTGCTCCGCTCGCACCGCGTCTGCGACGACGGGCGCATCCGCGACAGCGCCGTCTACAGCGTGCTGCGCGACGAGTGGCCCGCCGTGCGCGCGCGGCTGAGCGCTCGCTGAAACCACCTTTTTTCAGGGCGATGGAGAAAAAAGAGCGCGACCCCTTGGGAGGAATATTGACGCCCCCGGTGAGAGGAGTAGAAGACGCCTCCCGCTGACGAAGCGCCTCGCAAGAGGGGCTGAAGACAGAGGGAAAAAAGAAGCCGGCAACGACGAAAGAGTTGACGGCGGATGGAGAGCGAGTAGAAACGCCCTCCCCGACGGCGAAGCGGTGAAGCGAAAGCGACGCCAGCGCCGGAGGAAAGTGACCCTACAGGGATCAGTGATCCCGAACCGGTCTTTGAAAATCAGGTTGCAAGGAGATCTTCG
>CBIHPK010000298.1:0-4725 GCA_966211675.1 uncultured Myxococcaceae bacterium
GGTAGGGCCCCCCCCCCCCCGGGGGGGCCACCCTTCCCTTCCCCTCCGAAGCAGCCCCTCATGCAGTCCCGGTAGCTCTCGTCGCTGCGAGCGACGCAGGCGGCGTCCTGCCTCGGGCAGCGCCCGGTGGCGAGGCTCCAGGCGGCCCGGCACTCGTGGCCGCAGCTCGCGCCCGGAGGCTCGGCGCCGGTGTTGTCCTCGCGCGTCGGCGGCGGGGCGTTGACCGGGTTTCCCCCCGTGGAGATACGACCGTTCCAGCGGTTGGCGCCGCTGGCCTCGGCGGGCGCCGGAGCGCGCGCGGCGACCCGGTCGACGTCGACGGTCAGCGCGGTCGTGGCGGTTGTGGCGGGAGGCGGCGGCAGCGCGGGGCCGGTCGCGGGGCTCGGGCTGAGCGGGGCGGCGCTGGATCCCGACGAGGGCGTGGCGGGCTCGTGGCGGGCGACGGCGCCGATGGCGGCGAGGCGGTTGCGTGCGAAGTCGACGCGGTCGGGGTTGGCGCCGTAGCTGTACGACTGGAGCCAGGCGCTCCAGCAGGAGGAGCGCGCGGTGTCGGCGACGGTGGTGTCGTAGTCGAGCCCGTAGCAGCGCTCGAAGGCGCTCTCTCCGTCATACACGTACCGGTAATTGGGGCCGCACCCGAGGAGGGCGCCGAGGGCCGCGAGGTGGGCGATGCGCGCGGAGCTGGACATGCTCCGGATGGTAGCCCGCATCGGGGCGGAGCGCAGTTCAGCCGGTGGGCGAGAGCAGACGGTGGGCGAGCTCGCGCCAGCGCCTCGCGGCGTCCTGCTGGGAGCGCACCTGGCCGAGGGTCGCCAGGGTGGCGTCGTCGGCGCTGCCGCGCACCTCGTCGATCATCGCGGTGGGGGAGAGGTTGTGCGAGAGCTCCAGGGCGAGCGCTCGGTGGGCCTCGGCGGTGCGCCGGCAGTCGACCACCACGCGGGCGGTGTGGATGGTCTCTCGGATCGACCGCGGCAGCGTGGTGACCTGCGCGAGGTAGGACATCGGGAGCTGCACGGACTCGGCGAGGTTCCAGAGGTCGCGGGCGCTCCAGCAGGGGAGGGCCTCGGCGAAGTCCCAGGAGGTGTCCGACTCGACCGCGTCCAGGGCGAGCTCGCGGCGCAGCCCGCCGTCCGGGACCCCGAGCACCAGCTCCTGGATGGCGCCCTCGAACCAGCGGCGGCGGGTGCCCTCGAGCCCGCGGTCGCCGGCGACGGCGAGCGAGCGGAAGGCCTGCCGCCAGCGACGGCGGTCCGGGTCGCGGCGCTGCAGGACGTTGACCGCGCGCGGGAAATCCCGGCGCCGGCAGAGGATCGCAGCGTCGTCGCTGATGCGGGTGTAGTCCACGACCAGGTGCTGGGTGCTCATCGAACCGAAGGGTTCGCAGAGCTCCCGGGGGCTGGTCAAAGAACGTGCAGGGCGGGCGATGGGGAGGAGGGAGGCTTTACCTCAGCCGGTAATCTCGCCGACGACGGCGATGGCGGCGCGGAGGCGGTCGACCTTGTCGGCGAGCTCGGTGAGGCGCTCGCGGTCCTTGGCCACCACGTCGGCAGGGGCGCGGCCCACGTAGTCCGGGTTGTTGAGCCGCCCGGAGAGCCCGCTCGACTCCTTCTGCGCCTTGAGGATGTCCTTCTCCAGGCGCTCCTTCTCCTTCGACGGGTCGATGTGCCCGGCGATGGGGATCAGCACCTCGACGCCGTGCGACACGCCGTAGCCGACGCCCCGGGGCCGGGGCTCGCTCGGCGACCCGTGGACGATCTCCTTCGCGCGGGTGAGCCGGCGGATCTGGGCCTCGTAGGTCGTGAGCACCGCGCGGGTGTCCTCGTCGTCGGTGCGGAGCGTGACGGTGATGGCCGCGCCGGGCTTGATGCCGAGCTCGGCGCAGATGCGTCGCACGCCCTCGATGGTGCCCTGGAGGGCGGCGATGCGCCGCTCGGCCTCCGGGTCGCGCGCCGCGTCGCCCTCGTCGGGGAAGGGCGCGAGCGCGAGCACCTCGGGCAGGCCCCCGTCGGCGCGGCGCCGTCGGATGTTCTCCGGCAGGTGCGACCAGCACTCGGCGGTGAGGTGCGGCATGAAGGGGTGCAGCAGCCGGTGCACGGTCTCCAGGCAGTGCGCGAGGGTGAGCTTGAAGGAGGCGCGGGTGGCCTCGTCGCCGCCCTCGAAGACCGGCTTGCAGAGCTCGAGGAACCAGTCGCAGAGCTCGTACCAGAAGAACTGGTAGACGGCCGCCGTGGCCTCATCGAGCCGGAACTCCTTCACGCCCTGGTTCACCGCGCCGACCGCGTGGGCGAGGCGAGAGAGGATCCAGCGCTCGGCGTCCGAGGCGGGCTGCGGGAAGGGGCCCGTGGGCCGGGGCGCCACGTCGGCGATGTGCGTGAGGGCGAAGCGCGTGGCGTTCCAGACCTTGTTGCAGAAGTCCCGGTACCCCTGGAGCCGCGCGAGGTTGAGGTTGATCTTGCGCGACTGCGGGGGGTGGCTCGCCAGGTAGAAGCGCACCGCGTCGGCCCCGAAGGCGGGGAAGCCCTCCTTCATGGTCGACACGCTGGGGTACGCCTTGCGGAACTTCTGCAGGCCCTCCTGGAAGGGCGCGCTGCCCGAGGCGTGGGCGATGATGTCCTGCAGCGTGGCGCCGTTCACCAGGTCGAGCGGGTCGATGACGTTGCCCTTCACCTTGGACATCTTCGACCCGGTCTCGTCGCAGACCATCCCGTGCAGCAGCACGCGGCGGAAGGGCACGTCCCCGAGGAAGTGCAGCCCCATCATCAGCATGCGGGCGACCCAGAAGAAGATGATGTCGAAGCCGGTCTCCATGACCGAGGTCGGGTAGAAGGTCTTGAGCGCCGCGGTCTGCTCGGGCCAGCCCAGCGTCGCGAAGGGCCAGAGAGCCGAGCTGAACCACGTGTCGAGCACGTCCGGGTCGCGGGCGATCTTCGTGGACCCGCAGCCGGTGCATGTCGTCGGGTCTTCGCGCGAGACCACCGTGACGCCGCAGTCGGCGCAGTACCAGGCCGGAACCTGGTGGCCCCACCAGAGCTGCCGGGAGATGCACCAGTCCTGGATGTTGGTCATCCAGTGCATGAAGGTCTTGGTCCACTCCTCGGGGGTGAAGGTGGTGCGGCCCTCCTCCACGGCCTTGATGGCGGGCTCGGCCAGCGGCGCCATGCGCACGTACCACTGCGGCAGGAGCAGCGGTTCGAGGATGTCCTGCGTGCGCTGGCAGCGGGCGTAGGGGATGGAGTGCGGGGTCGCTCCGCGGTCGAGGCCGCGCTCGGCGAGGGCGGCCTTCACGGCCTCGCGGGCGGCGAAGCGGTCGAGGCCCGCGAAGGGCCCGGCCTCGGCGTTGAGGGTGCCGTCGAGGTTGAGGATGTTGATCATCGCGAGGTTGTTGCGACGACCGCACTCGTAGTCGTTGAAGTCGTGGGCCGGCGTGACCTTCACCGCGCCGGTGCCCTTGGTCGGGTCGGCCAGCAGCCCGTCGGCGATGATCGGGATGGTGCGGTCGACGAAGGGGTGCTTCACCCGCTTGCCGATGAGCGCCTGGTAGCGAGGGTCGTCGGGGTGCACCGCGATGGCCGTGTCGCCCACCATCGTCTCCGGGCGCGTGGTCGCCACGACGATCTCGCCGGAGCCGTCCTCGAGCAGGTACGCGAAGGAGAAGAGCTCGGCGTTGGGCTTCGCGGGATCGGGCTCTTCACGGTCGACCTCAAGGTCCGAGATGACCGTCTGCGCCTTGATGGACCAGTTCACCAGTCGGTTGGCCCGATAGATGAGCCCCTCCTCGTAAAGCCGCACGAACGCTTCACGAACGGCCCGCGACATGTCCGGGTCCATGGTGAACTTCGAGCGGGTCCAGTCGACGGACGAGCCCATCACCTTGAGCTGCTCGAAGATGCGCCCCCCGGAGCGGCCCTTCCACTCCCAGACGCGCTCGATGAACTGCTCCCGACCGAGCGCGTGGCGGTCGCTGCCCTCGCGCTTCAGCTCGCGCTCCACCACGATCTGCGTGGCGATGCCCGCGTGGTCGATGCCCGGCAGCCAGAGGGTGTTCTGGCCGGACATGCGCGCGTGCCGCGTGATGCTGTCCTGGATGGTCAGCATGAGCGCGTGGCCCATGTGCAGCGAGCCCGTCACGTTGGGCGGCGGGATGGAGATGGAGAAGCTCTGCGCGTTGTCGACGCCGTCCACCGCGTGGAACCACGTCGACGAGAGCTCGCGCTCGCGCCACCGGGGCTCGACTTCGTTGGGGTCGTAGGGGCGGGTGAAATCGCTGGTCGACATCCGAGGGGCTCCTCACGCTGCAGGAAGGTTTTGCTTCCTACTGTGCGGAGCCGCGGGTCGCAACGCCTTCGGCGAGCGCGGCGGAGGTCGGGGGAAGGAGAGGGCGGAGCTACGGGGCGGTGAGGCGCTTCAGCTCCTCGCGGATCATCGTCTCCGCGAGGGTCGGGACGACCTCCCAGACCACGCGCTCGACCACGTCGCGGGTGAGGGCGGTGATGGCCTCGACCTGCTGCGGGGTGAGGCCGAGCGACGCGGTCTTCGCGGCGATCTGGTCGGCGACGGACTTCGCGAGGTCCGAGGCCTGCACCGGGATGACCGGCGTGGGCGCGGCGACCGGCTCGGCCAGCGGAGCAGGGCGGGCGGAGACGCGAGGGGCCTCGTTGAGCTCCGGGAGCAGGTCATCGGGCGTCACGCGAGCGGGCCGCACCGGGGTGGCCGGCGGCGTCGCCG
>CBIHPK010000299.1:0-4560 GCA_966211675.1 uncultured Myxococcaceae bacterium
CCGCGAGCCAGGCGCCCAGGAGGGTTCCGAGGAGGCCGGAGAGCACCGTGAGGGTGCCGAAGACCGTGTTGGCGGCGGCGCCGTCCATCCCTCGCACCCGGATCAGGTAGGTGGGCATCCACTGCGCGAGGCCGCCGAGGGCGAAGACGTACGCGACGCTCCCGGCGACGGTGAGGGCGTACTCGCGGTTGCGAGCGAGGGCGCGCAGCGTGTCGAGCAGCGGCGGCGCGGCGGCGGCGGGCTCGTCGTCGAACTGCCCTCGCGGGGGCTCGGTCAGCGTGAGCGCCGCAGCGGCCAGCAGGAGCCCCGGGAGGCCCACCGCGAGGAAGGCGGTCTGCCAGCCGGCGGCGTGGTTGATGCGGCCGCCGAGGATGTACCCGAGGGCGCTGCCGACCGGCGTCGCGAGGTAGAAGCCCGCCATCGCGCGGCCTCGCTGCGCCTTGGGGAAATAGTCGCCGATGAGGGCCGGGGCGATGGTGGCGTACGCGGCCTCGCCCACGCCGACCGCGGCGCGCGCGGCGATGAGGCCCGCGAAGCTCGTGGCGAAGGCCGCGGCGGCGGTGGCGACGGACCAGACCGCCACGCCGAGGCCTAGCAGGTGGCGGCGCGAGCGCGTGTCGCCGAGGCGCCCGAACACCGGCGAGGCCAGCATGTAGACCCAGATGAAGGCCGTGAGCGCGACGCCCTGCTGCGCGTCGGTCATGGGGATGTCCGCGCGGACGGACTCGATGATCGCCGGCAGCACGAAGCGGTCGATGTAGTTGAGGAGGTTCATCGCCCCCAGCAGGACCATCGCCCACACGGTGGCCGAGCGAGAGACGGCGCTGCGTTGTTCACCCATGAGCCGCGAACGGTAACCCAGTGAGCGCGGGCGGAGTGCTAGCGTAGGCGCCGGAGGTCATCGATCCGCGTGCAGCACCCTCGACCCAAGACCCTTGTCACCCTCGCCCTCAGCCTCGGCGCGCTCACCGGGCTCGCGCTCGCTCAGCCCGCGCCCACCGGCGTCACGCCCTCGTCGATCCGACGGTCGACCGCGGGCTCGTCCAACCTCGGAGTGTTTCCTGAAGACTCCGGCGTGGCCGCGGCTCCCACCGCTCCGAGAGGGCGCGGGGAGGTCGGCGGCACCGGAACCGTCGACCGCGAGCGAGGCCCGCAGGGGCAGCTCCGCGGCAGCACCGGCGCGGCCCCCGGGGAGATCGACTACAGCCACCCCATCAGCGCCGCGGACGTGGCCCGGCTGCTGCGCACGCAGGAGCCCCGCCTGCGCACCTGCTACGACGCCGCGCGCGCCACGCACCCCAGGCTCGCGGGCCGGGTGTCGCTGCGCCTGGTGGTGAGCCGCACCGGGGAGCTCACCAACGTGGAGGTGGCGGGCTTCCCCGACGCGCCCGCGGTGGCCCCGTGCATGGCCGCGGAGCTGCGCCAGGTGCGCTTCCCCCGCCCGGAGAGCGGCGTGCTGCCCTTCAACTACGCGATGAACTTCACCCCGCCCGCGGCGCCTCCGCCCCGCACCGCCCGCTCACGCTCTCACTCCCGCTGAACGCTTCGGCGAGACCCGCACCGCGCCGCCCGGAGCCACGGTCACCGGGCTCCCGGCGATGGTCCAGGTGAGGGAGCTGGTGCCCATGTTGGCGAGCCAGGTCTCGCCCGAGGCGTCGGTGCGCGCCACGCTCGCCTCCGCGGCCTGCGCCTCGTCGCCGAGGGCCACCACGGCGCGCATCGATCCGCCCGGCGCGCTCCAGCTCATCTCGATCGCGGCGCCCTCCCGGTCGTCCCAGGGCACCGCCGTCTCGCGCACCACGCAGGGCGTCTCGACCGGCGGCGAGAAGCTCGTCACCGACGGGGTCGTGTCGTCGATGCGCCGCGAGGTCATCAGGCAGAGGGCGTTGATGTCGATGGTGATCTGGCCGTTGCCGAGCCTCCACAGGTCGCCCTCTCGGCGCACCGTGGCGGGCGAGCCATACTCGCGATGGGCGAGCACCGCGATGCGGGTCACCGTCGAGGGCGTCGGGGCGGGAGCGAAGGCGCCGCCCTCGCCCACCGCGGAGCAGGCCCCGGGGAAGACCGGGCAGGGGTCACCAGACGCTCCGGGCAGGGATGATCCGTCGGCGAAGAAGACCGACGACGCGGGGCGCAGCGCGACGCCGCGGCGGAAGCGCCAGGAGCGGTTCCATCGGGCCTGCCCGTAGCGGGCCCGGTAGTGCCAGCGGGTGTAGTCGAGGTCGGACTCATAGCCGTCGTAGTCGTTGCCGGCGTAGCCCAGGATCTCGATGCCCTCGAGTTCGACCACCTCGACCGAGGAGCCTCCGGTGGAGTCCTCGGGGCGCTCTCCTCCAGGGGCCTCCTCGACCGCGGCCTCGGGCGCGGCGGAGCCCGAGGTGGGCGCCGCGGTGCCGGGGCGGGCGACCGGAGGGCGGCGAGCGGGCCAGGACGGCGCCGTCCGGGGGCGATCGAAGGAGGGCAGCGGGACCGGTCGGTGCGGGAGGCGCGCGACGAGGAGCAGCAGCGCGGAGGCGGCTGCCCACAGGGCCAGGAGGGCGTAGGACTCAAGGCGCCAGTTTCGCGTCACGGAGGCTACTGACGCCCGATGGGCGAGGAAGTTCCGACCGGTCGCGATGGAGGCTCTCATCGACATCGGGGCGCCCTCGGGTGTCTCCTCCGGGGCACTCCACCGCCATGAAGCTCACCGCCATCGATCGCCTCTCCCAGCTCACCCCTGCCCAGGCCGACGCGCTCCGAGCGCGCCTCGACGAGGTCGCCTACGACGGTCGCGCCATCGCCCGGGGCGAGTCCATCGCCGCCGGCCTCTTCGACGCCCTGCGCCTGCCGCTGGTGCACGACGCCCTCTCGCTCGACGACACCCCCGCGAGCGACCTCGCCCTGGTCTTCGCCTACATGGGCCGGGTGCCCATCGCCCGCTTCGAGCGCGCGCTCACCCCCGCGCTCGCCGCCCTCGCGATCGAGCTGGGCCTCGCCACCCGCGGCGACGACGGCTCCGTCGCCTCGGCCTTCCTGATGATGCCCTTCATGGGCCTCTGGATCGTCTCCGACCCGCTCTCGCAGGACGGCGACGCGGTCATGGGTCCGGGGCCCACCACCGGCGAGCTGGCGAGGCTGATCCCCGCGCGCCCACCTCGCCGCGTGCTCGACGTCGGCTGCGGCGCCGGCACCTTCGCCCTCGTCGCGGCCGACCGCGGCAGCGCCGAGGCCGTCGGCATCGACATCAACCCCCGGGCGATCGAGCTCGCCCGCTTCAACGCGAAGCTCAACGGGCTCTCCGCGGAGTTCATCGCGGGCGACCTCTTGGCCCCGGTGGAGGGACGCCGCTTCGACCTCGTGGTGTCGCAGCCTCCCTTCGTCGCCCGGGCGCCCGACGTCGAGGCCGCGGTCTTCCTCCACGGCGGCACCTACGGCGATGAGTTCGCCGTGTCGCTGCTCGGCCAGTGCCCGAGGGTGCTCAGCCCCGAGGGTCGCGCCCTGATGCTGCTCGACGCGCCGGTGCGCCCCGAGGCGCCGCTCCACCTTCGGGTGCGAGAGGCCCTCGGCGACGTGCCCTTCGACCTCGCGGTCTTCTCCACCCCGGGGATGTCCCCGGACCTCATGGCCGTCGGGTACACCGCCCGCTCGCTGGAGACCCTCGACGGCTACGCCACCAACGTGCGCCGCTACCGCCACCACTTCCGCGCGCTCGGCGTGACCGAGTTCTCCCACGCGATCGTGCTGCTGGTCCCGCCCGGCGGGCGCTTCACCATCAGCCTTCCGGTGCGCTCCCTCTCGGCCCTCGATGGCGCCGTCATCGAGCGGTGGTGCGACGCCATCGACCTCGCCTCCCGCGACCCGGAGGACCTGCTCCGCGCCACCGTTCGTCCCGCCCCGGGGCTCGTCTTCGCCGAGGAGCGAGCGACCCCCGACCACGGCGTCGAGCCGACGTGGCGGGTGCGCTCCGAGCGGGGCATCGCCGTGAGCCGCGAGCTCAACGAGGCGAGCTGGGCGCTGCTGGAGGCGCTGGCCACGCAGGCCACCGTCGAGGGCGCCGTCGAGGCCTACGCCGAGCTCTGCGGAGCGCCGCCCCGGGAGCTGCGAGAGCAGGTGCTGGGCTTCGTTCGGGAGCACCTCGCCAAGGGGCTTCTGGTGAGGGAGAGAGAGCCCTCCCCGGCCTGAACCCGGTGGGCGACAGGGCCGCCGCGGGTTGCGCCCGTGGGCCTGCGGGCACCAGAAAAGAGGGACCTGCAAAGGGTCCTTCACCGCAACCGGAGACGACGGCCATGGATGAGCACCTCGACCCACGACGGAGCCGCGACCTGCCTCGCGGAGACAACAGCACCGATCCGACGAAGCCCGGGGTCGAGCCCGGGCCGGTGATCATTCCCCCCATCGAGCCGCCCCCCGAGGAGCCGCCTCCGCCGCTGGAGCCGGAGCCCGTGTGGCCACCCTTTCCGGGGGTGATCCCCGAGACCTTCCCCCACCCCGAGCCGACCCCCGGGGCGCCGCAGCCCATCCACGAGCCGGTGCCCTTCGAGATCCCCGGGCCGAGGCCGCAGCCCATCCACGAGCCCGTGA
>CBIHPK010000300.1:0-4530 GCA_966211675.1 uncultured Myxococcaceae bacterium
GGGTGGGTCACGAAGTCGTCGCGAGGTGGGTCACGGAACGGGCGCCGCTAAAGGGGCGAGCTGCCGGAGCGTCGCCAGTTGATCCTGGGGCGCGAGCCCGAGCGCGATGGCCTCGGAGGCCAGCGCGTCGTAGTGGCGATAGCGCTCGGCAGGGAGGTCGTCGCGACGTCGGATCGTGCGGGCGGCGAGCCGGAGCAGCTCGCCTGGGGCATCGAGGAACGCCACGTCCTCGAAGCGCCCCTGGACCTTCACCCACTCGGCGCGAGTCTCCGCGGCGAGATCCTTCGCGTAGCGGTCGAAGGCCTGATGCAGCAGGGTCACCAGGAGGATCGGGTGCGCGCCGCTGCGCGACGCGGCCTCGGCGAGCTCCTGCAGGAGGAAGACCTCGTCGGCGCCCTTCGGCCCCCGGGCGGCGTACTCGAGGCACTTGCCGAGCTCGTCGACCACGACGAGCACCCCGCGACCCTGCTTCTGATGAACGAAATCCGCGAGATCGCCGAAGAGCTTGATCGCGCGGCGGTGGAGGTCTGTGGTCTTGGCGCGGCTCACGCGGAGCGCGCGGAGATCGCGCAGGAGGATGTGCTGATGCGCGCTCGGCCGGAACATCCCGAGGATCGCCCGCTCGACGGCGTCGAGCAGGGCGGGGAGCAGAGGGCCGTAGGTTCCGCTGACGAGCACCGGGCAGAAGCCCCGCGAGGTGCCGCGGAGTTGCTGAAGCCTGCGCTCGAGCGGCCGATCGGCGGCGTGCAGTGCCCGCACCGCCGACGACTCGGCCGGGTTGGGACTCCCGTTCAGGAGCTGGGCGAGCAGCACCACGAAGGCGGACTTGCCGACGCCATACGGCCCGGTCAGCGTCCAGGCTCGCTCGGTGCGATCGTCGCCAAGGCCATCGACGATGCGCCCGAGCGTCGCCTGTCCGAGGGGGGTGAGCACGTAGCCCTCGCAGGCGTCGGGGCGCAGCGCGTCGGTCGCAAGGTGCACCGAGCGGAAGAAGCGCCGACGCACCTCGAAGAGGTCAGAGAGGCGGCTCAACCCACTCTCCCAGCGCCCAGCTCATGCCGCAGCCACACGAGCGGATCGACCCGCTTTCGCCGGAGGAGCTGTCGCACCCCGGCGGTCTCGTCATGGAGCAGCGCCCCATGGGACCATCGCGCGACGTCTTCGAGGCGCTCGACCAGCGAGGCGTCGTCGAGCTTGAAGACCCGGCCCGGTGAGCCGTGGCGATGGACGATCTCGTCGAAGCTCAGGGTGTCGCGGTCGGGTGCGACCCGATGCCAGAACTCCAGGAGCGCGAAGCCGAGCGTCACGTGGTCCAGCGAAGGCTTCGGCCCGCGGACGAACTCGTACCGATGCTCGGTGGGGTCCTCCCGCAACAGGCGCAGCTCGACGAGGGGGCAATCCAGGGTGTCTTCGACGGCGACGGAGCGCGTCGCCCGGGCGGGTACGTAGGTGCGCAGGAAGACCTCGACGTCGCGGGTGAGCGACGACACGGTGGTGCGCGACGAGATCGCGGTGGCCTGCAGGTCGCGCAGCAGCTCGTCACGGGAGAAGGCCTGACGGTTCAACGAGCCGAAGGCCCAGCTCCAGGTGGTGGCCTTCTCTCGGTGCGTGCTGATCAGCCAGTGGAGCAGCCAGAGCGTCCGCGGGTCTTCGAGGTACGGGTCTGCGCCTCGGGAGCCAAAGATCATCTCGCCGAGGGCCGACACCCGCAGCCCCTGCCCGCGACCCTTGGAGGCGTTCGGATCGATCTCGATCACCCGGGTCGTCAGACCCCAGTGGCGGATGGCCTTGACCATGTTCTTGCCGACGCCGAGGACCACCATGGCGTCGTCATGCGCGAAGACGTCGGCGCTCGCGGCCACCGCGTCGACGCACTTCTTCGGCCACCCGTAGCGCAGCGGAAAACTCTCGTGCCCGGAGAACGACACCGCTGTCTCGGTCCCTCGTCCCACGATCCCTACCCGCGCGCCTTCCCCTTCCATTGTTCGTCAGGACGAACCACTACCCGCCTGTATCGACAGCGTCAAACTGTTGTCTTGCTGCATATGAAAGCGTTTTCTGCCAGCGAGGTTGCGTTCGTCTCGACGAACTACACCCCTACCATGGCTCACTACGCTCCGGCGCGATGCCGCGGCTGGCCGCTCCTGATCCGCTCTCGGAGGCCATCGGCCGGCGTGTGCGGGGCCTCCGAACCGAGCTGGGACTCACCCAGGAGCGCCTCGCGTTCGAGAGCGGGACCATCGCCAAAGGCCATCTCTCGGACCTCGAGA
The DNA here is from genome assembly GCA_966211675.1 of uncultured Myxococcaceae bacterium. Taxonomy (GTDB): domain Bacteria; phylum Myxococcota_A; class Polyangia; order Polyangiales; genus SCUS01. The sequence goes on from CBIHPK010000300.1 coordinate 2,271, forward strand.
AGGGCCTGCTTCGACCGACCGTGCAGACGCTGAAGGGCGTGGCGGACCGACTTGGGGTGCAGCTCCTCGACCTCGTGACCTTCCCCGAAGAGGGCCCGCGACAGGCCCTCGTCGACGCCACCCGCAACCTCCCACCGTCCGCCGTGGCCGAGCTCCTCCGGGACGCCCGTCAACGCTTCCGGGCCGCTACTCCGGTGCCTCCCCACCGCGATCCGAGCCCCGTGCCAGTGCCCTTCAAGACCGTTCGCCCCAAGGCGCGGGACCGCTTCGTGACCTGCGTGCCGCTGCTCGGACTCGACCTCGCCGCAGGCGGCTTCGAACCCGGCGCCACCGACCCGTCGATCACCTGGGTGGTTCCGCCGACCCGCCGCAAGCTCCGCGAGGGGATGTTCGTCGCTCGCGTCATCGGCCGCTCCATGGAACCTCGGATCCCCGACGGCGCCTTCTGCTTGTTCGGCGCGCCCGTGGCCGGTGATCTGCGGAGTCGCACGGTCCTCGTCCAGCACCGCGGCATCCACGACGCCGACACCGGCACCAGCTACACCGTGAAGCGATTCGAGCGCGACGCTCCCGCGAGCGGGGCCCGGGTGCGCCTGCTGCCGGAGAACCCCGACTACGCCCCCATCGAGCTGCGTGAGACCGACGACGCCGAGCTCCGCGTGGTCGCCGAGCTGCTCGAGGTCCTCTCTGCCTGAGCCCATCCGTCGTCGCGGGTGTGGACTCTCCCTCGATGGGGCCCCTACCACCCGGTAGGCTCCAGCCGAGAGACACCACCGCCATGACCGACGCCCTCCCTCCCCCGACGACCGACGACTTCACCCTCGCCACGCAGGTCTCGCCCGATGGCGACGGCCGCTACGCCGCGACCATCCCCGATGGCTGGCAGCAGGGGCGCGGCGCCTTCGGGGGCCTCGTGCTGGGCACCCTCGCCCGCGCCATGCTGCACGCCGAGCCCGAGGCCGATCGGACGCTGCGCTCGCTGAGCGGCGAGATCGTCGGCCCGGTGCTGCCGGGCCCGGCGGACCTCGCCGTGAAGGCGCTGCGCCGGGGCAACGCGGTCTCCACCTGGGAGGCGTGGCTCTCGCAGGGCACCGAGGTGCTCGCCCGCGCCAGCGCCGTCCTGGGCCGAGCGAGGACCACCGACCGCGACGGCTCCGAGCTCGCCCCGCCCTCCATGGGAGCGCCGTGGAGGAGCGTGGAGGTGGTCCCCATCGCTCCTCCGATGGGGCCGCATTTCGCGCGGATGTACGAGTTTCGATCGACCGGCCCACAGCCCTTCAGCGGGGCCGATCGCTCCGAGGCCTCGGGCTGGGTGCGCCTGCGAAAGCCCGTGGCGCTGGGCGTCCCCGAGGTGGTCGGCCTCATGGACGCCTTCTGGCCGGCGACCTTCGCCCGCGAGACGGCGCCGCGACCGATGGCCACGGTGGCCTTCACCCTGGAGATGCTGGCCGACCCTGCGGCCCTCGACCCCGCGGAGGCCCTCTTCTACCGGGCCACCGCGGCGGCCGCGCGACAGGGCTTCGTGGTCGAGCTGCGCGAGCTCTGGACCCCTCAGGGCGAGCTCGTCGCCATGAACCAGCAGACCTTCGTGATCATCAAGTGACAGCCCGCGACGGCCGCGCACACGGTCGTCCGTTCGGGTATCACCAGCGTCGGCCATGACGCGCACCCCGACCGCCCTCTGCCTCTGCTCCGCCCTCGTCCTCGCCTCGCTCCCGGCGGCGGCGCAGACCGACGAGGCCGCCCGACGCGCGCTGGTGAGCCAGGCCGACGCCGCCCAGCGAGCGGGCCTCCACGACCAGGCGCTCGCCTTCGGCGTCGAGGCCGGACGGATGCGCTGGACCCCGTCGCTCCGAATGCTCGTCGCCCAGGAGCACCAGGCGCTCGGCCACACCCTCGACGCCCTCGACTCGGCCGCCATGTGCCTCATCGAGGCCGAGGCCGACCGCACGCTGCGCAACCGGCCGCGTATCGTCGCCGCCTGCCGCGCCGTCGTCGAGCAGGCCGAGTCCCGCGTCGGCCGCGTGCGGCTGCTGCTCCCCGAGAACGCCCCGCTCAACCTGCACATCAGCGTCAACGGGCAGGAGATCGCGCAGCGCTACTGGAGCGTTCCCTTCCCGGTGCTCACGGGCCACGCCGAGGTGGTCGCCGAGGGCGACGGGGTGCTGCCCTTCCGCTCCGGCCTCGACGTCGTCTCTCACACCGAGCAGCAGCTCCGCGTGAGCTTCCGCCCCCTTCCTCCGCCCCCGCCTCCGCCCCC
>CBIHPK010000301.1:0-4407 GCA_966211675.1 uncultured Myxococcaceae bacterium
ACCGCTGAAGTGGGAGCCTGGAACGGAGCGTCCCGCCTCCGCGGGACTTCCTGAATGAGCGCCGGTTGCTGGCGCAACCGTCGGGAGGGGCTCGACCGCCGCGAGGGAACTCCCTGCGACGATGAGCGTGTGGTCCCGCTTCGGCGTGTGAGCACCTACGTCCTCCTCATCGAGCGCTCCAGCGCTCGATGCGCCTGCAGAGAGTCCCGCGGAGGCGGGACGCTCCGTTCCAGGCTCCCACTTCAGCGGTTGCAGGCCCGCTCGCGGGCCGTCCGCAACCGCGGAGTGGGCGGCCTCTCCGCGACGATGGGACCCATGCTCAGGGCTCGGCCTTGGGGGTTAGGGGCGCGCGGCAGCGCAGGGTGGGGGCACTCGACATCAACACGGACGGCCAACCCATCGCTTTCAGACTGATCGCTGTTCCGGGCACTGCGGGCGCTACCATCGCCCGATGAGGATCGTGTACGTCTCCGTCGTGGCGATGCTCGGCATGGCCTGCGCGTCGTCCCACGCGGTCTTCTCGGCGAACACCGCCGCGCCCACGATCGCCCCGACCATCGCCCCTCCAGCAGCGTCCGCGCGGCCCGTCGCCGCGCCCCGGCCGCAGAGCCCAACGCGCGACCACACCCTCGCCGTCGACGAGCTGCCGCCGGCCTTCGCCGAGCTCTCGCCTCGCGATCGGGAGCAATGGCACGCCTGTCACATCTTCTTCCTCGGGGACCAGCGGACGGGCGCCGCTCCCGAGCGATACGAGCCGACGCCGGGGACGGTGTATCGACCGCCCGCGAGCCAGCACCTGGGGTTTCGGGTGACGCCCACGGACTACGTCGCCGTGCCCGAAGCCGAGCGGCGCGGGTGGCTGGTGCGCAACGGCTGCCCCGACAGCCTCGTCGAGCTGGCCGATGGGAGCCACCTCGACATGATCCATCCGTAGCGAGGCGGCGGGGGACGGCGGACGCGCAAGGTGCATCGCCGGTCACGATCACGGGGCGCAGACGTAGCGGATGCCCTCGAGGAGGGTGATGGACCGGCAGAACGTGTACGCGTCGCCGCAATCGCCGTTGCCGCGGGTCGGGTCACAGACGCGCATGCACACCGCGTTGCCGCTGCCGCCAACGTGGGCCACGCACGCGACCGTCTGCACCGCCGCACCGGGCACGTAGCCCGGGCAGCGCGCCACGTCGGCGCAGGGGGTCGTGCAGAGGGTGTTCGGCGAATCACTCTCGAGTGGGCCGAGGCGATCCACGGGGAGGCAGCTCGTGCCTCCCTCGCAGTCGTCCCCGGCAAAACACGCTGCGTACGCTGGCGGTCGGGATGGTCGGGGCGCTCGGTGGCCAGGGATGCAAATCCCTCCGCCGGTGAACCAGTTGGACTCGCACCGGGTGTCCGCACCGCAGTCGAGGTCCGTCCGGCACGTGCCGTAGCACCGACCCTGGCCATCGGCGATGGCGGGCACGCAGGTGGGAGGGAGTGACGGGTCGGCGCCGGGGTTGGGGCAGTCGGCGGCGGCGACGCAGGACACGGTGCAGAGCGCGGTCAAGCCGCCGGCGTTGTAGGACACTGGCGTGCAGGCCGTGCCCGCCGCACACCGCTCGCGACCGGCGCAGCCTTCGTACGCGCCAGGCGCCCTTGCGGGGTCCCGGCACACGCAGGTGCCGAACCAGCCGTCCCGGCCGCAGGACTGCACGCCGCCGACGCCGGCAGGGCACGCGCACGCCACCTCCTCGCCCACATCGCAGCCGCGCTCGTCGTCTCGACAGGCATCGGCGCCAACGAGGAGAGCCCCGACGAGAAGTGCCCGAGACGTGGGGCTCATCGCACTACGGTACCGCGCCCTGGCTTGCCGAGCGCGCAACGCCCTGCGTATGCCGCGAGAGAAGACCGCAAAGGGTCGCAAGGCTCTCAAGGGAGGAGCACGAGATCGTCAGGGAGGACGGGCGACGCGGGCGAAGCTCGCGGGCCTGCTCCGGGGACATTTACCGCAGCGTCCCGAGGAGCGCGCGGGTCAGAACATCCCGGAGCCGCCGTTGCCGCAGCGGGCGCACTCGGGGAGCGTGGGCATCGTGGCGCATCGCGTGGGGCAGTAGGTCACCCGGTTGAACACGTACGGCTGTCCCCGGTCGTCGATGTGCTGGCACTCGCTGCTCTGCCCGGTGACGGACATCTCGCCGTAGCCGCCCATGTCGACGAAGCGGCGAGCGCACGCGGCGTCGGTGCCGACCCACGAGGGCAGCGGGGGAAAGGCCTGACGCACGCCCGAGGCGCCGTACCACGCCGAGGTGCAGACGCGCGCCACGAGGCAGTCGGTCGGCGCGGGGTGGAGCGCGTCACCGGCGCGGATCGCGTAGCAGAGCTCGAACTGCCCGGTGCAGTCGACCGTGAGGAAGTTGGTGCTGAACGTGGTGCCGGCCATCGCGTGCGGCGGCGGCGGGCTGCTGGCCGTCTGCGCCGGGCACTGCGCGCGGCCCATCGCGTCGAGGTAGGTCGCGACCGCGTAGATCGGGTCGGTGGGCGCGCCGCTGCCGTAGGTGACGAGGCACGGGGAGGTGTTGGTGATCTCCCAGCGGCCCTGGGAGAAGCACTGGCAGGAGGCGGGTCCGAGGCGCACCGCCGGGTCGGGCAGGGTGTATCCCTCGCAGGCGCCCCAGCGCCCGCCGAGCTCGTCGTAGGGCTCGCAGCGGGTCATGCCGTCGTGGCAGAGGCCGCGGTTGCGGTTGACCCGCAGGCCCGGCCAGCACGAGTGCATCTCGCCGATCGTCGTGCAGGGACAGCCCTCGCGCGTGAGGTCATCCGGGCAGGCGGCCGTGCCGCCCGGGAGGACGGGCGGCGGCCCGGCGTCGCCCCCGCCGTCGGGGCCGCAGTATTGCGGGAGCGGGTTCTCCGCGAAGAAGGCGTCGTAGTTCGGCTGCACGTCGCGGGGCGGAACATCCCGGGGTCGCACGTCGAAGGTGAGCGGACCGAGGTCGATCGCCGCCCGGGCGTCGAGCCCCGCGTCGCGCGTCCCCGTGTCGCGCGGCGTCGTCGAAGCGTCGATCACGACCACCTCTCCATCGCCCGCGCTGCTGCACGCCGAGACGGCCGGGAGCGCGATCAAGAGAGTCCACCACCACGTCGCACTGGCCATGAGCGCACCTCCGGCGAAGCTTCACCGCCGCGCGGATCATCCATCACCGCGAGCCCGACGGCGAGCGGCGTGTGCTTGGGCCTCGGGGCGAGCGCAGCGGACGGCGGGTCCCCCCTTCCCCGGCGGTGGGATGAGCGCAAACCACGGCTGGGGAGGCCTCCCCGGGCGAGGTCGGAGCCTGGAGGTCGGCTGGGGAGGCCTACTTCGTCGGGGCGGAGTCGGGGAGCGGCGCTGGGGAGGGCTCCTCCGCCGAGGGCGCTCGGGGAGTGCCGACGGGGCGGGCGAGGCGGTCGGCCTCGGCGTCGAGGCGCGCGTAGCGGAGCAGGGCGTCGAGCACGGCGCGGGCCCGCGGCTCGTCGGTCTCGGCCTCGCCGAAGAGGTTGTCGCGGCCGGAGAGGGCCGTGACGAGCTGGGCGTCCTCGGTTCCGACGGCCTTGAGCGCCGCGTCGAGCTTCTCCGCGGGGGTGCGGATGGCGGTCGCCCACTTCTTCGGCGTGGGCTTGCCGCCATCGATCAAGGCCTCGGGAAAGTCGGTGGGTCTCTGCTTCTCGAGGTGACCGGCGGCGCGGAGGGCGTACTTCACCAGCTGGAGCGGGTCCTTCGGCATGGACCCGGCGAGCAGCAGCGGCTCCAGCATGGGGGCGTCGTAGAGGCCGACCACGCGGCGGCGGACGTCCTCGATGGCGGCGCGGGTGAGCACCTCGCTGGCGTCGCGGTCGCGGCGGGGCTGCGCGTCGTCGGCGCGCTCGCGGGTGAGGGCGACGTCGGCCTTCACGAGGGCGGCGCTGCGGGCGGCGATGGAGACCGCGATGGAGCGCGCCAGGGAGGCGGCGGCCTCGCCGGTCGCGGCGTCGTGGCGCGCCGCGAAGGCGGCGCCGAGGGCGGCGGCGTGCTGCCGGGCCATGGCGGCCGTGCGGTCGCAGTCCTTCTGGAGGTCGAGCACCTCCTTGGAGAGCTCAGGCGTCTTCGAGGAATCGCTCATCGTGTGATCGGTGTCCTTTCTGCGGAGACGTGGACGGGCGCACGGCGACGAGGGACGCGCCCGGAGGGGAGCGAGCGTAGCGGACGGATTGGGAGAAGCGTGAGAGAGAATGATGGGGAGATGGGTGTGGGGAGAGGTCAGGGTAGCGGTGATGGCTCGTACAGGTGCGGCTGAGAGTCGGTGAAGACCTATCGGGTCTCGGGCGGCATTCCGGCCAGCCGCCGATCAGGTCGCTCCCCAGGGCGACGGTGCCAAAGCTGCTTGATTTTCCGTGCCGCGGGATGAATCCCACGGCAACGAT
>CBIHPK010000302.1:0-4235 GCA_966211675.1 uncultured Myxococcaceae bacterium
CCGCGGAGTGGGCGGCGCTTCCGTCGAGATGTGACCCATGCTCAAGGCTCTGCCTTGGGGCGAGGGGCGCGCGGCAGCGCAGGGTGGGGGCATCCGGCGTCACCCCGCGGCGATCTCCTCCCTCAGCGCCTCCATGAAGCGCTCGATCACGTCGTTGCGCCGCGCGGCCATCGCGCGGGCCGTCGCGGTGTGCATCCCGTCTCGCAGCTTCAGCAGCTTCTTGTAGACGTGATCGAGGCCCCACAGCTTGTCGTCGGGCGCGCGGCGCTCGCAGAAGGGATCGCCCTCTTCGTAGAAGGGTCGACGCATCGAGGCGCAGGTCGCGAAGCAGCGAGCGAGGCCGATGGCCCCGATGGCGTCGAGCCGGTCGGCGTCTTGAAGCACCTTCGCTTCCAGCGTGACGGGCGTCACGCCCAGCGAGAAGGGGTGCACCGCGATCGCGTAGCCCACCGCCTCGACGAAGGCCTCCGGGGCGCCGTGCTCGCGAAGGAGCTCGCGGGCGCGCTCGGCGCAGACCTCGCCCGAGCGGTGCGACTCGGGGTGGCCCTTCGGGTGATTGAACAGCTCGTGCAGCAGCGCCGCGGTCGTGCACACCGCCCGGTCGGCCCCCTCGGCCTCGGCGATGCGGCGGGCGCTGGCCACCACGCGGCGCACGTGCAGCCAGTCGTGAGCGGGGTCGTCGGTGCAGCGAGCGCGGGCGGTCTCTTCCAGCAGGGGAGTGAGGGCGTCGAGGTCCATGGGAGGACCGCACCATACGACGGCGCTCAGGCCCGGCGGCGGGGGATCTGGACCCGGTCGAGGTCGCGCAGCGCCACCGTCTCGGGGAAGACCGCGCAGGCCTCCGCGAGGTGCGCGTCGGTGCTGGTGTAGCGCTGGGAGAAGTGGGTGATCGCCAGGCGCCGGGCGCCCGCGTCGCGCGCCGTCTGCGCGGCGTCCACGGAGCTGGAGTGGCTGTACGCGACGGCGAGCTCCTGGTCGGCGGCGGCGAAGGTGGCCTCCATCACCAGCAGGTCGGCGTCGCGCGCGAGGGCCGTCGCGCCGGCGCAGGGGCGCGTGTCCATCACGAAGGCGAACACCGAACCGGGGCGAGGCACGCTCACCTCCTCGAGCGAGACCATGCGGCCGCCCACGGGCAGGACCCCTCGCTCCCCGAGGGTCTTGATGGCCGGGCCGATCACGCCGTGAGCCGCCAGGCGCTCGGGCAGGAAGGTGCGCGAGGCCCGCTCCTCGATGCGATAGCCGAGCGTCGGGACCGGGTGATCGAGCGGGTGCGCGTACACCCGGTAGGTGTCCGTCTCGGCGATGAGCGAGAGCGTGTCGGGGGGGACCTCCACCGGCGCGGGGATGATGGTCGCGGCGTGGTGGTAGATCGACGCGTCCTGGAGGCGATCGAAGTAGACCTGCCCCGAGGCGGGGTAGTGCACCGTCACCGGGTGGGCGCAGCGGTCGAGCGAGAGGCGCTGCAGGATGCCCGCGAGGCCGAGGCAGTGGTCGCCGTGGAAGTGGGTGATGAAGATCCGGTGCAGCGCGCTCGACGGGAGCTCGCCGAAGGCCATCTGCCGCTGCGTCCCCTCGCCCGGGTCGAAGAGGAAGCCCTCGTCGTCCCAGCGCAGGAAATAGCCGTTGTGGTTGCGCTTGCGCGTCGGGACCTGGGAGGCCGTGCCGAGGGCTAGGAGTTCGCGGGTGCTCATTGGGGGCAGTGCGGTCCGAGAGGCCGCCATCATGGCAGGTTGTGGGCAGCGCGCGCGACGACCGGATACACTGCGCACCGCCGTGAGTGAGAAGACCCGACCGGGAGGCCCGTCGCACAAGCCACCGCCCGTACCCGCGGACGCGCGGCGGGACAGCACCCCGATACCGCTGGTGAAGCGCACCAACGCAGGCGCGGCTCCTGCGCCGCGCGCAGCGCCCTCCGATCGCGCGGCGCCCTCCGATCGCGCGGCGCCCTCCGATCGCGCGGCGCCCTCCGATCGCCCGGCCACGGGGGACCCCGCCGGCGGGTCGCTCCTCGGCGGCAGCACCCAGCAGCGGCTCGACCTCGCGAGCGCGGCGCTCAAGCTGCGCGACGAGCAGGTGAGCGCGAGGGTCGTGTACTTCAACCCCGAGCAGCAGACCAACGCCGAGCTCGACGCCATCACCCAGCAGGTCATCAACGACCTGCGCGCCATCCAGGACGTGCGTCAGTCGCAGCGCCCGGAGGCGCCGGCCTCCAGCGCCGACTACGAGATCGACCTCATCGCCGTGCTCAGGAAGAGCCTGGAGCAGGTGCTCGACCCCCGCCGCGGGACCTTCCTTCGGGCCAAGTTCGAGCTGCTCTCGCGGCGCTTCACCACGCTGTTCTTCGAGTTCGCGCTGGGCCACAACGCGCAGCCCGCGGAGCTCGCCGCGCGCCTGGTCACCACCCCCGAGCAGGCCCTCTACACCGCGGTGCTGCACAACCAGCAGCACCTGCGCCGCGACCTGCGCGCGCTGCACTACGAGCGCGAGGAGCTCTACGACACGGCCCTCGAGCGCCTGAGCCGCTGGGAGCGCGAGCTGCAGGCCGCCTACCTCTCGCAGCGGGCGCCGGAGCTCGGCCGGCTGCTGCCGATCGTCATCGAGGTGTTCACCGAGTTCTTCCACGAGGGCTTCCGAGGCAACCTCGGAGAGTTCTGCTGGGCGGTGGTGCGAGAGAGCAGCGTGGCGCGCTCGGGCGACAACATCCAGGGCATGCCCCGCATCGGTCCCCGCTCCTTCCCTCGCTTCCGAGAGGCCTTCGAGAAGCACTTCCTCGAAGACCTCGTGCTCAACGTGCAGGACCCGCTGGTGGCCCGGCTCAACGCCTCCAAGGAGCGGCTGCGGCCCGAGACGCTCGGCTTCGTGGCCGACCCGAGGGTGTTCAGCACCGCCTGCGCCGTGATGTGCGACGCCTTCTACGACCACCTCCACAGCGAAGGGCTGCTCGACCTGCCGCAGCAGTGGCGCCAGGCGACGCACGAGACCTGAGCGCGGTGGCCGCCGTGATCCGCCGCTCGCTGCCGCTGCTCCGCTCCGCCGACGCCTCGCTGCCGCCGCTGCACGCCCGCTGGCTCGACGCGATCCTCGCGGACCCTTCGCTGCCCGACGAGACCCACGCCACCTGCGACGACTGCGCGATGCTCGCGGACCCGTCGCTCCCTCCGGGGGCGCTGGCCTTCTCGCCGGACACCCGCTGCTGCACGTACCTCCCGACGCTCGCCAACTTCCTCGTCGGCGGCGCCCTGCGCGACGCCTCACCGCACGGCGCGGCCTCGGTCCGACGGCGCCTCGCCGAGGGCGACGGGCTCTCCCCCATCGGGCTCACCGTCGACCCCGCCCTGGTGGCCGCGCAGCACGCCGACCGCGACCGCTTCGGCCGGGACGCCTCGCTGCGCTGCCCCCACTACGAGCCCGTCGGCGGGCGCTGCGGGGTGTGGGCGTGGCGCGAGGCCACCTGCGCGACGTGGTTCTGCAAGCACACCCGCGGCGAGCGCGCCAAGGCCCTCTGGAACCGCCTCCACCAGCTCCTCGCCCGCCTGGAGCGCGCCGTCGCGTGGCACTGCGCGATGGCCCTCGACATCCCCCCGGAGGCCCTCGCCCGCATGGCCCCGCTCGACCGCCCCCACGGCGCCCCCCGCGCCGACGTGCTCGCCTCCGACGACGCCCTCTGGGGGCGATGGACCGGCGACGTCGAGGGGTACTTCCTCGCCTGCGCCGCGCTCGCCGAGGCGCTCTCCCCCGCCGAGGTGCTCTCCCTCGGAGGGGCCGAGGCCCGCGCGCTCGCGGCCACCGTGCGCCTCGCCCAGGAGCAGCTCCTCGACGACTCGCTCCCCGCCCGGGTCGCCCTGGGGCGGGCGCAGGTCGCGGGGATCTCCGCCGCAAGCGTCCGGGTGCAGGGCTACAGCCACCTGGACCCGCTGGAGGTCCCGAGGGCGCTCTTCGATCAGCTGCACCACTTCGACGGGCGCCCCATCGAGGAGGCCCTGAGTGACGCGAGCGCCTCGGCCGGCGAGGAGGTTCCGCCCGAGGCGGTCGGGATGCTGGTGGACTTCGACGTCCTGCGCGGGGCGTGACCGAGGGGGTGGGCGGGTCATTCTGACCCGGCGAGACGCAATGCCCCACCGCGCGATGATCGTGACGGGCTGCGAGGGCGGTTGGGACGGAGGCCCCCTTCCCCGCCGCCCCCCGGGGGGCGGGCGCGCGGCCCCCGGGAACAGGGCCCCCCCCCAGCCCCACCC
>CBIHPK010000303.1:0-4179 GCA_966211675.1 uncultured Myxococcaceae bacterium
CCAGCATTCGGTATTCCGCGGAATCTTCGGCGCAATATGAGGGGATGCCTCAGGCGCGAGCTAGCAGCGAGTGCGAGTCGTTCGTGGTCGATCATCTTTCGCGGGGCGTGAGCTTCGCCGTGGAGAGCACGATGCGCACGACCATCGCCATCGAACAGGCGCGGGAGGCCAACGCACGGGGATTCACGACGGTGCTGTTCTTTCTCTGTGCGGAGGAGGTTTCGATCCACGTCGAGCGCGTGCGCGCTCGCGCCCTTGCAGGCGGGCACAGCGCGCCCGAGACGGAGATTCGTGCGACCTACGCCGCGAGCCTCGCGAACCTCTCCCTCGCGGTGGGCGTCTTCGCGGTGATCGAGTGCTTCGATACGACCCCGCACGGCCTCGGCGCCCGCCACGTGGCCAGCGTGCGCGGGGGCCGGATGGAGTTGACCTCTACCCCGACGCCCCGCTGGCTGGTGCAGCCCCCGCGCTAGCTCGCGCTCTCGTCGTCCTCGGCGGGCAGGGGTGATGACGCCGCGGACGAAGGCGCGACGCCCCAGCGCTGCTTCGCCCAGGCGACGATCTGCGCGCGGCGCGCGGGGGCATCAGCGCCTATCGGGGGAGGAGGTAGCGGTTGCAGCCGAAGGGCAGTCGAGGGCGCTACCGGGTCGCGCCGTCGCGCGGGAGGTTGCCAGCGTCGCGGTTGAGCGCGGGGATGTCGCGCATCGACGGCCCGATGCCCGCGTCGCCCGCGCACCGCAGGCGCACCGGGACGACGAAGTTCTGGTTCGATCCGTTCTGGGCGTAGTTGTCGTCCCAGCTCCAGGTGCGCTCGAAGGGCTCGCAGCCGGGGGCCTCGACCCGCACCCGCAGCGGCTCCGCGCAGCGGCGCAGGATGATGCGCATCCCGCAGTCGTAACGGTTGAACATGGCGCCCTCCCCGAGGGTTGCGACGACGCCGCCATCGATCAGCGCCTTGCCCTGGCCGAACTCGGGGCGGTACTGCGCGCGCTCCCTCGCCGAGGCGCCCTGCGCGCAGGTGACGATCGCGTCGGGCAGCTCGATGGCGGTGCCGTCTTCGCGGAAGAGCCCGATGGTGGCCAGCGTCACGGTCCCCACCGGATCGTCGTTGCTGCTCGACGGCGCGCAACTCGGGTCGTCGAAGTCGTTGCGCGTGCAGCCCAGCGCGAGCGCCGCGCACGCGATCCACCGCTTCGACGACGTGTGGGAGGCCATCGGGTCACCTTGCGGGCGTCGCTCGTCGGGGGTCAACGTCGGCCGTCAGGCTAGGGTGGCACCTGCATCTTCGAACATACCCTCACGGCATTGCGCCGCGCCGACGAGGTGCTCGCCGCCGAGCTCGGCGACGACGCCGCGGTCTTCGCCGCCCGCGACCGCCACGCCGCCAGCGTGCGCTCGTCGCTCGTCGGCTTCCGCGACCTGGTGCTGACCAATTGCGGCGACGCGGCCGTCGCGGCGCTGGGCTTCGTCGGCGAGACCCCGCGCGATCCGGTGGCGCTGGAGACGCTCGGCGCCTCGGTGCTCGCGGGCGTCGAGAAGTCGCCCCCGCGATCGCAGCGGCGCGGCGTGCGCTTCGACGCGAAGGCCGCGCTGGAGGGGGTCGCCGCCGACGTGGCCGCGCTCGCCTCCGCCAACGCCGCGGTCCGCAAGGAGAAGCGCGAGGAGCAGGCCGCGCGCTCCCGCCGCGACGAGGCGTGGAACGCCTTCAGCCGCGAGCGGGTGTCCGCGGCGCGATCGCTCGACGCGCAGCTCCGCGCGGTGGGGCTCGACGACCTCGCCGACCGCCTGCTGCCTTCGATCGCGGCGAGCGGCGAGCCCGCGACCGTCCCGGCCCCGGCGCCCGCCCCGACGGGCTGAGGCGCGCGTCACCCATCCCATGCCGCCGCGCTTGCGCCGCGCACCGTCGGTAGGGTGCAATCCCGCGCCGTGACCCACCCCCGCTCGATTTCCCGGTGCCTCGTGATCGCAGCGCTCGCCGGCTGCTCGGCCGAGGAGGCCACCGAGCTGCCCTGCGGCGCAGGCGTGGTCTGCGCCACCGACCCGGACACCGGCGTGCGCCTCGACGCGGCCGCCGACCGGGGCCCCGCGGCCGACCGACCGAGGTCCAACGACCTGGGCCCGGTGCGCGACGCCATCGCCATCCGGGAGCTCACCCGCATCGTCGTCGACCCGCCCGCCGCCACCGTCGTCTCTCGCAACGGCGCCGCCGCCACGCAGGCCTTCGCCGTCGTCGGGACCTTCAACGACGGCACCACCCGGCCGCTCGCCAACGGCACCTGGTCGATGCCCGTCTCCCTCGCCGCCGCGGTCGACGCCAACACCGGCGTGGTCACCGCGGGCGGCCGCGCCGGGGGCGTGATCGAGCTCACCGTGCGAGTCCCCGGACCGGGCGGCGCCGAGCTCAGCGCCACCGCGGCCGTGACCGTGCGCGCCGAGCGCTCGGTGCTCGTCGACCGGCTCGTCCCCGACGTCGTCGACCACTTCGCCCCCGCCGCGGTGACCGACCGCGCCCGCCAGGCGACGCTGCGGTATCCGCTCGACCGCGCGGTGATCCCCACCAACCTCCCCGCGCCCGACGTGCAGTGGGAGGGAGGCGCCGCGGGGGACTTCTACCGCGTGCGCATCCAGAAGCCCCACGTCGAGGTCAACGCGTACCTCCAGCACACCGGAGCGGCCTTCGGATACCACTGGCCCGTCGACCCGGAGGCGTGGCGAGCGCTGCTGGAGAGCGACCCCGTCGACCCGCTGCAGATCACCGTCGAGCGCTGGGACAGCGCCATGCGAGAGCGCATCGCGGGAGAGTCCATCTCGCTGCGAGTCGCCCGCGCGGTGCTCTCCGGGACCATCTACTTCTGGGACCTCTCCAACGGCCGCCTGATGCGCCTCGACGCCCTCACCGGCGCCCGCTCGCTCACCATCGCCAGCCCCCCGTCGAGGGCCGCCGACGGCTCTCGCTGCATCGCCTGCCACACGGTCTCCCGCGACGGCCGCTACCTGAGCGCCGAGCTCTGGGACGGCGACGGCCCCTCGGTCACCATCGACCTCACCTCCTCCGAGCTCTCCCGCGACCCCGCGCCGACGGTCTACGGCCCTCGCGACGACCTGCGCTACCTCTTCTCGAGCTTCTCTCCGGACTCCAACTACCTCGTCATCAACCGCGGCAACTCGATGCAGCTGCTCGACCGCGCGGCGGGCACGGTCATCCCCGGCAGCGGCCTGCCGACCGAGCACGCCGCGCACCCCGACTGGTCGCCCGACGGCATGAGCGTGGCCCTCATCACCAACACCAACATGGGCTGGGCCGTGGACTTCACCCGGGGCGACCTCGCGGTGATCCCTCGCACCGCGACCACCACCTTCGGCGCGCCCCGCCTCGTGCACCGAGGGACCACCGACGCCGCCCCCGCCGCGGGCTCCCTCGTCACCGACGCGCACCCGACCTTCTCCCCCGACAGCCGCTGGATCGCCTTCCAGCACGGCACCAATTCCCGCGGCGGAAACGAAGGGACGCACTACCCCGGTCGCCTGGAGATCGCCTCCGCGGACGCCACGCCGGACACTCCCTCGCTGGTGCTCGCCAACGCCAACGGCAGCGGCGAGCCCAGCTCCTACTGGCCCAACTTCTCGCCCTTCGACCAGGGCGGATACTTCTGGGTCGCCTTCTACTCCCGTCGCGACTACGGCAACGCGCAGGCCGGGACGCGGGGCACCCGGCGTCGACAGATCTGGGTCGCCGCCATCACCAACCGCCCCGCCGCGGGCGCCGATCCGTCGCAGGTGCCGTACTGGCTCCCCGGGCAGGACACCGCGCTCGAGAACATGTCCGCCTACTGGGCCCCCGTCGCCTGCCGCATGAACAGCGAGCGCTGCAGCGTCTCCAGCGAGTGCTGCTCCGGCCTCTGCGACCGCGCCCCCGACGGGACCTTCTCCTGCACCCCGCCTCCGCCCGCCATGTGCCGCCGCGAAGGCACCACCTGCTCCACCACCTCCGACTGCTGCAACGGCCTCATGTGCCTCAACCGCGTCTGCGGCCGGGACCCGGGCTGATCCCTCCCAGCGCGTCATCCCCCATTGGCGACACCCCTGAAAAGCAAGGGGCCGCCTTGACAGCGCGCTGCGTCATGGGGAGAGATGACGCGTCGAGTCAACGACGGAGGTGACGACCATGGACACGCAATC
>CBIHPK010000304.1:0-4071 GCA_966211675.1 uncultured Myxococcaceae bacterium
GTATCCGCGCGGATACCTCCCACGGGCCCTGGGGTGCACTGCACCGACGTCCGACGGGCCGACCGCATCCTCCCGGCCGTCGGCCGCTGGTGAGGTATCGGGCGGTGTGATACCCGACCGGTCCATGCGAACCTTCTTGCGGGCGGCGGTCTGGGTGGCGCTTGGGTCCGTCGTGGGGTGCAGCGACCCTGCGCCCGGCGCGGTCGCCGACAGCGGCGTGGTGGCCGACAGCGGCGCGACGCCCGACAGCGGCGTGCGCACGGAGTGCAACCCGCTGGGCTTCCCCGAGGCCTGTCTTCAGCCCTTCCCCAGCGCCTACTACCAGGGCGCCAACGGCCAGGTGAACCTGCCGACCGCGGCCATGCCCATCTCCACGGGGCGCACCTCCAACGGCGGCGACCCGGTCCCGCTCAACCCCGCCCTCTGGAACCGCCTCGACGGCTTCTCCCCCAACGGCGCCCTCTCGGCCTACTTCCCCGAGCGCATCGACGTCGCCACGCTCGTCCCGCACACCGACCTCGCGAGCTCCCTCGCGGCCACCGGCAGCACCGCCCTCGTCGACATGACCTCCGGGCAGCGCGTGCTGCACTTCGCCGAGGTCGACGTCACGGCGCGCGAGGGCCGTCCGCAGGTGCTCATCATCCGCCCGATGGTCCGGCTCATCCCGGGGCACCGCTACGCCGTCGCCATCACCACCGCCGTGCACGCCGTCGGCGGCGGGGCGCTCTCCGTCCCGCCGGGCTTCGCGGCCCTGCGCGCGGGGACCCCGTCGAGCGACCCGCGCCTCGCCCGCGTCGCCCCCCGCTACACCGAGATCTTCGCCGCGCTGGAGCGCGCGGGCATCCAGCGCGCCTCGCTCACCCTCGCGTGGGACTACACCACCTCGACCGAGCGCTGGCTCACGGCCCCGGTGGCGGGCATGCGCGACGCGGCCCTCACCATGGTGGGAGAGCGCGGCATGGGCTTCACCGTCGCTCAGGTCGACGAGGACTACAACGCCAACATCCTCCGCCGCATCAGCGGCACCTTCCGGGTGCCGTCGTTCATCACCGGCACCGGCGACGACGCTCGGCTCTCGCGCAACGCCGACGGCGCGCCGCAGTTCGTGCGCATGGTGGACGTGCCCTTCGTGGCGATGGTCCCGCGCAGCGCGATGACCCGCGGGCCGCTGCCGCTGATCCAGTTCGGCCACGGCCTGCTCGGCTCCGCGGTGGGCGAGCTCGGCTCCGCGATGGAGACCAACAACTACCTCCAGCACTTCATCAACGAGCAGGGCTTCGTGGTGATCGCCACCAACTGGACGGGCCTGAGCTTCCCGGACATCACCACGGCGATCCACGCCCTCTCGGACTTCAACTACCTCCCCGCGATCACCGACCAGCTGCAGCAGTCGCTGGTCAACGCGATGGTGCTCTTCCGCACCGGGCGAGCGCAGTTCGGCGACCACGCGGCCTTCCAGGTGGGCGGCCACGCGGCCTTCGACCCGGCGCGCTCGTACTACTATGGCATCTCCCTGGGCGGCATCATGGGCACGAGCTTCATGGGCCACTCGCCGGACTGCACCCGCGGCGTGCTCAACGTCCCCGGCGGCAACTGGGGACTGCTGCTCCAGCGCTCGTCGAACTTCGCGCTCTACTCGCTCGCCTTCAACGACTACGAGAACCCCGCCGAGCAGCAGGTGCTCTTCAACCTCGCGCAGTCGCTCTTCGACGCCGCGGACCCGATCAACCTCGCGCCGCACCTGCTGGGCGATCGCCTCGCGGGCGTCCCCGAGAAGAGCCTCCTCTTCCAGGAGGCCGTCAACGACGCCTCGGTCAACAACCTCACCACCGAGCTGCTGGCCCGCGCGGGCAACGTCCCGCTGATGCTCCCGTCGCCGCGCACGCCCTACGGGCTCACCACCACCATGGGCCCGGCGCCCTCCGCGCTCACCATCTGGGACGAGCACCCGACGCCCGCCCCGTCCGGGACCAACCAGCCCGCGTCGAGCAACCCCACGCACGGCACCGTGCGCGCCCTCCCCGCGCTCATCCGTCAGATCACCACCTTCCTCACGCCCACCGGGCAGGTCACGCACACCTGCGACGGCCCCTGCGACCCGGAGTGACGACCCCCGCCATGCTCGCCCCCATCGCCCCCGGTCACCTCCCGCTCGTCGGCAACCTCTACTCCATGCGCACCGCGCCGCTCGCCACGCTCACCCGGGCGCTGCGAGAGAACGGCGACATCTCCCGCGTGGAGTTTCCCGGCGGACTCCGCGGGCACTTCCTCTTCCACCCCGATCACGTGAAGTCGATCCTCGTCGACCACGCGAAGCACGTGAGCAAGGACACGCCGGGCTTCGCCGCGCTGCGGCTGCTGCTCGGCAACGGGCTCGTGACCAGCGACGGCCCGGTGTGGCTGCGGCAGCGGCGCATCGCTCAGCCGGCCTTCCACCGCGCCAAGATCTTCGCCCTCGGCGGTCGCATGGTGGAGCTCACGAAGCGCACCGCCGAGGAGTGGAGCGTCGCGGCGAAGGCGGGCGTCCCCGTGGACGTGGCCGAGTCGATGATGCGCCTCACGCTGCGCGTGGTGGCCGACACCATGCTGGGCAAGGACGTGGAGCGCGACGCCGCGGGCGTGGGCCGCGCCATCACGTACCTGCTGCACGACCTCAACCAGCGCATCGTGCGGCCGTGGGCGCCGCCGGTGAGCTGGCCCACGCCGGGCAACCGGCGCTTCTTCGAGGCGCGAGACAGCGTGGTGCGCGTGGTGGACGAGGCCATCACCGCGAGGCGGGCGAAGCCCGACGCGCCGGGGGGAGAGTTTCTCCGGATGCTCATCGAGGCGAGGGACGAAGAGACCGGCGAGGCGATGAACGACCAGCAGCTGCGCGACGAGGTGGTCACCATCTTCGGCGCCGGCCACGAGACCACCGCCAACCTCCTCGCGTGGACCTGGTCGTGGCTCTCGCGCATGCCCCACGTGCGGCGAAAGATGCTCGCCGAGCTCGACGAGGTGCTGGGCGACCGCGACGCGACGGCGGAGGACTACCCGAAGCTGCCGTACACCCGCGCCGTGCTCGCCGAGTCGCTGCGCATCACCCCCGTGGTGTGGCTCATCTCGCGGCGGCTCACGCAGGACATCCCCCTCGGCGACTACACGCTCCCCGCCGGGACCCTGGCCTTCCTCTCGCCCTACGCCACGCACCGCCACCCGGGCTTCTGGGAGAACCCCGAGGGCTTCGACCCGGAGCGCTTCATGGAGGGCGCTCCCAGCAGCCGTCCCACGCTGGCGTACTTCCCCTTCGGGGCCGGTCCGAGGAAGTGCATCGGGGACACCTTCGCGCTGGTGGAGGCGACGCTGGTGCTGGCCACGCTGGCGCGGCGCTTCGAGCTGGAGCTGCCGCCGGGGATGGTCCCGGTGCCGGAGCCGGTGATCACCATGCGGCCGCGCGGCGGCCTTCCCATGCGGGTGCGGGAGCGCTCGTAGCGCATGGCTTGACGGTCTCCGCTCACGACTCCACCTGAGGGGAGCGTCGAGGGGAGCGATCACCGTCATGAAGAGCCGTCTCGCTACGATGGGTCTCGTGCTCGCGCTGTCGGGCACCGGGTGCTACCGCCATTTCGCGATCAACGCCGGCACGGTCCCGGAGCCGTTTCCGCGCTCGGCGCAGTGGCACCACCACCTGCTCTGGGGAATCGTCAGCCTCTCGGACACCGAGGTGCTCAACGCCATCTGCCCGCAGGGCGTCTCGCAGGTCTACACCCGCATGACCGTGTTGAACTGGCTGCTCACGGCCGTCACCGGCGGCCTCTACTCGCCCACGCGCGTCGACGTCTGGTGCGCCCAGGGCAGCAGCGCCGCCCTCCCCCGGCCCGAGGCGCCTCCCTCGCTGTAGGGCCCCTCAGCCCTCAGGCGGACGACTCGCCCACGTGATGTGCATCCACGAGTGAGTCCGCTGGAGTGCCGCCCACTCCGCGGTTGCGAACGGCCCGCGAGCGGGCCTGCAACCGCTGAAGTGGGAGCCTGGAGATGAGCGCCCCTCCTTCGAGGGGCTTCCTGAAGGAGCGCCGGTTGCTGGCGCAACCG
>CBIHPK010000305.1:0-3930 GCA_966211675.1 uncultured Myxococcaceae bacterium
GCGCCCTGAGCGCGGGGGTAGGGCGCGCGGCAGCGGGGAAGGGGGCCTCCGCCACCCTCGTCGCCCACGCTCCATATCCATCCATTGCACCCAGTGAACGAATCCACCAATGCCCTTCGATGAACGATATCGCCCCGATCCGGTGTTCACCCAGCTCGACGAGGGCTTCCATGACCCGGTAGAGCCCGCGGAATTCCCGCGGCGCACCCCGCGCTTCTTCAATGAACCATGGGCCGCTCGCGTAGGCCTCGGGGGACTCGATGCGGCCGAGCGGGAGAGGCACTTCGCGCGGCTGCAACCGCTGCCCGACAACCTCCCCCGGGCGCTCGCGCTGCGCTATCACGGGCACCAGTTCGGGTCGTACAACCCGCAGCTCGGGGACGGGCGCGGGTTTCTATTGGCACAGCTCCGAGACCCGGTGGACGGGCGGCTGCTCGACCTCGCCACCAAGGGCAGCGGTCGCACCCCGTGGTCGCGAGGAGGCGACGGCCGGCTCACCCTCAAGGGAGCGGTGCGCGAGGTGCTCGCCACGGAGATGCTCGAAGCGCTCGGGGTCAACACCTCCAAGACCTTCAGCGTCTATGAGACGGGCGAGCAGCTCATGCGGGGCGATGAGCCCTCGCCCACGCGATCGGCGGTGCTGGTCCGCCTGGGCCACTCGCATGTGCGCTTCGGCAGCTTCCAGCGGCACGCGCACCGGGGCGACACGGCGCGGTTGAAGCGCCTGGTGGAGTTCGCGGTGGAGCACTACGCGCCCGGCGTGGCGGGAGAGGACGACCTGCCCGCGGCGCTGTTGAAGGAGGTGACCCTGCGCTCGGCCGAGCTCTGCGCCAGTTGGATGGTCGCGGGCTTCGTCCATGGCGTGCTCAATACCGACAACATGAACGTCACCGGCGAGAGCTTCGACTATGGTCCCTATCGCTTCCTGCCGAGCTATGACCCGGGCTTCACCGCGGCGTACTTCGACCACTCGGGGCTCTATGCCTTCGGCCGTCAACCGCAGGCCGTCCACTGGAACCTCACCCGCCTCGCCGAGGCGCTGCTGCCGCTCTCCACGGAGTCGGCGCTGCAGCGATCGCTCGACGAGTATGAGCTCGCCCTGATGGGGGCCGTGCACCGGCGCTTCCTCGATCGGCTGGGCCTCGCGTCGCGAGGGGCGGACGAGGACGAGGCGCTGGTCGATGACGCCTATGCCTTCATGAGGGAGAGCGGAGTCGGCTATGACCGCTTCTTCTTCGACTGGTATGGCGGAATGGCCAGTGAGGAGAGGGCCCTGCTGGGACCGGCCGCGGCGCTGTATGGGAGGGAGTCCTTCGCGGCGGTGCGGCGGCGCCTGGAGGGTTATCGGCCCACGCGGGTCGAGGCGCTGGAGACGCCGTATTTCCAGGGGGACGCGCCGTGCGGGATGCTCATCGACGAGATCGAGTCGCTCTGGGATGGGATCGCCGAGAGGGATGACTGGGCGGGCTTCGAGGCGAAGGTCGCGGCGGTCCGGGCGATGGGGAGCTCACTCCACCACGTTGCGGCAGGAGAGGGGCGCGATGGCGTGCGCGACCCAGGTGACCCCGTCGGCGCGGTGCGGTGAGGCGCCGCGGGGATAGGGGCTGATCTCGAAGCCGCCATCGGGGGTGTTGGCGCCTCGGATGAAGTCGGTTCCGGCGGAGACGGAGCCGGCGAGCTCGAGGGGCTGCCGGGCGCGGGCGAAGCCGAAGGTCAGGTCGACCGGGGCGCGGCACACGGTGAGCGGGCGGCGCTCGCTGGAGCCGAGGCCGCCCATGAGCCCGCCGTAGCTGCCGGGGCCCTCGTCGGCGAGGGCGGCGGTCGGGAGCCACGCGACGATGGAGAAGCTGGTCCAGTGCTGGAGCAGCACGCGGGTGAAGGCGCCTTCGGTGGAGAGCGGTCGCACGGTGATGCCGTAGTCGCGAGGGCCCACGTGGACCTGCGGCGCTCCGCCCGGCGTGGCGGCGAGGTCGACGCTCGCGGACCCGGGGATCTCCCTCGCGCCAAGGGTCGTCGAGAGGCCCATCGCGGCGCGCTCTCGCTCCTCGGTGTGCTCGTCGCGGAAGGTGAACTCGAAGCCCAGCTCCGCGCACGGCACCCAGCGCGCCGGGTCGACCAGGAAGCGCACCTCCGCCTGGTCGGAGCCGAAGGCGAAGCGGCCCGGGGCGACCAGCGCCTCGCCGGGGCGGGCGTCGCGCACGGTGATGTCCGCGCCCGTGTGGGCGGTGAGGATCTCGGTGAGGGCGATCGCTCGCTGCGGGCGGAGGGCGTGGCCGTTGGCGAGGTCGGAGCGGCCGAGGAGGTTCCAGCCGTGGGTGCGGAGGAGCAGGCGGAGCGAGGGGCCGTCGGGCTCGCGGGCCAGGGCGCCCTCGGCCGCGGCGTCGGAGACGTCCGCGAAGGGGACGCGGCTGCGAGCGCCGAGCAGCTCACCGTAGCTCCAGCGCCCGCGGAAGGTGCAGGCCGCCGGGGAGGCCGCGGAGACGCGGAGATCGTAGCGGGGATGGAGGATGCAGCCCGAGAGGAGGACGGCGAGGGCGAGCGCGGCGGCGGGCTTCGGTGAGGACATCGGCGGGCCTCATACCCGCGGGCCGCGCCGGGGTGAAGCTCGGCCCCCCACTGGCGTACGCCGCGCCGCGGTGACATCACTCGCGCCCCCGCGATGAACCCCGCCACGCCCGCGCCCTCCCTCTGGCGGGATCGCGACTTCAACATCTACTGGCTCGGACAGACCCTCTCCGGCCTCGGCGACGCCTTCGCGGCCATCGCGCTGCCGCTGCTGGTGCTCCAGTCGACCGGGTCGCTCCACCGCATGGGCAGGCTCACCGCGCTGGTCTCCGTCGCCCACGTGGTCGCCGGCCTCGCGTCGGGCGCGCTCGTCGACCGCGTGGACCGCCGCCGCCTCATGATCGCCTGCGACCTCGGCCGCTGGCTCGTCTACTCCGCGGTGCCGATCGTGTGGTGGCTCCACGGTCCGAGCTACTGGCTGCTCGTCGTCGCGGGGTCGGTCGGCGCGCTGCTCGGCAACACCTTCCAGGTCGCGGCCATCACCGCCGTGGCCAACATGGTCCCGCGAGCGAGGCTCATCGAGGCCAACGGGCGGATGCACGGCTCCTACGCGGTGATGTTCTTCGTGGGACCGATGCTCGCCGGCGAGGTGTGCCAGCGCTTCGGCGCCACCACCGCCATCGCCATCGACTGCGCGTCGTACCTCGTGTCCGCCGCCTCGCTCGCGCTCGTCCGCGCCCGCTTCGCCGCGAGCGCCGAGCGAGAGAGCGCGGGCCTCGCCGAGGGCTTCGTCGCGGGGGTGCGCTTCCTCTGGTCGGTGCCGACGCTGCGGGCCGTGACGGTGCTCCTCGGGCTGAGCTCGCTGCTCATGGCGGGCCGGGAGAACCTCCTCATCTTCCACGTGAAGCGCACCCTCCACGGCGACGACCGCGCGGTGGGCCACGTCTTCGCGCTCGCCGCGCTCGGGGCCGTGCTCGGCGCCTGGGCCACGCCGTGGATGCGCGCCCGCTGGGGCTTCGGCGCCTGCTGGCTCGGCGCGGGCTTCCTCATGGGCGGATCGCTCCTCTGCTTCGGCGCCGCGGGCAGCCTCGCGGTGGTGGCGGGCATCGCCGTGGCCGTCGCCTTCGGCGAGACCGTGCGAGGGATCAACACCATGACCGTGCGCCAGGAGATCACCCCCGACCGGCTCCTCGGGCGGGTGACGGCGTCCTTCTGGGCGCTGCTCACGGTGCCCGCGGCGCTGGGCGCGGAGCTCACCGCGCGCCTCGCGGAGCGCTACGGCGTGCCCGCGGTGCTGTCGTCGCTGGGCGCGGGGCTCGTCGCGCTCATGCTCGTGGGGACGATGTCGCCCGTCCGCCAGCCGATCGCCCGCGAGGGGTAAGGAGTGGCGACGGGCACCGCCCGCTCGATGCGCCTCACCGGAGC
>CBIHPK010000306.1:0-3862 GCA_966211675.1 uncultured Myxococcaceae bacterium
TTTGAACCCTCGCGCTCCCCCCGGGCGCGGCCGGGCCCCCCCCCGCCCGAGACCTGTCGAAGCGAGAGGGCCTCAGCCTGGTGGCGACGCGCGTGAAGCAGTGACGTTGGTAGCGGCGCCCTGGTGACGTCCCTTGGCGGGGCGGAGCCGCGCGAACGTCGCTCGCCGGGCACTGCAGCCGATGGTGCTGGTACGATCGCGGCCATGGGGTGGCAGCTCATCGGGTCGATGCTTCTCGGCGCGGCCGTGACGTCCTGTGGAAGCATCGTCACCACGAGCACGGCGGACGGCGCACCAGGGCTGCGCGGGACGGATGCCTCCTTCGATCCGCCCGAGGCTGGTACGGACGCGTCGGCGCTCGCCGATGCTCCGGCTGACGTCGTGTCGGATGCGCAGGTCTACCCGACGCCGATCGAGCGCTGCCCGCTGCCGCCCGCGCCCCTCGCACCGGCGGCCCGGGAGCCGTCGGTGGTCTCGATGTCGCTCTCGTCGTCGCACGAGTGCGCGGTCTATCGCGACGGCACGGCGCGCTGCCGGGGGTTGAACACCTACGGGCAGATCGGAGCCGGGACGCTCGACGACTACTTCGCGCAGCCGACCGAGGTCGTCGGCCTCCGCTCGGTGCGGCAGATCGCCGTGAGCTTCCTGGGAACGACGATGGCCCTCCTCGGCGACGGAACGGTCCGCGTGTGGGGGGACAACCAGAGGGGCGACCTGGGGACGACCGAGGCCTTGGCGATGTGCCGCTACGGCGCGTGCGCGCACACCCCGGTCGCGCTGCCGGGGCTCGACGGCGTCGAGGCGATCGTGAACGGCTCGCCGACCATGTGCGCCCTCCGGCGGGACCGATCGGCGTGGTGCTGGGGGCTCTCGCTGGTCGGAGTGCCGCGGAGCCGGTTGAGCACGCCCACGAGGGTCGACGCGCCCGGGGAGGTCGAGGAGCTGATCGACGTGGTGTTGCCCGCCATGCGTCTCCGCGACGGCTCCTTCTTTCCCGAGTACTGGCGGGAGCAGCTCGGGTCCGCCATCCCTGCCGGTTGGGCGATCGCGCCCGGTTCCGGTTGGCATCTCTGCGCGCGGCTGCCCGACGGGACGGTCCGGTGTTGGGGGTACAACCGGGACGGCAAGGTCGGCGACGGGACGGCGCAGGATCGAGAAGGAACGAGCCCGGTGCCGAGGGACCCGGGGCTCGACTGCGTCTCCGCGGTGGCGCGCGGGAACCAGCACACGTGCGCCATCCGGACCGACCGCTCGGTCTGGTGCTGGGGCCGCAACGATTACGAGCAGGCCGGCGTACCGCTCGGGGAGAGCGACGACTGCTCCGGGGTGCTCGGCGCGGCCCGGTGCGTGCTGCGCCCGCGGCGGGTCGAAGGCATCGATCACGTCGAGGCCGTGTTCCTGGGCTACTCACGCTCCTGCGCGATTCGCAGCGACCGAACCGTCTGGTGCTGGGGCGACCGGTACGGCGCGTCGGCCCACTCGTCGCGGCCGGCGTTGTCGGACTGGTGAGGCGCTCGACCGCAGGCGACTGCGAGCTCTCTCGTGAGGAGCGGGTGGCGCCACGCCATCGACGAGGCCCCAGCTCATCCGGCGCTCACGCCTTCAACATCCCCGCGAGCTCGCCCTCCGTCAGGCCCACCACATCGAAGGCCGACGGCGCCCCCGGCTTCGTCGCGCGCACCTTCACGGTCGCCTCGCTCCCGCGCCTGCGCAGGGTCTTCGTTGCCTTCTCGGCCGCGGCGCGCTCCTTCGGCGTGGTCGTCCTCCCGCGCGGCTTCTTCGCCGCCGGCGCCTGCGCCGCGAGGTGCGCCCGCACCTGCTTGGTCGCCTCGATCACGGCCTCGGTGGTCATCTTGGCGAGGGCCGCCTTCGGACCGCCCTTCCACAGCGGGACGGTCTCCTCAGCGACCACGGCCTCGGTGTCGTCAGCCTCCGTCGCGATGGCGAGGTCGAGCAGCGCGTCCACCCTCGCGGGCTTGAGCTCCGTGTAGCGCGGCTCGCTCACGAGCCGAACCGCCCGCAGCAGCCGGTCGACCGTGGTGCGCGCCATCTGGAACTCGCCCTCGCACATCGCATAGAACCCGTCGCTGAACCCCGCGGCCTCGCTCATGCCGGGCGCCTTCAGGACGGCGAGCGCCACGCCCAGCTCGAAGGTACCGCGCGTCGACTCCTGCTGCGCACCGCGGGCGCGTCGCAGGGCGTCCTTCGCCGTCGCCGCAAGGCGCTGCCGCGCGTCCTCCTTCATCGCGTCGGCCCGCTTCTGGAGCGCCGCGGGGAGCTTCACGGGCGCCTTCTTCGTGGACTTCCCCTGCGGTGCCTTCGCCTTCGCCATAGGCCCTCGACGCTGCCGAAACCAGCTCGCGCGGGTCAAGACGATTCACCGGGTCTGGTGAATCCGTTCACCGGGTCTGGTGAACCCGCCGGGCGCCGTCAGCTCCAGCGCGGCGCGTCGTGGCCGAGAGGCACCGACGGTCGCTCCCATCGCGGCGGGGTGAGCGAGAGGCGCCCCGCGTGGCGCACGGCGGTCAGCGCCCCGAAGGGCGAGCCGCTCGACTCCAGCAGGTCGGCCACGTCGTCGAAGGAAGGATCGGGCGCGGCGAAGCCCGCGGCCCCCGAGGTCGGAAGCGAGCGCAGCCAGAGCCCCGTGCGCGCCAGCGACACCTGCACGTGCCAGCTGCCGCCCTCGCTCGCCCGCCGTCGCAGCGCCTGCGTGACGCCGAGCGCCAGCAGGTAGCCCGCGGCGTGGTCGAGCGCCTGCGCCGGAAGGGCGCGCGGCCTGGAGGGATCGCCCGCCGCCAGGGCCTCGGCCACGTTGAGCCCGGAGACCGTCTGCACCAGCGAGTCGAAGCCTCGCCTCGCGGCCCACGGACCCTGCGTCCCGTAGGCGCTGAGCGAGGCGACGACGAGTCCCGGGCGCTCCTTCGCGAGGGCGGCGGGCCCGAAGCCGAGCGCGTCCAGGGCTCCCGGGCGGTAGGACTCGACGAAGGCGTCCGCCTCTCGCGCGAGGGCTCGCAGCGTGTCGGCGTCGCGGGGATCTCTCAGGTCGAGCCGGGTCGATCGCTTGCCGCGGCCGGTGTCGATCACCAGCGGCTCGATCGAGGGAAGGTGGGCCGCGGTGACCAGCAACACCTCGGCGCCGTGCGCGGCGAGCGCCCTCGTCGCCACCGGACCGGCGATGATCCGGGTGAGGTCGAGCACTCGCAGGCCTTCGAGCGGTCGCTGTCCTGCGCCGAGCGGCGGCATCGGACGGGCGGGGCTGTCGTCGAGCTTCGTGAGGCGCACGAGCGGTTCGCTGGCCACGGCCCGTCCCTGCGGGTGCTCGTCCCAGGCGGCGAAGTCTCGCAGCGCCGCCGCCAGCAGGGAGCGCTCGGCGGCCGCCTGCTCCAGCTCCAGCGCGGCCCAGTGTCGTAGCGCCTTCGCCACCGCCTCGCGCTCCCAGGCGCAGCCCAGCAGTGCCAGCATGCCGTCGCGGTGGTGGGGGAAGTTGGTGTGCAGCCGCACATGGCCGCCGTCGCCGGTGGCGTAGAGGCCGGCGATGCGGTCCCAGGCCTCCGCCGCGGGCGCGCCGTCGACGCGCAGGTAGCGCTCGCTGCGAAACTCGATGGCCGCGTGGCGCAGGTCCACCCCGACGCGCTGCCACGGGCCTCCGCGCTCCCGGCCGAGCTCGCGCGCGGAGAGCGCCGCGGCGGCGATGCTCGCCTGCGCCGCGGTGCCCACGGCGAAGGACGACGGCAGCGCCGGCTCCCTCCCGGTCAGCGTCACGGCCGAGAGCGCGGTGGGCTCTCCCTCGGCCGCGATCCAGAGCCCTCGCAGGGCCTCTTCGTACTGGTTCATGGTGGGGGCGCTCTATCACGGTCGCTGG
>CBIHPK010000307.1:0-3830 GCA_966211675.1 uncultured Myxococcaceae bacterium
GCTCGCTCTGCACGGCGTGCGGCGGCCCCGGCCAGACCTGCTGCGCCGGACGCCTCTGCGGCGACGGCTACCAGTGCTCGGCCCTCGGCAACCTCTGCCAGGCGTGCGGCGGTCCGGGCCAGGCCTGCTGCGGCGGGACCACCTGCTCCGCGGGCCTCGCCTGCCGCACCAACACCTGCCAGGTGTCCACCTGCGGCGACGCGGGTCAGCCCTGCTGCGGCGGGAGCACCTGCAACAGCCTGACGCTCACGTGCAGCGGCGGGGCGTGCGTCGCGTGCGGCACCAGCGGCCAGCGCTGCTGCGCCGGCAACGCGTGCAACGTCGGCCTCGCGTGCGCCTCGGGCTCCTGCTCGTCGTGCGGCGCGTCGGGCGAGGTCTGCTGCGCCGGAAGCACCTGCAACGTCGGCCTCGGCTGCCTCGCCGCGACCAACCGCTGCGGCACCACCTGCGGCGCTCGCCTCCAGGCCTGCTGCGCGGGCAACACCTGCAGCGCCGGCCTGCGCTGCACCTTCAACCTCTGCCGCTGACGCAGGTCCTCCGCTACCAGCGCGGCGTGCGGAGCGCTCCCAACGCCAGCTGTCCCATCCGGTCGCTGCCCCAGCAGCGCAGCGTGCCGTCCGTGAGCCGAGCGCAGGTGTGGTATCCGCCCGCGGCGATCTCCGCCACGCCCGAGAGCCCGCGCACCGTCACCGGGGAGGTCCGCGCGATGCCCTGCGTGTCGTCGCCGCACTGCGCGTAGTCGTTGTTGCCCCAGCAGCGCACCGTGCCGTCGGTCAGCCGGGCGCAGGTATGGAACTCCCCGGCCGTCAGCTGCGCCACGCCCGTGAGCCCGGGCACCGCGGTGGGAGTGGTGCGAGGGTTGGTCGTGGTGCCGTCGCCCACCTGGCCGTTGGTGTTGCCGCCCCAGCAGGCCACCGTCCCGGCGGAGCGCAGGGCGCAGGTGTGGCGGTAGCCCCCGGCGAGGCCCGGCACGACGCCCGTGCCCGCGACCGCCGTGGACACCCAGCGCGCCGTGGTGGTGCCGTCGCCGATCTGTCCGTCGTCGTTGGCTCCCCAGCAGCGCACCGCGCCCGCGCTCGTGAACGCGCACGCGTGGAACAACCCCACGCCCACCCCCGCCGCGCCGCTCAGCCCCATCACCGCGGCGCCCGCGCGAGGGTGGCCGAACATGTCCGCGTAGTTGAGCCCGAGCCTCCCGTTGTTGTTGCTCCCCCAGCACCGCACGCTGCCCGCCGAGAGGGCGCACGCGAAGGTCTGCCCCAGCCCGAGGTCGCTCACCCCGCTCAGCCCGAGCGCCACCGTCGGCGTCGCGCGGGTGCCCCCTTCGGTGCCGTCGCCGATCTGTCCGTCGCTGTTGTATCCCCAGCAGCGCACCGTCCCGTCGGTCATCCGAGCGCAGGTGCCGAAGCTCCCCGCGGCGAGGGCGGCGGCGCCCATGAGCCCGCTCACCACGACGGGCACGTAGCGTGACTTCGCCGTGACGCCGTCGCCGAGCTCGCCGGTGTTGCCGTTGCCCCAGCACTGCGCCGATCCGTCCGCGAAGCGGGCGCAGGTGTGGTCTCCGCCCGCCACGACCTGCACCGCCCCCGCGCGGACCCCGAGCGCCGCCTCGGTCGTGCGGTGGGAGGCGTTGCCCGCGTCGTCGCCAAGCTCGCCCCAGGCGTCGCTCCCCCAGCAGCGTACGCTCGCGTCCGCGAGCCGGGCGCAGGCGTGGTTGCCGCGCGCCGTGACCTCCGCCACCGCCCCGAGCCCGGGGACCGCCGTGGGCGTCATCTGCGCGCCGCCGAGGGTCCCGTCGCCCATCTGCCCGAGGGCGTTGGTGCCCCAGCAGAGCACGGCCCCGTCGGAGCGCCGGGCGCAGGTGAACGACGCGCCCGCCACGAGGCTCGCCACCCGGTCGAGGCCCAGCACGGCGACGGCCGCGTCGCGCCGGGCGCTGGTGCCGTCGCCCAGGTCGTAGCCGCTGTTGTCGCCCCAGCAGCGAGCGGTCCCGTCGGAGCGCCAGGCGCAGGAGTGGAAGCTGCCGAGGGCGATCCCCACGGCGCCGCTCAGGCCCTGCACCATCACTGGCGACAGCGCCCGATCGACGCCCGCGCCCGCGCCGCTCTGGCCCTGGAAGTTCATCCCCCAGCAGCGCGCCGTCCCATCGGACAGCACCGCGCAGGTGTGAGCGACCCCCGACGAGATCGCCACCACCCCGCTCAGCCCCGGGACCTGCGTCGGAGTCAGCACCGAGCCGGTCTGCGTCCCGAGGCCCATCTGCCCGCTGAGGTTGGTGCCCCAGCAGCGCACGGTTCCGTCGGTGAGACGGGCGCAGGTGAAGTTGTCGCCGAGCGAGAGTTCCGCGATGGTGCTGAGCCCCGCCACCGCGCGAGGCGTCGTGCCGAAGTCCCCGGCCGTCCCTGCGCCGAGCTGACCGCTGCTGTTGCGGCCCCAGCACTGCGCCGTCCCGTCGGCGAGACGGGCGCACGCGTGGGTGTTGCCCGTCGCGACCTGCACCGCGTTGCCGAGGCCCAGGACCACCGAGGGGCGACCCTGGGGCACGCGGGTTCCGCCGCGGCCGTCACCGAGCTGCCAGTTCTCGTTGTTGCCCCAGCAGCGCACCGCGCCGTCGACCAGCCGCGCGCAGGTGGAGTCGGTTCCCGCCGCGACCTGCGCCACCTGGGTGCAGGCTCCGCGGCTGCACACCCCGGCGCAGCGGACGCCGCACGCGCCGCAGTGGGCGCTGTCGCTCGCGGTGTCGGTGCACACCCCTCCGCAGAGGCGACGGGGAGAGACGCAGCCCGCGTCGGGGGTTCCGACGTCGACGGGACCGGTGTCGGGAGGGCCCGCGTCGACCACCACCGGGACATCGACCACGTCGAAGCCCGCATCGCGCGAGCCCGCATCGACGCCGACATCGACGGAGGGGACATCGACGGGAGCGCCGCGGTCCGTGGGCACATCGACGGTGGGGACATCGACGGTCGGCGCATCGACGGAGGGCGCATCGACGGTCGGCGCATCGACGGAGGGCGCATCGACGGAGGGGACATCGACCGTGGGCGGGCGGTCGGCGCGGGGCGCGTCGAGCCCGCGGTCCATCGGGACATCGATCGGCGCATCGACCGGGCTGCCCAGGTCCATGGCGACGACGACGTCGGCGGGCGTCTCGGCGTCGATGGTGGGACCGACCGGCGCCGGGTCCGACGAGCAGGCAGCGGCGGCGGCGATGAGCAGGGGGAGGGCGGCGCGGCGGAGCATGGGCCATCCGTTACTGCGCGGATCGCGCTTTGGGTAGTAGGGCCCCCCACCGGTCCGGCCGCGCGCAGCGTGTACGCTCTCCCCCTCCGTCATGCCTGTCCCCTCCCTCCGCCTTCGCGTCGCGGCCCTCGCGCTCTCCGCGGCCCTCGCCGCTTGCGACGACGCGCCCCAGGAGAACCCCATGAGCTCCCCCCGCGCCTACGTCGCCGTCGCCTTCACGCCCACCGCGGCGACCCGCGCGTACTGCGGCGCGGCCGACGCCGACGCCATCGAGGCCCGCATCACTGCCCTGCTCTCCGCGCTCACCCCCGCGGAGAAGGTCGACCTCATGCACGGCCACACCCTCGGCCTCGTCGAGCACAGCTGGGCGGTCCCCGGCAACGAGGCGCACCGCATCCCCGGGCTGCACATGCTCGACGGACCCCGCGGGCTCAGCGCGTTCACCCAGGTCGCAGCCACGGCCTTCCCGGTGGCCATGATGCGAGGCGCCACCTGGGACCCGTCGCTCGAGCGCCGCGTGGGCGAGGCCCTCGCCGAGGAGGTGCGCTCCATCGGCATCGACGTGCTGCTCGCGCCCCCCATGAACC
>CBIHPK010000308.1:0-3785 GCA_966211675.1 uncultured Myxococcaceae bacterium
GGTTCCACCCGCCCGCGTTCAACCGGATTCGGACTCGGAGCGTGGACCGCTGGGACGCATTGAGCTGGCGTCGCGGTCGCGCCCGTCGCTTCGCGACGGT
This sequence comes from uncultured Myxococcaceae bacterium, assembly GCA_966211675.1. Classification (GTDB taxonomy): domain Bacteria; phylum Myxococcota_A; class Polyangia; order Polyangiales; genus SCUS01. The sequence goes on from CBIHPK010000308.1 coordinate 101, forward strand.
GAGGCGCAGTGGGCTGAAGCCGCGGTCGCTCCCCAAGATGAGGTCAACCATCAGCGCTGTGATGTGGACAGGGTGGTGATCCCGCGGCGGGTCGATCGTGCAGCGGCGCACGACCCGCGAGCCCCCCATCGGGCGCCTCCGCCCGACCGCCGGGGTGAAGGGAGCGACGGTCCCGCCTCGAACGCCGTCTGGTATCGCGCGTGCGTGCTGGGGCCACGTGTGACGGACGCCTTCCTCGCAGACCTGCGCGTCGCCCAGCAGGGGAGGCTGAAGATCTTCCTCGGCATGGCCGCGGGGGTCGGCAAGACCGTGGCGATGCTGCGAGACGCTCGCCGGCTGCGGGACGAGGGCATCGACGTGGTCTGCGGCTTCGTCGAGACGCACGGTCGCGCCGAGACCCTCGCGGAGCTGGGCGACCTGCCCGTCGTGCCCCGACGGACCGTCGTCTACCGCGAGGTGCCCTTCGAGGAGCTCGACCTCGACGCCGTGCTGGCGCGCCGCCCCGACGTGGTCCTGGTCGACGAGCTCGCCCACACCAACGTGCCCGGGAGCCGCCACGGCAAGCGCTACCAGGACGTAGAGACCCTGCTCGACGCCGGGATCAGCGTGCTCTCCGCGCTGAACGTCCAGCACCTCGAGAGCCTCCACGACATGGTGCTCCGCGCGACGGGCATCGACGTGCGAGAGCGGGTGCCCGACCGGATCCTGCACCGGGCGGACGAGATCGTGGTGGTGGACGTCGCCCCGGGCGAGCTCCAGGAGCGGCTGCGGGCGGGCAAGATCTACGCGCCCGCCAAGGTCGAGCGCGCGCTGCAGAGCTTCTTCCGGGCGGAGAACCTCACCGCCCTGCGGCAGATCGCGCTGCGCGAGGTCGCCAACGCCGTCGAGCTCCGGGCGCGCGCCCGACTCCGGGCGAGCCGCGCGCTGGACGCCCCGGCGCCAGAGGCCGACGACGGCGTGGCCGACGCCGAGCGGGTGATGGTCTCCATGTCGTCCATCCCGAGCGCCACGCAGCGCCTCATGCGCCACGGGGCGCGCCTCGCCGGCGGGATCAACGCCCGCTGGTTCGTCGTGTACGTCCGCACGCCGGGGGAGGCGCCGGAGCGCATCGCGTCGCCGGTGCTCCGCTCGCTCACGGAGAACATCCGCCTGGCGCGAGAGCTCGGCGCGGAGGTCGTGCGCCTCGAAGGGGACGACGTCGCGGAGACCCTCGCGGGCTTCGCGAAGGAGCGCAGGATCACCCACGCGGTCTTCGGTCGCACCCGCCAGCCCGTGTGGCGAGAGCGCCTGTTCGGCTCGCTGCTCGACCGCTTCATGCGCCTCGCGCCGGAGGTCGACGTGCTGGTCGTCGGGGCGCGGGACGCGGACGCGAAGCCGGGGAGCGAGGCGCCGTGAGCCGCCGCCTCCTGGTGGCGGAGCCCGACCCGTCGGGCCGCGCCATGCTCGACCGGGTGCTGACCGCGGCGGGCTACACCGCCGAGGAGTTCGCCTCGGTGCACGACGCGCGCATCCTCCTCGACGACGAGGTGTTCGACCTCGCGGTGGTCGACGAGTTCGCGGGCGCCGACGCGGTGCTCGGGGAGGTGCGCTTCCTCCGGACGCACTACCCGAGGCTGCCCGTCGTGGTGATGGGCACGATGCTGAACGCCTCGGTGCTCCTCACCCTCGTGCGCATGGGCGTCGCGGACGCGCTGCCGAAGCCCTTCACCCCGGAGGAGCTGCGCGGCGCGGTCGCTCGCGCCCTGATCCACAGCGCGCCGGGTCGCGCCGAGGCCCTCGACTACGGCGCCGCGGTGGCGGCCGCGCTCGACGGCCTCTCGGCGGGGGACCTCGCCCACGCAGGGCGGGCGCTGGCGCGGGCCTACGCCCACGCGCCCCTCGACGCGGAGGTCGCGGCGCTCCAGGCGCTGCGGGCGGAGCTCGGCGGAGACGACGCGGACGCCGCGAGGGGGTACCGGGCGGCGCTCGCGCTGCGCCACGACGAGGGCGACGAGTGCCCCGATCCCCACGAGGGCCTCGCGCGCCTCGCCGCCTACGGGGCGGCGCGGCCCGTCGCGGCGCTGAGCCCGCGCTTCCGGGCAGCGCCGCTCTGGATCGTCACCGACCCCGCGAGGGAGCTGATCGGCTCGCCGCCCGATGGGGTCGGCGAGGCGGTCGTCGTGCTCTCGCTGTCCCTCGGCGCCGCGTCGACGGCGGCGGTGCCCCACCTGCGCGAGCGGAGCGACCGCGCGTTCGCCTTGCTCCCGACGGACCTCCGGCCGGAGCAGGCGGGCCCCCTGCTGGCGCGGCTCGGCGGAGGGCCCCTCGTGGCGCACCCGTCGGGCCCCGGCGTCGAGCTGGACCTTGCGCGTCTGGCGCTCGCGCGCGATGAGGCAGGGAGCGGGGGCTCGGCGTGGCCGATCCCTGGCGAGAAGGTCGAGCGCCCCTCCGCGCCCGCGGCGGGGAGAATGTGAGCCTCACGATGGGGACGAGCGGCAAGGCGAGGATCCTGGTCGTCGACGACGAGCCCAACATCCGCACGATGCTCCGCGTGTGCCTGGAGGGCGCCGGGTACGACGTCACCCTCGCGGCGAGCGGCGAGGCGGCGGTGGCGGCGGCCCGGCGGTCGCCGCCCGACCTGGCCCTCGTCGACCTGCGGCTCGGCGCGATGGACGGCCTCGCGCTCACCCGCGCGCTCGCCCAGGAGGCGTCCACCGCGGCGGTGGTGCTCATCACGGCCTACGCCACGATCGACAACGCGGTCGACGCGATGCGCGCGGGCGCGGTGGACTTCCTGCCGAAGCCCTTCACCCCGGCGCAGGTGCTGCACACCGTCGACAAGGTGCTCGGGCAGGCGCGCATGCAGCAGGAGCTCACCGAGCTCAAGCGCGCCAGCGGCCGCGGGGTGCACGCGCGCTTCGACACGAAGAACCCCGCGATGCAGCAGGCGCTGGCCTTCGTGCTGCGCGCCGCGCGCACCGACGCGACGATCCTGCTGCTCGGCGAGACGGGCACCGGCAAGGGCTACCTGGCGCGGCACATCCACGCGAGCTCGCCGCGGCGCGACCGGGCCTTCGTCACGGTCAACTGCGCGGTGATCGCCCCGTCGCTGATCGAGAGCGAGCTCTTCGGGCACGCGAAGGGGGCCTTCACCGGCGCCGACCGGGCGCGCGCGGGGCACGTCGAGGCGGCGGGCGGAGGGACGCTGTTCCTCGACGAGGTCGGCGACCTGCCGAGGGAGGCGCAGGGCAAGCTGCTGCGCCTGCTGGAGGAGCACGAGTACGTGCGCGTCGGGGAGACCGAGCCGCGGCGCTCCGAGGCGCGGGTCATCGCCGCGACGCACCGCGACCTGCGGGCCGCCGCCGCGGCAGGCACCTTCCGGGAGGACCTCTTCTACCGGCTCAACGTGGTCACCGCGACGCTCCCTCCCCTGCGAGAGCGGCGCGAGGACCTCGCCGACCTCGCGGAGGGCATCGTCGCCGACCTCGCGGCCCAGCACCGGCGCGGCCCCTTCACGCTCGCCCCGGCGACCCTGGCGGCGCTGGCGGCCTACGCGTGGCCGGGCAACCAGCGCGAGCTGGTGAACGTGATCGAGCGCGCGGTGATCATCGCCGAGGGCCCCGAGCTCACGCCCGACCTGCTGCCCGAGGAGGTGCGCGCCGCGGCGCCGGCGACGGTCGCGCCCGACGGCGACACGCTGGAGGCC
>CBIHPK010000309.1:0-3673 GCA_966211675.1 uncultured Myxococcaceae bacterium
CGCCGCGCCGGGAGCCGGTGGGGGGGGTGCGCCGGGCGGCGGCGCCGGTGCGGGCGGGGGGCCCGCGACGGGCGCAGGAGCGGCGACGGGCTCGGGCGCGGGGGCGACCGGAGCAGGCGCGGCGGCGGGCTCGGCGGCAGCGACCGGAGCGGGCGCGGGGGCGACCGGAGCAGGCGCGGCGGCGGGCGGGGTCGTCTCGGGCACGTGGATCACCGGCATGGGCTCGCTCGCGGCCATCGGCGCTCGCGGCGTCGAGGAGAAGCGCATGCGCTGGGTGACCCCCACGCCGACGGCGGCGGCGAGGACCAGCGAGCCTGCGGCCACGAGCCAGCGGAGCGGGCGCGCGGGCGGAGGGGCCGTGGGGCGGGCGATCTCGGCGGCGACGAAGGTGTCGGGCGAGCGCGCCGCGAAGCCGGCCAGGGGGTTGCTGCTGAAGGGCGAGGCGGTGCCGGGGCGGAGGGAGTTGCCGGTCGGGGGGATGCTGTCGGGCCCCGGGGTCGGAACCGGTCCGAAGAGGTCATTGGGCGGCGGCGACGCGGGCATCGGGGTGGGCGAGGCCGCCATCGCGAAGGGCATCGGCGGGCCCGGTCGCGGCGGGGCGAGGGTGGCCGGCCGGGCGAGCTGCGCGGTCGGAGGATCGACCTCGTCGGGCATCATCGCGGCGTGCGTCGGGGCCGGGGCCGACCCGGTGCCCATGACCGTCGAGGTGCGGGAGCGGGGGTTGATCGGCGGGCGCGCGGGCCCCGGGCTGGGGGGCGGCCGAGGAGGCTGCGAGGCGTGGTGCGGCGGCGCGGGCGGCGGCGCGGAGGCGCGCCCCATGGGCATCGGAGGCGGGGCGAGCGGGAGCTGCGAGGGACGCGGCGGCGCGCGGCCGATGGGCTCGTCGGGGATCGGGACCGCCCGCGTGGCCTCGTCGTCCGGCGGGGCGGAGGAGGTCGTGGTGGTCGGCATGTCCATCTGCGTGGGCTCGTCGTCGACCGCGACGTCGTCTTCGTAGGAGCGCGATGGGGGCTGCGGCTTGCTGTAGCGGTTGAGCGCGGGCGCCACGGGGTGCGCGGCGAGCGTGGGGGCGCGCTTCTGCGAGGCCGGGCCGCCGGCGCCCACCGCGAGGGTGACCACCTCCTGCGAGGGGGCGGCGGGCCGGGCGAGGTCGAACTCCGGGTTGATGGCCGGGACCAGCGAGGCCACCCGCTGCGCGACGAGCCGGGCCGACGGGCCCGAGCGCATCGCCTCGAGCATGGCCTCGAGGGCGGTGGCGATCTCCTCGGCGGTGCCGATGCGGGCCGCGGGGTCGCGCTGGAGGATGCGGGCGATGAGATCGTCGAGCCCGGGCGCCTCGCGGCGGTTGAGCGGGGGAATGGGGTCGTGGAGGATGGCGTGCAGGGTGGCCGCGTCGTTGTCGCGGGTGAAGAGCTTCTCTCCCGCGAGGGTCTCCCAGAGCACCACGCCGAGCGACCAGAGGTCCGAGCGGGCGTCGATGGGGAGCGAGCGGATCTGCTCCGGGGACATGTACGAGATCTTGCCCTTGACCTGGCCGGTGCTGGTGAGGCCGACGTGCGCGGCGCTCTTGGCGATGCCGAAGTCGAGGAGCTTCACCCCGCCGTCGCGGGTGACGAAGACGTTGTGGGGGGAGATGTCCCGGTGGATGAGCCGCAGCGCTCGCCCGTCGCTGGAGCGCGCCCGGTGCGCGTAGCCGAGGCCCCTCGCGGCGCCCGCGAGGATGGCCATGCTCACGGCGGTGCCCAGGCTCTGACGGCGCGTGACGCACTGCTGGAGCAGCCGCAGCAGGTCGGCGCCCTCCAGGCGCTCCATCACCAGGACGGGCAGGCCCTCGTGCTCGCCCACCTCCAGCACCTGCACGATGTTGGGGTGCCGGAGCTGCGAGGCGATGCGCGCCTCGTGGGCGAACATCTTGAGGAAGCCGTCGTTCTGCGCCAGGTGCGTGAGCACCCGCTTGAGCACCACGAGCTTGATGGTGCCGTCGTCGGCGTTCTGTCGGGCGAGCAGCACCTCGGCCATTCCGCCGCATGCGAGCTGTCGAACGATCTCGAAGCGTGCCTCAGGCATTCCGGTCGATCTCCGCGCGGACGGTATCTCTTCGAGGGTGGCGCGACAAGCGACGAGCCAGCGGCCATCACGATCAACACACTGGCAGGGGGAAGCCTTTGGGGGTTACCGTCGCGCCCGTGATGGGACCGCGCGCCGCGCTGCTGGGCTTCGGGTTGGCTCTGTCGACGCTCGCCCCGGGGGGCTGCGTGCTGTCCCGCCGTGAGGTGATGCTGGTGCTCACCACCGACGCGGACTGCACCATCTTCGACCGGGTGCAGATCCGCATCTCCCGCGGGGCGGAGACGGTGCCGACCTTCGACCAGACCTTCCTGCGCTCGGACTGCAACGCCGTGGGCATCTCGCCTCCGCCGGCGGTCCCGCTCTCGGAGATGACCGAGTTCAGGCTGGGCATCGTGGACAGCCGCCGCACCGACGACCACGTGCGCATCGAGGTGACGGCGCGCACCTCCGAGGGCCAGGTCTTCACCACCGCCGCGGAGACCTCCTTCGTCGACGGCAAGGTCTACGCGGTGCCGATCCCGCTGAGCCTGGTGTGCGCCAACGCCGGCTCCCTCGCGTGCCCCGCCCAGTACGTGTGCCGCCCTCGCCCCGGCTCCGGCGAGGCCGCCTGCGGCAGCGTCTACCGCGACCCCGGCACCCTCGGCACCTTCCCCATGGCGCAGGCCGCGCACGTCACCGTCGACGCCGAGTAAGCGGAGCGCCGGATGTCCGCCCGTCGACTCGCCCTCGCGCTCACCCTCACGGCGGCCTGCGGCTGCAGCGCCCACGTCCCGCTGCCGCTCGCGCCGCCTGCCTCGGCGCCCTTCGCCGAGCGGGTCCACTACTACAACCAGTACCGTCCGCAGGCGACCGCCGGCATGGCCCGGGTCACCCTCGGAACCTTCGGCGGATACTCCGCGCTGCAGACCTCCGTCGACCACGTCGTGCTGGCCAACGGCACCGTCGTCTCCGACCCCGAGGACCTCCTCCAGACGGTAGGGCCCGACTCTCCCCTGGCCGGCTCCGTGCGCCGCGCCAACAACGCCCAGGCCATTGCGACCGGCGTCACCCTGGGCGGCGTCGCCGCCTCGGTGGTGGGCCTCATCGTCATGCTCACCTCCATCAGCTCGGCCTCCTACGACGGCCCCGGAACGCCCTTCTGGGCGGGCTTCGGCATCGCGCTCGGCGGCTCCATCGCGACCAGCGTGGGGCGCTGGGGCCTCGGGCCGTCGGCCGCCGCCGCCCGCGAGGCCGCGTACGTCGGACTCGACGGCGCCATCCGAGCGCGCATGAGCCTCTGCGGTCCGGTCGACGCCCTGCGCGACTGCGACCCCGCCGCGCCCGTGACCACGCCGCCGCCGCCCGCCGCCCCGTCGCAGGACTCCCCGTGGGCCGCGCCGCCGCCGCTCCCGCCGCCGCCGCTCGCGACGGGCGCGTCCATCCACCTGCGCTGAGCGCAGGGCCGACTGCGCCGCGGCCCTGCCCGCGGAAGGAGCGCCGCGATAGGCCCGAGCGGGCTCCTGCCTTCGCCGCGGCCCCGATGCAAGCTTTGCAGGGGCGCAGGCCGCTCGATCGACGTGATGTGCATCGGCGCTCGTGGGGGCGCTACTGCGACTGCGTCGAG
>CBIHPK010000310.1:0-3524 GCA_966211675.1 uncultured Myxococcaceae bacterium
GCGATGAGCGAAGCCACTTCGAGGGGCAAGGGAGATCCGTGATCATTGATGAGGCCTTCGCAGGGCTTGCTAAAGGATCGCCGGTTGCTGGCGCAACCGTCGGGAGTTCATCGACCGCCATGATGAACTCCAAGCGGCGATCGGCATGTTGTCCTGCATCTGCGGGAGAGCACCTACGCCCTCTTCATCGAGCGCCCCTGCGCTCGATGCGCCTGCAGAGAGTCCCGCGGAGGCGGGACGCTCTGTTCCAGGCTCCCACTTCAGCGGTTGCAGGCCCGCTCGCGGGCCGTCCGCAACCGCGGAGTGGGCGGCCTTCCGGCGGAAATGAGACCAACGCTCAGGGCGCCCACCTCACGCGTGTGGGGGCGCGCGGGCTTTGGTCCTAAACCCCTCAACATCCGGAGGCTTTAGGAACGTCGCGCCCTTGGCGTGAACACGGCAGACTTGTTCCTGAAGCACACGTCGCGACGTTCCTGAACGACCGTTCGTGTTCCGCGGCGGCAGCGGTCTTGCTGCGGCGATGGTTGGCGAACAACGGGCAGCACCAACCACGCGATCGCGCGCCGGCACGTCGGGGTGGACGATCACCGACGCGCGCGGTCGAGGAGCTCGTCGAGGGGGTAGCGCCTCGTGCGGTCGGCGTGGGTGCCCGTGAGCACGCCGCCGACGTTACGGCCCCAGCAGACGACGGCGCCCGTCGCGCGGCGGGCGCAGGCGTGGTTCCGCGCCATGACCGCGAGTTCGACGGCGTCGTCGAGGCCCGGGACGAGCGCGGCCCGCTCCTGGCCCGGGAGGGTCACGCCGTCCGGAACGTCCCACGGATCGTCCCAGAGGCAGGCGACGCGCCCGCCCACGCCCAGCAGGCAGTCGACCGAACCGAGCCGCACCGTGGCGCGCACCTCGTCAGCGAGAGCCTCCCTGACGGCGGCCTCGTCGGCGTTGGCCTCTTCGCCGCACTGATCGCGCATCAGGTCCGACTGCACCAGCGCGCCCTCCGGGGCGACGGTGTGCGGCAGCCGCCGTTGCAGGCGGCGAACGTCGATCTGCCACGAGGCCGCGCCCACCCCCCGGTTGATCCCCGAGGGATCGTCGTGCGGAGGGCACCGCAGAGCGCCCCCGCGCACGGCGCACATCAGGCTGTCAGCCGACATGAGCCGCTCGTAGCCGTCGAGGACGGGCACCCGACGGAACGCGAAGCGCGCCCCGTCGGGCTGCGCGCTCCACGCCCGTGACTGCCCATCCAGGATGAAGAGTCCGTGGAAGTTTCCCGCGAGCGCGCGGGCGCCCGCAGGGGTTCCGCCCTCGGGCTCGCGCCACCGCAGCGTGTCCTTGCGGCTGTCCGTGCAGCGGATCGCCCCTCCGTCGAGCCGCACGCAAAGGCACTCACCCACGGCCGCGACCTCACGCACGTCCTCCCCGGTCGGGAGGGGCCACGAAACGTCAGTCGGCGCGGTCGCCGCGATGTCGGACCACCGCTCGCCCCAGCAGATCACCCGCCCTCGCTGGAGCGCGCAGACCCGGAGGCCCACCGCTGCCAGGCGCTCGACCGCATCGAGGTCCGCAAGTGCCACCGGGACGTCGCGGCGCACGACGCCGCCGTGCTCGAGCCCCTCGCCCCAGCACCGGACCTCACCGTTCCGGAGACGCGCGCAGGACGCGAAGCGCGAGAGCGCGACCTCGCGCACCGCGCCGAGGTCGGTCTGCTCCGAGAGCACGAGACGCTCGACGCGGAAGGCGTCGTTCTCGCGCACCAGCCCGCAGGAGAGTCGGCCGTCGAAGTCCAGCGCGCAGAGCTCGTCCCCTCCGTGCGCGAGCTGCGCCACGCGCCCCGACGGAACCCCAGCGACCGGTTCGAACCGGGCGTGGCCCAGAAGATCGCTCCGGACGAACAAGGGCAGGAGGTTGCCGCACGCGGCCCCTCCGTGGTCATCGATCACGCAGGCCAGCCCCGCGCCGACCGACAACTCCCGTGGGTCGCGGATGCCGAGCGCGAGCGACGCCGGCGCCCCTCCGCGGACGAGCAGGTTCCGCTCCGGGCTGACCGTGCCATCGCGGTGCAGTTCGACGTGGGCGCCATCCCCATCGATGAAGTCGACGACGTGCTCCGACGGCCCTTCGACGACCCACTCGAACGAGCTCCCATCGCGCCGGCGCGCGAGCGCCCCATCCTCCAACCGCGCCGCGTTGGTGGTGGTGACCTGCACCACGCGCCCGTGCCCCGGAACCGACTGCGCCACGCACGGACGCCGCGGGCAGGCCGCGACCGCCGCGGTGCTCGACGCGTCGAAGATCACCCCCTGCGCGTCGATGGCCCACGCGCCGTCGGGCATCAACGCCACCGCGCCCGGCGACGGGACCACCTCCGGCACGCGCAGGACGTCCGTCCCGCGCCGCACCAGCCGCCCCGGCAGCCGCACCACCACCGCGCGGTCGCCCTCGCCGTACAGCACCGACACGTGGTCACTGCCGCTCGCCATCCGCCGCGCGTGGGCGGTCCGCACCACACGCTCCACCGCGCTCGTCACCGCGACCCGCCGCTGCACCTCGCGCCCACCGCGCCATGCGCTCGCCGCGATCACAGCGCCCGCGACCCCCACTGCCACCGCCCCCCACGACCACCGCTGCAGCGGAGAGACCGGCGGGCGGAGCGGCGCGTTCCGGTACGGCATCGCCCGTCGAGCGTCTCCCCCTCCCGCACTGTTGTCCACACGCCCAGCCTCGCCGGTCTCCACGGCGCGATGATCGGGGTGCCCACCGGCGGCGTCGGCGCCGGGCTCCGCGGCGCGGCGGGCGCGCGGGGCAGCGGCGGGGCGCGGGGGCGAGCGCGGGGGAGCGGGGGGGGGGGGCCGCCCACGCGCGGCGGCTGGCGACGGTGGTCGAGAGCTTCTACGACGTGGGCGAGGCGCTGCGGGAGATCGTCGACCGGAAGCTCTACGCGGTGAGCGAGCACGCGAGCTTCGCGGCCTGGGTCGAGGGCACGAAGCTGATGTCGTCGACGCAGGCCGAGAAGCTGCTGGCCATCGTGCGCAACGTTCCGCGCGAGGCGGCGCTGGCCGCCGGGCAGGAGCGTGCCTACGCCCTGGTGCTGCTCGCGGCGGCGACCCCGGCGCCGGACTCCGCCGCGGAGCTGCTCGCGGGAGGCGTGGTCGACGGGCAGCCGGCGGCGAGGGCCTCGGTGCGCACGATCAAGGCCGCGGCCTCCGCCGAGCGGAAGAAGCGCCCCCAGAGCCCCGCGCAGCGGGCGAAGGCGAAGGCGGACGCCGCCGTGGACAAGGGCCTGAGGGCGCTGCTCCGCGCGGCGGGCCTTCCGACGAAGGCGCTGAGCGTAGGGGCCGGCGAGGTGCGCGTGGTGCTCTCGCGGGCGCAGGTCGAGAGGGCCCTGGCGGGGCGCTGAACCCCACACGTCGGAGGGCGGCGCACCACACGTGCGGGGTCGCGCCGCCCCTGTCCATTGGTCCCATCGTGTAGAGCGACCGCGGCGCCAACCCAGCGCGCCTCACCGGAGCGAAGCGACGGGCGCGACC
>CBIHPK010000311.1:0-3519 GCA_966211675.1 uncultured Myxococcaceae bacterium
GTGCGGCTGTGGCGGTGCCCTCTTCCCCGCTGCCGCGCGCCCTACCCCCGCGCGCAGGGCGCGAGGGCCGGGCGCCGTAACCAGACAGCTTTTCGCTCGGGCTGCAGACGTCGGAGCCCGAGCCATCGCGCCCTGAGCGCTGAGCATTGGTCCCATCGTCGCGGAGAGGCCGCCCACTCCGCGGCTCCGAGGAGATGTGACCAATGCTCAGCCCTGAGCGCGGGGGTCTGAGAGAGAGAGAGGGCGTCCGTTGCCAGCGCCCGCCCACCGCGCGCACCCTTCGACCGCCATGAACCCATCGCCTGCGCTCCACACCCAGCGCATCCTCTGGATCGCGCTCCTCACCTCCAACGCGCTCTACCTCGGCGTGCTCTTCTATCTGCGCGCCGCCCGGGGGGGACAGCCCTTCCCTCCGATCGATCCGTCGCTGGCCCCGGCCTTCGCGGTCGTCGCCCTGGGCGTCTCCGCGGCGAGCGTGCTGCTCCCCCGGCGGATCTACGCCTCGGTCGCCGCGTCGGCCCCGGTCGAGACCCGCGAGGACGTGAAGGACGACCCGCTGGGCGCGATGCAGGGCTTCCGCCGACCCGCTCCGAGCGAGCGCGTCTTCGCCGACGCCGACGCCGCGCGACGCATGGCCCTTCAGCGCAACGCGACCCCCTTCATCGTGGGCATGGCCCTCGCGGAGTCGGTCTCCCTGCTCGGCTTCGTGCTCGGCTTCCTGGGCGCGGGCGAGGCGATCTTCCTGCCCTTCTTCGCGGTGGGCGTGGCGCTCCAGGCGACGCGCTTCCCCACCATGGCCGCCATCGAGCGCAGCTTCGAGGCCGCCCACGGCGCTCGCTTCGGCGACTGATGGCGCCCGCATACTCAGCAGGGTAAAAAATGACCACCGTCCGCCCCGCTCGCCTCGACGAGTACCCCGCCTTCGCCCGCCTCTTCCCGATGCTCGGCACCACCGACCCGCTGGCCTCGCCCGAGCGCTGGGCCTCCGACCTCGGCCCGCAGACCCTCTTCGCCGAGCGCGACGGCCTCGTCGTGGGCTACCTCTACGGGCAGGCCCTCTCGACGATGGGATACGTCCGTCACGTCGTGGTCGCCCCGGAGGCGCGAGGCGCAGGGGTGGGCCGGGCGCTGATGCTCTCGGCGGCCGAGGTCTTTCGTGATCGGGGCTGCGAGCGCTGGTGCCTCAACGTGAGGCCCGACAACGACCCGGCGCTGCGGCTCTACCGCTCTCTGGGGATGACCGAGGCCTACCGCTCGACCGCGATGGTCCTCGCCTGGGACGCGGTCGCAGGGCTCCCGTCGCCGCCCGACGCGCCCTCCGCGCGCCCCATCGGAGCCGCCGACGACGAGGCCGTGGAGGGCGCCTTCTCCCTGCCGTCGGGGCAGCTCGCCGTGTCGCGAGCGCAGCTCGGGCGGGTGCTGCTGGGCCTCCACGACGGCGAGCGCTGGGTGGGCGCGGCGTGCTTCGACCCGGCGTTCCCTGGGGCCTTTCCCTTCAGGGTGGCGGGAGCCCGCGAGGTGCGACCGCTGCTCGAGGCGATGCGGCCCTACGCCCTGCCGGGGCACGACCGGGTGCGGGCGGTGATCGATGACGGCGAGGCGGTGGTCGAGGGCCTGGCCGCCGCGGGCGCGGAGGTCACGATGCGGCTATTGCACCTCGAAGGCACTCTCCCCGGTCACACCCTGGCGAGCTCGGGCTAGTACCCATCACAGGAGGTCTCTTTCATCATGAACAAGCTGCTCTCGACCCGCACCCTCGCCTTCCTCGGCCTGCTCTCCTTCGCGACCGGCCTCGGCGCGATGGCCACGGTCTCCCACCTCCAGAAGGCGGACGACTGCTGCTACCCGGGCTCTCCCTGCTGCCACCCCGGCGCCGCGTGCTGCCAGGGACGGCATCGCGCCAGCTGATCCGGCACCGTGGTCCCGACCCGCGCCCCCTCCGAGGCTGAGCTCGACGTGCTGATGGCGCGCGTCAGCGACGGGGAGCGCGGGGCCTTCACTCCCCTCTTCCAGGCCCTGCACCCGAGAGCGCTCGCGGTCGCCTCGCGGCGGCTCGATCGCTCTCACGCCGCCGAGGTCGCCCAGTCGTCCATGGTCAAGCTCTTCGCCAACGCCGCCGCGTTCACCCCGGGACGCCCCGTGCTGCCGTGGTTCTACGCCGTGGTGGCCAACGAGGTGCGCGCCGAGCTGCGGCGCCACCGCAAGGTCACCGGGGCGGTGTCCGACGAGCTCCCCGCGGGCGACCCGAGCGCCGACGACGCCCTCGCCGAGCGCGACCTGCGGCGGGCGCTCCAGCAGTGCGTCGACGCGCTCGACCCGGTCTCCGCCGAGGCCATCGCGTCGCTGCTGGGCGAGGCGCCGCCCCCGACCATCGCCCCGGCCGCGTATCGAAAGCGGCTCTCTCGCGCCTATGCCCGACTCCGCGTCCTCCTGGGAGGTGACCATGGCGGCTGAACCCGACCTGTCCCCGTCGACCGCCGAGGCCCTCGCCCGGCGGGCCTATGAGCTCGGCCTCGCGAAGGACGGCCTCGTGCGGGCGCTCATCGTCCTCGGGCTCGCGGTCGCCGCGGCGCGCGTCACGGGTGTGCCCCTCCAGGCCGTCTCGCTCGGCCTCGTGGTGCTCGCGTGGACCTTCCTCGGATGGCGTCGCGGCTTCTGGTTGAAGGGCGCGCACGTGGGCCTGCTCGGCGGCTTCGCGACGCTGCTGCTGCCGATGTCGCTGCTGCGACCGTGCTGCCCGCCGGGGGCCATGATGTGCGAGGGCTGCTGCGCTGGACCGGGTTCGTGCGCCCTCGCGGGCATGCTGCTGGGCGTGGTGCTCGCGGCGCTCGTCCCGCGAGGCAGCGGACCGCAGCGGGCGAGGGCCGGCGCGGGGATGCTGCTGGGCGTGGTGTCCATCGGGGCGGTGCGATGCAGCGGGCTCTTCGTGGGCGAAGCCCTGGGACTGCTGGCGGGCCTCCTCGGCGGGGCCGTGGCGATCGGCGCCGGAGCGTGGCTCTGGACCCGGGCGCGAGTCGCCGCGTAGGGAGAGCGCCGCTCAGCCCTCTCCCCGGATGCGAGCGACGAGGCGGGAGCGCAGCGTCGACGGGGAGATCACCGCGTCGAGGCTGCCCACCCGGTAGGCGCGCTCGACCGAGTGCACCGCGTCGAACTCCCTCGCCACCGCGGCCTGCGCCCGGCCGCGGGCGTCCTTCACCAGCCGCTCGTAGGTGGCAGCCGCGGCGTTGCGCGACGAGAGGCGCGCTCCCTCGTAGGCCTTGCGCGCGGAGACCACCTCCGGGTCCTCGTCGGCGCGACGTCGCACCAGGCCGGGGAAGACCACCGCGGCGGCCGGTCCGCCGCCGATGACGCTGGCGAAGGAGCCCTCCAGCGCGAAGGCGCCCACGGAGGGGTTGAGCGCTCGGGAGAACACCACGTAGGCCCCGCCGTGGTAGCGGGACACCACGCAAAACACGAAGGGCCCGTCGAAGTTCACCACCGCCCGGCCGATCTCCGCGCCGTGCTCCAGCTGCAGGTGGC
>CBIHPK010000312.1:0-3508 GCA_966211675.1 uncultured Myxococcaceae bacterium
GGGGTGGGCTTCGCGGGGGGGGGCGCTGCGGTGGGCACCGGCTCGGGCACCGGCACCGGCACGGTACGGGGCTCGGGAAGGGGCATCGCCGGCTGGGGGGGGGGTGGGGGTGGCGGTGGCGGGGGCATCGGCGGCGGCGCGTAGGACGGCGCCGAGGGGGCGGCGGCCGAGGGGGATCCCCAGTTGGAGCCGCCGAAGCGACCGCCCGTCTGCTGCCCCAGGGCCGAATGGGCCTGGAGCACGAGGCACAGCACGATCCACCGCGAGCGTCGCTTCATGGCGACGGCGAGGGTAACCCAAGGCCGTGGTGTCCATCGGGCGACGCCCGTGAGAGATTCGATCGCCGGGACCGATGAAGACCACGCTGCGGGTGCTGGGGCTCTCCATCTCGCTCGTCGTGGCGATGTTCGTGTCCCTGTTCGTGGCCTATGGGATGCGGGCGAGGCTGCCGCCCCTGCCGCTGCGGGCGATCGGTCGGGCGGAGGCGCTCGCGGCCTTCGAGGGAGAGCGAGCGCTCGCCACGCAGCTCGGGATGACCCTCGCCGAGGAGGGCGAAGCGCCGGTGACCCTGGTCGACGGCGTGGGCGTTTGGCGAGGGCCCATCGCCCTGGGGGCGAGAGAGTGCGTCGCGGTGATCGTGGCGGCCTACGGCTACCAGTCGCCCCGCGCGGTGGCCGTGCAGGACCTCGCCGCCGACTCGTCGCGCATCACCACGTACCCGGTCGCGCCCCTCTCGGTGCACCGAGGCAGTGAGGGCCTCGTCGCTCAGACCCAGTGGTGCAACTGGGACGCTCAGGCGCGAGTCGCCGTCGCCGAGACCCGCGGGACCGACACCCTGACGAACTCCCCCTTCCATGAGGGCGTGCTGCACTTCGCGGTGTACCGGGGGCCCTGGGCTCGCGTGGGAGGTCCGCTCGCGCTCACCCGCGGCGAGCTGTCGTCGGCGGGGCTCGCCTCGCTCGGACCGGAGCCCGCGGTGCTCGCCGGGCAGTCGCAGGTCCCGCCCGGAGCGCGCTCTCTGGGCGCGGCGATCGACCTCACCATGGGCGGAGCGCGGCTGCTCCCGGCCAGCGCGACCACCTACCAGCGGCTCTACGACGCCGTGCGAGGAGACCTCGACGCGGGGGTCAACCCGAGGGTGGATCCCTTCGTCCCGCCGGGCGACCGCTGGGGCCTCGGGCTGCCGGTGAACTTCCGTCAGGTGACGGAGTCCGCGCTGAGAGGCGCCCGCCAGCCGCCGCTGCACGACGCCGTGATCGAGGTCGCGGAGAACCGCTTCCGTCGGGTGCTGCTGGTGGTCGACCTGGGGCGCCTGGGCGCCTCCTGCGCGACGCTGGTGTTCACCCGTCTCGTGGTGGGCCAGGGGGCCGCGCTGTCGAGGCACCAGGGCGCGGGACCGGGCGTCGCGCTCCCGGCGCAGGGCAACGTGGTGATCGACCGGCAGTGCCCTGCGAGCGGCGTGGCGATCTACACCGCGAGCGACAGCGACCAGGAGACGTACCGGCTGAACGTCTACGCGACGACGAACTGAAGGGGACCCTCGGACGACCACGACGGAGGCTCACACGCCGATGACAACGAATCGCAGCGGGTTGCGGTGGGTGGCGGTGACGTGCGCGGCGCTGGGAACGCTGCTGGGGGCGCGTTCGGTGAGGGCCTTCCACCTGGAGGACGGGCTCCGCGGGGGGACCATGGGGCACGCGGTGGGCGGCTCCTTCGCGGGCGACGGGTGGCACGTCACCGACCGGACCGATCGCATCTGGTACTCGCTGCCGAGGCTGGTCTCCGGCTCGGTGGAGTTCACGCTGGCCCACGTCACCATGGCGAGCCTCACGGACACCTCGGACACGGAGGTGTTCGCGATGTACGAGGCCGGCTACGGCATCGCGGAGCCCATCCGCTACGCGCCGGAATTCCGGGAGAACCACTTCAAGTGCATGCTGCGCATCTACGCCAACGGCGAGGGAACGCGCGCGGGTCAGCAGAAGCTGATGTGGGGCATCTGCCCGAGCGGGGCGCCGGGCTACGGGGGCTGCGGCTGCGGGTCCTTCTTCGAGGAGCCCTTCGGCGGCAACGGGAGCTGGGACGGCACCCCCCAGCGGCTGCGCATCGAGTGGGGCCGAGGGCGCACCCGCTATCTCCGCAACGGCGCGGAGGTGCTCTCCATCGACTGGTCGGGCGCGAGCGCGGGCTTCGGTCCGTCGGAGCTGCACATGTCGCTGGGGACCTCGCGCCCGAGCGCCGTCGACAGCGCGCAGCTCCCGGTGGGCGCGGTGTTCTCCGACCTGGTGGTGGACGGCGAGGTGGGCGAGCTCGCGCGCTGCCCGGGCTCGACGGTCCCGGACGCCGGGACGCCGGTCGTGGACGCCGGGACGCCGATGATGTCGGGGATGGTGCTGGACCTCCCCGCGGTGGAGGACGTGACCGTCGACCCGACGCTCACGTCGACGGTCTACCCCGACGTGCGCGACCTGGCCGTCGGCGCGGCGGACAGCGAGTTCTATGTGAAGTTCAGGGTGCCGTCGCTACCGGGACGCGTGGTGCAGGCGCAGCTGCTGCTCAACAGCGGCACGGGGCCCTCGTCCGAGGGCAGCGGTGCGAGCGTCTTCGCGGCGGCGAGCGCGGGGTGGTCCGAGTCCACGCTCACCTGGAGCGCGCGACCGGGGCCGCGCGGTCCGAGGCTGGCTCGCGTGGACGGGGTCTCGGTCAACGAGCCCTACACCCTCAACCTGCCGGTGAGCGCGGTGAGCTCGCCCGGGACCTACGCCTTCGCCGTGCTCCCGGAGCCGGGCGACACCAACGCCGCGCACTTCGACTCGAAGGAGGTCTCGGCGGGCCGAGGTCCGGTGCTGCGGCTGGTGATCGACCCGACGATGCCCGCGATGACCGACGCCGGGACGACGAGACCCGACGTGCCCGCGGCGATCGACGTGCCCGCGGCGATGGACGCCGGGACGACGACGAGGCCCGATGTGCCGGCGGCCATGGACACCGGAGCGACGACGCTCGACGCGGGCGCGGTGGCCCTCGACGCGGGCGCCTCGACGGACCTCGGGGACGCCGGCGGCGACGCACTGCACGAGGTGACCGAGGGGGACTGCTCCTGCCGGGCGGGGAGCGCCGGGAGCGCGGGCCGGGGGATGGGCGCGGTCGCGCTGGTGGCGCTCGCGCTGGTCGGGCGGCGACGGCGGAAGTGATGGGTGGCGGGGTGGTGGGAGGGCGGCGCCACCCCCTACGCCGCTCCCCGAAGGCGGAGCCCTGAGCGTCGGACCTCTGGTGGAGAGCCCCCGCCCACGCCACCTCTGGGCGCCTCACCGTCGCGAAGCGCCGGGCGAGACCGGGGCGCCCGCTCAACGCGAGCTCGTGGAATCGGCGGCTCTACTCGGCCGGCTTCGACGGGCCTCGGACTCGGAGCGCGGGATCGCGATCGCGTTGAGCGGGCGCCCCGGTCTCGCCCGGCGCGTCGCGCCGGTGTGGCGCACTGAGGTGGCGTGGGCGGGCGCTCTCC
>CBIHPK010000313.1:0-3429 GCA_966211675.1 uncultured Myxococcaceae bacterium
ACCGCTGAAGTGGGAGCCTGGAACGGAGCGTCCCGCCTCCGCGGGACTTCCTGAAGGATCGCCGGTTGCTGGCGCAACCGTCGGTCGGGTCACCGAGCGCCGCGATGGAACTCCATACGACGATGAGCGCCCTGTCCCGCTGCTGCGCGTGGGCGCCTATGTCCTCTTCATCGAGCGCCCCAGCGCTCGATGCTCCTTCAGGAAGCCCCTCGAAGGAGGGGCGCTCTGTTCCAGGCTCCCACTTCAGCGGTTGCAGGCCCGCTCGCGGGCCGTCCGCAACCGCGGAGTGGGCGGCCTCTCCGCGACGATGGGACCCATGCTCAAGGCTCTGCCTTGGGGGAGGGGCTGGGGGTGGGGGCATCCGCGACGACCTCACCGCGAGGGCCTTCTCCGGGGTCACCCCTCTACGCCCCGCCGAGCCCGTCGCGGCGCACGAAGGGGCCCGCGTCGGCGCGGCCCAGCAGGGCGCCCATGCGCTGCTCGATGGCCCCGACGGGCTGCGCGTGGAGGTCGCTGGGGGAGAGGTTCCAGCCGAAGAGGGCGCGGCGCAGGAGGGTCTCCGCGGCGGCGTCGGCGAAGGCCGACGAGAGGGCGCCGTAGATCTTCGGCTCGGGCTCCGCGAGCGACCGTCCCGACGGCTCGCTGAGGGTGAAGTACGACCCGCACGGCGCCTCGGCGATGCGCGCCACCACCTGCTGCGAACGGCTGCCTCCGCCGCCCACCCAGCCGAAGCCGACGACCGCGAGCATGGCGAGGCCCACCACGCTGGAGGCGATCATCCGACCGCTGCCGCCGCCGGTGCGAAGGTCGAACTCCAGCACCCGGGCCCCCGAGACCGAGTGCTGCCGCATCGGGTGCCCCAGGCACTGCCACAGCAGGAACTCCATGTCCCATACCGAGAGCGGCGAGACGCTCGAGCCCGAGTGCCTCCCGTGGCCCTGCCGCAGCGCCTGCTGGAGCAGCCTCGTGCGCACCACCAGGTCGCGCGCCGCCTCCAGCGGAACGTCCCCCCGAGCATGCGCGGCGTGCACCAGCTCGAAGAGGATGGAGACCCGCGGGTCGGGCCATGCGAGGGCGCGCAGCGAGGCGAGCGCGGCGGTGGGGTCGTCCGCTCCGGGCGGCGCGGCGGGAGCGGCGCGGCGCAGTTCGGGCGGGAGCTGGGTGATGTTGTGGAGGAAGGCGCCCATGGCCTGGGCGGCCTCGAGGTTGACCACCGTGGGCACCTCCACGCGATGCCCGGCGACCACCAGCTTGAGCGAGTGCGAGACCAGGCCCTTGAAGACCTCCACCGACTGGATCAGCCCGTACGGGATCTGCAGCGAGGGCGATCCGCTGTTGGCGATGAGGCGGCGGTCGGTGAAGGCGATGGCGCGGGTTCCATCGCGGCTCACGGTCTCGTCGACGAGGCAGAGGAGCTCCTCGTCGGTGTCCGGGGCGATCCAGTCCGGCAGGCAGCCGGCCGCGACCTGCAGCGCCGCCGACGGGATCATGGGCTGCGCGGTGATCCCCTCGGGCCGCAGCCACTGCGCCGCGATGGCGCCGACGGGGCCCGCGACGGCGCCGCTCCCGACGGCGAAGCGCCCGCCGCTGCGCACCCACCACGCGAGCGCGCTCAGCAGCCGGGCGAGCGCCGCGGAGGTCTCCCTGGTGGGCATGCGAGGGAGCATCACGCTGCCCTGCGCGGTGTGCAGCACGCCCGCCTCGTTGAAGCCGCGAGGGAAGGCGGGCTCCCACTGGATGAGCTCCAGGGGGATGCGCTGCCGTGGCGAGTCGAGGTGCAGCGCGAGGCTGGTCACCAGCGCGCCGCCCTTGCCCGACTGCATCACCGTGCTGTCGAGCAGGGCGATGGGCTGCTCGTGCGGCGCCACCTGCGCGAAGCTGAGCGTCCCCTGGAGCTGCTTCGGAGGGATGTCCGGGGCGAAGCGGAGCTCGGTGACGCTGGCCGATCCGGCGGCCAGGCGGAGGAAGGCGGAGAGGGTCTCGACAGGCAGCGCGTTCGAGGGGTCGCGGTACATGGGCGGGTGCGGGAGGGTATAGCCGACGCGGGGCGCTCGGCGACGGACCGCCGCCCCGTTAGCGCGCTGACGGCGCCCACCGCCGGGACCCTGCAGCGCGCCCGTTCCGCGCCCGATCGTCGAGGCGCGACGTGGCCCGCCTGTTGCGGTACGTGCCCCCATGCGTGTGCTCCGCCTTCCTTCCCTCGTCCTCGCGTCGCTCTCCCTCGTGGCCTGCGGTGACGCCTCTCCCTCCGTCGCCGCCGCCGACGCCTCCACCCCCATCGATGCTCCCGTGGTCGTCGATGCTCCCGTGGTCGTCGATGCTCCCGTGGTCGTCGATGCGCCTGCCCCGGTGACGCCGCACTGGTCGTCGCTCCCGGTGACCGACGGCCCTACCGGGCGCTGGGGCGTGATGGTGGCCGAGCGGGGCGACGGAACCGCCTGGCTCTACGGCGGCACCAACCTCACCGCCGCGGGCCGCGGGGCCGTCTCTCACGACATCTGGCGCTACGACGGCCGCGGCGACGCGCCCACCTTCGAGCTGCTCGCGGTCACCGGCAGCCCCCCGCCTCGCTACTGCGGCTGCCTCGCGTATGACCCGATGGGCGATCGGATCCTGATGGTGGGCGGTCGCACCCCCGACGTGTCGGCCCCGGAGACCTGGACCCTCGACCTCGGCACCCTGGTCTGGACGCGCGCGGTCACCACCGGATCGCCCCCTGGCACCATCGGCTGCGCGATGGCCTGGAGCGCCTCTCGCAACGCGATGTACCTCGTCGGCGGCGCCAGCGAGACGGGCGTCAACGGGCGGACGTGGCGCTTCGACCCGAGCGGTCCGGGCTGGCAGGAGGTGATGGCGACGGGGCCGCGCGCCCGCTACGACCACGCCCTGCGCGCGCTCGACGGCGGCCGCTCGCTGGTGCTCTTCGGCGGCGCCCGCAGCGCCACCGGGGCCACCAACTTCTTCAACGACCTCTGGCGCTTCGACACGTCCACCGAGCAGTGGACGCAGGTGATGGTGGACGGGCCTTCGCCTGCCGGTCGCCGCACGCCGTGGATGGTCGTCGAGGCCGACGGAGCCCACCTGCTGATGGGCCTCGGCGTCCATGGCCTGCAGTTCTCCGAGACCTTCGGCGACCTCTGGCGCCTCGACCTCGGCGCCTCTCGCTGGACCGAGCTCACCGCCGACGCCGCCCCCACCGATGGGAGCGAGGGCCCACCGGCCCGAGGCTTCACCCAGGGGCTCCCCGGCCCGCGAGGCTCGCTGGGGCTGCTGCTCGGCGGCTTCGACGGGCGAGGCCCGGTCGACGACGCGTGGGTGCTGCGCTGAGGCGCGACCTCACCCTGCGCTGCCGCGCGCCCCTCTCCATGAATGGAGAGGGGCTCCGTCGAAGGGTGGCGGTTCTCCTCGAACTGTCAAGTGATCGCAGCC
>CBIHPK010000314.1:0-3420 GCA_966211675.1 uncultured Myxococcaceae bacterium
GGTCGCGCCCGTCGCTTCGCTCCGGTGAGGCGCGCTGGGTTGGCGCCGCGGTCGCGCCCGTCGCTTCGCTCCGGTGAGGCGCATCGGGTCGGCCTGGGCGGTCGCTCTCCACGAGGGGAGCCCCGATCAGCGGCCCGTCACTCCCCCGCGCGAAACACGTACGGCACCGTCACCGTCGCCGCCCCGCCCGTGGGCGCCGGGAACACCAGCCCCCGCAGCGCGGCCTCCATGCACCGCCCCGCCGCTCGCAGCGCGTCGTCGCCGCTCAGCGCCGTCTGCGAAACCCGCCCGTCGGCCTCCACCCGCAGCCGCACCGTAAGCTCCCCCTGGAGCGTCGCGTCCCTCGCCAGGGCCCGCTCGTAGCAGGCGCGCACCTCCGTCGCCCGCGTCGCCAGCACCCGCTGCGCGTCCCTCGCCTCGATGCGCCCGTGCGTCGGCGGCAGCACCGGCACGTCCACGCCCGCGTCCCGCCGCGCCGCCCCGGCGTCCCGTCGCGCCACCGCGCCCGCGTCCCGTCGCGCCACCGCGCCCGCGTCCCGTCGCGCCACCCCGGCGTCTCGCGTCGGCGGTCGAGGCTGCGCCTGCGCCTCGACGCAGCCCGCGGCGGTCGCGATCAGCAGCAACCCCACGCACCCTCGCGCGCTCACCGCCCGCCTCACACCTTGGCGAAGGTGAAGCCCGCGTCGCCGACGTCCACGCGCACCGTGTCGTGGGCCTTGTAGCCGCCGCGCAGCAGCTCCTCCGCGAGCGGGTCCTGCAGCTGCTTCAGGATCACGCGCTTCAAGGGACGCGCCCCGTAGGCCGGGTCGTAGCCGAGGTCGGTGAGCAGGTCGCGCGCGGGGTTGGTCACCTCCAGGCCGATCTGGTTCTCCTTCAAGAGCTTGCCCAGGCGCCGCAGCTGGATGTCCACGATGCCTCGCAGCGCCACCTTGCTCAGCCGGTCGAAGATCAGCACGTCGTCGATGCGGTTGAGGAACTCCGGGCGGAAGTGCTTCTTCAGCTCCCCCTGGATCTCCTCGCGCAGCGACTCGTCCGAGGCCCCCTCCTCGGTCGCCTCCAGGATGCGCGGCGCGCCGATGTTGCTGGTCATCACGATCACGGTGTCGCTGAAGTTGGCGAGCTGCCCGCGGTTGTCGCTGAGGCGCCCGTCGTCCAGCACCTGGAGCAGGATGTTGAAGGTGTCCGGGTGCGCCTTCTCGACCTCGTCGAAGAGCACCACCGAGAAGGGCCGCCGGCGGATCGCCTCGGTCAGCATGCCCCCGGACTCGCTGTCGACGAAGCCCGTGGGCGAGCCGATGAGCCGCCACACGGAGCCCTTCTCCATGAACTCGCTCATGTCGAGGCGCACCATCGCCGCCTCGTCGTCGAAGAGGAACTCCGCCAGCGCCTTGGCCAGCTCGGTCTTGCCCACGCCGGTGGGCCCGAGGCACAGGAAGCTCCCGATGGGGCGCCCCGGGTCGCGCAGCCCCACGCGGCCGCGGCGCACGGCCTTGGCGATGAGCCGAACGGCGTCGTCCTGGCCCACCACCCGGTGCCGGATGTGGTCCTCCATGGCCAGCAGCTTCTCCGTCTCGCTCGCGAGCATCTTGCTCACCGGGACGCCGGTCCACTGCTCCACCACGCCGGCCACGCCGTGCTCGTCGACGCTCAGCTTGGAGAGCAGCTCGCCCTCCTTCGAGAGCGCCGCCTCGGCCTCCGAGAGCACCTTCTCCGCCGCGGGGATGTCGTTCGTCGCCAGCCGCGAGGCCGCCCCCGTGTCGCCCTGCGCCGCCGCCTTGTCGCGCTCCGCCCGCAGCGTCAGGATCTTCGCCTTCGCCGCGCGCATCGCCGCGATCACGTCGCGCTGCCGGTCCCACTTCGGGCGCAGCACGTCCAGCTTCGCGCGCGTCTCCGCGAGCTCCGCCTCGACCTTCTTCCTCACCTCCACCGAGGGATCGTCCTCCTCGTCCACCAGCGACCGGTGCTGCGCCTCCAGGGCGCTCTGCAGGCGCGAGAGCGAGTCGAGCTCCGGCGGGCCCGCGTCGAGCGCGAGGCGGCACTGCGCGGCGGCCTCGTCGATGAGGTCGATGGCCGAGTCGGGCAGCTCGCGCCCGCCCAGGTAGCGCTTGCCCAGCCGCACCGCGGCCACGACCGCGGGGTCGTTGATGCGCACGCCGTGGTGCACCTCGTAGCGCTCCACGATGCCGCGGCACATCCCGATGGCCTGCTCCTCCGTGGGCGCCTCGACGACCAGCATCGCGAAGAGCCGAGAGAGCGCCGCGTCGGCCTCGAAGGTCTTCTTGAAGGCCCCCGGGGTGGTGGTGCCGATGATCTGCACCTCGCCGCGACCGAGCGCGGGCTTGAGCAGGTCCGCCGGGCCGCCGCCGCCGGCCGGGTTGTTGAAGAGGTTGTGCAGCTCGTCCACGAAGAGGATCACCTCCCCGTCGACCGCGCTCGCCGCCGCCAGCACGGCGCGCAGCCGGTCTTCCATCTCTCCGCGCAGCCGGGCGCCCGCCACCAGCAGCCCCAGGTCGAGCTGCATCAGCCGCTTCTTGCGCAGCGGCGCCGGGACGTCCCCGCGCGCGAGGCGCGCCGCGAGCGCGTACACGATGGCCCGCTTGCCGACGCCCGCCTCGCCCACGAGCACGGGGGAGTTCTTCTGCCGCCGCGCGATCACCTGGAGCAGTCGCCGCAGCTCCACGTCGCGCCCGACGATGGGGTCGAAGCGGTCCTTGGAGGCCTCGGCGATGAGGTCGCGGGTGTAGCGGGCGAGCACGTCGCCGGTCGCCCCGCCGCCGCTGCCTCCGCCGCCGCCCGGCGTCGGAACGCTCGGCCCCGCCACCCCCTCGGTCGAGGCCATGGAGTCGGGCAGGGTCTTGAGCGCGGCGCGCACCTTCGGCTCGTCCACGTCGAGCGCGCGCAGCACCGCCCCGGTGAGCCCGGTGACCTCGTTGACGATCGCGATGAGCAGGTGGCGCACCCGCACCGGGCTCGCGTCCCTCGACGCCTCGGACTCCGCGCGCGCGGTCAGCCCCAGCAGGCGGGGCGAGAGGAAGGCCACCGCCCCCGGCACCTGCGGGATCTTCCGCAGCACCGCCTCGACCTCGAACATCAGGTCGCCCGGGTCGACGCCCGCGAGCTCGAAGGCCTTCTGCACCAGCGGGTCGCGGTCCAGCAGTCGGAAGAGGAGGTGTAGCGTCTCGACCTCGGCGTGCGAGCGCTCGTCGGCGAGGCTCTGGGCTCCGGCGAGGGCGGCCT
Organism: uncultured Myxococcaceae bacterium; assembly: GCA_966211675.1. Lineage (GTDB taxonomy): Bacteria > Myxococcota_A > Polyangia > Polyangiales > SCUS01. The sequence continues at coordinate 3,238 of CBIHPK010000314.1, forward strand.
TGGCGTCCGGCCCGTACCCATCGAGTTTCCAGCTGCGGGTGGTGTTGCTCATCGGGGCGCGGACGTTATCACGCGCCCGGCGCCTCGCTCACGGCGCCGCCTGCAGGTCGTACGGGAACATCTCCACCCCGACCCCCGCCGACCCTCCGCGCGGCTTGCGGCCACGCCACGGCCCGCACCGGG
>CBIHPK010000315.1:0-3284 GCA_966211675.1 uncultured Myxococcaceae bacterium
GCCCTCGCCCTCGCCCTCGCCCTCGCTCCCTCCGGGGCGCGCGCCAACCCGCTGGACATGTACGGCTTCCTCTCGCGGTCCACGTCGCTCGGGGGCGCGGTCACCGCCGACGTCGGCGACGTCTCCGCGGGCTACTACAACCCCGCGGGCCTCGCCCGGCTGCGCGCCTTCCGCGCCGAGCTCGGCTACCTCTACGCCTCGCCCTCGCTCCAAACCGACGGGCGCGACAACCAGGTCGACGCCTCGCATGGCTTCGTCGGAGGCCTCGCCGCCCCGGGTCACATCTTCCGCCTGCCCTTCGCCTTCGGCCTCGCGGTGCACGTCCCCGACGAGCGCCTCTCGCAGGTGCGCGCCCTCACGCAGACGCAGCCTCGCTGGGAGCTCTACTCCGTGCGGCTCCAGCGGCTCTACATCGCGGCGAGCCTGGCCATCTCCCCGTGGCGCTGGCTGCGCCTCGGGGTCGGCATGGTCTTCATGGCCTCGACCCGTGGGGGCTTCGACATCTCCGGCCGCATCTCCGCCACGCAGCCCGCCAACAGCGCCCTCACCCACGGCGTAGACGCCGACCTCACCGCGGTGCGCTACCTCCAGGCCGGAGCGCAGGTCGACCTGCCCGCGAACGTGACCCTGGGCGCGGCGTTTCGCGACGAGTTCAGGCTCGACACGGCCCTCGACGCCAACCTCCAGGGACAGATCGTGGTCGGCGGCATCAACGACCCGAGGGCGCTGGTGATCCCCGGCCACTACGGGCTGCGCTCGCACGTGCTGACGGCGTTTCAGCCGCGGCAGGTGGTGCTGGGCGCGGTGTGGCGCATGACCCCGGCGTTTCGCGTGATGGCCGACCTCATGTGGGTGCAGTGGTCGCGCTACGAGAACCCCACGGCCTCGCTCGACGTGGCGCTCGACCTCACGATCCCCGCGGGCGTCCCGGGGCTGCGCCAGCCCTCGGTGCCGCAGCCCGCCGCGCGCGAGGCGATGCGCTTCCACGACACGGTCGTCCCCCGAGTCGGCCTCGAGCTCTTGATCCCCGTGAGCCGCCACTCGCTCGCCTTCCGGCTCGGCTACCACTTCGACCCGACCCCGGTGCCCTCGCAGGCGGGCGTGACCAACTTCATCGACGCCTCGCGCCACGTCGCGGCCTTCGGCCTCGGCCTCACGCTCCATCGCCTCGGCGCGCTCCTCCCCGGGACCATCTCCCTCGACGTCCACGCCGCGATGCAGCTCCTCTCCTCGCGCTCGATCGTGAAGGCCGACCCCAACGACCCGGTCGGGGACTACGTCGCCACGGGCAACGTGCTCAACGTCGGCACCACCCTCGCCGTGGGCTTCGAATGACCGCCCGCGGTGCGCTCTCGTTCGGCCTCGCGCTCCTCGCCGGCTGCGGCACCCTCGCGTCGCCCGGAGGCGGCGACACGGACCTGCCCGCCGGTCGCGGCGGCCCCTACCGCCTGCTCGACAGCGAGGAGCTCTCCGAGGGCCTGTGCCTGGTGCGCGAGGAGTCCGTCGCCCTCTCCGACCCGGCCGCGCTCTCGCTCGACCCGCACCGCGTCGCGCTCTACTTCACCCGTCGCGAGGGCGCGCGCCGCACCATCCGCCGCGCGATCGTGGTCGACGGCCGACGCCTCGAAGCCGCGCCCGAGGAGGTGCTCGCCCCCTCCCTCGCGTGGCACGGCGAGGGCGTCGGGGCGCCGGACGTGGCGGCCACCCGCGACGGCTTCGCGATGGTCTTCGACACCGCCGCGGGCCTCGGCCTCGCGACCAGCGCCGACGGCAGGACGTGGCGCTCCTCGGAGGCTCCGTGGCTCGCCGCGGACGCAGGCGCGGGCGAGACCACGCCGCTGCGATCGCCGACCCTGGTGGTGCGCCCCGACGACTCGGTGATGGTCGCCTACGAGAGCGCCGGAGCGATCTGGTCGGCGACGGCCGCGGCGCCCGGCGCTCCCCTCCGACGAGTCGACGCGGACGAGCGCACCGCCCGTCGCGAGTCGCTGCTGGCCCCCGGCGACGACGCCCGCGACGCCGGCGTCGTGGGCTACGCCTCCGGCGCCGTGGGTGACCCCTCGCTGCGCGCCGAGGACAGCCTCGCCGGTCGCACGCTCTACCGACTGTTCTTCTCCGCCCGCAGCGCGCCCTTCGCCCTCGACGGCGGCAGCAGCTTCAACCGGGCGGTCGGCCTCGCGGGCTCCTTCGACGGGGTGCACTTCACCCGCTCGGAGGCGGCGGCGCTCACCAACCGGGTCGATCCCTCCGTGGCCGCGCCCTCGACGTGGTCCGACGGGTCGCTGCGGACGTGGCTCTTCGTCAACGGCCGCTGCGACAGCGGCGGGCGCAACGAGGGCATCCGCGTGGCGGTCGCGCCGGGCAACCGACGCTACCCCCGGACGCCGTGATCCATACCTGAAGGGGTAAGAGCGAGGGAGGCGGTCAGCGGATGGCGCGGCACTCGTTGGCCCAGGTGCCGCCGATGGCGATGCAGCGGGTGCGCGCCTCCGCGGCGCCCTCCCGGTTGTGCTGCTGCGAGCGAGCGTACGCGAGGACGAACCACGCCTGGCCGCTGCGCGGGTTGGCCGTGACCGCACGGTTGGCGACCGCCTCGGCCTCGGCGTTGTGCGCGCTCTCGGCGAGGCTCATCGCGTAGGTGGTCATGGTGCGATCGTCGGCGGGGTTCGCGTCGAAGTACGCGTTGTAGGCCGCCAGCTTCCCGGCGAAGGGACCGCGGAAGGAGCGGGCCGCGGCGAGCAGCTGCTGAGGCGTCTGCCCCGTCGGCGCGGCGACCGGCGCAGGAGGCGTCGGAGTCGGCGCGGGAGCGACCACGGCAGGGACCGCGGCGGCGACCGGAGCGGGCTCCGGAGCGACCGCGGGAGCCGGCTCGGTGGGGGTAGGGGTCGGAGGGGTCGGATCGGCCGCGGGGGGCGTCGCCGCAGCGACCGGAGGCGGGGTGGGATCGGCCGCGGGCGGAGGCGGGGTGGGATCGGCCGCGGGGGGCGGCGTCGCCACGGCGGCCGCGGGCGTCGGGGCCTCGATCGCCGCCCGATGCCGCGCGAGGCCCCGCTCCGGGACGCTGGGGCGGGCGGAGATGCCGAAGCCGGCGCCAATCGCGATCTGGCTCGGAAAGACCAGCCGGAATTCGTCGATGGCGACCGCGATCGTCAGGCCGACAAGTCCGAGGCTGAGAAGTGCCGGCCCGATCTGGGTGAGCTTCACGCGCAGATCATGTGAGCGCAGGCTCGCAACGAGAATTGCGGTCAGGCTCCAGGAGATCGCCATCAGCGCGCCGGAAAAGC
>CBIHPK010000316.1:0-3175 GCA_966211675.1 uncultured Myxococcaceae bacterium
CTGCCTTGGGGCGAGGGGCGCGCGGCAGCGCGGGTGGGGGCACACGCCTCAACCCCTCCGAACTCCTGCGATGAGGAGGCAGACCTCGCTCAGCCCCGCACGCAGCCCGGGTGCCCGCTGAACACCAGCGCGTCGAGCGCCCGCTCCGGCGCGACGCCCCGCAGCGGAGCCGACTCCAGGTCGATGACCGTGTCCGCGTCCCACGCCGTCTCTCGGCCCCGCACCGCCGCGTCCCAGCCGCACGCGAGCGCGCCGTGGGCGCTGCCCTCCACCAGCAGCTGCTCGGCCAGCGTGCGCCCCTCCGCGCCCGCGAAGGTCACCCTGCGCCGCAGCCGCAGCCGCTCGTGCGTCTCCAGCGCTCGCATCTCCTCCACCGGGTCGGTCACCACGTGCGAGTCGATGCCCACGCAGAGCCGCACGCCCGCCTCGCGCAGCGCCGCGATGTCCGCGAGCCCGTCGCCCAGGTCGCGCTCGGTGGTCGGGCACAGGCACGCGAAGGCCCCCGCCTCGCCTAGCAGCCTCGCCTCGTGCGGCGCCAGGTTGGTCGCGTGCACCGCCACGAAGCGCTCGCCCAGGGCGCCCGCCTCGGCGAGCAGCTCGACCGGTCGGCGGCCGTGCTCGGCCAGGCACGACTCCACCTCGCCGATCACCTCCGCCACGTGCATGTGCAGCGGCAGCGAATACCTCGTCGCGTATTCGCTGAGCGGCCCCAACCACTCCCTCGGCACCGCCCGCACCGAGTGCGGCGCCACGCCGATCTTCACCCGAGCGTCGGCGCCCCAGCGCGCCCGCAGCGCGTCGAGGTCGCGCAGCACGTCGTCGACGTCCGGGTCGCTGAAGCGCCGCTGCGCCCCCTCCGGAGGGCGCCCGTGGCCCGCCCGCGCGTAGGCCACGCGCAGCAGCGTCACCCGCAGACCCTCCGCGAGGGCGGCCTCGACCACCACGTCGGCCAGCAGCGTGCGCTGCGCGTAGGCCGCGCCCCCCCGCTGGTGATGCACGTAATGGAACTCCCCCACGCACCGCACCCCCGACCGGTAGAGCGCGCGGAAGGCGTCGCGCGACACCGCCGCGAGGGACTCCGGGGTGAGCGAGTCGGCCAGGGAGAACATCGCCTCGCGCCACGACCAGAAGGTGCCGCTCTCGCCCGGGGCGCGCTGCGTGTGGCCGCGCAGGCCGTACTGGAAGGCGTGGGAGTGGGCGCTCACCCAGCCGGGGAGCACGAGGGAGGTGCCGTCGATGGCGCGGAGCGGTCGCACCCGGCGACGCTAGCACGCGGTGATTTCCGTGGAGCGGGCGCCTTGGGTCCGGGGCGCCTCGGGGCTACGGTCGGAGCCATGCGCCGCTGGCTGCCGATGTTGATGCCCTTGTTGCTACAGGCCTGTGACGACTCCGCCCCCGCGGCGGAAGAGGACGCCGGAGACGACGACGCGATCGAGTGGATCGACGCGCAGGACAAGGACCAGGGCGAGGGCACGGACGCGGCCGACGAGGCGACGGACGACGCGCCCGCTCCCATCGACGTGGCCGCTCCCATCGACGTGGCCGCTCCCCTCGACGCGCCCGTTGCTGTCGATGCGCCCCGGCCGATGGACGTCGTGGTCGATGCGCCACGACCGGCGGACGTCGCGGTCGATGCGGGAGCGCGCGTCGACGTGGGCCCCGATGTCTCCGACGCGGGAGGGGGTCCGCGCTTCCCCACGCCGATCCATCACCTGGTGGTGCTCATTCGCGAGAACCGCACCTTCGACTCGATGTTCTCGGGCTTCCCCGGCGCCGAGAGCGCCACCACCGGGCTGCGCTCGGACGGCTCTCGCGTGGCGCTCCGCCGCGCCCCCGACGGCGACCTCCCCGGGGACATCCGTCACAACCACGACGGCGCCACCATGGCCTTCCACGGCGGCCGCATGAACTGGTTCGACCGCAACGCCCAGCTCCACTCGGACACGCACAACCCGTTAGGGCCTTTCCTTCACTACGCCGAGTCGCAGATCCCCAACTACTGGCAGTACGCGCGGCGCTACGTCCTCTGCGACCACTTCTTCACCACCACCCTCACCGGCAGCTCCCCGGGCCACTTCGCCTTCTGGACCGCGCAGGTCCCGATCATCAACAACCCCGACTGCCCGGGCACCTCCTGCGACCGCGGCTCCGGCTGCTTCGCGAGCGGCGCCACCGTCGAGGTCATCAACCAGGACACCTGCGCCATCGCCGCGCGCCCCGCGGCGCCCTGCTTCGACGTCCCCACGGTGGTCGACGCCTTCCCCTCGGCGCTCTCCTGGCGCGTCTACGCCAGCGCCAGCGCGTCGGGCTTCGTGTCGTCGCCGCTCGCCATGGCCCGGGGCATCACCCGCGACCGCGCCGAGTTCGAGCGCCACGCCTCCAGCCAGGGGACGCTGCTCTCGGACCTGCGCGCCGGGCGCCAGGCCAACCTGATCGTCGCCCACGTGGGCGGCGCCGCGGGCGAGCACCCTCCCAGCGGCCTCTGCGAGGGCGAGTCCTTCGCCACGCAGGTCGTCAACGCCGTCATGGCCGGACCCCACTGGCGCGACACCGCCATCCTGCTCACCTACGACGACTGGGGCGGCTTCTACGACCACGTCGCGCCGCCGCAGGAGCGCTGCGCCAACGGCGACCACGTGCACCTGGGCTTCCGCGTCCCGCTCATCGTGGTCTCGCCGTACACCCGCCGCAGCGCCGACCCGGCGCGCCCCTTCGTCTTCCACGGCGTCGCCGAGCAGGCCTCCGTGCCGAGGCTCATCGAGGACGTGTTCGGCCTCCCCCGGCTGAGCGCCCGCGACCGCCACGCGAGAGACAGCCGCGCGGGCAGCCTCACGGGCGTCTTCGACTTCGCGCACCCGGACTTCACCCCGATGCCGCTCACGCCCCGCCGCTGCCCCTGAAGCAGACGGCCGGTGATGATGTCCGGTCGCTGCGCCCCGCGTCCGCGGGTTGAAGACCCGCGGCAACGCTTGGGGTACTCGAACGACACGATGAAAAGCCCGCGAACGCGGGCTTCCGGTGGATGGCATCGCCCTCCATCGTTGCCGCGGGTCTTCAACCCTGATCCTTCCCGGAATGTTGATGACGGCTCACGCAAGGTCGTCCTGGAGCTGAGCGTCTCGTGAGAGAGCGCCCACTCCGCGGTTGCGGACGGCCCGCGAGCGGGCCTGCAACC
>CBIHPK010000317.1:0-2820 GCA_966211675.1 uncultured Myxococcaceae bacterium
CGATGTAGAGATGGACGTCGATGACGTTGGCGGGCGCGTCGGGGTCCATGGACCAGCCCGCGATGGCGTCGCAGCCGGTGTGGTCGAGGTATCCGATGGGGGGGCGGTTGCTCTGGACGAAGCGCTGAAGGTCCGCGAGCGAGCCGTTGAAGCGGTCGCGGTCGACGCTCTGGCCGATGCCCGGGACCACCCCGACGCCGGGCGTGTAGCGCTCCTCGCCGTCGGAGTATTGATAGATGGTCCAGTCGCCCCAGCCGAGCGGGAGGTCGGGGCAGCGAGGCCCGTAGGCGGCCACCACCAGGGGGTATCCGCCGTAGTCGGCGCTGGCGACGTGCGGGTTCCAGAACCACCCGGCGGTGTAGATGAGCGGGGTCTTGCCGGTGCACTCGCGGACGCGGGCGATCCAGGTGTCGATGGAGGCGCGGATGCCCGCCGGGGAGACGCCGTTGTCGGCCTCGAGGTCGAGCATGGCCGGGAGCTCGCCCGGTCCGAGGCGGCCGAGGGCGGCGCAGACGATGTCGGCCTGCGCGTTGGCGTCGCGGTTGGGGCGATAGAACTGGTACGCGCCGCGGATCATCCCGGCCGCCCGGATGCCCGCCCAGTTCGAGGCGAAGGTCGGGTCGCGGTAGAGCCCGTCGCCGATGCGGGCGATGGCGAACTGCCGGCCCGAGGCGTGGACGGCGCCCCAGTCGATGGAGCGGCCCTGGTACTCGGACACGTCGACGCCCTCCACGGTCTCGCCGCGGGCGCACACCACGATGGGCTCCGCGGTCTGGCCGACGGAGTCGACGTCCGCCGAGCAGCGGGTGAGCGGCGCCGCGGCGAGCAGGGCGATCGCGAGGCGAGCGGAGCGTGGCGCCATCACAGGCGCGATGATCAGCCCTTGGCGGGAGGCTTCACAAGCGAGCGGACGAGGGTTGCGGGGGCGACGGCGCGGTAGCTCTCCTCGATCCAGGCGAGGAGCGTGGCCGTGGGGGGGATGTCACGCGGAGGAAAGTGGCCGGTGACCCAGCCGCTGCGCCCGAGGCCGTAGCCCGTCGGGGCGACGAAGGGCATGGAGAGCGCCTCCTCGCCGGAGATGGGGAGCTTCACGCCGATGCGCGTCGCCTCGTCGGACTGACCCAGGAAGAGGAAGATCTTCTTGCGAACCTTGATGACCCGCTCCCCCCAGGGGAAATCCTCGGAGGCCTCCGGGAGGGTCATGGCGTAGTCGCGGAGCTGCGTCTCCAGCGCGGTGAGCGGTCTCTCGGTGTGCATCCGGGGAGAGACTCTCGCACGAGAGGGCGCGGCGGGTTGAAGACCCTATCGCTTCTACCCCGGGCCTACGCCCCCGGAGCGCCGTCCTCGCCCGACGGTCCGCCGCGCTCGACGCGGGCCTCGTCGCGCTCGCGCCGCGAGGGGTTCACCCGCACCAGGCCGTGGTCGCCGTCGACCAGGGCCACGTCGCCGTCGCTCGCCCAGTTGTAGATCCCCGCGGCCTCGCAGACCGCGGGCACGCCGATGAGCTCCACGATGGAGCGCACCTTCCCTGCGGGCACCGGGCCGGAGAGCACCAGCGCCGCCGGGTGCGAGCGCGCCGCCAGCAGCAGCTCGAACACCGTCACCGTCTCGCCGACCCACACGGCCCCCTTCGGCACCGCCGGGGTCTCCTCGTGGACCAGCATCACCCGCAGCGCGTCGCAGAGCTCGGACATCTCCATCGCCCGCTCGGTGAGCAGCGGCACGTCCGTGATGCGCGCCGCCCTCGTCGCCTCTCGCGCCACCTGCGCCAGCGCCTGTCCCAGGCCTCGGCCCTTCGCGAGCTCCAGCGTGCGCTCGCGCAGCCGGCCGTCGTCGAGGATCGTTCGTGACAGCGTGAGGAAGCCCGCGTCCATGCCCCGCCGCTCGGCCGCTCGCGAGTGCAGGTCGAGCGTGGCGTCGCAGGCGTGGAGGGCCCGCTCCAGGGCCTTGGACTGGTCGCGGGCGCCGGGCCTCGCGTCGGCGCTCGAGGCGCGCGGAGAGGGGCGCTGGACGGCGGACAGGATGCCCAGCGCGCGGCCCGCGACCAGGGAGCGCCCGGGGATGGTGACGCGGCGGGTTCCGGCGGCGCGAGGGTGGGCGGTGGTGGGGCCGCTCGCGACGATGCGGGCGCGCTCCAGCAGCGGGGCGATGGCGCCCCCGAGGGCCATGAGCAGCTCGACGTCCGCGGCGGAGTAGGCGTCCTGGCGGCGCTGCACCACGAGCGCTCCGGCGGACCCGTGGGGGCCCGGGACGGGCACCGCGAGGAAGGCCGGGAAGCGCTCCTCGCCCAGCATGGAGAAGGCTCGGAAGCGCTCGTGGTCGGGGGCGATGTCGGCGGAGACCGGGCGGAGGCACTCGACCGCCATGCCGACGAGGCCTTCGCCGACGCCGAGGCGCACCTCGCCGAGGGCGCTGGTGGTGAAGCCCACGTTGCCGCGCATCACCAGCCCGTCGCCCTCGCGGAGGTAGAGCGAGCACACGTCGCTGCGGAAGACGGCCGCGACGCGACGCGGGACCTCGTCGAGCAGGTCCGTGAGCGGACGCGGTCGGGCGAGGGCGTGCACGAGGTCGACGACGGCGTCGAGGCGCTCGACCCCGCGGCCGTGGATGGTGGGCGTCACGCCAGAGGAGGCGGCGGGGTCGGAGGGAGGTTCGGTGGACATCGCTTGCGCGGCGCAGCGAAGCACGGTCGAGCGCGCAGGGGCAACGGCGACGGCTCGATCGTTGACGCCCGGCGGGGGGACGGGAGACACCTGCGACGCCGTGGTGGTGGTCGAGTGCCCCCACCCCGCGCTGCCGCGCGCCCCTCACCCCAAGGCA
>CBIHPK010000318.1:0-2625 GCA_966211675.1 uncultured Myxococcaceae bacterium
GTCCCGCTGCGGGCATAACTCAGCGGTAGAGTGCGACCTTCACACGGTCGAAGTCGTAGGTTCAAGTCCTACTGCCCGCACCGAAGAAAAGCTCAGGCCGAGCGGCTCTTCACCCCCTCCTTCACCCCCTGCGGCGCGCTTTCGAGCGCAGGCCGGAACCGGGCGAGGGAGACGACCCTCGCCAGCGCCCCGCGCTGCTCCCTGCAACAGCGGGTGACCGCTTCGGTGAGGCCCACGTCGCGCCCGGAGAGGTCGCGGGAGATGAACGCAGGAACCCGGTACGGGGGCCCAGGTCGTCCCCGAGAGCACGCCGTCGAACCAGGTGCCTTCGGTGCGCCGCACCTTCTCGGGGATGATGCGCAATTCGATGTCGAGCTCGAGCTTCGCGGAGACGAGCGACCCGGCGGCGGTCGTCGGATCAGCCGCGGGGAGGTCGAAGCGCATGGGCACCTGGTAGCCCCCCAGACCGAGCGGATAGGCGAAGCGCTCGCCGATCGTCGCGGTCGGGTTGTCGACGGGGTCGAACGGCAGCTCCGCCGGGCTCGCAGGCGCCGGGGACGGCGGAACCGCCCCAGGCGGAGCCGGACGTCCGGGGCGAGGACGCGGCGGCGCGTCATCCAGGGGTGTCGCGAAGGAGAGGCCGACGCCGAACAGCGTGAGCCCCGCCGCGACAAGCGACTCTGGCGCAGCGCTTCGGAGCGACCGGCGGCGGCGATGGCGGGCGACCCGAGGCGCTACTTCGACGTCGTCTTCACGCAGCCGCCGAGGCGCGGAGGTCGATGGGGGCTTCCGACGGCTGACGCTGGGGCCGTTGATGCCAATGGTCCTGACGCCCTTCCTCACGGAGGTCCCTTGGGTGGTCGTTGATCACCACGGCGGATCGGCGCGCGATTTCATCCGGGACTTCGACGCGGCGACCTTCGCCCTGGAGTTTCCGCTCCCGTCGCTGACGGGGCTGCGCACGGTGCTGGCGTGGGCGCTCTTCCAGGCGGTGCTGCTCTGGACCCTCCCGGGTGCCCGCTTCCCGGGACCGGTGACGCCGAAGGGCAACCAGCCCGTGTACCGCAACGGCGGGCTGGCGTGGGCGGTACTCAACGTGGGGGTGCTGCTGCTCTGCGCGCTGCTGTACTGGAAGGGCCGACGCTGGCCGTCAACGACCGAAGCCCGCTACACCGGACGCCTGCCGTTCGACTTCGTCCAGCTGAGGCGTCCTCGCGGCATCACCCGGCGCCCGCGCCTCGTCTGCAGACCCGATCGACGGCAGCCAGGAGGGACCCCACCGCGACAGGCCTGGCGAGCACAGCCGCCGCGTCCAACGCCTGGAGCCGATCCGTTGGGATGAATCCACCGAGCACGATGACCGGGATCGTCGCCCACCGCAGGTACCTCCGCTGGAGGTCACGAAACTCGTATCCGTTCATCCCCGGCATCTCCAGGTCGAGCAGGATCACGTCGGGAGGCGGACCAGGATCACAGAGCCGCTCGATCGCCTCGGCTCCGTTTCGCGCGGTGGCGACGCGATGACCTTCCCCGGCGAGCAATGCCGCGAGCATGGCGAGCGCGTCCGGCTCGTCGTCGATCACCAGGATGTATTTCGGCGGGCTCAAGATCGTCGCTCAGCTCCCAGCGACGCTCCCCTCGATGGCAGCGTGACCCTCACCGATTGAGGAGCCATACATCCCCATCGCAAGAAAGTGGTTGGGAGTCCAAGGAACGTGGGCATGCGTGATCTCCCCGGAGTTCATCCGGTGGAGATGGCGGCCCGACCATCCGTTGTCCTGCAACCGGAGGTTGCACCCTTTGCCGTGATGTCGTCCGTGAGGATCTATCACGCCTGCTCCAGCGAGGCCCGGTTACGTGCGGCTCAGCCCTCGTCGCGCGTGAGCTCCTCCAGCGAGCGACCCTCGCTGGGGACCCCGAGCCGCCGCGCGATGACCGCGGCCGCGAGCATGAGCGCCGCCGCGAAGGCGTACCCGGCGAAGAGCCGCGAGGGGTCGCCGCCCTCGACGATGCGCGCGAAGAGCGATGGCGCGACGGCGCCGCCGGCGGTTCCGACGGCGTAGAAGATGGCGATCGCCACGCCGCGGATCTCCACGGGGAACAGCTCGCTCACTGTGAGGTAGGCCGAGCTCGCCGCCGCCGACGCGAAGAAGAACACCGCGCACCAGGAGAGCGTCTGCGTCGCCGCGTCGAGGCGCCCGCCGAGGAAGAGCGCGCCGGTCGCGATCAGCAGCGCCCCGGAGGCGGCGTACGTCAGCGGGATCATCACGCGTCGCCCCCAGCGGTCGAAGAGCGGCCCGAGGAGCAGCGGCCCGAGGAAGTTGCCCGCGGCGAAGGGCAGCACGTACAGCCCGACCCGGTCGGCGCGCACGTGGTGGAAGCGCTGCAGGATGAGCCCGTAGCTGAAGAAGATCGCGTTGTAGCAGAAGGCCTGCGCGATCATCATGGCGAAGCCGAGCGCCGTCCGGCGGGGGTAGCGGCGCAGCAGCACATGGAGCACGTGGCGGGCCCCGACGACGCCCGTGACGGTGATCTCGACCTCGGCCACCGTGAGCCGCTCGGCGATGACCCCGCCGCCTCGCGGATGTACCCGTGCATCAGCAGCCACCGCGGGCTCTCGGGCAC
>CBIHPK010000319.1:0-2341 GCA_966211675.1 uncultured Myxococcaceae bacterium
CGTGGTAGGTCGCGCCCCCGCCCTTACGGGCTGGGGTCTGGCTCTGGTCGCGGACGGCCTCGGGCTCGTACCGGGGACTCCTCGCGGACGGCCTCGCGCTCGTACCGGGGACTCCTCGCGGACAGCCTCGCGGTCATACCGGGGACTCCTCGCGGACGGCCTCGCGCTCGTACTCCGAATCCCAGTGCAGGTCTCCTGCGCCCGGAGGGGCGACGGCAGGCGACCGACGGGTGCACGCCGCGCCGGCACCGGTCGCCGCGGGGCGCGGGTAGACCGGCCGCCCTGCGGCTTGCGTCCTCACTCTCTCCCGCGGCGTAACAGCGCTACGCCATCCTCCTGAGAGGCTTCGAGGGGGAGTAGGAATTCCAACGCCCCAGCGGGCCCGGGCACACGTCCACACCGGTCGACGTAGCGCCCGATCCATACAGCTCCTGCGGGTGGCCGCCACCGACCGCGGCTCCGCTGGATTGAGCTCGTTGCCAGCTGACCGGATTCAGCGCGCCTGCGCCGCCAGGTGAGCTCCCAGGCAGCGCGTACTACGGGCTGGGAGCTTCGCCGCAAGGCCGTCGATCCCTCCGGAGGGGGACCACAGGTTCGAGGTGCCTGCCGCGTTGGGATATCTGTCCTTTGACGACGAGCGACCGCCCCAGCCCTACGGCTCCCCGGCCAGTCCCAGGAACAGCGCGAGCCCCTGGTCTACCGCCGTGAGCTCGTCCCGCGTCACGCGCCCGAACACCCGCCGGATGCGCCGCTTGTCGATCGACCGCAGCTGGTCGATGAGGGCGAACGACGTCTTCGTGAGGCCGCTCTTGCCCGGCGAGAGCGCCGGGTAGAGCGCGCCCTCGCCGGGCGTGCCGGTGATGGGGACGACCGCGATGAGCGGAAAGCGCTGATCGGCATTCACGACCGGGTCGCTGACCGCGACGCAGGGGCGCACGCCGCGCTGCTCATGGCCCACGGTCGGATCGAGCTCGACCAGGACGATCGTCCCGCGCTCGATCTTCACGCAGACTCCTCGACCCAGCCCTGCCCCTCGACCCAGCGCACCGGCTTCCCGACTGTCATGTCCACGAGGCCGTCGTCCTCGGCGGGGAGGCCCGCGCCCCACGCCGCGAGGCCCGCATCGGCCATCTCGGCGGCCTCCGGGTGCGGGTGCCTCACCGAGCGGAGCAGCTCCGCCCGGCGGCGCCGCAGGAGCTCGTGCTCGACGGCCTCCGCGATGAAACGGCTGCGGTTGCGTTCGAGCCGGTCGATGCCTTCGACGAGCTCGACCGGCAGGGTCACGGTCACACGTTCGGTCGTCGCCATCCGATGCCTCCGCTGCGGTATGCGCCAGAGTATGATCATACCCATCGCGACGCAACGGAACCCGCGGATCCACACTCCGCGCTCCGCCACCGCGACCTCCGTCGATGCCCCTCCCCGCCTCCCGGGACGTCCCCCACCCCATCCATCCACGCGGTGGGGGACATCCAGGGACGTCCCCCACCCCATGGATTCACGTACCCGTTCGGGGTGTTCGCGCCGTCAGCCAGGCTTCTGCGCGCCGTCCTTCGTCTCCGCCACCTTCCCCGCCGGCCGGTCGAAGAACTCGAACACCGACTTGAGCGCTCCATGCACCGCGGTGTCGTTCTGCGCGACCTGCGCGAAGAGCTTGTACACCCCGAGCAGCACCGGGCGCGCCAGCACGCCGCGGTGGATCGCCAGGTCGCCCAGCAGCGAGAGCATCTCCTTCGTCTCGACCTCGACCTCGTCGCGCAGCGACCGCGCCGCCTCGTGCACGGCCAGGTGCGCCGCGAGCGCGTCGCCCTCGAAGACCTTCGGGTCGACGCCGCCGTCCTTGCCCGCGAAGCCCTTCACCAGCGCGGGGTTGTCCATCGCGTAGCGCGCCACCTTCAGGAGCTCGGCGGCCTCGCCTTTGAGCAGCTTGCCCACGCCGCTCCTCCGCTCCTCGTCGTTGAGCTTCACCGCCAGCGGGCGCAGCCGCTCGTTGAGCTGTCGGAGCGCCGTGAGCACCTCCCGACCCGCGCTCCGGAGCGTCGCGACCTCCGTGGTCTCGGGAAACCCGTCCGCGTCGACGGCCGCAGACTTCGAGCCGTCGGACCGCTTCCCCTTCTTCTCGTCCACCATGTGCGTCCCTCCGCCGGCGGCCCGCTCCTCCGTGGACACGCCCCCGGCCGTCGCCACCCTGGCGACCCTCCGCGTCCGTGGCAATCGAAAGCCAGCCGCCTGACCACCAGTGCCCGCGCACCTTTCTGGGGGGATAGGAAAGCCGACGATCCGGAGGGCTTGAGGCCCCCCGCCGGTCGGACCCACCGGGCGTCGTCGCGGTGCGATCAGC
>CBIHPK010000320.1:0-2335 GCA_966211675.1 uncultured Myxococcaceae bacterium
CAACAATCGGGTCGGTCAGGAGCGCCGGGCGGTCCAGGCGTCGAGGCCGTCGAGGGCCTTCTTGCGGATGCCGTTCTGCACCGGCGGCAGCCAGCCGAGGAGCTTGCCCGTGAGGCCGAGCGCCATGCCCGCCCAGCGGTGCAGGTCGAAGGTGTCGACGTGGCGGATGATCTTGCCGTCGCGGAAGGTGAAGCGCGCGTCGATGACGTTGTGCACCGGCCGCCCGGTGGCGCCGAAGGTGTAGTCCGCCTCCCAGTGCGCTCGGCCCTCGCGGTCGTCCGCGGAGACGTCCGAGTGGACGATCTTCAAGTCCTTGGCGCGCGAGGCGAGCATGCGCCACATGTTGCCCGCGCGCTCTCCGCGCAGGTCGGTGAACACCGGGTCGCTGAAGTGCACGTCGGGGTGGTAGCAGGCGGCCATCCGCTCGGCGTCGCCCGCCGCGAAGGCCTTGTAGAACTCGTCGATCAGCGCGGCGTTGGGGTGCATCGCCGGGAGTGATCGCGCGGACCTCCCGCCCCGTCAATGGCGCCGCCGGGGCCTCGCGTTGACAGCCCCGCACGGGGCGTGTCGGATGCCTCGCATGAAGCGATCGCCCCGCCCCTCCCTGGTGACCACCACGCTCCCCGCGCTGGCGACCCTCCTCGGCGCCTGCCAGTCGAGCGGGCCCCGCTACGCCCCCAATCCTCCGCCGCCGCACGACCCTCCGCCTCCGCCTCCGGTCGCGCGCGACGCCGGCGGCGCTCTGTCGCTCGAACCCACCCTCATCGATCCCCCGCACCTCCCCCACATCCCCAGGGCCGGCGCCCCGCTGCCCGTCACGGCGATGCCGCCCGCTCCGTCGCCCGCGCCCATGCGCGCGCCTGCGCCCTCCGCCGCCGCGCCGGCTCCGGCTGCGCCGATGGCCGCCGCTCCCGCTCCGATGGGCGCCACCGCGGGGCTCGCTCCGGGCGTGTACCTCGTCCACAACCATCCGCCCGGCACGCCCTGCCGGCCGGTCAGCCGGACCGAGGTCGAGCAGGCCCTCCAGCGCGCCGGGCAGCGGTAGGTCCACCGATGGGAGCCGCGATCGGCCACTGCCTCTTCGACACGGTGCTCGGCCGCGCGGGCGTCGCCTGGAGCGACCGCGGGATCACCGTGGTGCAGTTCCCCGAGGCGACCGACGATCGCACCGTCGAGCGCCTTCACACGCAGGCCGCCGGGCGCTCTCCGCTCGCCGCGCCTCCGCCTCCGGTGGCCGCCGCCATCGAGCAGCTCCAGCGCCACTTCGAGCACGGCCAGGAGGACCTCTCGGGCATCACCCTCGACATGAGCGCGGTGCCGCCGTTTTACCAGAAGGTGTATGATCGGGCCCGCCGCGTGGGCCCCGGGAAGACGGTGAGCTACGGCGAGCTCGCCGGTGAGCTGGGCTCCCCGACGCTGTCGCGCGCGGTCGGAACGGCCATGGCGAAGAACCCCTTCGTGGTGGTCGTCCCGTGCCATCGGGTGATGGCCGCGAGGGGGGGGACGGGCGGCTTCTCGGCGTACGGGGGCCTGCGCTCCAAGGCCCGGCTGCTCGCTCGCGAGGGGGCCGCCCTCTCCGACGAGCTGCGCTCGCTGGTGGTGCGCGTCGGGGATGCGGACTTCGACGCGTCGGCGGCGACCGCGGCCCTCTCGGCGAAGGACCCGGTGATGGGCGCCCTCATCGCCAAGGTGGGCCCCTTCGCGCTCACCCGCTCGGAGACCTCGAGCAGCTACGAGTCGCTCGCCCGGGCGGTGGTCTACCAGCAGCTCACGGGCAAGGCTGCGGCGATCATCTTCGGTCGCGTGGCGGCGCTCGGCGGGGGCGAAGGGTGTCCCGCGCCGGAGGTGCTGCGCTCCCTCTCGGACGCCGCGCTGCGGGGCGCCGGGCTCTCCGGGGCGAAGGTCGCCGCGCTGAGGGACCTCGCGACCCGGACGCTCGCGGGCGAGATCCCCTCGCTGGAGGAGATGGCGCTGATGGGCGAGGAGGACATCATCGAGCGGCTCACCGCGGTGCGAGGCATCGGGCGCTGGAGCGCGGAGATGCTGCTGATGTTCACCCTGGGTCGACCGGACGTGCTGCCCGTGGGGGACTACGGCGTGCGCAACGGCGTGAGGCTCGCATACGGGCTGCGGGAGCTGCCGTCCCCGGAGGCGGTGGCGCGCCGTGGTGCCCGGTGGAAGCCGTGGCGCACCGTCGCGAGCTGGTACCTCTGGCGCGCGGTGGATCTCTTCCGCGGAGGGGACGCGCTCGACGCCGGGACGTGAGGGCCGACGCTCAGATCACGGGCTCGTGGATGGGCTGCGGCCTCGGCCCGGGGATCTCGAAGGGCACCGG